>NZ_JBEXYE010000010.1:0-290414 GCF_040630785.1 Nocardia sp. NPDC005746
GGTTTCCGGCGAGGAGGCGTTCATCGTCCACCGCGACCGCGATGGCACGGTCTACCTCACCCTGCGATCGCTGACACGCGCCGCGCCTACCGGACCGTGGAGATGGGGATTTCCCATCCTGCTTCTCGCGCAACGCGTTTACCGACGCCGCTACCTGCGGGTTTTGAAGGCCGACTGACGCCATACGGCCAGGCCTGCAAATCATCCTGGACTCTGCAGGTATGTGCACTCGCCGGCCGCGCTTGCCGCTGGTGCCGAAGGCTCGAGTCGCGGCAGTATCGGATGATCAAGCGGACCGGGCAAAACGGTCTAATCTCACTCTCCTGAAGCGGGTGTCGCAGGGGCGAATAGGGAACGCAGCAGTCGCGCAGCCATGTTGAGCTCAGTGAAGACGGCACGCTTCTCTCGCAAAGCGAGTTCGAGTTCGTAGTGACGCACGGGTAACGTTGTCCGACAGGGTGATTCAGCGCAAGCACGGGGTGGTCTATCGGGCGGTCGCGCGGGCATTGGTGCCGCCGGGATGTTCCGGCGCGCAATCCCGCGCTCTCGCTATGAACTTGCCTATCCCGTGTGGGCATCAACCAGGCTGGTGATCGTGGCCCATTCGTCGAGGTCGTCGAGGCGTGCGGTGAGCGCGGTGCGCATGCTGTCGGAGCCCGCGATGCCGAGGGCGAGACGGCGGGGCGGATTGTCACTGGCAACGACGGTTCGGATGCCTGCGGCTACGCGATCGACAGCGGAGAATGCCGTGGCGGGCAGTGCCTGGATCGCCTGTTGCAGGGTGCGTACCGTCTGGTCGTAGTCAGCGTGGGTCGCTGTAGCCGCGGCGAGGTTCGACAGGAAAGGTGTCGCGGTCAGGCCGGGCTGGACGAGCGTGACGTGGATATCGAGTGGAGCCAACTCGGCGGCGAGCGCGTCGGAGAGACCCTCGACGGCGTACTTGGTCGCGGCGAGCAGCCCGACGCCGGGGTCGGCGGTCTGGCCGTAGTAGGACGAGCCTTGCAGAATGTGCCCGGATCGCCGGCTCCGTAGCACCGGCAGCGTCGCGCGCAGGACGTTGAGCACTCCGAAGACATTGGTGTCGAAGATCGCCCGTGCTTGCGTGTCGGAGGCTTCCTCGACGGCCCCGAAGAGCCCGTAGCCGGCGAAGTTGGCGACGACGTCGATGCGGCCGAAGCGAGCCACGCTCTGCTCGACCGCCTTCGCGACGGCTCTCTCGTCGCGCACGTCCGCCTCGATCGTGAGCAGCTGGTCGGGTTGCGCCAGGCCGGTAAGGGTTTCGGTGTGTCGGGCTACCGCGATAACGGCTTCGCCAGATGCCAGCGCCTGCATCGTGAGCTCGCGTCCGATGCCCGAGGAGGCGCCGGTGATGAACCAGACTCGCGGGGTGTGTCCTTCATTTGTCATGTTGCGACCGTAACGGTTTAGAACGCAACATTTCAAGAGGTTCCCCTGAGGGAGTTGCGACCGAATGGGCTACCTCGAATGTGCCGTTGGTATCGTGAAGGAGTGGAGATACCGCAGTGGAGCGATGATGCGGCCGCCCTGGTGCTGGGGTTCGTCAACACCAGGGCCGACGGCGCGGGGCGTGCCGAGATCTTCGGCACGGCTGCGGGATTCGCGGATTGGGCGATCCAGCGAGGTCTGCTCGACGCAGCCACTGTGGTGACCGACTCCGACGCGGTCGCCGCCCGCGAGCTTCGCGACGCGTTGGTCACCACGCTGCTGACCCACGCGGGCGATCCTGATGTCGGTGACGCCCAGGTCGCCGAGGCGGAACGGTACCTACGGCAGGCCGGTGTCCGTTATCCGCTGACGACGGTCGTCACCGCGCAGGCGGCGCAACTTCTCGCCGGATCGACCGGCGTCCCCGGTGTCCTGGGGAGCGTTCTTGCGGCGGTGACCGAGACGGCGCAGCGCGGGGACTGGATGCGAATCAAGGCATGCTGCAATCCGCCGTGTCACTTCGGCTTCATCGATCGCACCCGCAACCGGGCAGCGCGCTATTGCAGTCCCGGATGTGGATCGCAGGTGTCGATGCGCGCGCTCCGGCAACGACGCAAGCAGGCCGATTCCTTGTGATCGAGATGACCTCGGCTCGTTGACTTTCCCCGCGCTCGACGGCGGCTTTCGAACAGCCCCGTGCACGACAGGCGATCAGGCTGCGCTGCGCCTGTGCACCGGCCTTCGGGCGGCCCGCGTGTCCGTCACCGGCCGCCGCCGTATCGGGTCGGCAGCGGCGGCCCGGCGCTCCCGCTCGATCCTGGCTCTGATCGCACCCACGCTGTTCTGGGGCGGCATCCGATCGGACCAGAGCGCGAGCCGTATCAGGGCGATGCTGGGAACAACCATGGCCAGCACCCACCCCCAGACCAGCGACGTCTCGTAGTCGGCCAGGTAGGTGATCATCTCTCCAGCTCCCTTCGCGCGGAATCCATTGCATTCCCGTTGATTTCATCGATGCTCACGGGCGACGCCTCGATCGCGACCAGGCCGAGCGCCTCCAGGTCGGACACGTCGGCCTCGAGCTCGCACAGCCGCAAGCGGTATTCGTCCATCGAGATCGGCTACCCGTCCGCGCCGACCACCGACCAGGAGCCATCGGCGTGCTGGAGGTAGCCGAGCCTGGATCGCCCTGTGGGCCGGGGACTTCGGCGGGTCATTGCGCGTACCGCCTGAACTTCGTGACCCAAGCCGCGCGACCTCGGGGAGTGATCGACCAGCGGGAGGCGTGCGAGGCGGCCATCACCAGGCCACGCGACTCCAGTTGCCCGATTGCCCGGCGGGTGGACGCCCCTGTTATCTGGGCCTGTTCGCTGATCTGAGCGGCGGTCAGCATTCCGCCGGGCGCGAGCACGCCCAGCACCGCCGCCTCCGCTATGGACCCGGTTGCCATCGCTACCCCCTTGGTCGCCGATGTGTTCGTGGTCGGGTTCCGAGTGCCAGGTGGACCGGCGGCGGATACCCGCTTCCTGACCTTCGCAGCGCGGGCGCCGAACTTTGTTCCCACCGGGAACACAGGGCACGTAACCTGTGCCTTGTCAGGGCGCATCGGAGGGAGCGGCGCATGATCGACGAACAAGACACCTATATCGGGCAGCGGGTCCGCGAGATCAGGGCGCGGCGCGGGATCTCGCAACAGGTACTGGCCGACCGCTCCGGGAATGGCCGATCGGTGATCGCGAAGTACGAGACCGGGCTACGGCCTGTGGACTCACGCCGCACCCTGCTGGCTCTTGCCGAAGCGCTCGGCTGCACGCTCGGCGACCTGACCGGCAGTGACGACCGAATTGACCCGTCCACCAGCGCATTCCACCGTGCGGTGCCCGCGATCGAAACGGCGTTGTGGACCCGGGGCGACGTTACCGAAACCCGTCCGCCGCGCACCCTGGACGAACTGAGCGCCGCCGTCGAGCACGCATCACGGCTGCGACAGGGCGGGGATTACGCCGCACTCGGCCCGCTGCTGCCTGATCTCCTCAACGACGCCTATCACCTCACCGAGACCGGCGGCACTGCGGCGTGGGACCTGCTGGCTACCGCCGCCTACGGCGTTTCCTCCGCGCTCCGCCAGCGCGGTCACGATGCCCTGGCATGGACCGCGGTGCAGGAATCCGAACGGGCTGCGGCGCACGCCGATTCGCTGGCCCCGATCGCCGCCGCCCAGTTCCTGAAGTCCCAAGTTCTCGCAGCCCGCCCCGGTGCTCTGTCGGCCGCGCTGACGGTCGCGACCGGTGTAGCCGATCAGCTGACACCCGATGCGAGCACGCGCGGCGAGCTGGAGACGGTGGGGATGGCACGCCTCCAGGCCGGGTTCGTCGAGACCCTGGCCGGGGGCGACCCGCAACCCCATCTGGATGAAGCGGCCGAGATGGCGGGCAGGCTCAGCAACGCACCGACCGGCCACAGCACCGCACGCAATCGAACCTTCGGCCCGGCCAATGTCGCTCTGTGGCAGCTGAGTTCGGCCGTCGAACGGCGCGAACCCGTCCAGGCGCTGCGTATCGCAGAGACCCTGAACCCGGCGGACCTGCCCAAGGGTTCACGCCACGCCCTCTACTTCGTGGAGGTCGGCCGCGCGTACGCGATGAAGCGCGACCACCGCGCGACACTTCACGCCCTCTTGAGGGCTGAACACGCCGCGCCCCAACATGTTCGCGGGCTGGCCCCGGTGCGCGAACTGGTCGGCGCGATGCTGCGGGAAGCACGGCGGGATCTCGCCACAGGGCAACTGGGCAAGCTGGCACAGCGCGTAGGCGTCGTGCCCTCCTGACCGAACCCGCAGGCACGAATATCCGACTCTCAGAACAATATTCGGCGCGCTTCCAGCTTATCGCTGTAGCTGCGCCGCTCGACCGAGATAGCTTGTGCCACAGTGCAATATTCGGTTTTCAGTAGGTTGAACAGCTTCCGTTCCAGCCACGCCCCCGAGTCCAAGTACTTAACATCTTCCCATGTGGACCGCCTTGGCATCAGGAGCGTTCGCGGTGATCGGCGCAGGCCTCGGCGCAGTGACAACCATCCTGATCCAGCGCCGAATGATCGTTCTCGAGCGAGAGAAGCTGCGTCACATCGCCATAGGGCGGGTCAACGCATTGAGCATCGTGGTCTTCCGCGACATGCTCGCGGCCACGAAAGCGGTCGAGCGACTGGCTGAACGTCGTCGCGATGGGGAGACCTTGGACGGCATCGATGTGCCGGGTGCCACCTCGGAGATGTGGCTCAGATGGCAGGAAGTCGCGGTGTTCTGTCCGCGGGACATTCGCGATGCGGCCCTGCCCTTCGTCCAAGCGCTGTATAGCGCGGCTTACCACCAGGTGCCTGAGCCGTGGGAGCTGTACCTCGACCGGCCCCGGGCAGCATTGTTCGACGTCGCAGCACCGATCTTCCAGGAACAATCCGACGATGGATACGCAGGCGGAACTCAGCAAGGTTCACTTTCTCGATAGCAGTGATCTTCACAGGCGAGGGCGAGATCAGGCCCAGCTGCCGTACCACGGCGTGGTACGCTGTGGGGGTGTCTGCTCCCGAGTACAAGCAGCCGACCGAGGTCAGCGTGCGCCAGTTCGTCAATGACTCCGGCGCTGTGACTCGCGGCTTGCGCGAGGGCAGGCAGTACGTGCTCACCATCAATGGCGAGCCACTGGCCGAGGTGACGCCGATCAGGCGACATCGGTTCGTCCACACCAGCCAGGCTCAGGCGATGTTCGCCGCCGCTCCCGCCCTCGACTACGACGAGTTGCGGCGTGACTTGGATACCGCCGTCACCGATGAACTGTCCGACGACCCACTCGAGGGGACCGGCCTGTGAACCGCCACGCCCGAGGCGTGCTCGACACCAGCATCATCGCCGCACTGTCGTTGTTCGATCCGGCCGAGCTCCCGATCGAATCCGCCATCACCGCAGTCACATTGGGCGAACTGTCACGAGGGCCGTACGCGACCGACGATCCGATCAAGCGGGCACGCCGGATCGCCGTGCTGCAGCACACCGAGGCCACGTTCGGCGACGCCCTCCCGTACGACAGCGAGGCCGCACGCATCTTCGGCCTGATCTGCGCTTCGGTGTACGCGATCGGCCGGCAGCCACGACGGCGCACCGCCGACTTGATGATCGCCGCCACCGCCGCACGCAACGGACTGCCGCTTTACACGACCAATCCGAAGGACTTCGAGGGTCTGGACGACCTCGTCACGATCATGCCGGTCGCCCGTCCCGACGGCGCGACCGGCTGAAGTAGCCGAGGGATCGATTCCCCACTGCCCCTTCGGTATCGACCGCTCAGTGGCCGTAGCGGGTGTGGATCGCGTTGGCGAGGGCGGTGTCGCCCTGGGCGGAGGGATGGAAGGGGAGGCCGTCGATTCCGGTGCGGGGATCGAGGATTCCGTTCAGCCAGGGCTGGGACGAGCAGAGGTCGTGGCCGGTGGAGAGGGCTCGGGTGTCCAGGAAATCGATGTCCAGGAGTTGGGCTGCTTCTCGTTGCGCCAGGTCGAGGCGGTCGAGGTACTCGACCAACGCGCGGCCTCGCGGATTGATGAACGGCGTGACGCCCAGGATGGAGAGGCAGATGGTGCTGCTGCCCGGGGTGAAAAGTTCGGGGTAGCCGACCAATACGATGCGGGCGTTCGGGGCGTAGTACTTGATGTAAGCGACGGTGTTGCTCATGCGCTGGGCCATCAGCGCACCGGAGACGCCGGTGTAGTCCGTCATCCGGCCCTGGGCGACGGAGTCCGGATCACAGCCCTGTTCGAGGTTGAATACGCAGGTATGCAAGGAATCCCACAGCGTCCGCTTCGACGCTCCCCATTTGTCGTTCATCCCGAACTGCAGTGTCACCAGTTTGGTGTTCGGACCGAAGGCACCCTCGTTGTCCGCCCGCGCCGCTTCCTGACTCAGGGTCCATCCGGGCCCGCTGTCGATCGACGCACCCGGACATGAAGCGTCGGACACCTGCTCGGTCCCGTGCACGCCCATCAGCTTGGCCAGCTGCACCGGCCAGGCCGTGAGGCCGTGACGATTGCAGGTGTTCGAATTGTCGAAATGGTTCCATTCGTTCGCGGAGAACGAATCACCCAGGACCACAAGCTCTTTACCCGACCGGATCGGATCCGCTACCGCACTGCCAGCCGTCGGCGTCGTGACCGCGAGCGCCGCGATGGCCGCGCACAACCACCGCCTGCCAGTACCCAGCGACCCAACAGACACTATCGATACCCCGAATCCACAGTGAAGCACCACCTTTTCATCTCAACCGCACATTATCCGACCGGCGACCCGCCCACCCCCGATGTCGGAGGTCGGGCGGGAAACCGGCCGCGGGGAGTCAGCGACCGGTGACCACTGCCGGTAGGCGGTCGGCGACGGCGGCGCGGTAGGCGTCGACGTTGGCGGCCTTGATCGCCTCGTAGCCGCGGATCATGTCGGGGAGGCCTGCGATGTCGACGGCGATCGGGTGGGTGCCGGGATTCAGGGACTCGAGAAGTTCCGTGATGGTGGCGCGGTATTCGGTGATCAGAGCGCGTTCGGTCCGGCGGATCTCGGCTCGGCCGAAAGGGTCGAGGCGGGTGCCGCGCAGGCGTCGCAGGGCCATCAGCGCACGGTAGACGGGTCGGAACCAAGGGCCCAGTTCGAGCTTGTTCTTCAGACCGAGGGCTCGGAGCGCCGGGGGATGCAGCCGATAGGAGATCCGAGCGCCGGGACCGAATTCGGCTTCGACGGCGCGGCGCACCCCGGGGTCGAGGGAGAGCCGGGCCACCTCGTATTCGTCCTTGTAGGCCATGAGCTTGTACAGGTTTCGGGCCACGGACTCGGTGAGTGCGGTCGACCCGGGCATCCGTTCGGATTCGACCCAGAGGACCTGCGCGACGAAGCCGCTGTATTGCCGTGCGTAGGAGAGATTCTGATAGTCGATCAGATCCGGAACCCGGATTCCGAGTAGGCGGTGGAGTTCCGATCCCGGCTCGGCGGGCACGGCCGAAATGAGGTCTGCGGCCGCGCTCGACAATTCACGAACGGTTTCGACCGGACCACGGGCACGTTCCATGGCGATATCGAAGGCTGCCGGGTCGGCGACGGACAATCGGCCGTATCGGAATGCCGTCGTATTCGCCTCGGCTTGCACGCCATTGAGGGCGATGGCCTCCTCGATGGCGGCCGGCGGCAACGGCAGTGCCCCGGCCTGCACGGCCGCGCCCGCGAGCAGCAGATTGGCGAATTGATCCGCGCCGAGCAAGGTGGTCGCGGCGCCACGCGCATCGAGGAAGCGGCTGTCGGCGGCGGCAGCCTGGATGGTGTCCCGGATCGGACCGTGCGCGGGGAAGGAGACGGCCGGGTCGATCACCATCTGCCCGGTCGGGACTTCGCTGGTGGAGATCACCGCGACAGTGCGGGCCGGATCGACGGCCGTGAGGTAGCGGGGCTCAGCGGCGACGAGCAGATCGCAGCCGAGGTAGAGGTCGCACTCGTCGGCAGTCGCCTTGCTGCCCTGTTCGATCGGCTCGGTGGAGAATTTGAGATCGGAGACGACGGCGCCGCCCTTCTGCGCGAGCCCGGTCTGATCGAGTGCGCGGACCCGATGCCCGGCCAGGGTGGCCGCGGTGCTGAGCAGTTGGGCCAGCGTCACCACACCGGACCCGCCGACGCCGGTGATGCGCGTGGTGTGGGTGCCGGGGAAGGTTCCGGGCGGGGCAGGCATGTCGTTCGGGTCGAGGGCCGCGGGGGCGGGCCGGGCACGCTTCCCGGCGGGGACGACGGAAAGGAATGACGGGCAGTCTCCCGCCAGGCAGGACCGGTCGATATTGCAGGAGGATTGGTCGATGTGGGTCTTGCGGCCGAATTCGGTGTCGATCGGTTGCACCGAGAGACAATTCGACTTCTGCCCGCAGTCACCACAGCCCTCGCAGACGCGTTCATTGATGACGATGCGGTCCACGGGTGTGGGCGTGAGCCCGCGTTTGCGTTTGCGGCGCAGCTCGGTGGCGCATTCCTGATCGTGGATCAACAGGGTGACACCCGCTGTGCGGGAGAGGGTTTCCTGCGCCTCGATCGAACGGTCACGATGCCAGACCTGAACATCCTTGGGTAACCGTACTTTTCGATACCGCTTGACGTCATCGGTCGTCACGATGATCCGTGCGACTCCTTCGGCCAGCATGGCGGTACAGATCGCCGGGACCGGCATCACCCCGACAGCCTGTTGACCGCCGGTCATCGCCACCGCCGAGTTGTACAGCAGTTTGTAGGTGATGTGACTGCCCGCGGCGATCGCCGCACGCACCGCCAGGCTGCCCGAATGGTGGAAGGTCCCATCACCGAGATTCTGGATCAGATGGGTGCGGGAAAGGAACGGCGCCATGCCGATCCACTGCGTACCTTCACCCCCCATCTGGGTGAGGCCGGTGATGTCGCCGACCTGGTCCGGGCTCATCAGCGACACCATGCCGTGGCAGCCGATGCCCGCGCCGACGGTGGCCCCGTCCGGCGTCTTCGTGGAGACATTGTGCGGGCAACCCGAGCAGAAGTACGGCGTCCTGGTGACGAGCGGCAGTGCGCGCGAGCCGATTCCGGTGCGGCGGCGACCACGCCACTGCTCCGCGGTCGGGAATCCGCCGATCACGGACAGCCGTGCGGCCAACTTCCCGGCGATGACGTCCGGGTCGAGTTCGCCGTCCGCGGGCATGAATACCGCTCCGTCGGGCAGCCGCTTGCCGTGCACAGCGGGAGCTCCGGGGCTGCCGTACAGCAGATCCTTGACCGCGATCTCGAGGAACGGTCGCTTCTCCTCGATCACCAGAATTTCGTCGAGGCCCTCGGCGAATCGCCGGACGATGGATGGTTCCAGCGGATGGATCATCCCGAGCCGCAGCAGCCGGACGCCGCGGCGCTCCAGCTCGGCGTCGTCGAGCCCGAGCATCCGCAAGGCCTGCCGCACATCGAGATACGTCTTGCCCGCCGCGACGATCCCCAGCCGGTCGCCCGCGCCGGCGTGGGTGATCCGGTTGAGGTCATTGGCCACGGCGTAGCGTCGGGCGATCTCGATTCGGGCGCCCTCGCGGCTGCGTTCGAGCACCCCGAGCGTCGGTTGCAGGACGTGCGCGGTCACCTCGTGCCGGTAGGCGACACCGTCGACCGTCAGGTCGGGCACGACGGGCCGCACCCGATCGGGGTCCAGGTCCACCGTCCCCGAACCGTCCGCCACATTGGTCGCGATCTTCAGCGCCACCCACAGTCCGCACGCCCGCGACATCGCCACCCCGTGCAGCCCGAAGTCCAAGGCCTCCTGCGGATCCGCCGGATACAGGGTGGGCAGACCGAGGTCGGCCAGCAGCCCCTCGGACGCGCCGGGCACGGTGGAGGATTTGGCGGCCGGGTCGTCGCCGACCAGCGCCAGCACCCCGCCTTCGGGGTGCGTACCCATCAGGTTCGCGTGCCGGATGGCGTCGGAGGCACGATCCAGCCCCGGCGACTTGCCGTACCAGAGCGCGAGGACGCCATCGACACGTTTATCGTCCTGGGTCGCCGCCCATTGCGTGCCCTGCACGGCGGTCGCCGCCAGTTCTTCGTTGACGCCGGGGCGGAACACGATGTCGTGCTCGTCCAGCAGGGCGGCGTTGCGGGCGAGTTCGGTGTCGTAGCCGGCGAGCGGCGAGCCTTCGTAGCCGGAGATGAAAGCCGCGGTGCGCCGACCGGCACGCAGGTCCGCGCGCCGCAGCTCCAGTGGCAGCCGGGCCAGGGCCTGGATCCCGGTGAGGTGGACGGCGCCGTGCTGCCGGGTGTACCGGTCCGACAGGGTGACCGGTGCGATCTGGTTCGTCATGGGTTCGGCTTTCTGCCGCAGGCGGTTCGGAGTGCGGCGGCGAGATCGGCGGCGGGTGCGCTGGAGCCCTGATCGGTCGACCAGGCGATATGCCCATCCGGCCGGACCAGGATGACTCCGGCCGAGCCGAGACCGAAGCGGTCGGTGTCGAGTTCGAAATCGTGACCGACGATGAAGGCCCGGCACGGGACCTCCCCGGCGGCTTCGGAAAGCGCTGTCGCCCAGTCCGATCCGGAGGGACCGGCGATCACGGTGAACCACGGTCCGATCAGATCGAGGGTCGATACCGTGGCGCCCTCGTGGGCGATCCACGCATGCGGCAGCCGCGCGCCCGGGACCGCTACGGCGATCGGATCGGCGTCGGTGTCCTCCCCGCCGTAGACATAGGCCAATTCCTGATCGAGATCGTCGAAGTGCTCTCGATGCCGCGGGATCGCCGCGGCCAGCAGCTCGCGCTCACGCTGGGCGACCGAGGGTTCGGCACTGTCGAGCCGCTCGGCGATCTGGATGGTGAGCGGTCCGATTCCGGCGTCGAACATCTTCAGGGCATTGGCGACGCTGCGCTCGGCATTGCTGATCGCGACCGCCTTGCGCTCGGTTTCATAAGTGTCGAGCAGGGATTCGGGCGCCCAGCCACCGAGCACCGCGGCCAGCTTCCAGCCGAGGTTGTCGGCGTCGGCGAGCCCGGTGTTCATGCCGAGCCCACCGGTCGGCGGGAATTGGTGCGCACTGTCACCGGCGAGCAGCACCCGGCCGGTGCGATAGGTTTCGGCCGTACTGGCCGCCATGGTCCAGGTCCCGATCGAGCGGATGTCGACGGCGAGGTCCGCGCTGCCGACCGCGGTGCGTACCAAGTCGATACAGCGCTGCGGGGTGTAGTCCGACAGCGATTCCAGGGCGGGGTCGAACGGCCGGTTCAGCGTCCATCGGTGCTTGCCGTCCATTCCGATGAACACACCCGGCGATTCGGCGTTGATCATCCAGATGAGCAGGGCCGGATCGGTGTCGGTCCACGGCGACAGGTCGGCGTGGAAGTAGATGTTCACCTGCCGACCCAGCTCCGGCATTCCCGCCATGCCGATTCCGAGGTCGGCGCGCAATGTGCCCGCCGCACCATCCGCCGCGACCACATAGCCTGCCGCGATAGTTCTTGTCGCACCGCCGGATTCGACGAGCACGTCGACCTGATCACCGGTATCGGTGACGCGGACGACGCTGGTGTCGAAGTGAACGGTGGCCATGCCCTGCGCTCGCAGCGCGTCGAGCAGCCGCTGCTGGACGCGATCCTGCGCGCACGAGGTGATCATCTCGGGAGAAGCGTTGCCGCGGCGCACGATTCGATCTGCTCCTCCGTCGGCCAGATTGATCCGGCCGAGCGGCTCCCCCGCGAGGGTCTGCTTCCAGACGATGTTCAGCATCCACTCCGGGGCCACCGCGTCACCGGTGACAGCGGCGGCGACACCCCAGGCGCGCAGCAGTTCCATCGAGCGCGTATTGACGACGTGCGCGCGGGGATGCGGATTGACCGCCCCGAAACGCTCACAGACGATGCTCGGAATACCGTGTCGCCCCAGCACATACGCGGTGGCGAGGCCGACCGGGCCCGCGCCGGCGATGAGCACCGGGGTCTGTTCGTCCGCGCTCACGGCCGCCGCACCAGATCGGCCAGGGGCTCGCCCGCTTCGAATCGGGCGACGAGTTCGTCGGCATCGAATTCGACGCCGATGGGATTGGCGTCGAACGCGCCGGAGTCGAAGAAGTCCGCCAGCTCCGCGTCGGTGGCGAAGTTGTCGATCTGCAATTCGATGTGGTTGCCCTCCGGGTCCTCGTAGTACATCGAGGTGGTGGGGCCATGGTTGATGGTCCAGAACGGTTGCACGCCAACGGCCTTCAGACGCTGGTAGGTGCCGAGCAGGTCGCCCAGCGAGTCGTAGGTGAAGGCGATGTGGTGCAGTCCCGAGTGCGCGTCCGTGGGCCGCTGGGACGCGCCGGTGGCGAGGAAGGCGACGCGATGATGCTCGTCGTCGTAGGTCACGAAGGCCAGCATGTCGTTGCCGAACACCAGGCGGCCCTCGAGCACCTGCACGTACCAGTCGACCATCTCCGGCAGCCGGCCGGTGCGCAGGACGACGTGGGCGAGTTTTGCGGGTGATGCCATGAGCGGACTCTCCTTTGAGCCGAGACTCTCTTGAATGGGATACAAGAGAAGCTAGGCCCGCTCATGAATGGAAGTCAAGAGGTGATTATCGACTCGCCTCCGCGGTGGCCACCAGCGAGGTGATGAGCAGGTCGATCAGCTCGCCGGTAGGCCGATCCAGCCGGCGGACGCTGATCAGCAACCCCTCGAACAGCACATGGGCGAGATCGGTGATCGACGCCGGATCCGCCCCGGCGGCGGCGCGCTGCGAGATCGCGGCCAGCAGCCGTTCTTCGAGCCAGTCCTGCATGCGCCCGTACACCGCGCGCAGCGTCTCGGTCTCGTCCATGCGCTCGTAGGCGACGCGATGCAGCCCGCGATAGGGCTCCATGCGCACCAGCAGGTCGACCAATTCGTCCCGCGGATCGCCCACCGATTCCGCCTCGACGAGTGCGCGCGTCTCGCTGAAGATCGAATCGACGACGGCCGCGAAGAGGTCGTCCTTGGTGGGGAAATACCAGTGCACCGCGGCGGGCGCGATACCGGCGGCCCGGCCGACCGCCGCCACGCTGGTGCCGCGATAGCCATTCGCGGCGAAGAGTTCGCGCGCATGCGCGACGAGCTCGGCCTGACGTTCGGCCTTGGGGATGTCCTGGCGATTCTTGGGCATGGGGCAACTCTAGGCCCGCTCTTGACTGAGAGCCAAGACCTGCTCTTAACTATGAATCAAGAGAAGGCCGGTGTGGTGCCGGTGAACAAGGAGGTTCGGCATGCGTCTCTACTCCACCGACGACGGGCTCGCGCGAGAAGACCGCGCGGGCGTGCTCACGCTGCTCGATTTGCCTTACGCCGATGTCGGCGCGCTGTTGCGCGGTCCGGGACTGGACGCCGCCCGCACCGCGATGACGCTGCGGGAACAGGCCCTCGACCAAGCGGTGCTGCGGCCGCCGGTGGCGCGTCCGGGCAAGGTGCTGATCATCGGATTGAACTATGCGAGCCATGCGGCCGAAGCCCTGGAAATGTTCGCGGCGCTGGGAAAGACCGACATCACAGTGCCCAATGAACCGAACATGCAAGTCACCGCGGGATCGGCGGTCGTCGGGCCCGGCGATCCGATCGTGCTGCCGGAGGTCGCCGCGGAACAGGTCGACTACGAGGGTGAGGTCGCGCTCGTCATCGGCACGCCCGCACGCGGTGTGTCCGTCGACGAGGCCTGGCGTCACGTGGCCGGGTTGACCATCGTCAACGATGCCTCCGCGCGCGATATCCAGCTGCGCGCGATGACCGGCGACCCGAGCGCTTCCATCGGCGTCGCCAAGAGCTTCGACACCTTCAAACCGCTCGGGCCTTGTCTGGTGACCGCCGACGAATTCACCGAGACACCCGACCTCGCCCTCCGGACCCGGGTCAATGGCGAACTGCGTCAGGACGATCGGACCAGCGGCTTCATCCACTCCATACCGGAGTTGATCGCGCACGTGTCGCGGTATCAGACCCTCGAACCCGGTGACGTGATCTGCACCGGCACTCCGCGCGGGGCCGGCGTGTTCTCCGGGAGGTATCTGCGGGCGGGTGATGTGGTCGAGGTGGAGGTGGAGGGCATCGGCGTGCTCGCGAATCGGGTGGTGTGCGCGTGAACGCCCAGCTCGATGCGGCCTCCGTTGCCGGTGAACTCGCGCACCTCGAGTCGATTCCGCTCAGCGACCGAGACCTGCCGGGAAGCACCTACGAGCTGATCGCACGGACGGCTCGCCGCCATCACGACCGGACCTCACTGCATCTGCTGCCCGGCGGGAAGGGGTGGGACCGTCCCGAAACCTGGTCGTACGGCGAGCTTTTGCGGCGCATCGACCAGGCCGCGAATCTGTACGCCGCGCTGGGCCTCGAGCCCGGCGGCGTCGTCGGGCTGATGCTTCCCAATACCGGGACCACCTATTCCGCGTTCTTCGGCGCGCAGGTGATCGGTGTCGCCAACCCCGTCAATCCGATGCTCGCCACCGAACACATCGTCGACATCTTCCGGCTCACCGGTGCGCGCGTCCTGGTCGCTCCCGCACCGGAACTCGATGCCGCGGTGTGGCGTAGAGCGTGTGCGGTCGCCGCGGCCCTGCCCGATCTGCGGGCGCTGATCTCCGTCGGCGGCGCGGTCGACGACGCGCCGCCGCTATGGGCCGGGGACTTCGACGAGCTGGCCGCGGCCCAGCCGCGGGAGCTCACCTTCGACCGGCGACCCGGACCCGCGGATCTGGCGGCGTACTTCCATACCGGCGGCACCACGGGGACACCGAAAGTCGCGCCGCAGGCGCACGCGAATCAGGTGTATGTCGCTTGGGCCCTCGCGCAGCACGCGATGTTCGCCGGAACGTCGGTCATGCTGGCGGGGCTGCCGTTGTTCCATGTCAACGCCGTGCACGTCACCGCGCTCGCGCCGTTCCATTCGGGGGGATCGGCCGTCTCGCTCGGCCCCCTCGGCTATCGGGACCGGGCGGCGATGGCCGACTTCTGGCGGATCGTGGAACGCTATGGCATCACCGGCTTCTCGGCGGTCCCGACCGTCTATGCCGCCTTGCCCGCCGTCCCCGATGGCGTCGAAATCTCGAGCCTGCGCGGCGGAATAGTCGGGGCCGCACCACTTCCCGGCCGAGTCCGCACGGACTTCGAATCCGCTACCGGAGTACCGATGCTCGAGGGATACGGCCTCACCGAGGCCACCTGCGTCAGCGTGCTCGCGCCGACGACCGGCAATCGACCGGGCGCGGTCGGGCTGCGGCTGCCGTACCAGCGGATCAAAGCCGTGCGGGTCGACGACGAAGGAATGCCCCGTGGCGATTGCGCGCCCGGCGAGGACGGTGTGCTCGCCATCCGGGGCCCCAGCGTCTTTCCCGGATACCTCCGGGCCGGACTCACCGGTCCGGCACCCGACCCCACCGGAATCGTGGTGGACGACTGGTTGATCACCGGGGACCTGGGCCGCGTCGACCCGGCGGGATTCGTCACCCTGACCGGCCGGGCCCGCGACGTCATCATCCGCGGCGGCCACAATATCGACCCTCGACTGGTCGAAGAGTCACTGCTCGGGCACCCGGATATCCTTGCCGCCGCGGTGGTTCCGAGACCCGACGCGCATGCCGGGGAAGTTCCCGCGGCCTATGTGGTCCTGCGCCCGGGCGCCGCGGCACCGGTCGCCGAACTGCTGACCTGGGCCGCCGCGCACGCTCCGGAACCGGCCGCCGCACCGAAGTTCATCGACCTCATCGGTGCGATACCCCTCACCGCCGTGGGCAAGGTGCACAAGGTGCCGCTGGTCCATGACGCCACGCGCCAGGTCGTAGCCCAGGAGCTGCACGCGACCCGGTTACGTGGCGACATCGCCGTCTCGACGCACAACAGCCACACGCACGCGCGGATCGAACTGGCGGGCAACGCGTCCGACGAACTGATCGGCGCATTGACCGAACGGCTGGACGCGTACTCGTTCTCCTACGCCGTCGATCGCACCTAGGTTCCGGAGACGGTCACCGCGCCCGAGGGCGCACTCAGCGTCCGTAGCCGTTGTAGATCGCGTTCGCGACGACAGTGTCGCCCTGGGTCGACGGGTGGAAGGGGAGGCCGTCGATTCCGGTGCGGGGGTCGAGGATTCCGTTCAGCCAGGGCTGGGGGGAGCAGAGGTCGTGGCCTACGGACAGGGCTCGGCCGTCGAAGAAATCGATGCCCAGGAGTTGGGCGGCCTCTCGTTGCGCGACGTCGATGCGGTCGAGGAATTCCACCAGTGCGCGGCCTCTCGGGTTGACGAACGGCGCGACGCCCAGGATGGAGAGGCAGATGGTGCCGCTTCCCGGGGTGAGGAGTTCGGGGTAGCCGACCAGGACGATGCGGGCGTTCGGTGCGTAGTACTTGATGTAGGTGACGGCGTTGCTCATGCGCTTGGCCATCAGGGCACCGGAGACGCCGGTGTAGTCGGTCATGCGGCCCTGCTCGACCGAATCCGGGTCACAACCCAGTTCGAGGTTGAACACGCAGGACTGCAAGGAGCTGAACAGGGTCTGATCCGATGATCCCCATTTGTCGTTCATTCCGAACTGCAAAGTCACCAGTTTGGTGCTCGGCCCGAAAGCGCCTTCTTTGTCGGCGCGCTGCGCCTGCTGGGCCATGGTCCATCCGGGGCCGCTGTCGATCGACGCACCGGGACACGAAGGATCGGACACCCGGTCGGTCCCGTGCACGCCCATCAGCTTGGCCAGCTGCACCGGCCAGGCCGTGGCTCCGTGCCGATTGCAGTCGTTCTTGCCCTCGAAATGATCCCAGTCGTTGGCGGAGAACGAATCTCCCAGCACCACAAGCTCTTTGCCCGCTGGAGCCGGGTCCGCCGCGACGCTGCCCGCCGTCGCCGTCGTGACCGCGAGCGCCGCGATGGCCGCGCACATCCACCGTCGGCCATTACCCAGCGACCCAACAGACACTACTGACACCCCGAATCCATACTGAAGCGCGATCTTTTCAACTCAACCGGGCAGCGTATCCGACCAGAGCGGCGGATATCCCCGTTTTCGGAGGTCAGGGAATTTCGGCCGCCATTCGGGCGCGACGCCATTCGGCGGGGCTGCAGCCGTGGTGGCGGCGGAACCAGCGGGAGAAGTTCGCGGGGGCGGTGTAGCCGAGGAGGCCGGCGACGTCTGTGAGCGAGCGGCGGGGGTTGGCGACCAGGTGGCGGGCCAGTTCGGCGCGGGTGGAGTCGAGCAGGGAGCTGAAGGTCTCGCCTTCGGCGGCGAGCCGGCGGTGGATGGTGCGGCGGTCGACGCCGAGGCTGCGGGCCACATTGTCGACCGAGCAGCGGCCCGTGGGCAGGAGCAGTTCGATGAGTTCGCGGACGCGTTCGGCGGTGGTGACGGGGCGGACGGGGAGGAGGGGGTCCAGCAGCTGCTGGGTGTAGGCGCGCAGCTGCGGATCGGCCATGGCGTTGGGTGCGTCGAGATCGCTTGTGTAGGTGAGGATTCCGTTGAAGTCCTGCCCGAAGGTCACATGCGGCCCGAAGGTGCGGTGATGGGCGCGCGAGTCCGGCGGGGCGGGGTGGGTGAAGCGAACCTCGACGGGCTGCCACGCGGCGCCGCGGAATCCGGCCAGTAGGCCGTGCAGCACGCCGACGGCCAGTTCGACCGATTGGCGGGTATCGCCGGGCTGGCCGGTATCGAGGGTGAGCCGGATGGTGGCGAGGCCGTTCTGTTCGGTCAGGCGGGTGCGCAGCGCCTCGTTGTAGGTGTCCTCGTGCCGCGACATCACGGTCAGCGCACTGCGCACATCGGGTTCCTCGCGAATGACCAGGCTCAGCGGACCCAGGTTGGCGAAGCGGCGGCGGGCGGCCAGGCGCAGCCCGAAATCGGGGCATTCGGCCGCGGCGGCCGAGCGCTCCAGGAGGTCAGCTATCGCCGCGGCGGGGACCCATCGGTCCTGCAAGCTCAGCCCGGCGGGGTCCAGACCCGATGCGCGCAATAACCCCACCGGGTCAATTCCCAGCGATTTACCCAGGTCAACGTACTCGTTCAGTGCCGCGTAACGGGCCAGCGGTTTCAACGTCTCTCCGATGTCCCCAAATGATCAATCCTCCGTCCCGCAATGATAAGCGATCGACATTTCCCGTCCCTACAGTTGGTTATGTTCCAGCTACCGCAGCCAGATCGAAGTGGAAGGACGAGAACGTGGCCACAAGCAACGAGGATTGGTCCAAGCCGGCCGCCATGGCACTCCCGGAGACGGGATATTTCGAATTCGAGCAGGGGCGATACGGACCGGTCTATCCCCGCACCCCCGCCAACTACGGATTCTCGATCATCGCCAAGGTGAAGCCCGGCCACGAGGCCGCGATCCGGGAGCACGGCAAGGTCATCCAGACCGCGGTCGAACAAGACCCGACCGTGCTCGCGCCCCTGCGCCTGCACTACCTGCGCTGGGTGCTGTTCGATATCGGCGACGGCCTCACATTCCAGTACCAGGGCATCTTCGACACCGACTTCGACAAGTACCTCGAGGACGCCCTCGACCTGTTCCTATCCACGGGCCTCACCACCACATTCGTGAATCTCGAAGGCTTTCCCGAAGATTGGCGCACCAACCGGTCCGCCGCCATCGAGTTCTTCCGCAAACACCAGTTCCCGAGCTTCCTCGAGTACGGCGAGTACCCGTATGTGACCTCCGACGAGATCAAGAAGGCACTGCGGCTCAAGTCGGCGTTCTCGAACATGCTCGACGAGATGCAGTAGCGGGACCGATCGTGCTCGAATTCGACGATATCCAGCACATCCTGCTGACCCGGGTGCCCGCGCTGACCGGGCGCTACGAGTTCCTTTCCTTCACCGACCCGGCCGCGGCGCGCGCATGGCTCGCGGCCATGACCGACCGGGTGCCCTCGGCCGCCGATCTCCAGGAGTCGGTGGACACCGACAAGCAGTGGGTGTCCGTGGCTTTCACCTGGAACGGTCTGCGCGCCCTGGGCGTCCCCGCGGACGCGCTGGCCAGCTTCCCGGAGGAATTCCGCCAGGGCATGGCCGCCCGGGCGGAGGTCCTGGGCGACGAAGGGGCCAACCATCCCGACCATTGGGTCGACGGCACCGCGGGCGAGGATCTGCACGCCATCGTGATCCTGTTCGCCCGCGACGCCGCCGAACGCGAACGCCGGGTGGCCGACCACAATGCCCTGCTGGCCGCCTTCCCGGGCGTGACCGTGTTGTCCTCGCTGGACCTGGAGGCGGTGCCGCCGTTCGACTACGCGCACGACCACTTCGGTTACCGGGATCGCCTGTCGCAGCCAGTGATCGAGGGCAGCGGCGAGGAACCCACCCCCGGCAGCGGTGCGCCGGTGAAGGCCGGGGAATTCATCCTGGGCTACCCCGACGAGCGAGGCGAACCGAAGGAACAGCCGCAGCCCGAGATGCTGTCGCGCAACGGCACCTTCATGGCCTACCGCCGGCTGCGCGAGCATGTGGGTCGATTCCGCGACTTCCTGGCCGACCACGGCGCGACCGCCGACGAGCAGGAAATGGTGGCGGCCAAGCTGATGGGCCGGTGGCGCAGTGGCGCGCCGCTGGTCCTGGCTCCGGAAACCGATGACCCGGAGCTGGGCGCGGATCTGTCGCGCAACAACGACTTCAACTACAAGGAGATGGATCCGCACGGCTACGCGGTGCCGCTCGGCTCCCACATGCGCCGCATGAATCCGCGCGATACCGGCGTGAACATACAGCGCCGCCGCATGATTCGGCGCGGTGCCACCTACGGTCCGCACCTGCCCGAGGGCACGCCCGAGGACGGCGCGGATCGCGGGATCGCGGCCTTCATCCTGTGCGCCAGCCTGGTGCGCCAGTTCGAGTTCGCCCAGAACGTGTGGGCCAACGACAAGTCCTTCCACGAACTGGGCAACGAGCGTGATCCGATCATCGGCAATCAGGACGGCACCCTGGAATACAAGATTCCGAAGCGCCCGATTCGCAAGACCATCAAGGGAATTCCCGCGTTCACCACCGTGACCGGTGGCGCCTATTTCTTCCTGCCGGGGCTGCGGGCCCTGCGCTACCTGACCACTCTCACCGACAGCGAGGAAGCATGAGCTCGTTCACCGCGGCCCGAACCTATAACCAGTCCCACGTGGCCCGCCCCTACACGCCGGGCAAACGCCGCATCAGTATCTACTGGACCTGGAGCTATCCCTGGGAGGCCCAGCGGAATCCGGCCGAGCTGGACAACCGCTTCTCCACCATGACCGAGGTGCGCCAGGTCCTCTGGCCCGCCTACGAGACCCCCGAATACGACGCCGCCCACTTCCTGCAGGGCATCGCGGGCACCCTCGAACTGTTCCACCGCTCCACCCTGCACTTCCAGCAGCTGGCCGGTGAGGTGACCGAGCATCCGGTGGCGGTATTCCAGCGCATCGACCAGGCCGGATACAAGCTGCCGATCGACGAGCGCATCCTGGCCGACACCGACACCCTCATGGTGTTCGGCCTGGATCACCTGCTCGCGCAGGAGGCGGCGGCGCCGGAGGAGATCGCGGCCATCCAGCAGTGGTTGCAGCGGGAAGGCACCTGTCTGTTGCTCGCCCCGCACCACGATGTCGGTTTCACCGATGACCTGGCGCAGCGTCAGGTGGAGTTCGAGCACCACGGCGACCCGCTGGTGCCGCGCCAGCAGCGGTTCGGCGCGTACACGCGTTCGCTGATGACGGCCCTGAACGTCCCCGTCCACAATGTGTACGGCCTGCGTCCGGCCGTCGTCGAGGGCACCAAGTCGATCGCGCCGCTCACGGCGTTCCGCGATCTGGACGCGCCGCGCCTGCTCGACAACGTCACCACGTTCAACTTCCACCCGCACCTGCCGCACTACCAGCTCACCGAGCCGGAGAGCGATTCCGTGCGGCTGCTCGCCCGTCAGCCGATCGAGTTGTCCCGCCCGCATCCGTTCATCGAGGCGGGCAATACCGAGTTCAACACCCTGCTGTGGTTGCCGCCCAACGATGTTCGCGCCGGCGACATCGTGATGGCGGACTCCACCAACTTCACGACCCTGTTCGGCGGCACCGACAGCCTCGTCAACTTCTGGCGCAACCTCGCGGCGATGGCCTCGTGATCGCAGACCTGCTGCCCTTGGCGATCGGTGTGGCGCTCTCGCCCATACCGGTGGTGGCGGCCATCCTCATGCTGCTGTCCGCCAATGCCGGACGGGCGAGCGCCGGCTTCGCGCTCGGCTGGGTGACGGGGATCGTGACGGTCACGGGCCTCGTCACCGCGGCCGCGGCATCGGGTTTGATGCGGTCGGCGAGCCAGCCGTCGATCGCGGCCTCGGTGATCAAGACCGCCATGGGCCTGCTGCTGGTGTACATCGCGGTGCGCCAGTGGGGCAGTCGCAAGGACGATTCGATTCCGGGGTGGATGAAAGCCATCGACGAACTCGGGGTCGCCAAGGCCGCGGGCTTCGGACTGCTGGTGTCCCTGCTGAATCCGAAGAACCTGCTCCTGTGCATCACGGCGGGAGTGACCATCGGCACCGCGGGCCTGAACCCGACCGGCACGGCGACGGCCTTGACCGTCTTCGTCCTGCTGGGCGCCGCCTCGGTACTCGTCCCGGTCGGCGGGTACGCCATCGCGGCCGATCAACTGCGCGGCGCCCTGGCCCGCCTGAAGAACTGGCTACAGGCGAACAACCACACCGTGATCGCCGTGGTGTTCATGGTCATGGGCACCACCGCCCTCGCCAAGGGCGTGACCGGCTTCTGACGGATCAGGAAGTGAGATGGGGACATTCGGCATCCAGTTCGGGGATCCACGGACACGACGCGATCCCGCACCGGCCGGAGGTGTGATTCGGCTGGGCGAGGATGGGGAGACCATCTCGGAGTGGACAGCGCAGATCACCGCTGTCGAGGAGTTCCTCGACAGCGGTGATCTTCAGGGGCGAGGGCGGGTTACCACTGGCCGGGGGTGTAGGAGCCGCCGACCATGCCCGCGAGGACGTTGAGGCGGTTCCAGGCGTTGATGGTGGCGATGAGGGAGATCAGGGCGCCGATCTGGTCGTCGTCGTAGTGCTTGCGGACCTGGGCCCAGGTGTCGTCGGAGATGGCTGAGGAGGTGTCGGCCAGGCGGGTGCCCTCCTCGGTGAGGGCGAGGGCGGCGCGTTCCGGGTCGGTGAAGACGGTGGATTCGCGCCAGGCCGCGATCATCGCCAGGCGGACCGGGGTCTCGCCGGCGTGGGCGGCGTCCTTGGTGTGCATGTCCAGGCACATACCGCAGCCGTTGATCTGCGAGGAACGGATCTTCACCAGTTCCTGGGTGGCCTTGGGCAGGCTGGACTCGTCGATCACACGGGCGGCGGTGACCAGTCGCTTGTTGAACTTGGCGGCAATGTCATTGGCGTACAGGTTGAAACGCGGTTCCATGATCTTCTCTTCTCTCGATCGACAGGTTGGTAGCGGTCTCGGTCAGGCGGCGAAGCCCAGGCCCATGGCCACGGCGACAGGGACCAGGTACAGCAGGGGGAACGGGATGCTGCCGTAGTGGCGGGCGCGGATAATGGTGATCACCGCACCGGCGAAGTACAGGATCAAGCCGATCGCGGCGGCTACCCCGATGAAGGGAATGAACAGTCCGGCGATCAGGCCGACCGCGCCGGCCGCCTTGGCCAGCGCCAGCGGGGTCCACCACGATTCGGGCACCGAGTACTGGCGTAGCGGGTCCACCACGAACTCGGCCCGGCGGTACAGCGAGAACGCCGAGAAACCCACCCAGGCGGCGGCCACGACGGTGACGATGACATAGGCGATGTACATGATGGACTCCAATTTCATTGCGGGAGAGAGCTATAAGGCCCTCTGCGAGTGCGGTAGCCGGGGTCCGGAGCGCGGTGCGTTTCGGTCGGCTTCGTCACGGTGACGACGCAGCCCGTGGATGTGTGACACGGCCGATCGCGCAACGTTTCTCGCGTGGTCCGCGAATATCTCGGTAGTACCGAGGGGAGAGGACTGGTCATGAAACGGATCGTCGGGATGGGCATGGCGGTTGCGGCGTTGGCGCTCGTTACGGGCTGTCAGGACGGGGCCACCACGCCCAAGCCCGCAGGGACGCCGACCACCACGGTGGGTGCGCCCGGGGGTGTGCAGCCGACGGGTGCGGAGCAGGCGCCGGTGGTGACGAAGCCCGCGGGGGACGGGACGCCTGCCACGGCGGGTGGTGGGAAGTGTGTGGATCTGAAGTCGCCGGTGGTGACGGCGGCGTTGGGGAAGCTCGGGGCGAATGTGGGTGGGGAGGGGTTCTCCGCGCAGAGCGGGACCGAGGCGAAGGTGGGGTCCTGTCCGGCGCTGATGTGGGTGCTGGCGGATACGCCGCATGGGACGGCCAGTTCACCGTGGCATGTGATGTTGTTCAACCAGGCCGGGTACCTGGGGACCGCGACGAAGAAGTCGACGTCCTATACGTCGGTGGTCGGGTCGTCGGATCGCAGCGTGCAGGTGCAGTACCGGTGGCTGGCGGCAAGCGATCCCAGCTGCTGCCCGTCGGGTGGGCCGGTGGTCGTGACCCTCATGCTGGGGGCGGACGGTCATACGGTGACGCCGGATCGGGACTTCCCGACCGAGGTGACCAATCCCAAGTAGTCCTGTCGAAAAGTGAGCAATCCTGCTGCTCCGGTGGACCGGGAGCGGCGGGATTTGCTGTACCCGGAGGAAGAATACACAGGTGGGGCAGGGTATTCCGGGGGCGCGGAGGGGTGATTCGAAAGGGAGTAGAAGGTGAGCTGGTGGTCACTTTAGAGTTCGAATCACCGTGACCTTGCGGTAGATCACCTCGGAAGGGAGTCGATGATGACAACCGACCCAGCGCTCCGCACCGGGCTGACCGTGTCCGGCCGTCCCATGTCCGGGCCGCTGCAGGACGTGCGCACGCTGTCCCGGCAATTGGTGGGGCATTTCGTCGACACCGTGATCCCGTGCGGCACCCTGCCCGGGGATGTGATCTCCGGGGACGTCACCCGGGTCACCCGGGTCTGCCTGGAGCTGGCCGTCAGCATGTTGGACGGCAAGGACATTCCCGCGAAGGTCGAGCGGCTGTCGGACGCGGCCGCGGGGTGGGCGCGGGAGGGGGTGCCGATCGACACCGTGCTGCATTCGGTCCACGAGGGATTCAAGGTCGGGATGGACCTGATCACCTCCGGGGCCACCGCACAGGATTACGCGCACCTGATGGACGCGGCGAGATTGGTGGTGGAGCTGCTGGACACCATCAGCGCGACGGTGGCGCGGGCGTACGTGAGTGAGCTCCGGGCAGTGGTCAGCGAACACCACAATGCCGTGCACACCCTCACCTCGGCGCTGCTGGGCGGCCACCCGACCTCCACCATGGCCCGCGAATGCGGCATCGATATCGCGGCCGAGTATTCGGTGGTGGCCCTGGACATTCCGCGGCATCCGGACGAACAGCACCCGATGCTGGACGGAAAGGTGGTGGCCCGCCGCAAATTACGCCGCGTGCAGGCCGAACTCGCCACACGCTGCGGCGAATCCGCGCTGGCCCTGTTGAGCGTGGACGGCGGCACCGTCCTCTTGCCCACCACGAGCCCGATCACCGAACAACTCGACGAACTGCTCACGCGATTGTCGGCGGCCGCGCGCGTTCCCATCACCGCGACGGTGGTCGTCGCCGCACCGTCCGATATCCCGTCGGCCGCCGACCGGGCCCACGAACTCCTGGACATCGTGCACCGCCTGGCCTGCGAACCGGGCCTCTACCGATTCACCGATATGGCGCTGGAATACCAGCTCACCCGGCCCGGTCTGGGGCGCGAAACCCTCGGGGCCCTACTGGATCCGCTCGACGCGCATCCCGAACTGCTGCAAACCCTGCGCTGCCACATCAGCACGAACCTCAACCGCCGCCGCACCGCGCGTTTGATGCACATCCATACCAACACCGTCGACTACCGGGTCAAACGCATCTGCCAGATCACCGGTTTCGACCCGACGGTGACCTCTGGTCTGTGGCAGCTGCGGGCGGCGCTGATCGCCCGCTCATTCACCGACCGCGAGTAGCCGCGAACGACACTTCCGCGGTGGCATAGCCGAACAGCTTGCGCCCCTGCGATCGGGCGTCGATCGCGATCGTCGCGGTCCGCCGCCGCCGGTCACAGGCGATGACGCGGCCGTTGAACTCGATATCCGCGCCCTCGAAACGCGGAACCGCGAGATAGTGCACGTGATTGGCGAATTCGGCCCAGAACTTGACGACCGCGGCCGGATCCCGGGTCCACGAGCTGACATACCCGGTGGCCAGCGCCAGCACCAGCTGCCCGGGCGCGACCTGCACGGGCCGCCCCGACGCTGTGAACCGACGGCGGTCGACCTCCGTATCCCCCACCGCGAGCGCGTAGTTCGCCAGATCGCGTGCGGTCACGGTGGCCCCCGCCGTGGGCAGGGCGGTATTGACGGCCAGACCATCGAAATCGATGTGCGAGCCGTCCGCTCGCGGCTTCCCGCTGCGCCGGACGGCCGCCCGGACCACCGGGTCGGCGTATTCGGTGAGACCCACCCTGGCGGCCGGCCGGGCGCGGGCCGGCGCGCCGCCGGTCTCGCGACCACCGACCAGGAGAGCCGTGGAGCAGGTCTGCACCGGCTTCCCGAGCTGATCGGTGAGCGCGCCGGTGACGGTCACGACATCGAAAGACCGGAAATGCCGGAATGATTCGATGGAGAAGTCGCAGTTCAGCACGTCCCCCGCGAGTAACGGACGACCGATCTCGAGGGTTTGGTCCACGTGGACGACCCGGTCCGCCCGGTATCCGGTGATCAACCGTTCGAGGACCTCGCGACGCGCCTGCTGCCACACCAGCGCCCCGAAGGTCGGCGGGGCGACGAGTGCGTCGAAACCCCAGCGCGCCGCCGCGGATTCCTGCCAATGCGCGGGATGGTAAGCCTGCACGGCTCGCGCGAACTCCCGAATCCTGCCGCGCTCCACCGGAAACGAACCCGCGCACCGATAGTGGTGCCCGACCAGCGCGCGCGCCTGCTCCGCGGCCGCGCTCCGAGCATCTGTGTTCACCCGATCGATGATTCGCCGTCCGCCTGGCTACTCGCGCGTTCGTTCGTCAGATTCAGAAGACTCACCGCCGCGCGAAACCGGGTTTGTGACGGAGAACCCCCGCATCAGCGCACCCTTTGTTGCACGCCATGGCTGCGCCACCGCCGATTCGGGCTGCTTTCCAAATTCCCGTTCAGCACCGGTCCGACCAGCGTTTCCGCTCCTAGGTTCGCCCTCATGAGACGAAGAACCCGCCCGCACGCGCTACGGGCACTGGTCATGGTGGGAGTGTCACTGCTGACGCTCGGATTCGCGGGGACGGCGGCGGCCGAACCCTCCGGCAGCGGCGGCACCGGATCGGCCTGCACCTCCGGGAGCGGCGCCGGCTCGGGCAATGGCTCCGGAAACTGTTTCGGCGGTTCGGGATCCAGCGCCGGACTGTCGGGCGGCTACGCCTCCGACACCGTCGGCTACGGTCCGCCCATGACGTCCTGGCTGGCCGCGTTCGGGTACGGCCTGGCCAATCCCGATATCGCGCCGCCCGGCACCAATGACTGGAACTGCAAGCCGACCGCCGCGCATCCGCGGCCGGTGGTGCTGGTGCACGGCACCTGGATGAACGCCTACAACGGTTTCGCGTACATGAGCAAGCCCATCACCGACGCCGGATTCTGCACCTTCACCTTCAATTACGGCCGTTCCGGCCTGGTGCAGGGCGGCGGGCTGGGTTCGGTGCTGCCGGGCGTGATGGGCACCGGCTACATCCAGGATTCGGCGAAGCAGCTGGCCGTGCTCGTGGATCGGGTGCTGGCGGCGACCGGCGCACCGCAGGTCGACATCGTCGCGCACTCGCAGGGCGGCCCGATGTCGGGCTGGTACACCAAGTTCGAGGGCGGCGGCGCGAAGGTGAAACACCTGATCACCTATGGTGCGACGCATCACGGCACCTCACTCGACGGGATCGGCGCGCTGGGCCGGGCGATCAACAACTTCGGTATCGACGTGCTCGGCTTCGTGGAGCTGTTCGTCGGGCACGCCGGTATCCAGCAGACCATCGGCTCGGATTTCATCAACAAGCTGAACGCGGGCGGCGACACCGTGCCGGGCATCGACTACACGGTGGTCGGCACCCGCTACGACGAGATCACCAACCCCTCGGAGCTGACCTATCTGAAGGCGGGTCCGGGTGCGCGCGTGGACAATATCGTGCTCCAGGACGGCTGTGAGCAGGATGTCTCCGACCATCTGACGCTCATGTACTCGCCGCGAGCGCTGTCGATCGCCTTGCGGGCACTGGATCCGGAGCGGTTCCCGACGCTGCAGTGCACCTTCAATCCGTGGGTGATCGGCGGCGGCGGAGGGTTGTAGACGCCTCGGTCGGGGGGCTCGGCGGGCATCGCCATCACCGTCATCGGGTGATGTCCGCCGGGCTGCCGTCCATTTCGGCGCTGATCCAGGCCGCGATCATGTACCCGGTCATGGCGACGACCTCCTGCCGTTCGTCACTGCCGACCTCGAGCGCGGACGCGCGCATCACCCCGGCGAATCCGGTATTGACCAGCACCGCGGCCATCACATCGTATTTGTGGTCGTTGCCCGGGCCGAGCAGCTGGATGAGCAGCACCTTGACCAGCAACCGCAGCCGTGGCTCGAACTCCGGCAGTCCACTGTTGTAGAACTGCACGCCGCCGACCAGGGCCCGCACCAGCTTCGCGTTCGCGACCGGTTCCTGGGTGAACATCTCCAGCAGTCCGGTCACCACGTCGGTGCGCGACTGAAGGGTCTGCGTCTCCGATTGCGGCGGCAGCCCGGAAAGCCATTGGGTGAAGCGGTTCTCGACCCGTTGCAGCAGCTGCTCGAGCAGTTCGTCGACCATGACGCCGCGATCGGCGAAGTACCGGTAGACGGTGCCGATACTGACCTCGGCCTCGGCCGCGATCCGATTGGTGGAGGTGTCGGCGATGCCCCGCTCGCCGAATAGCCGCGCGGCGGTGTCGAGGATGTGCGCGCGGGTGGCCTTCGACCGCTCCTGGGTGGGTCCGCGACGCTGTCGCGCTGCCTTCGGCGGCATCACAGCCTCCCTGCTGTGCGGCGAAAATGAGCTTTGCTCATCTTAGGGCGACGAGCTCGACCCGGCTGTATGTTGTTGCCACACAGGCTCGAAGGCCCACACGGAGGTGCCATCCATGACCGGTCGAGTACGCGGCGGCCGGGTGGCCCGGGGCCGCCGATTGGGCAAGCTGGCCGCCGGGCAAGCCTTGCGTGGAGCGGGAACCCGTGTGCAGATGATCGGCCGCACCGAGGAGGCCCGGCGCATCCTCGCCGAACGGTCCACGTTGCAGGCGGCGCAACAGCTGGTCACCGTCCTCGGCGGGATGAAGGGCGCGGCGATGAAGCTGGGACAGATGCTCTCGGTGCTCGAGGTCGACCTGATCCCGGAGGCGCATCAGGAGATGTTCCGCGCCAAGCTCGCCGAATTGCGCGACCGCGCCCCCGCCGTGGATTTCGCCGCCATGCGCAAGGTCATCGAGGACGATCTCGGTCCGTTGTCCCGTGTCTTCGCCGATTTCGACGAGACCCCGGTCGCCGCCGCCTCCATCGGGCAGGTCTACCGCGCCACCCTGCACGACGGCCGCACCGTGGCGGTGAAGGCCAAGTATCCGGGCGTCGACGACGCTGTCGCCGCGGACATGCGCAACCTCGAATTCTTCAGCAGGCTCTGGAAATCCGCGCTACCCAGCGCCGCCGACGGCGGTGTCCTCGATGAGATCGCCCGCAATATCGGCACCGAGCTCGACTACGTGCGCGAGGCCCGCACCCAGCACCGCGTCGCCGCCCGCTTCCGCGGCCACCCCTACATCGTGATCCCCGACAGCATCGAAGAATTCTGCGCGCCACACGTTCTCGTCACCGAATTCATCGACGGCTCCCCCTTCGAGCACATCCGCACCCTGCCGGCCGCCGACCGCGACCGCGTCGGCGAGCTCATCTACCGCTTCTACATCACCGGCCTGTTCACCGATGCCGAGTTCTGCGGCGACCCGCACCCCGGCAATATGCTGCTCGCCGCCGACGGCCGCATCGGCTTCGTGGATTTCGGCCTCTACCACCGGATGGATCCGCGGCACGTCGAATTCGAACGCACCGCCCTGCGCGCCGCCGCCGAGAACCGGCCCCGGGACCTGTACGACCTGTGGACCGACCGCGGCATCATCGACCCGGCCGCGGGCGTCACACCCCAGGAATGCTTCGAATACGTGTGGGCCGCGGCCGGATGGCATCTCCTCGACGAGGAGATCACCATCACCCCGGAACTCGCCACGGCCGCCGTCGTCCACGCCGTCGACCCGCGCTCGGCCGACTTCCGCGGCATGCGCCGCCAGCTCCTGCCGCCCGAGCACGTCTTCTCCCGCCGCGCCGACCTGCTCACCTTCGCGGCACTGGGCCAACTCGGAGCGACCGGCAACTGGCACCGGATCGCCCGGGAATGGCTCTACGACGAGCCGCCGGTCACCGAGATCGGCCGTCGTTCGCGCCTGCACGCATGACCGTCCGGAAGCCGAGGTGGCAGGTGGACGTGTCCTCGGTCTGGCCCTGCCGGGCCGCCGGTCGATACCGGAGGCAGTAGTTGGGTGCGCACAGGAACGAGCCCCCCTTGGTGACGCGACGCGGAAAGCGTTCCACCGTATCGGATTCCGTGACCGCCGGATTGGCGGGCGCGCAGCACGAGGCGGGCGCGAGACGCCGGTGGTCAGCGGTGAAGAGGTCGCTGGTCCATTCCCAGACATTGCCGGTCATGTCCGACAGGCCGTAACCGTTGGGCGCATAGGTGCCCACGGCGGTGGTGCCGGGCTGTTCGGATTGTCCACGGGCGGGGAGGAATTCCCACGGGAAGCGGCCCGTCCAGGTGTTGGCCATGCGGCGGCCGCGTGGTTCGAATTCGTCACCCCAGGCGTAGGTGGCGGCGCCGAGGCCGCCGCGCGCGGCGAATTCCCATTCGGCTTCCGTCGGGAGCGATCTGCCCGCCCAGGTGGCGTAGGCGGTGGCGTCCTCGTGGGCGACCTGGGTGACGGGATGACGGTCGAGGCCGTCGAGGGTGCCGGCCGGGCCGCGCGGATGCCGCCACGACGCGCCGGGCACATATGCCCACCACCGCCGGTAGTCGTCGAGGCGTACCGGTCCGGTGGTGCGCTGGAAGACCAGTCCGCCGGGTACCAGGTCGGCGGGATCCGCGCCTGGGAAATCGTCTGGGTCCAAGGGTCTTTCGGCAACCGTCACATACCCGGTCGCCTTCACGAAGCGGCGGAACTCGGCGTTGGTCACCGGGTGCTCGTCGATCCAGAACGGTTCGACGGTCACGGTGTGGACCGGTCGCTCCTCGGGGAAGAAGTCCTCCGACCCCATGGCGAAGCTGCCGCCCGGCACCCGCACCATGCCCTTCGGGGTTACGGGCAACCCGGTGGTCACCGCTCGTCGAAGCCCACCGCGGGGCCTCGGTAGCGGTCGGCGCGGTGGGATAGTCGCTCGGAGAAGGTCTCGGCCCAGGCCATCGACTCGGTCTCGTCGGTGTTCTTCGCACGACGCCGGGTCGCCGACGGCGAGGTCGACGGCCGACGCTTCGAGCCGCCCGGGCGGGCTTGGAACGCCAGCACCCGAACTCCCCAGGCCACGTATGCCGCCACGCTCATCCCCGCGCATTCGGCGGCATCGCTGAGGGTGAGCCAGTCGTCATCCCCGACGCTCACCACGATGTCCCTGCTTGCCATGACTGAACGGTAGTCCGATTGGGTCTCTGTCGTCGGTAAACCCAGGTCCAATGCCGTGTCAGGAGTGTCAGGAGCCGTATCAGGTCGGCATCAGGCCGATATCAGGCGCCGGGGCGACAGTTCTCTCCATGAACAGCACAGCAATCGCGGCCTCGGGGCTGCGGAAGGCATACGGGGACAAGACGATCCTCGACGGCATCGATCTGAACATCGCGACCGGGAGCATCTTCTCGCTGCTCGGGCCGAACGGGGCGGGCAAGACGACCACGGTCAACGTGTTGACCACCCTGCTGCGGGCCGACGGGGGGACGGCCCGCGTCGCCGGATACGACATCGCCACCGAGACCCGCGCGGTGCGGGCGGCGATCGGGGTCACCGGTCAGTTCGCGGCGGTCGACGACCTGCTCACCGGTGAGGAGAACCTGCGGCTCATGGCGGACCTGCACCGCCTGCGCGGCAGCGAGAGCAAGCGGGTGGTCGCCGGACTGCTCGAGCGGTTCGAGCTGACCGAGTCGGCACGCAAACCGGCCTCGACCTACTCCGGCGGCATGCGCCGCAAACTGGACCTGGCCATGACCCTGGTGACCAAGCCGGACATCGTCTTCCTCGACGAGCCGACCACCGGACTGGACCCGCGCAGCCGCCGCACCATGTGGGAGATCGTGCGCGAGTTGACCTCCGACGGCGTCACCATCTTCCTCACCACCCAGTACCTCGAGGAAGCCGACCAGCTGGCCGACCGGATCGCGGTGCTCGACGGCGGCCGCATCGTCGCCGAGGGCACGCCCGACGACCTCAAGCGCCGGGTGCCGGGCAGCTACCTGCAGCTCCGGTTCCGCGACAGCGCGCAGCTGGAAGCGGCCGCCCGGATCCTGCCCGACGGCACCGCCGACCACGAGGCCCTCACCCTCCAGGTGCCGGGCGACGGCGGGTCGAATGCCCTGCGCGCCTTGCTGAACCGGCTCGCCGACCACTCGGTCGAAGCCACCGACGTTTCCATCCACACCCCCGATCTCGACGACGTTTTCCTTGCCCTGACCGGGCACGCCACCACGGAGGCCGACGCAGCATGAGCACCATCGTTTCCACCGAATCCACCGCGACCGACCGCACCGGCGCCACCGGCGGCCTGACCGCCTCGCTCGGCGACTCCGCGATCATGTTGCGCCGCAACTTCAAACACATCGCCCGCAACCCCGTCGCCATCTTCAATGCCGCGCTGATGCCGGTGATGATGCTGCTGATCTTCGTCTACGTGTTCGGCAGCGCCTTCAATGTCGGCGAGGACTACATCAACTACGCGACGCCGGGCATGATCCTGCTGGCCATCAGCTACGGACTCTCCGGCACCGCGGTGTCGGTCAGCTCGGACATGGCCAAGGGCATCATCAACCGGTTCAAGGTCATGGACGTCTCCCGTGGCGCGGTGCTGACCGGGCACGTGGTGGCGACCATGCTGACCAACCTGATCGCCATCGCCGCCGTGCTCGGCGTGGCCTTCGCCCTGGGCTTCCGGTCCCCGGCCTCGGCCACCGAATGGCTGGGCGCGATCGGCGTCATGGTGGCGACCTCGTTCGCGGCCTCCTGGCTGACCGTCGCGCTGGGCATGGCGGCCAAGACCCCGGAGTCGGCGGGCATGTCGGTGGTGCCGCTGATCATGCTGCCCTTCGTCAGCAGCGCGATCGTCCCGGCCGACCAGATGGGCCAGGGTGTGCGGCAGTTCGCCCAGTACCAGCCCTTCACGCCGATCATCGAAGCCCTGCGTGGCTTCCTGACCGGTCACCCGTCGGGCGGCTACACCGCCGCCGCGCTGGCCTGGTGCGCCGGGTTCGCCATCGTCGGATACCTGTGGTCGCGAGCCACTTTCAGCAAGCGAGCGTGACCCGGGCCAGCTCGTGCCAGTCCGCCCGCGCCCCCTCCCCCGCCGCCTCGGTGAAGCCGTCTTCACCGAGGCGGCTTCGTGTCGTCTGCTCGATGCGGGCCACGTCCGGATGCGAGCGGTCGGCAAGGCCGCGCACCGCGTCACCGGCCGCCAGCAGCCGCACGGCCTGCTCGGCCTGGCCGTCGCGCAGGGCCAGATCGGCGATGCCGACCATGATCCGGGCCAGCAGGGGCGCGTGCCCGCCGGCGGTCGCCGCTTGAAAAGCCGCGGCGCGTTCGGTTCTGGCGGCGACGGTGTCCTCGGCCAGATAGCCGCGCAAATCGTGGATCAGGGCGCTCATGAAGGGCTGGCCCACATCCTCACCCAACATCGTGGTCGCGAACGCGATCTGACGTTCGGTCTCCGCGCCGTCACCGTTCCAGCGGGCCAATTCCGCTCGCGCCAAGGCCAGTTCGGCCAGGCCGCTCGGCCACGCCGCTTGATCCGCGTACCGCTGGGCCTCGGTCAGCGCGACCGCGCTCGCCTCGAAATCGCCGAGCAGCCAGTACAACTGGGCCTGGCGTGACCGCATCCGGACGGCGTCCTCGATCGCGCCGACCTCGGTGGCCGCGGCCACCGCCTGCTCGAAATACGCGCACGCGCGGCCGAATTCGCCGCGCATGGCGATCCGGTCGGCCAGCTCGGTCAGCGCGAACGACATCCCCCAGCGTTCACCGATGGCCCGGAACTCGGCCAGCGCCAACTCCAGCTGCTCGTCGGCGCGCTCCCCGTCCTGACCGAGCACGACCCGCAGCTTGCCGGTCTGCAACCGGGCCAGCGCCCGCACCCACGGGTCCGCGTCGTCGAGCAGCGCTTCGAAGGCGGGCAGGAACTCGTCGGGCCCCTGCAACATTCGTTCCAGGGCGGCGAGAAAGGCCAGAGCCGGATGACTGGCGTGGATACCCTGGCTGACCTCGCTCGCCTTGTGGATCCACTCCTCCACCTGATGCTGGTCGCCGGGGCCGGAGGTCACGAAGTGCACGACCAGCCCGTACACGGTGGCCCGGGTCTCGGCGTCGACCGTCTCGCCGGGCAGCGCCGCGGCGGCGCTCACCAGTTCCAGGCCCTCGGCCTTGTGGCCGCTGAGCCACCAGTACCAGCCCGCCGCCGCGGCCAGCCCCAGCGCGCCGGGCGCGTCCTCGGCGGCGAGGGCGCCGCGCATGGCGGCCGCGATGTTGTCGTACTCGGCGTCCAGAACCGCCAGCCATTGCACCTGTTCGGCGCGGCGCAGATGCGGTTCCGCGGTCGCGGCCAGTGCCGTGAAGCAGGCCAGATGCGCGCGGCGCGCGGCGTCGGACTCCCCCGCTTCGACGAGACGATCGCGGGCGTACTGCTTGATGGTGTCGAGCATGCGATAGCGCGGCTCGTCGTCACCGGCGGTGCGCAGCAAGGATTTCTCGGTCAGCGTGGTCAGCAGTTCGAGCACCTCCCACTGCTCGACCGCCGCGTCCGCGCCGAACTCGGCGGCCGCGCACACCTGTTCGGCCGCCTCCAGCGTCGCGCCGCCGGAGAATACGGCCAAGCGGCGCAAGACCTTTCGCTCGGCGTCGGTGAGCAGCTCCCAGCTCCAGTCGACCACCGCGCGCAGGGTGCGGTGCTGCGGGATCGCGGTGCGGCTGCCGCCGGTCAGCAACCGGAAGCGGTCGTCGAGACGGTCGGCCAGCTGCTCGAGGGACATGGTGCGCAGGCGCGCCGCGGCCAGTTCGATGGCCAGCGGGATCCCGTCCAGCGCCCGGCACACCCGGGCCATGGTCGCCAGGGTGCGGGCGTCGGTCGCGAGATCCTTGCGGACCGCGCTCGCCCGGTCGCGCAGCAACTGGACGGCCGGGGAGGATTCGATCTCGGCGGCGTCGGCGTTCCCGGCCGGCAGGGCCAGCGGCTCGACCTGCCAGAGCGCCTCACCCGTGATGCCCAGGGGCTCACGGCTGGTCGCGAGGATGCGCAACCGCCGGCACTCGCCGAGCATGCGATGCGCGAAGGCGGCCGCGGCCTCGATGAGATGTTCGCAGTTGTCGAGAATCAGCAGCATGTCTCGGTCGCGGACGGCCGCGATGAGCCGGTCGACAGGTTCCGCGTTGGGCGCGCCGCCGAGCAGCGCGTCGCGCAGGCCGAGCGCGGCCAGCGCTGATTGGGCGAGATCGCCACCCGCACCCGCCGACGCCAGCTCCACCAGCCACGCCCCGTCCGGCAGCTCGGCGAGCATGGCGCGCCCGGTCTCGGTGGCCAGCCGGGTCTTACCGGAGCCGCCGGGACCGGTCACCGTCGTGAGCCGGTGTGCCGCAACGAGTTCCCGCACGGCGTCGAGGTCCGCCCGCTTGCCGACGAAGCTGGTCAGCTCGGCGCGCAGATTGGTACGGCGGTCCGCCTCGTGCTGTGCGCCCACCTCGCCGCGCAGCAGCGCGACATGCAGCGCGGACAGTTCCGGCGAGGGGTCCACGCCCAGCTCGTCGGCGAGGGCCTCGCGAGTGCGCTGATAGACGGTCAGCGCCTCCGCGCCGCGGCCCGCGGCGGCGAGCGCGCGCATCAGGGAACCGGCGAGGCGTTCCCGCACCGGGTTTCGATCCACCAGCTCGGTCAGCTCGGCGACCTGGCCCGCGCCGCGGCCGAGCCGGACCTCCGTCTCGTAGAGATCCTCGGCGGCGGCCAGGCGCAGGCCGTCGAAGCGGGTGATCGCGGCGTCGACAGCCGCGTTCTCCTGCGCGCCGAGGTCCTGCAGGGGCGCGCCGCGCCACAGTTCCAGGGCCTCGCGCAGGGCCTGCGCCTGCTGGGCTTCCGCGCCGCCGCGGGCCGCGTCCAGCAGCTGTTCGAAGCGGACCGCGTCCACCGCGCGGGGCGCGACGGCCAGCCGGTAGCCGCCCGGCTGCACGTCGATCACGCCGTCCGGCAGCACCTTTCGCAGCCGGGACACCAGCGCCTGCAAGGCGTTCGCCGCGTCGGCGGGCGGCTGTTCACCCCAGATCCAGTCGACCAGCGTGGTTTTCGCGACCGCGCGGCCGGGTTCGAGGGCCAGCGCGATCAACAAGGCCCGCAACCGGACACCCGGCACGTCCAGGGATCCACCGTCCTCGGTTCGGATCTCGAGCGGTCCAAGCATCCTGATCTGCACCGGACCATTGTGCCGTCAACCCGTGACCGGGGCAGAACCTGTGTCAGCGGCCGTGTCAGGGCAGCGTCAGCCCGCTGTCAGCGCGGGCCGTCAGAGTTGCTCCCATCAGCCCGGTACCAGCCGGAATCGCACCCAGAGGAGCAAGTCATGACCGCCTTCGAGACCCCCGCCCCGATCACCGTCGACGTCGCCGTGGCCGCCGGGAACGTCACCGTCACCGCCGCCGGCCGCACCGAATCCGTCGTCGACATCCGGCCCGCGAACCCCGGCAAGAAGGAGGACGTGCGCGCCGCCGAACAGGTCCGGATCGACTTCACCGACGGCGTCCTCACCGTGAAGACCCCCACCGGCTGGCGCGCCCACAACCCCTTCGCCGCCGTCGGGACCATCGCGGTCACCATCGCCGTCCCCACCGGCTCCCGCCTCACCGGCACGGTCGGCCTGGGCAACCTGTTCGGCGCCGGCGGCCTCGGCGACTGCGAACTCGAGGTGTCCGCCGGCGACATCACCGTCGAGCGCCCCCAGGGCTCGGTGACCGCGAAAGTCGCCAAGGGCGACATCCACGTCACCGAAGCCGCCCGCGGCGTCCTGCGCCTGGAAACCTCCATGGGCGACCTCACCGTCGGCATCAAGCCCGGCAGCGCCGCCCAACTGGAGTCCAACACCAAGTCCGGTTCGGTCCAGAACCGCCTGGCCGCCGTCGACCAGCCCCGGGACCTCGTCCAGGTCTACGCCCACACCTCCTTCGGCAATGTCAGCATCGGCCAGGGCACCGCCGCCTGACCATTCCGACCACGTTGACCGGCCCGGTCGCCGCCCCGCGGCGCCGGGCCGAACGCGTGTCCGCACCGAAGTCCCGGCCACCAGCGGGCGCGGTAGCGGTCCGGAGGGGCGGCGGTATCGTGGCGATCGTGGATGGTGGTATCGCCGAGGTCGGGTCGCCCGACGTGGGTCAGGTGCGGGAATGGCTGGCCGAGGCGGAGCGGAATCCCGCGGGCCTGCCGGACGCGGGGTACCTCGCGCTGCTGGAGACCGATGGGCCCGAACTGGACCGGCTGGGGGAACTCGCGGACGCCGTGCGGAAGCAGAGTGTCGGCGATGCCGTTACCTATGTCGTGAATCGGAACCTGGACACGGCCGCGGTGTCGGGCTCGGCCGCGCGGGATCGGCTGGCCGCCCTCGTCGCCGAAGCGTATGAACTCGGCGCCACCGAGATCTGCATGCAGGGCCCGCTGCCCGCCGACAGCGATGACGACTACCTGTCGCTGGTCTCGGCCATCACCGTCAGCGCACCCCTGCATCTGCACGCCTTCCGGCCCGAGGAGCTGCTCGACGGTGCGACTCGGCTCGGGGTGCCGTTGGACGAATACCTGGTGCGGGCCAAGGCTTCCGGGCTGGGGTCGGTACCCGGCACCGGAGCGCGGATTCTCGACGACGACGTCCGTGCCCGGCTCAAGGGCGGGCCGGACCTCCCGGTGAGCGAATGGGTTCGGGTGATCGAGGCCGCGCATCGCGCGGGGCTGACCTCCACCGCGACCATGGTGTACGGGCATATCGAGACTCCCGCGCAGCAGCTCGCGCATCTGCGCCTGCTCGCGGAGATTCAGGACCGCACCGGCGGCTTCACCGAATTCATCGCCATGCCCATGGATCCCGTCACCGCGGCGGCCGGATTCCGCACGCCTGAGGTCCCGGAACGCCTGCGGCGGCAGTCCCGGGCCGTTCACGCCGTCGCGCGGCTGCTGTTGCACGGGCTGATCGACAATATTCAGGCCGCCTGGCCGCGGCTGGGTGTCACCGCGGCGGTCGAGCTGTTGAGCTGCGGCGCCAACGATTTCGGCGGACTGCTGCTCGACGGGCGGCTCGCACCGGAATCGGGTCCCGAGGCCGGACTGACCCTCACCGTCGAGGATGTCGAGCGGATCGCGGGCGAGCTGGGCCGCACCCTGCGGCAGCGCACCACCCAGTACGGCTGGATCTGACGCCATGGCTTCGAATTTCACCGCGGCACCTGCCCCGGAAGAGGTCGACGTCCTGATCGTCGGCGCGGGGTTCGCCGGTATCGGCATGGGCATCCAGCTGGCCCGCCGCGGCCGGGAATCGTTCGTGATCATCGAACAGGCCGAGGATGTGGGCGGCACCTGGCGCGACAACCGCTATCCCGGTGTGGCCTGCGATATTCCGGCGCACCTGTACTCGTTCTCGTTCCTGCCGAACCCGCGCTGGTCGCGGGTGTTCGCCGAGGGCGCGGAGATTCACGACTACCTGCGCTCCTGCGTGAAGCAGGAAGCGCTCGAACCGTATCTGCGGCTGAATTGCGCACTGGAACAGGCGGAATGGCTCGAAGCCGAGGAGCGCTGGCGGATCCGCACCTCGCAGGGCGAGTTCTCGGCCGCGAACCTGGTCATCGCCACCGGGCGGCTGACCGAACCCAAGATCCCGCCGATCGCGAACCTCACCGAATTCCGTGGTCGCCGTTGGCATTCGGCGCGCTGGAATCCGAAGGTCTCCCTGGTCGGCAAGCGAGTCGGACTGGTGGGCACGGGCGCGTCGGCGGTGCAGATCCTGCCGCGGCTGGCGGGCGAGGCCAGTGAAGTCGTGGTCTTCCAGCGTTCGGCCCCGTACGTGCTGCCGCGCGGGGACCGCTTCTACACCCCCGACGAGCTGGCCGGATTCGCCGCCGACCCGCAGTCGATCACCGCGCTGCGGGACGAGCTGTTCGCCGAGGCGGAGCTCAGCATCGCCGCGCGCCGCCGCCGGCACCCGGAGATCGATCTGCTCAGCCGCCGCGCGCTCGACCACCTGGCCGCGCAGGTCCGCGATTCGGAACTGCGGCGGCGGCTCACCCCGGATTACGAGATCGGCTGCAAGCGAATCCTGTTCTCCGACGAGTACTACGCGGCCCTGCAACAGGACAATGTGCGGCTGGAGTCGACCGAGCTGACCCGGATCAGCGACGGCCTCGCCATCGCCGCGAGCGGACAGGCCCACGACCTCGAGGTGCTGGTCTTCGCGACCGGCTTCAACGCCACCCGCCCGTCCATCGCCAAGCGCATCCACGGCCGCACCTCCCTGCTGTCCGAACGCTGGAGCAACGGCATGGCGGCCCACGCCTCCACCACCGTGGACGGCTTCCCGAACATGTACGTCCTGGACGGTCCGAACGCGGCGCTCGGCCACAACTCGGCCATCTACGTGATCGAGACCCAGATCGACTACGTGCTCAGCGCTTTCGACCACCTGGCGGCGGTACCGGACACCGTCCTGGAGGTCACACCCGAGGCGGTCGAATCCTCCATGGCCGATATCGAGAACCGCGCCCGCGACACCGTCTGGACCCAGGGCCGCTGCACCAGCTGGTACCGCGACGAGCAGACCGGCCGCGTCACCCTGCTGTGGCCGGACTCGGCGGAATCGTTCCGGCAGTCCAACGGGGCGTTCGACATCAACGCCTACCGGTAGCCCGTCCGGGCCGGTCCTGGAATGAACACTGGGCGCCCCGAGCGTTTCCACAGCGTTGTCTCCGGGACCGCGGCGGTGCAGCGGCCTAGGCTGAGGGCATGACGCCGCTGCAGCGCTATATCGCAGAGGAAATCGCCACCGACCACGTCGAGGGCCTGCTCAGCCGCCGCGAGGCGCTACGCCGGTTGAGTCTGCTCGGCATGGGAGCGCCGGCCGCGGTAGCGCTGCTGGCTTCCTGCGCCGAATCGGCCCGGCAGTCGACTCCCGCCACGACCGCCGCCGGACCTTCCGCGAGCCCGTCGTCCCCGCCGCCGGGCGCCGCGAACGCGGTACCGGCCGCTCCCATCACCTTCGCCGGACCCGAGGGCCGCACCCTGCAGGCCGCCTGGGCCGAGGCGGCGCAGCCGCGCGGCGGCGTGCTGGTCATCCATGAGAACCGCGGCCTGACCGACCACATCCGTTCGGTGACCGGCCGTTTCGCGGGCGCGGGCTATTCGGCGCTGGCGGTGGATCTGCTCTCCGAGGAGGGCGGCACCGCCACCTTCACCGATCAGGCCGCCGCCACCGCCGCCTTGAGCAAGATCCCTCAGGATCGCTTCATCGCCGACCTGCGCGCGGGCCTGACCGAGCTGGGGCGGCGGGCGCCCGGAAAGCGGCTGGGCGCCACCGGTTTCTGCTTCGGCGGCGGCCTGACCTGGCTGCTGCTCACCTCCGGCACTCCCGAGCTGGCCGCCGCCACCCCCTTCTACGGCCCCTTCCCCGACGGCGGCCAGGTCACCGGCTCCCGGGCCGCCGTCCTGGCGGTCTACGGCGCGCTCGATGCCCGCGTGGACGCATCCCGGCCCGCCGCCGAGGCCGCCCTGGACCAGGCCGGCCTGCCGCACGACAGCTATGTCGCCGAGAACGCCGACCACGCCTTCTTCAACGACACCGGCCCGCGCTACCAGCCCACCGCCGCCGCTGAAGCCTGGCGGCGCGTGATCGATTGGTACGGCCGCTATCTGGCCTGAGCGTCGTGGAGTTGTGGTGCGCCGCATCACCGGCGCGTGTCGGATTCCGGACGAGGCCGGGCAGGTCTGGATCCACGAGACGCCCGCGGACAGCTGGGGTACCGCCGGTCGCCTGACCGCGGACGGCAGGTAGCGGTGAACCGGCGGGTCGCTGAAACCGGACCCCACGGTCCTAATCGACTGCGGCACACCCGAACCGACCCGCCGGTACCGAGAGATGTCGGAGCCGTGACAACCTGGCATCGACTGCACATACTCGCAGGTAGACCCCGGTTCTAGTGATACAACGGCAGCATGACGGAGGGTGTCGGCCCCAAACTCGTACCCACACCCGCGGGCCACTCGGTGGAATTCTGGGGCTATTGCATGTGGGGCCTGGCCGCGCTGGCCATCGCCGTATCGGAACTGGCATCGGTGTTCGGGCTGGCGAGCTGGCCCACCATCTCCAATACGATCGGCCATCTCGAGACCCAGCATTCGATCGTGCGGGTGGTCGTGGTGACGGTGATCGTGCTGCTCGCCTATTACGCGGTCCCGCAACTGACCACCCCGCCCGATCCCGTCGTGCAGCAGGTGGCGGGACGCACCATCACCGTGAACGGCCGTGTCACCAAGACGGATTCGGTGATCACGCTGCTGGGCGCGGGCTATCTCACGGCAGCCTTCGCCACCTACGCCTTCGGCGTCCTGTTCGCCATCGCCGACCGCGGCATGAACCCGCACTCCTACCTGGGCGCGTACGTGCTCTACGGACTGATCGCCCTGATGTGGGTCATCCTGCCCAGCGTGCTGGCCATGGTCTTCACCCGAGATGTCCCGTTCCCCACGCTGTTTCGCACCATCGGCTACCTGGAGCGACGCGCGCACCCGGTCGCCGCGATCCTGCTCGCCGGACTCGTGGTGCTGCTGATCCACCTGGCCTTCTACCCCTGGCCGCGTGTGGACAACTGATCGGTGGACGACGCGAAAACCGTTGTCAGCGAATTATTTACGCCCCCGTAGCAGTAGGAAGGCCGCGTAGGCCGCGCCCGAGAGACCGATCACCGCGACGACACCGATGGTTGTCAGGATTGCGTCCACCCTTGCGATTTTATGGACCCGGCGGGTCACGCATGCCCGATCGCGGGAAAAGGCGTATGCAGGAGATATGGGTCGCCATCCGCAGCGGACCCCCCTCTACGGGGCGTTGATGCTGGTCGGGGTCATGCTCACCGGACTCTGGGTCCGGGACTGGCCCTGGCTGTGGCTGCGGGCGCTGGGTTTCATCGCGTTGTTCGTGATCGCCTTCGCCGGGTTCCTCATGACCTTCCGCGATCTCTCGTGACCAGGTCGAAGCACATTTCGGGCAATCCGGTCGAATCGAACGTGTCACAAATATTGCACACATAGCGATTTATGCATATGGTCTTGTTCGAGCGACAACGGAGGAGGGTTATGAGCGACCACGGGCATTCACACGGACACGATCACGCCGGGCATTCGCACGGCGCGACCGCCGACAGCGACAAGCGCTGGCTGGCCGGCGCGCTCGCCGTCATCGTCGTGTTCCTGCTCGGCGAAGTCGTCGTCGGCCTGATCGCCCAATCGCTGGCCCTGCTCTCCGACGCCGCGCACATGCTCACCGACGCCGCCTCGATCGTGCTGGCGCTGTGGGCCATCCGCCTGGCCGCCCGGCCCGCCGAGGGCCGCATGACCTACGGCTGGAAACGCGCCGAGATCCTCTCCGCCCAGGCCAACGGCCTCACCCTGCTGGGGCTCGCGGGCTGGCTCACCTACGAAGCCATCCGCCGCCTCATCGACCCGCCCGACGTCACCGGCGGCCTGGTGCTGGTCACCGCGCTCGCGGGCATCGTGGTGAACGTGCTGGCCAGCTGGATGATCAGTAAGGCCAACCGCACCAGCCTCAATGTCGAGGGCGCGTACCAGCACATCCTCAACGACCTGTTCGCCTTCATCGCCACCGCGGTCGCCGGTCTGATCATCATGCTCACCGGCTTCGCCCGCGCGGACGGCATCGCCACCCTGATCGTGGTGGTGCTCATGGTGAAGGCCGGCGTGGGCCTGGTCCGCGCCTCCGGCCGCATCTTCCTCGAGGCCGCGCCCGCCTACCTCGACCCGGTCGAGATCGGCGCCGAGATGGCCGCGGTCGACTCCGTGATCGAGGTGCACGACCTGCACATCTGGGAGATCACCTCGGGCACCCCGTCACTGTCGGCGCACATCCTGGTCGACGAGGACGCGGACAGTCAGGCGGTGCGGGCCGCGGTCGCCCACATGCTGGCCGAGAAGCATCACATCGACCACAGCGTGCTGCAGGTCGACTACACCGACCACGCGGAATGCCCCGACCACGACCACGACCACGTCCCGCACTGCCAGGACGCGCACGGTCCGGTGCACCGCAAAACCATTGCGACGAACTGAGATCCGGCCCGCGGATCAGACGCCGACCGAGCGCAGGCCCGCCAGCCGGGCCAGCGCCGCGGCGGTCGGCGAACCCGGCTCAGCGGTGTAGACCACCAGCAGCTGGTCCGGATCGGCGGGCAGCGCCAAGGTCTCGTAGCCGAGTTCGAGGCGGCCCACCTCGGGATGCTGGATCAGCTTGGCGCCGCGCGTCTTCTCCTTGACCGGATGCGACGCCCACAGCCGCCGGAAATCCGGGCTGCGCTCGGACAGCTCCGCGACCAGGGCGGTGAGGCGCGGATCGTCGGGGTGCAGACCCGCGTCACGGCGCAGGAACGCGACCGTCTCACCGGCCACCGTCTCCCACTCCGGGTAATAGGCCGGCGCGGCGGGCTCGAGGAACAGGTAGCGGGCCTGATTCCGCTCCCCCGCCGGAACCCTGCTGAAACCGGACACCGAGTCGCCCAGGGCATTCCAGGCCAGCACATCCATCCGCCTGCCCAGCACGAAAGCGGGTGCGGTGAGAGCGTCGAGCACCAGGCGGACACCCGGATGGATGGCGGCGCTGTACACGCCCGACGCCGTGGTGGGATGCGCGTCGACGGTGCCGCCGGGCCGGGCCAGCGCGTACAGGTGCAGCCGCTCCGGATCGGTGAGCCGCAGCGCCCGGGCCACCGCGTCGAGCACGGCATCCGAAACATGTTTGCCGCGGCCCTGTTCCAGGCGGATGTAGTAGTCGACGCTCACCCCGGCCAGCTGCGCGACCTCCTCGCGGCGCAGGCCCGGGACCCGGCGGCGGCCGTATTCCCGCAGTCCGGCGTCCCCCGGCCGGATACGGGAGCGGCGGGAGCGCAGGAAGTCACCGAGGTCGTTCTGCATGGGATCCAGCCTACGAACCCATCCTGGTACCGGCAGACCCAGGAAAAGCGCAACCCTCGTCGGCCGCTGGAAACGCTCGCAGGATGAGGACATGACTTACGAGAACCTGTCCGGCCGTATCGCCGTCATCGTCGGAGCCGCCAGCGGCATGGGCGAGGCCACCGCCCTCCTGCTGGCCCGCAACGGGGCCCGCGTCGCCCTGCTGGCCCGCCGCGCCGACCGCCTGGAAACCCTGGCCGCCAAGATCGAGGCCGACGGCGGGACCGCGCTGGCCGTCACCGTCGACGTCACCGACTCGGCGAGCGTCACCGCCGCGGCCGCCGCCGTGCACGCCGCCTTCGGCCCCGCCGACCTGGTCGTGAACTCGGCGGGCGTGATGCTGCCCAACCCGATCACCGAGGGTCGCGAGGACGAGTGGACCCGCATGCTCGACACCAATGTCGCGGGCCGGCTGCGCATCATCCGCGCCTTCCTGCCCGACCTGCTCGCCGCCGCGGACGCGGGCCGCCCCGCCGACCTGGTGAACATCTCCTCCATCGGCGCGCACGTCACCTTCCCCGCCTACTCGGTGTACGGGGCCACCCAGGCCGCCATCACCCAGCTCTCCGCCACCCTGCGCACCGAACTCGGCACCCGCAAGGTCCGCGTCACCAATATCGAGCCCGGCCTCACCGACACCGAACTCGGCACCCACATCGACAATCCGGAGATCAGCGGCCAGCTCGACGGCATGTTCGGTCTCATCGACGCGCTGAGCGCCGCCGACATCGCCGACCTGATCGCCTACACCACCAGCCGCCCGGCCCACGTGAACCTGCGCCAGGTCATCGTCCTTCCCACCCAGCAGGCGTAACCCGGCAACAACCACCGCGCGGCGAAAGCCACTGCGCGGCCGACATTTCCGACCGTCGACCCGAGATTCGCCCAAGCAACGCGGCGACCTTTCCGGATCGGGCGCGCCACAGACCGGCTGCGCCCGCAGCAGGGCACAGCCGCCGGTCACAGGAGCGGCCGGTCCGCGCCGCCGCCGTCAGCGCCAGACGGCCGCCGTGTTGTTGAGGACGGTGGCGTCGCCGTAGCCGACCAGTTGGCCGATGGGGAGCATGCCGAGGCGGCCGTGGTGGTCGAGTTCGCCGTCACCGCGCCAGCAGCCGATCTCACCGGTGCGGAACATGCGGTCGCCCGGATCGCCGAAGGGGTCGGCGACCAGGCGCTCGCCGGTGGGGGCGGGGCGGCGGTGGTAGCCGCGGGCCAATCCCGCACCGGCGACATAGATTTCGCCGATCACACCGGGTGGTAGCGGGTTCAGCTTCTGGTCCAGGATGTAGCAGCGGGTCCCGACCACCGGGCCCCCGATGGAGACCGCCACATGCGGGGCGACCGGGGTCAGGGCGCGGCTCACGGTGGCGTGCAGGCCGGTCTCGGCCCAGCCGTAGCCGCTCACGAACGACCTTCCGGCCGACCAGATTCCGGTCAGCTTGGCGGGGCAGGCCGCACCCGTGGTGGCCAGCAGCCGCAGGTCCGGGAGCGGTTCCGCGCCGGGCAGGGTGGCGAGGATGTACGGGGTCAGCACGGCGTGGGTGACCCGGGCGTCCAGCATGAGTTCATACAGGTCCGCACCCGCGTACGGCCCCGCGGGGGCGAGCACCAGGGTGGCCCCGGAGGCCAAGGCCAGCAACAGTTCCCAGATCGCCGTGTCACGACCCGGAGTGGCGGCGGCCAGCACCCGGGCGTCGGGATCGGTGTCGCAGCGCTGCGCCTGGGTCACCACGAGATGGGCGAGCGCGGCGTGGGTCATGGTCGCGCCCCGCACCACACCGCTCGATTCGAGCGGGTAGACGACGTAGGCGGGATTCCGCAGGTGCAGCGGGCGCACCCGATCGGCATCGGTGATCGGGGCCGCGAGCGGAGCCGCCCACACCCCGGCCGGGCCGGGCGCGCTCTCGCCACTGGTCCGGCGCAAGGGCGCGTCGGCGCCCTCGGCCACCAGTTCCCGGGCTCGCGCGTCGAGTACCTCCAGCGGGGCATCACCGTCCCCGTCCCAGGACGTGATCGGACCGATGCTCAGCCACGGACCGGTGCCCGGCGCCGGCAGTGAGTCCCGCCGGTAATCGGCCGTAATCCCCGCGACCGCACCGGAATCCGCGAGGATCGGGGCGATCCTGGTGATCGGCGCGTCCGGGTCGACCGCGAGGAAGGCGGCCCCGGCATGGGCCACCGCGCACACCGCCACCACCCATTCCGGCGACCGCGGCAGCGCCACCGCCACCACGTCCTCGGGGCCGATGCCCGCACCGATCAGCTTGCGCGCCAGTCTGTTCGCGTGCCCGTCCAGTTCGCGATAGCTGAGGGTCAGGCCCCCGCACACCACCGCCGGGGCCTCCGGGTCGTAGGAGGCGGCCCGGGTCAACAGCCGCGGCAGGGTCAGCGCGACGGCCGTACTGGTGTCGTTCCAACGCTGTAGTTGCCGTTGCCAGTCGTAGGGCGATTCGATGGACTCGGTGGCGCGGCGGACGAAAGCCGGTGCGGCATCGCAAACATCCGGAGAATCGGTGAGCATTGTCCCTCCCGAAGTCGAGACCTGCGGATAGCGCCGGAGCGCGGCGGTTTCACGCTCCGAATGCGGACAGTACAGCACCGAGGCAGCAAGTCCGCTGCTATTCCTTTCGTGCCGCGAATGGACGCATGATCAGGCGTTATATGGACGTCCGATCAGGCCGCACCCGCGGCCGGGAGATCACGCCGCGACGGTGTCCGAGCGCTCCGCCCTCGCGAACTTCCTCGAACGCTTCGACACCGATATCGAACGCCTCGACGGGCGGCCCCGGCCCTGACCCGCGAGCGCGGCGGCCGTCCGGAGACGACCGCCGCGCTCGATGTCGAGGAGAACCTGGTGGACGTGCGGGAGAACTAGGTGGTGGAGGCCTTCTCGGTCTCGTGCACCGTGTGCTGGCCCGAACCCCAGCCCACATGGGCCTCCGCGCGCATCCGCTCGACCATGTGCGGGTAGTGCAGCTCGAAAGCCGGTCGCTCCGAACGGATTCGGGGCAGCTCGTAGAAGTTGTGCCGTGGCGGCGGGCAGGAGGTCGCCCATTCGAGAGAGTTGCCGTAGCCCCACGGGTCGTCCACGGTCACGACCTCGCCGTAGCGGTAGGACTTGAAGACGTTCCACACGAACGGCAGCATCGACGCGCCGAGAACGAACGAGCCGATGGTGGAAATGGTGTTCAGCGTGGTGAATCCGTCGCTCGGCAGGTAGTCGGCATACCGGCGCGGCATACCCATGTTGCCCAGCCAGTGCTGCACCAGGAACGTGGTATGGAAGCCGATGAACGTGGTCCAGAAGTGCCACTTGCCCAGACGCTCGTCGAGCATGCGGCCGGACATCTTCGGGAACCAGAAGTAGATGCCCGCGAAGGTGGCGAAGGCGATGGTCCCGAAGAGCACGTAGTGGAAGTGCGCGACCACGAAATAGGTGTCGGACACATGGAAGTCCAGCGGCGGGCTCGCGAGGATGACGCCCGACAGACCGCCGAAGAGGAACGTCACGATGAAGCCGAGCGACCACAGCATCGGTGTCTCGAAGGTGAGCTGACCTCGCCACATGGTGCCGATCCAGTTGAAGAACTTCACACCGGTCGGGACCGCGATGAGGAAGGTCATGAACGAGAAGTACGGCAGCAGCACCGCGCCCGTGGCGTACATGTGGTGCGCCCACACCGCGATCGAGAGCGCCGCGATGGCGATCGTCGCGTACACCAGCGTGGTGTAACCGAAGATCGGCTTGCGGGAGAAGACCGGGTAGATCTCCGAGACGATGCCGAAGAACGGCAGCGCGATGATGTACACCTCGGGGTGGCCGAAGTACCAGAACAGGTGCTGCCACAGCAGATTGCCGCCATTGGCCGGGTCGTAGATGTGCCCGTGCAGGTGCCGGTCGTAGAACAGGGCCAGCGCGGCCGAGGTCAGGATCGGGAAGGCCAGCAGGATCAGCAGACTGGTGATCAGGATGTTCCAGGTGAAGATCGGCATCCGGAACATGGTCATGCCGGGGCAGCGCAGGACCACGATGGTGGTGATGAAGTTGACGCCGCCGAGGATGGTGCCCAGACCGGAGACGGCGACCCCCAGGATCCACAGGTCACCGCCCACACCCGGGGTGTGCACGATGTCCGACAGCGGGGTGTAGGCCGTCCAGCCGAAATCCGCCGCGCCGCCCGGGGTGATGAAGCCCGCGGTCGCCATGCTCGCGCCGAACAGGTACAGCCAATAGCTCAGCGCGTTCAGCCGCGGGAAAGCGACGTCGGGCGCGCCGATCTGAAGCGGCACAATGATATTGGCGAAGGCGAACACCACCGCGGTCGCGTAGAACAGCAGCATGATGGTGCCGTGCATGGTGAACAGCTGGTTGAACTGTTCAGTGGACAGGAACTGCATGCCCGGCCGCGCTAGCTCGCCGCGCATGAGCACCGCCATCAGACCGCCGATCAGGAAGAACGAGATCGACGTGAACAAGTACATCTGACCGAGCATCTTGGGGTCGGTCGTGGTGACCAATTGATAGATGAACGATCCTTTGGAGCGTTTCCGGGGCGGGTAGGGCCGGACCGCCTCGAGGTCCTGTTCGGGCTTTGGAGATACCGCAGTCACCACATCCTCCTTCGGGAGGGTTCCGTCCAGCTCTACCAATCGGGGCACATAGAACGGCGCACAGCGTACCGACAGCTACTCAATCTTGACCGAAAACACTCCGATCGGTGCGGAGTGGGATCGAAATGCAAGATACCGCAGGGCAACCGTGACGTACATGGCGGCCACCACCCAGGTTTGGCATGCTGTTCACCCGCGATTCACGCCTCGACATCATCAAAAGCTCATATGACGCGGTCCAATATCAGTGTTATGTCTCGATCGCTGCGCAACCGCGTACTCACCGTCACCGTGGTCGGCAGCCTCGGCCTCCTGCTCGCCGTGGGATCGGCCACCACCGCCCATGGCGAACCCCGGGCAGTCATCCAGGGGCGCGGCGAGGTGACCGCGCACGTCACCGGCGAGAAGCCGAACAACAAGTGCCAGATCGCGGGCCACGACGTGAGCGGGCCATGGGGGGTCGTCGGGGCCGACGGGACCGTGAACCTCACCCTCGGCGCGGCGTATCACGGCGGCAAACGACTACGGGTGATCTGCGAGGACCCCAAGCGCGGTGACGCCAGCCTGCACACGGTGAAGTCGGACCGCGTCGCCTTCGACGGGCTGCTCTCCCCGATCCGCCAGATCATGCACAACCGCTTCTTCGGGGCCTGATCAACTCTCGTGACCCTCGAAGGCTTCGCCGCGAACCCCTAGAGGGGTACGTGCCCGGCGCGGGCGGCGGCGACCGCCGCACGGACCGCGGGGGCGGTCTCGGCCGCGAAATGTCGGGTGGGGCGCTCGCCTTCGGGGTCGACGGGGAGCAGGAATTGGCTGATGCCCTGAGTCAGGGCGAGGTCGGTGAGCTGGGGCGGGCCCATGGTGGGGTCGATGACGTAGGCGCGGCGGATCAGGGCGGGGATGCGGCCGGATGATCGGGCGGCGTCGTCGATGGCGGCCATGCGGGCCGGGAGAGTGGCGGGCGGGGCATAAGCGGCGCTGCCGAGCCAGCCGTCGGCGAGTTCACCGGTCAGGCGGAGCGCGCGGGGGCCGTAGACGCCGAGCCAGATGCCGATCGGATGTGCCGGGCGCGGGCCGGGTTTCGCGCCGCGCAGCGGGTAGAAGTCGCCGGGGAGACGGGAGCGGTCGGCCTCGCCCCAGAGCGCGCGCAGCACGCCGATGGCCTCGCGCAGCGCGCTCAGGGCTTGGCCGGGGGTGCGTCGCGCGCCGCCCATGACCTCGATGGCATCCCAGAACGCGCCCGCGCCCAGACCCAGTTCGACACGACCCGCGCTGAGCAGGTCCAGGCTGGCGGCGCTGCGGGCCAGCACCGCGGGCGGACGCAGCGGCAGGTTGGCGACCGCGGGCATCAGGGTCAGGGTGCGGGTGACTCCGGCCAGATAGGACAGCAGGGTCCAGGTGTCGAGGAACGCGGGCTGATACGGATGATCCTGGACGGCCAGCACTTCCAGCCCGGAGTCGTCGGCCTGCCGGACCAGGCGCAGCAGGGCACGCCCGCGCGCCGCATCGGGCGGGACGAAGATGCCGAACCTGAGCTCATGCCCGTAATCCGCCATAGCAATTATCAAGCTACCGCGCGGGCCGGGGACGCGGGCGATAACGGGCCGATTCGGCGCGTCCAGCGAAGGTATTCGTTTCAGATCGTGATCGAGCGGAAACCCAACTCCATAGTCGTTGCCGGACAACGCAATACAATCGATCCGAAAGGGCGTGCGCGATGCGGGTTCACAACACGGTCGATACGGCTCGGCGGCACCTGAGGGAGGTCGATCCCTCGGCTCTGGCCCACGCGCGAAAACGGTTCGCCGAGACCGGAATCGCCAGACTCGGTTTCCTGCTCCCACACCGGGTCAAACGCGTGCTCGCGGCCGAGACCCTCGCACTGCTCGACCACCACCGGCAGTGAGGCGACCTGCTCCCCGAGGGTGACAGCCTGACCCGCCAGCACGTGGAATCGACCGGCTCCGACGTCGTGGCCCACACCGCCTGCATCCCCCAGCTCTACGACTGTGAACCCTTGCGGCACAGCCTGTCCGTGATCGCGGCCGAACCCGTCCTGCCCTGCCCCGAACCCGAACGCTTCCACGTCAGCCGCCGGCGGCACGACGACGTGCTCGGGCGATGGCATTGGGACGCTTACGCTTTCACACTGGTCCTGGTGGTGGAGTGCCCGCCGCCGGCCGAGGGCGGTTTCGTGCAGACGGTGGCGCACACCTGCCTCGATCCCTACGACACCGATGTGCACCGGATCCTGACGCGCAATCGGATCCACTCCTGGGAGCTCGGCCCCGGCGATCTCTACCTGCTGCGCACCGACACCACCCTGCATCGCGTGCACCCGTTCACGCACGGCCGCCGAACCGCCGTCGCCATGGCCTTCGCGGCCCGAACGGAACGTGATGCCGTAGATTTGCTCAAAGGCTCAACGAGAGCCGAGTCACAGACAGTGATAGCCTGATTTTCTGTTAACGCAGCGGGGGGCAGCGTCGCCGCACCGTATCCGCTCCGGGCAGTTCTGCCCACCCGGCAAAGGCGGCTTCCATGGACCTGCTCAACCCGCTCGACGCGATATTCCTGGCCATCGAATCCCGCGAGCACCCCATGCACGTGGGTGGCCTCCAGCTGTTCGAGCCGCCCGCCGACGCGGGCCCCGACTACACCCACGAACTGTTCGAGGCCATGGCCGCGAGCACCGAGGTGCGCACCCGCTTCCGCCGCAAACCGAGCCGGCTGCTGGGCGGCTTCTCCAGCCTCGCCTGGTCACACGCCGACACCGTGGATCTCGGCTACCACCTGCGCCGATCCGCGCTGCCCGCGCCCGGCGGCATGAGCGATCTGCTGGATCTCACCGAGCGTCTGCACGGCATCCTGCTGGACCGGCACCGGCCCCTGTGGGAGGGGCGCATCATCGAGGGTCTGAGCGACGGCCGCTTCGCGCTCTACATGAAGATGCACCACGCCCTCATCGACGGCGTCTCGGCCATGCGGCTGCTGCAGCGCACCCTCACCGACGACCCGCTCGACACCCGGATCGCCGTCCCGTGGGGCACTCCGCCGGTGCCGCGCGACGACAGCCCCGAACCCGAGAGCCTGTGGGCCCAGGCGGGCAAGGCCCTGCCGCGGCTGCTGCGCGCGAGCGGGTCGATCGCCGCACCGTTGCGGGGCGCCCTCGACGGACGACTCACCCTGCCCATGACCGCACCGCGCACCCTGCTCAACACCTCCATCGGCGGGGCCCGGCGCATCGCCGTGCGTTCCTGGCCGCTGGAACGGATCAACGACGTCCGGCAGGCCACCGGGGCCACCGTCAACGACGTGGTGCTGGCCATGAGTTCCGCCGCGCTGCGCGCCTACCTGCTCGAGCGGGACGCGCTGCCCGACGAGCCGTTGATCGCCATGGTGCCGGTCAATATCCGCAATGCCGCCGAGGCCGACACCTCCGAGGGCAATATGGTCGCGGCCTGCCTGGCGAACCTCGGCACCCACCTCGCCGACCCGGTGGCGCGGCTCGACCAGATTCGCGCCTCCATGCGCGACGCGAAGCAGGTGTTCACACAGCTGCCGAAGCTGGAGGCGATGCTGCTGTCGGCCGCGCTGATGACGCCGCTGGGCGTCTCCCTCCTACCCGGTTTCGAGGCGCTGCCGCGCATGCCGTTCAACCTGGTGATCTCCAATGTGCCGGGCCCGCGCAAGCCGGTCTATCTGCAGGGCGCGCGCCTCGACGCCAACTATCCGCTCTCGATTCCCTTCGAATCGCAGGCCATGAACATCACGCTCACCACCAATGGCGACAACCTCGATTTCGGTCTGGTCGGCTGCCGCCGCACGGTGCCGGACCTCGATCGCATGATCGACCATCTGGAGAACGGTCTGGCCGAGCTGGAGCAAGCGGTCGCCTGACGCGGAGCCGAGAGTTGGCCCTCGCTACGCTGGAGCGGGTGATGTCGTGGCCCGAACTGCGGAAAGAGTGCCTGATCCTCGAGGACGAGGCGGTGCTGGCGTTGAACAAGCCCGCCGGGATCTCCGTCACCGGTGAACGCCACGACACCGACATCGTCGAAATGGCCGCCGCGCAGGGCGAGACGCTCTACCCGGTGCACCGCATCGACAAGGTCACCTCGGGCCTGGTGCTGCTGGCCAAGGAGCTGCCCGCGCACGGGCAGCTCACCCGCCAGTTCAACAAGCGGACCGTGGAGAAGGCGTACCTGGCCGTCACCGCCTCCACCGGGCTCCCCGACCGCGGCGTCATCGACCTGCCGTTGAGCGTGGGCCGCAAGAACCGGGTGCGCATCGCCGCGCCCCGCGAGAGCATTCGCCGCGACGGCGACACCTGGCGGGTGGACGACCAGGATGTGCTGGCGGGCAAGAATTATCCGTCGGTCACCGAATTCACCACGCTGGCCCGCGGCGCGGACAGCACCGTCCTGGCAGTGCGCCCGATCACCGGACGGCGGCACCAGATTCGCGTCCACCTGGCCTGGATCGGCCACCCCATCGTCGGCGACCCGCTCTTCGACAAGTCCGGCGCGTTCGGCCGCACCCACCTGCACTCCTGGCGGCTGACACTGGACGCGTCCTGGCGGCCGTCGGGCCGCTTGGAGCTGGAAGCCGAGCCGGGTGCGGACTTCTGGCGCGTCGGCGACACCAGCGTGGCGGACGACCCACGGCAACTGCTGAGCAGCGCAAGCGAACTCATGGCCCGCACCACATAGCCGGGTCACTGATTCACGTTCGCTATATTGGGTGGCGGGTCTCACCGCGACCACATCTGGGCAGGTCATCTAGCCTGAATAAGGTGCTGCGGTGCGGTGGCACAGCCGGGCGCAATGCTGCGACCCATGACAGAAAGCGAACGCCGATGGTTCTGCTCGCTCAGCTCAGTGACACCCACTTCAATATGGGCGCACGCAATGTCGAACGCGCCGAACGGGTGATGGCCTTCCTGGCCGAGCTGCCGCGGCGACCCGACGCCATCATCGTCACCGGCGACATCGCCGACGAGGGCGAGCCTGAGGAATACCAGCAGGCCCGCGCCGCGCTGACCGCCGATCTGCCCGTGCTGATCCTGCCCGGCAATCACGACGACCGCGGCAATATGCGCAGCGTCCTGTTCCCCGGCACCGAGGGCACCGGCCCGATCAACCAGTCCTACCGCGTGGACGGCGTCACCCTGGCGCTGCTCGACTCCAGCATCCCCGGCAAGCCGGAGGGCCTGCTCGAGGACGAGACCTACGACTTCCTCACCGACCTGCTCGCCGCCACCCCCGCCGACGAGACGGTGCTGATCGCCATGCACCATCCGCCGGTGCCGGTGCGGTCCACCGTGGTCGACCCGATCCGGCTCACCAATCCGGAACGGCTGGCCGAGATCGTGGCCGGCGACGACCGGATCGCGGCGGTGCTCACCGGGCACGTGCACGCCGGGCTGATGACCCAGTTCGCGGGCAAGCCGCTGATCGTCGCGCCGAGTGTGTCCTCCACCATCGGCTGCGAATGGGAGACGGCCGCACCGGGACACGTGCCGATCGACTTCGCGCCCGACCCGTCGATCATCTTCCACTCCATCGAGGACGGCCGGCTGCTGTCCATGTTCCGGCCCATCGCCATGGGCGGCTGGCTCAGCGAACCGCTGGACTGACCGCGCCGCGCCGGTACGCCGACGGGGTGGTGCCGGTCCAGCGTTTGAAGGCGTGGATGAAGGTCGACGCCTCGGCGTAGCCGAGCCGGATCGCCACATCGCTGACCGACAGCGGTGTTGCGGTGAGCATCTCCTCCGCCAGCGCGCGCCGCACCTCGTCCAGCAGCTGCCGGTAACTGGTGCCCGCCGCGTCCAGGTGGCGGCGCAGGGTGCGGGTGCTCATATTCAGATCCCGTGCCACCGAGTCGATTCCCGGCGGCACCGCGAAACCGTCCAGTCCGCCGCGCGGCACCAGCCGCTCCCGCACCTCGGCGGCGATGCCGGTGCGGGCGCGGCGGCGCGACACCAGCTCGCGGCACTGCGCCAGGCACATGGCCCAGGTGTGCTCGTTGGCCTGCGGCAAGGGCTGTTCCAGGACCGCCGGGTCCATGGTGAACAGGTTGTGATCGGCCTCGAAACTCGGTGTCACGCCGTAGATCTCGGTATACATGTCGAGGCTGCCGGGCGCGGGGAAGTCGAAGTCGGCGCGCAGCAGGTGGATCCGGTTGCCGGTGAGGTCCGACATCATCTGGTGCATGGCGGTGACATCACGCTCCACCAGGAAGCGGCGGACGTCGGCGGGCACGCCCTCGTCGTGGATCCGGGCCACGAACTCGCCCGGCCGCCAGCGGGCCGCCGGGATACAGAAGGTGAAGCTCAACTCCAGGTAGCGCAGGGCGAAGGCGATGGCCTCGCCCAGGGTGGGGCTGCTGACACAGGCGAAACCGAAGATGCCGAATGTGGTGATGCGGTACCGCCGCCCCACCTCCAGCCCGAGGTTGGGACGCCCGCCCAGCTCACGCACCAGATTCCGGATCACCGCCAGCTCGGTGTGCGCGTCGATCTGCTCGTCCGGGTTGGCCAGCTGCTTCTCGCTCAGCCCGCTGCCCTGCAGCATGCGCGCCGCCGGGACCCCGTGTTCGCGTGCGAAACCGACCATGAGCGCGACACTCGCCACCCCACGTGGGAAGTCCCAATCCCGGATTCCCGCCTCCTGCACCGTGCCCATAGCCTGATTATGGCCGAAATTCTCGATCCGGTCGCCCACTAAATTCGACGAGCGCTCCTACCCTGAGAAGAGTCTTCGATGTGAGGAGCACCACAATGCCGAAGGTGATCATCATCGGTGCGGGGTTCGGCGGGCTCGGCATGGCGATCGAGCTGCAACGCAACGGCTTCCGCGAATTCACCATTCTGGAACGGGCCGCGGACCTGGGCGGAGTGTGGCGGGAGAACACCTACCCCGGGGCGGCCTGCGATGTGCCGTCGCCGCTGTACTCGTTCGCGCACGAGCCCAAACCGAGGTGGCGGCAGCGGTATTCGACGCGCGAGGACATCTGGGAGTACATGCGCGGGATCGCCGATCGGCACGGGCTGCGCGACCACATCGTGTTCGGGGCCGACGTCAGCGAGGCGGAATTCGACGAGACGACCGGGCAGTGGACGGTGCGGACCGCCGACGGGGCAGTCCGGACCGCCGACGTGCTGATCTCGGCGGTCGGGCAGCTGTCGCGACCGGCCATGCCGCCGATACCTGGGATCGAGCAGTTCGCCGGGGAGTCCTTCCACTCGGCGCAGTGGGATCACGGCGTGGAGTTGGCCGGCAAGCGGGTGGCCAGCATCGGCACCGGGGCCAGCGCCATCCAGTACGTTCCCGAGATCCAGCCGAAGGCCGCGCACCTGACGGTGTTCCAGCGCACCGCGGCCTGGGTGCTGCCCAAGTTCGACACCGACTACAAGCCGGTGCATCAACGCGTGCTGATCGCGGTGCCAGGAATGCCGGTGGCCGAACGGCTTTCGTGGTGGATGCTGGCCGAGTTCCTGGCACTGGGCCTGGTCGAGTTCCCCGGAATCGCGCGATTCGTGTCCCGGATCGCGGCGAAGCATCTCGAGGAGCAGGTCGCCGATCCGGGGCTGCGCGCCAAGCTCACCCCCGACTTCCCGATCGGCTGCAAACGCGCGCTGTTCTCCAACGACTACTACCCGGCCCTGTGCGAACCCAATGTCACCGTGGAGACCACCGCCATCAGCGAGATCGTTCCCGAAGGCATCCGCACCGCCGACGGCGCGCTGCACGAAGCCGACGTGATCATCTACGGCACCGGCTTCAAGGGCACGGAATTCCTGTGGCCCATGAAGATTCGCGGCCGCGGCGGCCGCAACCTGGAGGACGCCTGGGACGGCGGCGCGCACGCCTACCTCGGCATCACCGTCCCCGAATTTCCCAACCTGTTCCTCGTCTACGGTCCCAACACCAACCTCGGCGTCGGCTCCATCATCTACATGATCGAATCCCAGACCCACTACATTCGCCGCGCCCTGCAACTCCTCGGCGAGCGCCCCCGCACCTACCTCGAAGTCCGCCCCGACCCCGAGCGCGCCTACAACGACGCCCTCCAGCACCGCCTGGCCCGCACCCCCTGGAACTTCTGCACCAGCTGGTACCGCACCGCCTCCGGCCGGATCACCAACAACTGGCCCGGCACCACCCGCAGCTACCGCCGCCGCACCCGCGACCTCCGCCTCCTCGACTACACCTTCACACAAATCCGCTCCTGACCAGCGCCATCGAACAACGCCCCGGACCCAACCCACCGGCCGACGCCCCATCCGTCACGGGGCATTCGGTCGAGCAGCTCAGCAAGGACCCGGCGTAGCCGACGACGGTGGTTGTGGGGGTCGTGCCCGGACTCTGTGGAGATGGTGAGAGGTCTGCGGGGGTCGGGGCCCGGACACGGCAGACTGGTAGACGTGACCGATTCGTACCGGATTCGCGGCGGCCTGGCCGAGCCCGTCGGCGTGGCGCAGGCCGGAAGAACCGAGGGGCCGACGCTGCCGCACGGGGCGTTGCGGCCCATCGAGCTGGCGGCCGGCGCCGTGCTGGGCGGGGCCACGGTGGGGCTGGTGACCCTCGGGTCGCTGGTGCCGTTCGCGGCGGTGCTGCAGTTGGTGGCCGCCGTACCCATGGGACTGCTCGCGCATCGGCATCGATTCCGGGCGCAGTTGGCGACCACCATCGCGGGCACGCTGGTGACGTTCGTGGCGGCGGGTCTGCTGCCCGCCGAGAACCTGGTCGGCGTCGCCGTCATCGGCGGGATCATCGGAACGGTGAAGCGGCGGCGCGGCGGGCTGCCCGCGGTGGTCGGGTTGTCGGCGCTGGCCGGGTTCGTGATGGCGACCCTCACGGTGGGGATGCTGCTGGCGTTCGCGCGGTCGCGGGACCTGGTGTTCGACAACATCCGGAACACCGCCGAGGGTCTGGAGAGTCTTGCGGCGAAACAGGATGCGCTGCAGCCGATCGGGCGGGCCATCGCCGGTTACACCGACACCATCCTGCACTGGTGGTGGGCGTTCGTGGGTGGCGGAATCATTGCCGCGATGCTGGTCAGCGGCGTGTTCTCGTGGTTCGTGCTCGGGCGGGTGCTGGACCGGCTGGCCTGGCTGCCGGGGCGGGACAGCCTGCTCGACGCGCCGGACGATCCGCGACCGGTCGCCCCGCTGCCGGTCACCTTGCAGGGCGTCACCTTCCGCTATCGGGGAGCCCGCGCCGACGCCCTGCACGGCATCGATCTGACCGTCGATGTCGGTGAGTTCGTGGCGGTGGTCGGGCACAACGGGTCCGGAAAGTCCACGCTCACCAGGATTCTCGCGGGCCGTCCGCCGACCTCCGGAACGGTGACTCGCCCGGGTGCGGCGGGCCTCGGCGTGCGCGGCGGCACCGCGATGGTGTTGCAGCGACCCGAGAGCCAGACCCTGGGTGTGCTCGTCGCCGACGACGTGGTGTGGGGTCTGCCCACCGCGGACGCGGCGGCCGTGGACATCGATGGACTGCTCGCCGAGGTCGGATTGACCGGCATGGGCGGGCGCGAGACCGCGACCCTGTCCGGCGGCCAGCAGCAGCGACTCGCCGTCGCCGCCGCCCTGGCCCGGCAGCCCACCCTGCTCATCGCCGACGAGGCGACCTCCATGATCGACCCCGAAGGCCGCCGCGACCTGGTCGCACTGCTGGCCCGTCTGCCGCGCCGCCACCCCATGGCCGTCGTGCTGGTGACCCACCACGAAGCGGACGCGTCCGCCGCCGACCGGGTGATCCACCTCGAACAGGGCCGCTCGGTCGCGCACCTGCCCGCCTGGCCGCGTCCGGTCGGCGACCCGCGGCGACGGCCGATGGGCGAACCCGTGCTCGAATTGACCGGCGTCGGCCACACCTACAACCGCGGCACCCCGTGGGAAGCGCCCGCCCTGCACGATGTCGACCTCAGCGTCCGGCGCGGCGAGGCCCTGCTCGTCGTGGGCGGCAACGGCTCCGGCAAATCGACACTCGCGTGGATCATGGCCGGGCTGACCGTGCCCACCTCGGGCACCTGCACACTGCGCGAACCCATGGGCACGACCCGCCCGGTACACAAGCGAATCGGGGCCGTACAGCTGGCTTTCCAGCATTCCCGCCTGCAGATGCAGCGTCAGGACGTGGGCGCCGAGATCGAGGATTGGGGTGGCCGCGGCAGTTACGCGGTGGCCCACGCGCTGGACGAGGTCGGCCTGGACCGGAGCCTGGCCACCCGATCGATCGAGGAACTCAGCGGCGGTCAGGCCAAACGGGTGGTGCTGGCGGCCATCGTGGCCAGTCACCCGCACGTGGTGGTGCTCGACGAGCCGCTCGCCGGGCTGGACCCAGAAGGTCGCGCGGGAGTGGTGGAACTGCTTGCCCGCCTGCGTGATTCGGGCCTGACCCTGATCGTCATCTCACACGACGTGGCCGATATGGCCGCCGTCTGCGACCGCACCGTCCACCTGCGCGACGGCCGGCTCGTCGAGAACACAACCGCCGCGGCGCAGTACGCGCACGACTTCACCGGAGGTCTCCGATGAGCAGCGTCGTCCTCCGTGAAGTCCCCGTCGACAGCCCCGTGCATCGACTGTGGGCCGGTACCAAAATGATCGCCGTCTTCGCGATCAGCCTGCTGCTCATGTTCATCCCGTCGTGGGCGCTGCTCGGAGTGGCGGCCGCGTTCCTGATCGCGGTCTTCCTGCTGGCCCGCCTGCCGCTGGGCACGCTGCCGCGCTTCCCGTGGCTGCTCTGGCTGGGCATCGCGATCGGCGCGGCCATCAACGCGCCCGTCGGGTCGTCCGCGCTGCTGCGGTACGCGCAGGTGATCGTGTTCGGATTCCTGCTGCTGGGTGCGTCGTTCCTGGTCGCCTGGACCACGCCGATGGGTGAGATCGCACCCGCGCTGGCCCGGCTCGGCGCGCCGCTGAAACGGATCGGCTGGACCCGCAACGGTGTTCGCCACGCGGTGCCCGTCGACGAGTGGGCGGTGGTGGTGGCGCTGACGCTGCGCGGCCTGCCGCTGCTGCTCGAGGAGATGCGCCTGCTGCGGGCGGCGCGGCGGCTGCGACCCAAGGACTCACTGCTGCATCGCGCCGCGGAGAATCCGCTGGTCGACATTCTGACCGCGAGCATGGCCGTCTCCAGCCGCCGCGCGGGCGAACTCGGCGAGGCCATCACGACGCGCGGCGGCACCGGCGAATTGACCGCCCGGCCCAGCTCGCCGGGACGCGCCGACGCGGTGGCGCTACTGGTGGTGGGTTTGGTGTGCGCGCTCGGAATCGCCGTGGAACTGGTCATATAGGACGACGCGAGCCAAAAATTATCGAGGTTGTCGGCATCGCACGCTACCGTGAGGCGCGTAGAACGGGTTGCTGATAGCAACCGGGCTCAGGGCGGACACACAAGGGGGGAATTCTTCAACCTGTGCTGTGTGTTGCCACAAAAACCTGATCAAGATTGGAAGACCCATGATGCTGCGCAAGATCACCGCTGTCGCCGCGCCGGTAGTCACGGCCGTCGCCATCACCGGAGCCGGTGTGGCCCACGCCGACGCCACGGTGCCCGATATCGGTTACCAGACCCAGCTGGTCGGCAACACCGTCGTCACCACCCTCACCAACGGCACCTTCGAGCTGGCCGGCGGCGCCGTCGACATCAAGGACGCCGCGGGCGCGACCGTGCTCGAACTGCCGCTGGCCGTCACCCAGGACGGTCTGAGCTACCCGGTGCCCGCCACCGTCAGCGAGGACGGCACGGTCCTGAACATGACCGCGGTCAAGGATGTCGCGGCGGCCACCCCGGCGCTGCGGCCGGTGGCGTCGTTGACCGAGAACCAGCTGGCCATGCAGACCTTCGCCAGCCAGTTCGGCATCGCGACCGCGATCGGCAGCTTTGTCGGCCTGGCCCTCGGTGCGGTCGTCGGTCTCCTCGGGTTCGCCGGTGGTCCGGCCGGCCTCGCGACGGTGCCGATCGCGGCGACCGTGGGCGCGATCATCGGCACCCTGGTGGTCGGCGGCCCGGCCCTGGTCATCGCGGGTGTCGACCTGATCAGCACGCTGACCGCGGCGCCCGGAACCACCAAGTGGGCGAACCCCGGCGCGTAGGACTCCGGCCGCCGGGTGGGCCGCGCCTCAGCGCACGGCGCACCCGGCGGTGACCGGCTCGCCCGCGAAGCGGTCGGTCAGAAAGTTCATGGCGCCCAAGGCTTCTCCCACCGCGGCCGGGTTGTGGCCCGGGATGCCCGAGTGCACGGCGGTGAGGGTCGCGCCGAGCGCGCAGTAGCGGTCGACGAGGTCGCTGAAGCCTGATGACGGGATCACGTCGTCGAAATTGCTGTGGTACAGGTACAGCGGGACGTCCGGCGCCCAGCCGCCCAGTTCCTGGCGATCGGTGACGGACCGGAAGGCCTGGCTGCCGAGGATGTCCGGGATCGCCGAGTAGTCGTCGACGCGCCCGAACACGTGGTGAGCCACGAGATCGCTACCGCAGGAAGCGGATTCCTGTGCGATCAGCGCGCGGCCGCTGTCATTGAGCGAGTCCGCCAGGCCGGGATCGATGCGCGTCATGGCGATCAGGATCAGCACCCCGAGTCCGGCCTGCACGCTGCCGTCCACGCCACGGGCGATGGCCGGGATGCCGGCCGGGACGCCGCCGGAGATCACGCCGGCGAACCAGAGCTCGGGCGCGTAGCTCGCCCGCAGCTGCATGGCCCACAGGGTGGCGAAGGCCCCGCCGGAATAACCCCAGGCCCCGAGTGGGCTGACATCGGTGATCCCCAGCGGCGCAAAGGCTTTGGCGGCGCGGACGCCGTCCAGCACCGCGCGGCCGGAGTTGACACCGTCGAAGAATCGGGACTGCGCGCCCTCGTAGTCGGACACCACCACGGCCCAGCCGCGGCGCAGCGCCTCGGCCAGGAACGGCACGTCGAGCAGGGTGTTGGTGATCGCGAGGTCGCGGCCGCCGCCCAGCGCGAACGATGGGGCGCAGCGGGTTCCGAGACTGTCCTCGGCAATCTGATACGACAGCAACGGGCGATCTCCGGGCCCGGTCCACGGGGTGAGCGGAGTCATCACCGTGGCCACGTCGGCGGCGGCCCGCCCGGCGGAATCGGTGGTGCGGTATCGCACCTGCCAGCCCGCGACCGGCAGCGGCAGCCCCAGGACGGCGATCGGCCGGGTATCGAGAATCGCCCCGTTTTCGTACTCCCCCACGTCGATTGGCGTCGAATAGAAGGGATCGGCGTCGGGAACCGGAATCTCCGCCCTGGCACCGGGCACGACGATCGCCACCGCCAATAGGGCTGCCGCACCGATCAACCCGATCCGCCACCCCGATCCGAACCATGCGCCATCCCGCCGCATCACGCCTCCAGCGTCCACCCTCCCGACGCTCCGGACACCACGGACCTGCTGTTCGCCTGATGACTCCAGCGCATCGGAGACCCAAAAGGTACTGCCGCCGTCCGACCCGGTCAATGGCGTTCCGCGCGCCGTAACTACGGCGTTGCGCGGTTTCTCACACGAAAAGATATATCCAGCAAGAAGTCCAGCTCTTTATAACTGGCTCTATCATTTGCATGCCAGTTGCCGCCATGCTCGACCAATGCCGCGTCGTCTCCTCGCCCTCTACATCGGACTCTGGCTCTACGGCCTCTCCATGGCCGTCATGATCCGCGCCGCCCTCGGACTGGACCCGTGGGACGTCTTCCACCAGGGCGTAGCCGACCACGTTCCCCTGAGCTTCGGCACCGTGGTCGCGATCACCGGCGCGGCCGTCCTCCTGGCGTGGATTCCCTTGCGCCAGTGGCCGGGTCTGGGCACGGTCAGCAATGTCGTGGTCATCGGCATCTCGGTGGACGCCGGCCTCTGGCTCCTGCCCGAACTCCACGGCCTCCCGATCCGGTTCGCCGCCATGGCCGCAGCCGTCGTCCTCAATGCGATCGCCACGGTCCTCTACATCGGCGCGGGCATGGGCCCGGGCCCCCGCGATGGCCTGATGACTGGCCTGGTCCGCCGCACAGGCCGACCGGTATGGCTGGTGCGGACAGGCCTGGAGGCGACCGTGTTGTCCGTAGGGTGGGTCCTCGGCGGCAGCGTCGGCGTCGGCACCGTGGTCTACGCCTTCGGCATCGGCCCCCTGATCCAGCTCATGATCCCGTTCGTGGATCGCCATCTGCCCGGCTTCCACGAGCAGGAACCCGCTGCCGCACCCACCTCGGCGGCGGAATCGATGGCTGCCTGACCACGACGGCGCGAACTTTTCCTCGCACCGTGTCGATCCGGCGGGGTTGCCGTTCGACCTTGTCATGAGAGGGTCGAAAGCGACCCGCGACAAGGAGGACCATCGTGAAGTACATGCTGATCTGGCGCGCCACCGACGAGGGCAACGCGGCGATGGCCGAGGCCGACTTCGAGAAGATGATCGAATCCGTCGGACGCTACAACGACGAGCTCATCCGGGCCGGGGTGCTGCTGGCGGCGGAGGGCCTCGACAGTGCCGAAGAGGGTGTCGTGGTGGACTTCTCGTCCGAGCCGCCGCTCGTCACGGACGGGCCGTACGGCGAGACCAAGGAGCTGTTCGGCGGCTTCTACATCCTGAATGTCGCCTCCAGGGAGGAAGCCGTCGAATGGGCCAAGCGGGCCCCGTCGCTGGGCGCGGGTTTCAAGACCGAGATCCGGCGCGTCACCACCATCGACGAGTTTCCACAGGACAACGAGTGGATCGCCAAGGAACGCGCGTGGCGCGAGGCCACCGGGCAACTGTGAGCCGCTGAGCGATGACCGATGCGGGCGGACGGGCCGCCGTCGCCGCGGTGTGGCGCATCGAATCGGCGCGCATCGTCGGCGCATTGGCGCGCTATACCGGTGATTTCGCGCTTGCCGAGGACCTCGCCCAGGAGGCGCTGGCCGAAGCGCTGGTGACCTGGCCGCGGGATGGGGTACCGCGCAATCCCGCCGGCTGGCTGCTCACCGTCGGGCGGCGGCGCGCGGTCGACGCCTTCCGCCGCCGCGCCCTCCGCGACGACCGGTACGCCGCCCTCGCCCGCGAACTGGGCGAGGGCGGAGCGGCCACGGGCGGACCCGCGCCGGAAGTGCGCGGAACGGAACAGCTGTGGGATCCGGATCAGCTCGACGACGATGTGCTCGCGCTCATGTTCGTGTCCTGTCACCCGATCCTGTCCCGGGAGGCACGGGTCGCGCTGACCCTGCGGGTGGTCGGCGGCCTGTCCAGCGACGAGATCGCCAAGGCCTTCCTGATTCCGACGGCCACCGTCCAGGCGCGGATCACCCGGGCCAAGAAGACCCTCGCGGCGGCGCGAATTCCGTTCGCGGTGCCGCCCGCCGACGAGCGCGCCGCCCGGCTGGGTTCGGTCCTCAATGTCGTCTACGTGATCTTCACGGAGGGCTCGTCCGCCACCTCGGGTACCGACCTCATCCGCCTGGACCTCGCGGCCGAGGCCCAGCGCCTGGGCCGCGTACTGGCCCGCCTCGTCCCCACCGAGCCCGAGGTCCACGGCCTGCTGGCGTTGTTCGAGCTGACCGCCGCGCGGTTCCCCGGCCGCACCGCGGCCGACGGGCGGCCGGTCCCGCTGGACCAGCAGAATCGAATGCGCTGGGATCGGTCGGCGATTCGCCGGGGCCGAGCCGCCCTGGACCACGCCGCCGCCATCGGGCGAGGGCTCGGCGCCTACGGTCTGCAGGCCGCGATCGCCGAATGTCATGCCGTCGCCACCTCCGTCGACAGCACCGACTGGGATCGCATCGTGCTGCTCTACGAAGCGCTGGGCAGGCTCGCTCCCTCCCCGGTCGTGGAGCTCAATCGCGCGGTCGCGGTCTGCATGGCGTACGGACCGGCGGCGGCCCTCGCGATCGTCGACGAGCTCGAGGCCTCGGCGGCACTGGCCGATTCGCGTCTGCTGCCGACGGTCCGCGGTGAACTGCTCGCGAAGTTGGGTCGGCGCGCGGAGGCCCGCGCCGAATTCGAGCGGGCGATCGCGCTGTGCGGCAACGACAGCGAGCGCGCCCTGCTCGAAGACAAACTGGCCGAGGTGAATCGGCTCAGCCCTCGCGCCCCCGATCGATGAGGTCGGCGAAGATGCGGGTGATGCGGTCGGTCAAGGCTTCCGGGGTGGTGCCGGATTGGGTGGCGCGGAGGTCGAATTTGCCGTCGACGGTGAGGGAGGCCATGCCGTGGGCGAGGGACCACCAGGCCAGGGCCATGGTTTCGGCGTCGGCGGCGGGGAGGAAGCCGGAGGCGACGGCGTCGGCGACCGCGGATTCCAGGACGGCGAAGGCGGCGTCGCCGGCGGCCTCGGTATCGGGGTGTTTCTCGGGTTGGGAGAGTTCGGGACGGAACATGATGCGGAAGTAGGCGGCGTGGTCGCGGGCGAACTCGACGTAGCGGTTGGCCATGGCGATCAGGGCGGCGCGCGGGTCGGGGGCGGCGTTCCGGGCGGATGTCATTGTCGCGCCGAGGATTTCGAAGCCGCGGGCGGCGAGGGCGGACATCAGGGCGGCGCGGTCGGCGAAGTGGTGATAGGGGGCGCCGGGGCTGACGCCGGCGGTGCGGGCGACTTTTCGCAGGCTGACGGCGGCCAGGCCCTCGGACTCGATCAGTTCCAGGGAGGCGCGCAGTAGTTCCTCGCGGAGGTCTCCGTGGTGATAGCGGTCCTTGGTCGGCGGCATGGCATGAGCGTAAGGGGTTGACGGCGCGCGGGCTCGCAATCTATACATTGTTTAGATTCTAAACACTGCTCAGATTGGAGTCGGCGATGTCCGATCTCGTTCTCGTCACCGGTGCTTCGGGGTATGTCGCGGGGCACGTCATCCAGGAATTGCTCGGCCAGGGCTATCGAGTGCGCGGCACGGTCCGCTCGGCCGCCCGCGCCGCCGACGTGGCCGCGCTGCTGCCCGGCATCGAACTGGTCGAAGCCGATCTCGGCGCGGACGCGGGCTGGGCGGAGGCCGTCGCGGGCTGCCGATACGTGCTGCACACCGCGTCGCCCTTCCCATCGGACGCGCCCGAGCACGAGGACGACCTGATCCGCCCGGCCGTCGACGGCACCCTGCGAGTGCTGCGCGCGGCCGCCGCCGGTGGCGTCGAACGCGTCGTGGTCACCTCCTCGATCGCCGCCATCCAGGCCGGGCACGAGGGGCGCCTGCTCACCGAGGCCGACTGGTCCGATCTCGCGGCCTGCGAGGCCTACCCGAAGAGCAAGACCCTGGCCGAGCGCGCCGCCTGGGATTTCGCGGCCGAACACCCGGAACTCGAACTGGCCGTGATCAATCCGGGCATGATCATCGGGCCCGTGCTGCGCGCCGAAGCCGGCACCTCCGTGGACGGCATCCGCGCCCTGCTCGCCGGGGGCATGCCCGGCGTGCCGCGCCTCAACTTCGCCACCGTCGACGTGCGCGACCTCGCCGTCGCCCACCGCCTCGCCATGGAAACCCCCGGCGCCGCGGGCAACCGGTACATCTGCGCGGGCGACAGCATCTCCTTCCCCGAGATGGCCCGCCTGCTCGCGAGCCGCTACCAGGTCCCCACCCGCGCCCTGCCCGACTGGCTGGTCCGGCTGAGCGCGGCCTTCAACGCCGACGCCCGCACCGCCGTCCGCTACCTCGGCCGCAAGGAGACCGTCAGCGCGGACAAGGCCCGCCGCGAACTGAACTGGACCATGCGCCCGGTCGCCGACTCCTTGCTGGACACCGCCGACAGCCTGGTCCGGTTCGGGCTCGTCCCCGCGCCCAAGCCCGCCCGGGCCGCGGCCGCCTGAGCGTCCGGCGCCGTTCCGCACAGGCGTAGGGTGACGAAAGAGGGTGGGGCGGAAAGCGATTGCGGAGGGCTTATGCGGCGCGGCAACGGTGTGGAGATTCCGGAGACGCTCGAGGATGTGTGCGCACCGGACAAGATGGCGATCATTGTCTACGACATGCAGGCCGGAGTGCTGGGCCAGCTCGAGGACGGCCCGGCGATCACCGAGCGCGTCGTGCGCGTGGTCGAGGCCGCGCGGCGCGGCGGCTACCCGGTCATCTTCCTGCGGCACTTCTTCCTGCCCAAGCGGCTCATGGGCAGTTTCGCCATGCGGATGGCGATGACCTGGCAGGGCAAGGACTCCATCGACGAGGTGGTCCCGATCCTGCAGCGCGACACCCCGGGCTTCCAGCTGGTGCCGGAACTGCAGCCGCGGGACGGCGAGGTCGTCTTCGACAAGACGTCGATGTCGGCGTTCGAGGGCACCCCGCTCGCCTCGACGCTGCGTGACCTCGGGATCGGGGCCTACGCCATCGTCGGCGTCGCGCTGGAGATCGGGATCGCGCCGACGGTGTGCCACTCCACCGATCTGGGCTTCGTGCCGGTCGTCGTCCGCGACGGGGTCGGCGGGCGCGACGAGCCCGGCAAGCAGCGCGCCTGGGAGGACTTCGAATTCCAGGGGCACGCCATCGTCACCGACTCCGACAGCCTGATTCCGTTGCTGGAGAAGTCGAGCTAGTCCGAGCCGGGGATCCAGGCCGGGTGCCACAGGCGTCCGGTCTCGGTCCAGTTCTGGAAGCGGACCACGCCCGTGAGCTTCGGCGTCACCCAGACCGCGTCGCGGCGCTCGTCGGCGGTGAGCTCGTTGTCGAACGGGCTGGTCTTGCGTTCCAGCCGGCGCAGGCGGTCGGCGAGATCGCTCATCTCCTGCTCGCCGAAACCGGTGCCGACACGGCCCAGGTAGTACAACTCGCCCTGATGCGGGACGCCGACCAGCAGGGACGCGAACTGCCGCGCCGCCGAACGCCGGTAGCCGCCGATCACCACGGACAGCGTCCGCCAATTGCGGGTCTTGATCCAGGACCGACCGCGGCGGCCCGGGAGGTAGACCGAGTCGCGCCGCTTGGCGACCACGCCCTCCATGCCGTGCTCCTGGCTGTCACGCAACGCGTCCGCGCCGGACCCCCGCAACTGCGCCGGCACGATCAGCGAACGCGCCTGCCCGGCAAGGGCTTCCAGCACTCGCCGCCGATCGTCGTAGCGTTTGCGGATCAGCGAGGTGCCGTCCAGGTACAGCAGATCGAAGGCCAGGAAGACCGCGCGGCCCGAATCCGCGCGCAGCAGGCCGAGATTCGCGCCGCCGTGATCGTCGAAGACCACCGCCTCGCCGTCGAGCACCGCGGAGTGGCCGGACAGTTCCTCGCCGAGCACGGCCAGGCCGGGGTATTTCCCGGTGACGATGTGCCCGACGCGGCTGTGCAGGGTCACGGTTCCGTCCTCGATCTCGGCGATCAGCCGGAACCCGTCCCATTTGGTCTCGAACGCCCACTGTTTCGCGTCGAGCGTGGTCACGTCACCGGCGGTGGCGAGCATCGGCATGACGCCGCGCGGCATGGGCACGGGCGTCCGCGGGGTCGACGGCGCCCGCGCCCCCGTGCCTTCCTTCCCCGTGCCTCCCGGCGGCGTCTGATCCTTCATCAGATGCATGAGCCACTGGTTGCCATTGGTCTGGATGAGCGCGTACCGCCCGGTCAGCCGCTGCCCGCGCAGCCACACGATGACCTCGTCGTCACGCCACTTCTCGGTCTCGTAGGTGCCCGAGTCCCAGATGGTCATCTCGCCGCCGCCGTACTCGCCCCGCGGGATGGTCCCGTGGAAGGTGAGGTACTCGATGGGGTGGTCCTCGGTGTGCACGGCCAGCCGGTTCTCGCCGGTATCGGTGGGCGGGCCCTTGGGCACGGCCCAGGAGGCGAGCACGCCGTCGCGTTCCAGCCGGACGTCCCAGTGCAGGCGGCGGGCATGATGCTCCTGCACGACGAAACGATCGCCCGGCCCGTCCGCGGGCGGGCCCGGGGGCACCGGTTCGGGGGTGCGGCCCGGGTCGCGCATGGATCGATAGGTGTCGAGCCGATCCGGTCGCGGCACCGCTTCGTCGAGTCCGTCCAGCAGGTCGCCCCGGTCCTCGAAGCGGCGCAGGACCTCGTCGAAGGTCAAGTGCCGCAGTTTCTTCGGCTTCTCGATCTCCGCCCAGGATCGGGGCGCGGCCACCCACGGCTGGGCGCGGCCGCGCAGCGAGTACGGCGCGATGGTGGTCTTGGCCGGATTGTTCTGGCTCCAGTCCAGGAACACCTTGCCTTCGCGCGCCGACTTGGCCATGGTGGCCGTGACCAGTTCGGGGCGCAGCTGCTGCAGGTTGGTGGCGACCTGCTTGGCCACGGCCGAGGCCCCGTTCGGGCCGAGCCTGCGGTCCAGCGGGACGTAGATGTGAATTCCCTTGGAGCCGCTGGTGACCGGGTACGCCTGGAGGCCCACCTCACGGACCACATCACGGAGAATGAGCGCGACCTCGGCACATTGCGCCAGCCCGGCGCCCGGCCCGGGGTCCAGGTCGAAGACCAGCCGGGTGATGTCACCGACCTCGGGGCCGTCGAAACACCATTGCGGCACATGCAATTCCAGGGCGGCCTGCTGCCCGAGCCAGGCCATGCCCGCGACCGTGTCGATGAGCGGATACGTGACCGGCCGGTCGGAGTGCTGAACGGTGCGTCGCTCCAACCACTTCGGCGCGTGCTCGGCCAGATTCTTCTCGAAGAACGACTGCTCGTCCACGCCGTTCGGCCAGCGCTTGCGCGTCACCGGCCGCTCCGCGATATGCGGCAGCAGGGCCGGGGCGATGGCGGTGAAATAGTCGATGACCTCGCCCTTGGTGGTCCCGGTGGCCGGGTACAGCACCTTGTCGAGGTTGGTCAGCCCAACCTCGATGCCCCCGAAATCCCTGCGGGACCCCATGACAGCAGTTTAGAGCCGGGACCCGCCGAAAACCGGCAACCCGGAAGGCCCGTGAAAAGCCAACGGGCCGTTCGGGTCAAGCGGCGGAGCTTCCCCACCACTCCCGAACGGCCCGCGGATGACCGGTAAGACTACGCCGGAGGCTGTTCGCCTTCCGGGGCTTCCGGAGCCGGGGCGGGCTCGGGTTCGACCGCCGCCTCGGCGGGTGCGGGCTCCGCGGCCGCCTCCGCCGCAGGGGCCTCCGCCGCAGGGGCCTCCGCCGCAGGGGCCTCCGCCGCGGGGGCCTCCGCCACGCCCGCGGCGGCCGCGTCGGTCCCGAGCGCCGATTTGACCGCTTCCGTACCCTTGTCGATCTGGGAGGAGAACTTCCCCCCGGTCTTCTCGTCGATCACATGGCCGGCCTTCTCGACCGCGTGCTCAACCTTCTCGGCGTTCTGGGCCGCCATCTCTTTGCCCTTGCCGACCAAGCCCTTGAGCGTGTCCATGAGACTCACAGCCCTGCTCCTTCACCCTCGGTCCGTCATTGGCGAACATCTTCCCACCACGAATCCCGTGGTGGGACGCCAATCGGGTCGATCCGCTGACCGGGCTTCGGCACGGCAATGCCTGTCCCGGCCGCCTCCGCCGCCTCGACCAGTCGCCGCACCGGCTCCGACCAGCCGTGGAAGGCCAGATTGAAGGTGGCCCAGTGAATCGGCACCAGCACCCCGAAGCCCGCGTCGCCGACACACAGGTCGGCGTGGGCGCGGACCGCCTCCTCCGGGTTCATGTGCACGTCCGGCCAGTGCCGGTCGTAGGCGCCGATGGGCAGCAGGGTCAGGTCGAACGGGCCCAGGCGCGCGCCCGCCTCCGCGAACGCTTTCGTGTAGCCGGTGTCGCCACCGAAATAGACCCGCCGGGTCGGGCCCGCGATGGACCACGACGCCCACAGCGTGGTGTTGCGCACCAGGCCGCGACCCGAGAAATGCCGCGCCTCCGAACAGGTGATCAGCAGGTCCGTGCCGTCACCGTGGTCGCGCCGCAGCTCCGACAGCGAAACCGAGGCGGCCCAATCCAATTCGACGATGCGGTGCTCCGGCACCGACCAGTGCCGCAGGTGCGCGCCGATGCCGACGGGCACGATGAACACGCAGTCCTGGCCGTCCACCAGCCCGGACACGGTGTCGCGATCCAGGTGGTCGTAGTGGTCGTGGGAGATGAGCACCGCGTCCAGCGGCGGCAGCGCCGACAACGGCGACGGCACCGGATGCAGGCGGGCCGGGCCCACCAGCGGCGACGGCGACACCCGCTCGCTCCACACCGGATCGGTCAGCACCCGGTAGCCGTCCACCTCGACCAGGCAGGTGGCGTGCCCGTACCAGGTCACCGCCAATTCCCCGGCCTGCTCCGGCAGTTCCGGCGTCACCAGCGGGATGGTCCCGGACGGGCGGCCGTTATTGCGCTGGGTGGCCAGCTGGTAGAGCAGCTCCAGCGGGGAACCGCTGAGCTGACTGCTCGGTTCGGTGTTGTGGAACTGCCGATTGCGATAGGAGGTCGCCCCGCGCGCGGTCGGCGCGATCGCCGAGATCGACGCACCCATGGCCGAGGGAATCCCCCATGCCGCCCGAAACACCCAGGAAAGACCGAAAGCGCCCGCTGCCATACCCACCAGTCTCCGCGCATTCTCGCGCGCGCGCCGCCCGTTCATCGGCCCTCGAACTTCGCCGACCGCTTCTCCTGGCGAGCCGCGCGCGCCTCCTGTGCGTCGGCGCTCTGCCAGGCGGCCTCCAGAGCGGCGCTCTGCGCGGCGGTGTCGGGGCCGCGAGTGTCATCGTCATTGAAGACCAGCTTCAGATGCCGCAGCGACAGCGGCGCGAGTTCGGCGATCTGCTTGGCCCAGGCCTGCGCGTCGGCCAGGGTCCCGATCTTGTTGGCGAAGCCGAAGTTGTAGGCGTCCGCGGCGGGGACCCGCTCGGCGCCCAGCAGAATCGTGCGCGCCGGACCGGCGCCGATCAGCGACGACAGCCGTCGCACGGTCCAACGGTCAACGGAGATACCGAGTTTCGCGGCCGGGACCGCGATGAACGAATCCGGCGACATCACGCGCAGGTCCGAGGCCAGGGCCAGTTGCACGCCCGCACCCAGCGCGCCCCCGTTGATCGCCGCGATCACCGGCACCGGAATGGTCTCGATGGTGCGCAGCATGGCCAGCAGACCGGTCAGGAAGCTGCCCGAATACACCCCGTCCAGATCCGCGCCCGCACTGAAGATCGGCCCCTGACCGGTCAGCACGATCACCCGCGCCGAGGCCGCGGCCTCCTCGAGGGCCGCGCGCAGGCGGCCGATGAGCTCCTCGTTCAGGGCGTTCCGGCGATCCGGACGCTGCAGTTCGATGGTCACGACCTCGCCATCGCGGCTGACTCCGAGCATCTGTCCCTTCCCCACTGTCCAACTCATCGGGCTGCCTACCCATTGATCTGCCTTCACTGTAGGTGGGCGTACCGTCGGGTCTGTGACCGCAACACCCGATGTCGACATCCTCGTAATCGGCGCGGGACAGGCAGGATTGTCGGTCGGCTACCACCTCAGGCGGCTCGGGCTGCGACCCGAACAGGACTTCCTGATCGTCGACCACTCCCCCGGCGCGGGCGGGGCATGGCAATTCCGGTGGCCGTCACTGACATTGAGCACCGTCAACCGGGTGCACGACCTGCCCGGCATGTCGTTCCAGGAGACCCTGCCCGCCGGATCGGACAACGCGCAGGCCGCCACCGCCGTGCCGCACTACTTCGAGCTGTACGAGAAGCGCTTCGACCTGCGCGTGCACCGGCCCATCTCGGTGACCGTGGTGTGCGACCGCGCCACCGCCGCCACCTGCCCGAACCAGGAGGTCGACGGGCTGCTGCACGCCGAACTGAAGCCCGGCGCGACGGTGCGCGCACGCGGACTGGTCAATGCCACCGGCACCTGGGACAAGCCGTTCATCCCCTACTACCGGGGCGCGGAGACCTTCGCCGGCCGCCAGCTGCACGCCCACGACTACCGCGCCGCAACGGAATTCGAGGGCAAGCAGGTCGTGGTGGTCGGCGGCGGAATCACCGCCGTCCAACTGCTGGACGAGATCTCGCAGGTCACCGGCACCACGTGGGTGACCCGCCGCGAACCCGTCTTCCGCTCCGGGCAATTCGCGCCCGAGGACGGGCGCGCCGCGGTGGCCATGGTGGAAGACCGTGTCCGGCGCGGACTTCCACCCGGATCGGTGGTGTCGGTGACCGGGCTGCCCGAGGACGCGCGGGTGCGGGCCATGCGCGCCCGCGGGGCATTGGAACGGCGACCGCTGTTCGACCACATCGAACCCGACGGAATCCGCTGGGCCGACGGCGCCTTCCAGCGCGCCGACGTCATCCTGTGGGCCACCGGATTCCGCAGCGCCCTCGACCATCTGGCCCCGCTGCGACTGCGCGGGCCCGGCGGCGGCATCACCATGGGCGGTCGCCTCGCCACCCGGGTCGAAGCCGATCCGCGCATCCACCTGATCGGCTACGGGCCGTCGGCCAGCACCATCGGCGCGAACCGCGCGGGCCGGGCGGCGGCCGTCGAGCTGACCTCGTACCTGGGCCTTCCAACCCACCGGAACGGCGACCCGGAGAACTGAGGCGTCAGGCGGGCGCGTCCATATCGAAGAGGTCCGGGTCGCCGCCCTGCCGCGCACCCTTGTCCAGACCGGCGATCTGGGTCATCTCCCGGCCGGTCAGCTCGAAATCGAAGATGGCCAGGTTCTCCGCCATCCGCGACGGGGTGTTGGACTTCGGGATGGCCACGTTCCCCAGCTGCATGTGCCAGCGCAGGATGATCTGCGCCGGCGTGCGGCCCAGCTTGTCGGCGAGGGCGATGATCACCGAATCGTTGAACTCCGCGCCGCGGCCCAGCGGACTCCACGCCTCGGTCACGATGCCGTGCGCGGCATGGAAGGCGCGTAGCTCCGACTGGGCGTAATACGGGTGCAGCTCAACCTGATTGATGGCGGGCACCTCACCGGTCTCGGCCATCACCCGCTCCAGGTGCGCCCGGGTGAAATTGGAGACGCCGATGGAGACGATGCGGCCCTGCCGCTTGAGTGCCTGCAAGGCCCGGAAGGTGTCGACGTAGAGGTCGGCGGACGGCACCGGCCAATGGATGAGGAACAGGTCGATGGCGTCCAGGCCCAGCCGCTCGGCGCTGGCGTCGACGGCGCGCAGGGTGGCGTCGTAGCCGTGGTCGGCGTTCCACAGCTTGGTGGCGACGAACACCTCGTCACGCGGCAGACCGGACTCGCGGACGGCACGGCCCACTTCCTCCTCGTTGCCGTAGAAGGCCGCGGTGTCGAGACTGCGGTACCCGAGTTCGAGGGCTTTGGTGATGGCGCCGACCCCGTCGTCGCCATTGACCTTGTAGACGCCGAACCCCAGTTTGGGCATCACCTGGCCGTCACTGAGCACGATCGCTGGAATGTCGCTGGCCTCGAACCGGTACGTCACCATGTCGAAGTTAGAAGCGCAGGTCCATGGCGTCAACCGAGTGCTCTATACCGAAATCTGCGTGTCGAGCCCCCACGGGAGCAAATAGACAGCTTCGCGCAGGTTCGACGTGATGAGCACTACGTTTGCAAGCCGAGCCGCCGATAGCGCAGATGCCGGGCGGCGAGCAGCTCCGCCGGGGAGCGAGCCGTCAGACCGGCCAGTTCGCCCGCGATCGCCTCCACCATGCGCAGCGCGAAATCCGCGGGCTCCTCCGCGGCGTCCGGATACTCGTGCACGATCCGGTCCACGATACCGTCCTCGCGCAGGTCGACCGCCCGAATCCGCTGGGCGGCAGCCAGTTCCGGGGCATGCCAGGTGTCGCGGTAGACGATCTCGCTCGCACCCTCCGGCGGCAAGGGGGCCAGCCAGCCATTCGCGGCGGCCAGCACCCGATCGGCGGGCAAGAGGGCCAGTGCGCCGCCGCCCGTGCCCTGCCCGAGCAGCACCGAGACGGTCGGGGTGTCCAGGGTGACGAGATCGGCGATGCAGCGGGCGATCTCGGGGGCCAGGCCGCGTTCCTCCGCCTCCCGGGACAGCGACGCACCCGCGGTATCGATCACCAGGACCAGCGGGACGCGCAGCTCGGCGGCCAGATGCATGCTGCGCCGCGCCTCCCGCAACGCCGCCGGACCCATGGTGTGCTCCGGCGACTGACCCGCGCGGTCGTGGCCGAACACGATGCAGGGTTGACCCCGGAACCGGGCCAGGGCGTGCACCACCGTGCGGTCCAGCTCGCCTTGTCCGGTGCCGGACAACGGAACCCGGTCGGTCACGTGGCGCAGCAGCTCACGGATGCCCGGACGATCCCCGCGCCGGGAGATCAGCACCGTCTGCCAGGCGTGCACCTCCGCCGTGTCGAGCACCGCGACACCGCCGCGCTCCTGCGGACCCGCCAGGAACGAACCCGACCCGAGCGCGGGTGGCATTGCGTCACCCGCCTTTTCGGGCAGCGGGGCGGGACCGTCGCACAACACCGTGAGCGCCCGATGCACGATGCGGCGGAATATCGACACCGGCACGACACCGTCGATAACGCCGTTGCGGTAAAGGTTTTCGGCCGTTTGCACGCCCTCCGGGAACTTCTTCCCGTACAGCGCCCGGTAGACCCGCGGCCCCAGGAAGCCGACCAGCGCACCCGGTTCGGCGAATGTCATGTGCCCCAACGACCCCCACGACGCGAACACCCCGCCCATGGTCGGATCGCGCAGATACACCAGATACGGATGCCCCGCCGCCTTGTGCGCGGCCAGCGCCCCCGCCACCTTCACCATCTGCACGAAAGCGACTGTGCCCTCCTGCATTCGGGTCCCGCCGGAGGTCGGTGAGGCGAGCAGCGGCAAGCCCAGCTCGGTGGCGCGCTCCACCGCGGACACGATCCGCTCGGCGGCGGCCACCCCGATCGACCCCGCGAGAAACGCGAACTCGCACGCGATCACGGCAACGCGCCGTCCGCGCAGCAACCCCTCCCCGGTGAGCACCGCTTCATCGGTGCCCGCCGTTGCCGCGGCAGCCAGCAAATCCTCGCGATACCCCGGCGACGCCGCCACCGGCACCGGTGGCCGATCCCAGCTCACGAAGGAACCGGGATCCAGCAACTCGCCCAGCAACTCCGCCGCCGAGACTGTCATGGCATGAGAGTAGCTACAAACGGCTCACCCGCGGTTCGCGGCCCGCCTCGGCCAGGACTGACGGAGCGGGGAGCGAAACGGAGAAGGGAAGGCCGAGGTGACGAGGGCCGCGAACCGCGGCGGCGGAGCCGCCGCAATTCAACACAGCTCAGTAACCCTGCACGACCTTGCGCAGGGCGTACTCGGTCACCGCGACCAGAGCCTGCTTGACCGGCTCCCGGCGACGGGCGTCGATCGAGAGGATCGGCACGTCCGCGGGCACCGCCAGCGCCTGACGGATGTCCTCCACCGGATACCGTGGCGCATCATCGAATTCGTTGATGGCCACCAGGAAGGGTAGGTTGCGCGCCTCGAAATAGTCGACGGCGGCGAAACTGTCCTCCAGCCGACGGGTATCGACCAGCACCACCGCGCCGATGGCGCCCTTGATCAGGTCGTCCCACATGAACCAGAAGCGGTACTGGCCCGGCGTACCGAACAGGTACAGCACCAGGTCGTCGGCCAGGCTGATGCGGCCGAAGTCCATGGCCACCGTGGTGGTGGCCTTCGACGGGACACCGGTCAGGGAGTCCACGCCGACACTGGCATTGGTCACCAACGCCTCGGTGCGCAGCGGAACGATCTCCGACACGGCACCGACCAGGGTGGTCTTGCCGACACCGAAACCACCGGCCACGACGATCTTGGCCGACGTGGGCTTGCTGGTGCGCGTGTCGACCTGTGTCGTCGAATCAAATACGCCGGAGTCCACTGAGAACCCTTTCGATCAGCTCGCGACGTTCATCGTCGCTGGAATCGTCTTTCAAAGTCGCCGATACCCGCACATGGCCGGCATCGATGAGGTCCGCGACCAGCACCCGCGCGACCCCGAGCGGGATGCCCAGACGCGCGGCCACCTCGGCAACCGACGGCGATTCTCTGCACAACTCCACAATTGACGTCTCGATGTTGGTGAGTTCGAACTGCCGCTCGAGGGCGACCGGATGCGATGCGACGAGCGCCTCCAAGGCGAGCTCCACCTTCGGCCGGGTGCGACCGGCCGTCAGTGAATAGGGGCGAACCAAGCTCGGTTCGGCGCTCCCAACGCGTTCGTTGTCTATGTCCATCCCGCCATCAGGAACCCATCGTGACGCGAGGTGTGGCCTGAACCGTCTGGCCCACTCGCTCGACCAACAACGCCATCTCGTATCCGACCTGACCGATGTCACACGAGGTGTTGGTCAGGACCGCCAGATACGAGCCGTCACCGACAGCCATGAGCAGCAGGTAGCCGTGTTCCATCTCGACCACCGACTGCAACACGGTGCCGCCCTCGAACAAGTTCGACACACCCACCGAGAGGCTCGCGAGCCCCGCGGTCACTGCGGACAGCTGTTCGGCGCGGTCCACGGGCAGCTGCGCGCTCGCGGCCATCAGCAGGCCGTCGGCGGATACCAGGACCGCATGCGCAACGCCGGGAACCTCATTGGCGAAGTTCGAAACCAGCCAATCCAGCTGACGCTTCGTACCACCTAGATCGGGGTTCATCGGTCTCCTTTATCTCCGGTTAGGTTCATAGCTTGCATCGCGCGGCCATCCCGGACGCCCTTCTGGTGGCGACTCAGACTTGACCTGATGGATTCTGGGTCTCGGTGGGCCGCCTTGTCAGCGTTTCCGTTCACACCGCCGGGCACAAGTCGGTTACCCGGATCGCGTTGCGGCAGACCGGCGGCCGTGCGCTTCTCCGGCGCCGACTGGCTGACCCGGTGTGCGGCCTGCCAGCCCTCGTCGCCCGGTGATTCGAAGGACGAGGCCACCTGGGACCGATCGGCGTTCGGATCGGAGAGCCACGCCGACATCATCTCCGCGAAGATCGGCGTGCCGCCCATGACCGAGTCACCGGGGGCGTCCGTCGGCTGCAAACGCGTCTGGAAGAACGAGGCAGCCTTGGCCGGATTCGACCGGAAGCTGTGGCGTCCCGGCTCCTTGACGCCGTCGTCACCGCGCTGCGGCAGACCCACACCCGGAATCGGGGACGGACGCTGCGGCAACACCGAGCCCGGATCCCGCTGCGGCAGACCGGTGGCGCCGCGCTGCGGCAGACCACCGTCCCGCTGCGGCAGCGGATCGTTCAACGGATCCGCTCCGCCTCTCCGCGCTTGCTGCGGGAGTGGACCACTCAGCGGATCACGCTGAGTCAGACCACCCGAGAGCGAATCGGCACCCGCGGCGGCCGGGCGCTGCGGCTGACCGGCACCCGGACCACGCTGCGGCAGACCGCTACCGGAATCCCGCTGCGGCAGACCGTTCGAGCCACGCTGCGGCAGACCACCGTCGCGCTGGGGCAGACCACCGGCGGCGGGGCCACCGTCACGCTGAGGCAGACCACCGGCGGCAGGACCGCTGTCCCGCTGCGGCAGGCCACCCGGACCACGCTGCGGCAGACCGCCCGCGGCCGAATCACGCTGCGGCAGACCACCGGGAGCGGCATCACGCTGGGGCAGACCACCGTCACGCGGGGCGAGACCGTCCCGCGGACGCAGACCCTGCTTGTCCGAATCCTGTGCGGCAAGACCATTGGCCCCGTCGCGCTGCGGCGCGGCGCCACGCTGCGGGAGACCACCCGGCGCTCCCGGACCACGCTGCGCCGGAGCGCCATTGGCACCGGGCTGACGGGTCGGCAGACCACCCGCGGCCGAATCACGCTGTGGCAGACCACCCGCGGCGGAGTCACGCGGCGGGAGACCACCGGCGGCGGAGTCACGCGGCGGCAGACCACCGGCGGCGGGCTCACGACGGGTCGGGCCCGAGTCCGCTCCACGCGGCGCGGGAGCACCGTTCGCACCAGGCTCCGCTCCGCCTCCCCGCGCTTGCTGCGGCATACCGCTGGGAGCGGAACGCTGCGGCTGACCCAGACCGGCCTCACGGCCGGGGGCGCCATTGGCGCCCGGCTGACGGGTCGGCAGACCGGTCGGCCCGGCCGGAGCCGCGCCCGGCGCGGAGTCCGCACCGCCTCCCCGCGTTTGCGACGGCGGAAGTCCCACAGAAGGATTGCGCTGCGGCATCGCACCGGACTGACCCGGCTGCGGCGCTCCCCCCTGCCCCGGACCACGCGGCGCGGGTCCCGGCTCCCCCGGTGCGCCCGGTCGCGGCGGCATGCCCGGAGCACCTTGACGCTTGAGCATATTGGCGGCGAGGCCGCCCCGCGGCTGCGCCGGGGGTTCGCCCTGGCCGCGCTGCGGGAGGTTCGATCCCGGGCGGTCGGCGGGCGCGGACGGACCGTTCACACCCGGATCCCGCTGGGGTAGGCCCGGTCTCGTGTCACCCGGCGCGGAGACGGTGTGCTTGACGGTCGGGCCGTTCACACCCGGCTGACGGGTCGGCAGACCACCCGGCACCTGCGCACCCGGCTGACGGGTGGGCAGACCGGTGGCCGCACTGGCCGCGGCCGGGGCCGAAGGAGCCGGGGCCGGAGCCGGGCTCGGGGCGGCGCCCGCCGGAATCGGCCCGCTCACACCCGGATCCACGGTGACCATCACATTGCCGGTCGCCGTGCGGGTGACCGCGCGCATCTGCATGGAGGCCGGGGCTCCGGCCTGGGTGCCCGCACCCTGCGGCGCGGACGCCGTCGGGGCCGGGGCGGGAGCCGGCTGCTGCTGGCCCTGCTGCGGCGGCACCGAGATGGCGCCACCCGGCGAGACGATCAGCGGCTTGGGCACGTGCACGGTGACGGTCACACCCGGATCCCGGGCGGTGTCGAAGGTCGGGCGCAGGCGCACGGTCAGGCCGTGGCGCTCGGCCAGGCGGCCGACCACGAACAGACCCATGTGGCGCGCGGTATCAGGGCCGACCTCGGCCACGGCCTCCAGTCGCCGGTTGATCTCGGCCATCTCGGCCGGGGGCATACCGATACCGCGGTCCGCGACCTCGATCAGCAGACCCTGATCGTGGGCCTGGGCGAAGGTGAACTTGACGTCGGTCTCCGGCGGAGAGGCGCGCAGCGCGTTGTCCAGGAGCTCGGCGAACAGGTGCGCGAGGTCGGACGCGGCGGGCTCGACCAGCGAACCGCGCGGGGTGGCGCCCAGCTTGACGCGCTCGTAGTCCTCCACCTCGGAGATGGCGGCGCGCAGCACGTCGGCGATCTCGACCGGCGCCGACTTGGTCCGGCGCTGCTTGGTGCCGGCCAGAATCAGCAGGTTGTCGCCGTTTCGCCGCATACGGGCGGCGAGGTGGTCGAGACGGAAGAGGTTCTCGAGCAGGCGCGGGTCCTTCTCGTCGTACTCCATCGCCTCGATGAGCGAGAGCTGATGGTCGACAAGGGACTTGGAACGCCGCGCCAGGGTCTCGAACATGTCGTTGACCTGGGTACGCATGGCGGCCTGGTCGGCGGCCAGGCGCAGCGCCTGACCGTGGATGTCGTCGACGGCGCGAGCCAGCTGGCCGACCTCTTCGTCGGTGTGCACCGGCATCGGTTCCAGCGGAACGTCTTCGGGGTCGGCGCCCTCACGCAGCGCGGAGACTTCCTGGCCGAGGTCGTATTCGGCGACGCGCAGGGCGGCCAGGCGCAGACGGCGCAGCGGGACGATCATCGCGCGCGCGATCAGCACGGCCAGCGCCATGGCGCCGAGGATGGTGGCGATCACGATGATCGAGTAGCGGATGGCGTCCGAACGGGCCGCCGCCGCCAGGTCGTCGACTCGGGACACGATGTCCTTGGTCGCGCCCGCCGCGATCGACTGATAGCCGTTGATGCTCGAGACCAGCGAGTCCTTCAGCTCGGCCACCGGCAGCTGACCGGCCAGCGCCTGCGGGCCGTTCACCAGCTGCACGCGGGTGTCCGCGCCACGCTGCAGATCGGCGACGGTCGCGTCGCCGTCCGGGAAGCGGTGGGCCAGCACGGCCAGCATCTGCCGCTCGGTGCTGACACTGATCTGGATGTCCTTGAGGCCATCCTTCGGGTTGCTGCGTAGCGCCTCCGCCATGCCGGCGACCTCGTTGAACAGCATCCATCGGGTGTTCAGCGAGTCGACCAGGCGCAGCTTGGACTGGTCCACGTTCTTGTCGGCGATGGTCGCCACGATGGACTCCACCGTGCGCACGCTGTCGCCACGAATCCGCTCGACCTGGGCGACGGTGTCGGGAATCGACTTCGAGGGCGCGAGGCCCTGCGCCCGGATCGCCTTCGCGCCCACGATCATCTCGTCCAGCGAGGAACGGGCGGTGGGGAGATCACTCAGGCGGCTCGCGGCCTTCTCGGCGAACGAGATCGCCGTGTCCAACTGAGTGAGTTCCGGATCAGAGGTCAAGGACTGGTTCGGGCCCAGCATGACCATCTGCCCACTGGCCACCTGCGCCGCGTCCGCACTGAGACCGGTGATCGCCGGGATCACCCCGACGTGGTCGGTCGCCGTCGAGAGCCTGCTCGAATCGGCGAACTCCGCCGAGATCCTGGACGCACCCAGCACAACAGCGACCAACAACGGCACGGCGAGGACCGCCGTGACCTTCCATCGCAGGTCCCAGTTGCTCAGCGCCCAGCGCTTATTGCTGCCGGACCTAGCGGCGTCACGCATCTCCCACTCACTTTCCAAACTGGCCCCAGCCACGCGCCATCAGCGAGCCTCCGAGCGATCGCACGCTCGGCTCGACAGACGGAGCTGACCGAGAACGGCGGCTGGCCGAGAAATTGCGTCCATGACGGCCGAAATATGTGACATGCGATTCTAACGGATCAATAACTTCTTGTGTGACCTCTTGGCAACCACCGGTCCCTGACCTGCCAATTCCAGGCAAAATCAAAGGTCGCGGCGCCCGCCCGGACGTCGCGTGAAGTCTGCCACAATCAGGCTGATCTATCGAGGCGGGCATCTTCAGCGCTTCTCAGGACACAAGGCGGAGCTAGGGAGTCACCGGGTTGAACGCGAAGCAGGAGTACCGATCGGCGTATCAGCTGAGCCTGGTCGATCCCTCGGAGTTCTGGCGCACCGCGGCCGAATCCATCAGCTGGGACGTGACTCCCACCCAGATTCTCGATACCGCTGCCCGCCCGGCGGCCCGGTGGTTTCCCGACGCTCGCCTCAACACCTCCTACAATGCGCTGGATCGGCATGTGCGCGAGATCACAACTCCCGAAGGCTCTTTCGAGGGCCAGGAGGGGGGTCGCGCCCAACAACCGGCCCTAATATACGACTCGGCTATGACCGGGTCCAGGCGGATGTACACATATCGGGAGTTGCTCGACGAAGTCGCCCGATTTGCCGGATCCATGCTGCGACTGGGCGTCAAGACCGGTGACCGCGTCGTCATCTATATGCCGATGATTCCCGAAGCCGTGATCGCCATGCTCGCCTGCGCCCGGATCGGCGCCGTGCACTCGGTGGTCTTCGGCGGTTTCGCCGCCCACGAACTCGCGGCCCGCATCGACGACGCCGAACCTGTGTTGATCATCACGGCCTCCGGCGGTCTGGAACCCGGACGCCGCATCGAATACCCGCCCATCGTGCTCGCCGCCCTCGACCTCGCCGAGACCACCGCCCCGAGAACCGTGCTGGTCAAGCAGCGAGACGGCTTCCCCACCATTCGCTTTCCGGCCGAGCAGGCCGCCACCGACTCGCTGCCCGCCTCCACCGAGACCGTGGCGGCCCGGTGGCTCGATTGGGACGAGGCGCAGATCGGGGCGGAGCCGGCCGATCCGGTGTCGATGGCCGCGACCGATCCCCTCTATATCCTCTATACCTCCGGCACCACCGGGAAACCCAAGGGCGTGGTGCGCGACAACGGCGGCCACGCGGTCGCCATGGCCTGGTCCATGCGCAATATCTACGAGGTCGGCGCGGGGCAGACCATGCTCACCACCTCCGATATCGGCTGGGTGGTCGGGCACTCCTACATCGTCTACGCGCCGCTGCTGGTCGGGGCCACCACCGTGCTCTACGAGGGCAAGCCGATCGGGACCCCCGACGCGGGCACCTTCTGGCGGCTGGTCGACGAGTACAAGGTGGATGTGATGTTCACCGCTCCGACCGCGCTGCGGGCCATCCGCCGCGCCGACCCGGACGCGGCGCTCGCCCATCAGCACGATTTGTCCCGCCTGCGGGCGCTGTTCTGCGCCGGGGAACGCCTGGACCCGGCCACCTACGAGTGGACCGTGGACACCCTGCTCGCCGACCGCCCCGACTGCCCGGTGGTGGACCACTGGTGGCAGACCGAGACCGGCTGGCCCATCTGCGCGAACCCGCTCGGACTCCAGCAGCTCCCGATCAAACCCGGTTCGGCGTCCGTGCCGGTGCCCGGGTACCGGCTGCGGGTGCTGGACTCCGAGGGCAACGCGGTCGCCCCGAACACCGAGGGCAATATCGTCATCGGGCTGCCGCTGCCGCCCGGCACCCTGACCACGCTGTGGAAGGACGACGAGCGGTACGAGCGCTCCTATCTGTCCGCCTATCCCGGCCACTATCTGACCGGCGACTCGGGTTATTTCGACGAGGACGGCTACCTGTTCGTCCTGGGCCGCAGCGACGACGTCATCAATATGGCCGGGCACCGGCTGTCCGCGGGCGGGATCGAGGCGGCCATCTCAGGTCATCCGGCCGTGGCCGAGACCGCCGTGGTCGGCATTCCGGACGAGCTCAAGGGGCAGCGGCCGATCGGGTATGTGGTGCTCAAGACCGGCGTCGACATCGAGTCCGAGCGGCTGCGCGCGGAGATCATCGACCGGGTGCGGGAGCGGGTCGGGGCCATCGCCACCCTCTACGACGTGGTCGCGGTGACCTCGCTGCCCAAGACCCGGTCGGGAAAGATCCTGCGCCGCACCATGCGTCAGATCGCCTCGGGTGAGCCGTTCGAGGTGCCGCCGACCATCGACGACGCCTCCATGCTGCCCACGCTGGAGAAGCAGATCCGCGACGCGGTGACATTGATGGAGGACAAGGAGCGCATCGCCGCCGCCGAGGCCGCGGTCGCCACCACTCCGATCCGCCGCCCGGACCCGGCCGCCGCCGATCCGGCCGGGGATCAAGCCGTCTCGGGCTAGCCTCAGAGTCTTTTCAGAATTGGCTCATCGACCTCCTAGAGCGGTCGTTTAGCGTCGGTCGGGCGCGCGGGAATCGCGCGCCCCGTCGTTATGCCAACTGAAAAGAAGGTCGCTGTATGAGCTTCGTCCGTAATCGTCGTGCCGGTGTGCTCTTCGGAGCCGGTGCGGTCGCCGCCGTCGCCCTCGCCTTCGCGCCCGCCACCGCCTCCGCCTCCCCCGCGGATCTGGTTGCGCCGCTCCTGAACTCCACCTGCAGCTTCGCCCAGGTGGACGCCGCCCTGCACGACAAGTCCCCGATGCTGGCCCAGTACCTCGATCAGAACCCCGGCTACAAGGCGGAATTGAAGGCCAAGTTCGACCTCTCCCCCGCCGAGCGCCAGGCCGAGCTCGACCAGTACCTGCGCGACAACCCGGACGCCGCCAACCAGGCCGCCTCCGACCCGCGGGCCGGTGGAATCGCCGCCACGATCCAGCAGGTCGCCGATTCCTGCCACAACTACTGACCGCCGCCGGGCAATACTGATGGTGTGCCACCCTCGTGTGGCACACCACGCATGTTCGCGGCCCGTCTCGTTCTGGACTGACGTAGCGGGGGAGCGAAGCGGAGGAGCGGAGGAGGGAAGAACGAGACCTCCGGGGCCGCGAACCCGCCCGGAGCGAAGCGGAGGGCAAATTGGACGCAGCGGTACCTACAGTCCTGGTCGTCGACGACGATGAGGATGTGCTCGCATCGGTCGAGCGCGGGCTCCGGCTGTCAGGTTTCCGGGTGGTGATCGCCCGGGATGGGGCGGCCGCCCTGCGCAGTGTGAATGAATTCGCCCCCGACGCGGTCGTGCTCGATATGAACATGCCGATCCTGGACGGGGCGGGCGTGGTGACCGCGCTGCGGGCCATGGGCAACGAGGTGCCGATCTGTGTGCTGTCGGCGCGCAGTTCGGTGGACGACCGCATCGCCGGGCTGGAGTCGGGGGCCGACGATTACCTGGTCAAACCGTTCGTGCTCGCCGAGCTGGTGGCGCGGATCAAGGCGCTGCTGCGGCGGCGCAGTGACGCACCGGCGTCCGCGATCCCGGGCGCGATCACCGTGGGGCCCTTGGAGGTCGACGTCGCGGGCTATCGGGCGCTGCTGCACGGCACCGAGATCGAGCTCACCAAGCGCGAATTCGAGCTGCTGTCCACGCTGGCGCGCAGCGCCGGGGTGGTGCTGAGCCGGGAACGGCTGCTGGAACTGGTGTGGGGCTACGACTTCGCGGCCGACACCAATGTGGTGGACGTGTTCGTGGGTTATCTGCGGCGCAAGCTCGAGGTCGAGGGCACCCCGCGCCTGCTGCACACCATCCGCGGCGTCGGGTTCGTCCTGCGGGCGCCGAAATGACCTCCGCGGCGGGCCCTTCCGTGCCCGGGGGCAGGCGCCGCCGCTGGTCCTACACGCTGCGGGTGCGCGTCGCCGCCGCCGCGGCGCTGGGCGCGACCATCATCGTGGCGATCCTGAGCTGGATCACCATCTACGCCATCGGCCGCAGCAATATGGCCCAGGCCGATCAGCAGTTGTCGATGGTGTCGCGGCTGGTGCTGATCCAGCCGGTCTTCGCGGTCAATGTGGTCGACATCCTCGCGCCCAACAAGGAAATGGCGCTGACGGTCCGCATGAACGATCGCGCGCTGGCCAGTACCCCGGTGAAACTGCCGGTGCTGCCGGTCGGCAATGCCACCGTCACCGTGGACGGCAACGCCTACCGGGTGCTCACCACCACCGAGGCGCAGCCCGCGGGACAGGTTGTGTCCCTGGGCATTCCGACCAATCAGACCGAGAAGACCATCAATGAGCAGCGGCGCTGGGTGTATCTGGCCGCGGCGCTCGCGGTGACCGCGTCGGCGGGGCTGGGCTGGCTGTTCGGCGGGCGCGCGGTGCGGCCCATCGTGAAACTCACCCGGGACCTCGACGAGCGCGGGCCCACCGGGGAATCGGAAGTCCCGCTCTCGGTGGACGGTTCGGGCGTGAAGGAGGCGGACAAGCTCGCCGAGGCCGTCAACACGCTGCTGGAACGGGTGGACCGGGCGCAGGCCGAGACCGCCACCGCGCTCGAGACCGCCCGCGATTTCGCCGCGGTGTCCGCGCACGAACTGCGCACTCCGCTCACCGCCATGCGCACCGACCTCGAGGTGCTCAGCACCCTGGACCTGAACGAGGAGCAGCGCCGCGAGATCCTCACCGACCTGCAGCGTGGCCAGAACCGGGTGGAGACCACCCTGGCCGCGCTGGAACGGCTGGCCGCGGGCGACCTCACCCACGAGCGCGACCACGTGGTCACCGACGTGGTCGAGCTGTGCGACGCCGCAGCGCACGACGCCATGCGGCACTTCCCGCAGTTGAAGGTGTGGATCGACGCCGACGCCGAGCTCGTCACCTGGGGCCTGCCCACGGGGCTGCGGCTGGCCGTGGACAACGCGCTCACCAATTCCGCGCGGCACGGCGGGGCCACCGAGGCGCTGGTGACAGCGCATCGCGCGCCCGACGGACGCATCGTGATCACCGTCGACGACAACGGCCGCGGCCTGCCCGCCCACGAGCGGGAGCAGGTGTTCGCGCGCTTCTTCCGGGGCAGTCAAGCCACCAAGGGCGGGTCCGGGCTGGGTCTGGCGCTGGTGGCGCAGCAGGCCCAATTGCACGGCGGCCGAGCCTATTTCGACGACGGCATGCTGGGCGGGGTGCGGCTGGTGCTGGAGCTGCCCGATCGCGGGGCGTGGCCGCCGCCACCCGCGCGGATGTGAACGTACCGGTCTTTACCGAACTCTCAGACATCCATCAGAGCTGCGGACATACCCGGCCTCTACGGTCTGAATCGTGTTCGGAAAACGTGCTCGCTGGGTCCTGATCGTCCTGCTGCTCGCCGCCGCGGTCGCGGCGAGCGTCGTCGGCATCGGCCGCCTGCGGACCGCGCCCACGGCGGTCGCGCTCGTCAACGGCGATTCCGGCCCGCTGGGCGCGCGCATCGCGAAGGACCTGCAGGCCAGTGGAATCCGGCACTGGGAGGTCGTCGACGAGGCGAGCCCCACCGACTACGCCGCGGTGATCACGCTGCCCGCCGACCTGACCGCCGACATCAACTCCCTGGTCACCGACCAGCCGAAGAAGGCTCAGGTCACCGTGGCCACGCACGACCGCGCCGACCCGAATCTCGTCAACGACGCGGTGAGCGAGGTGACCAAGAAGATCAGTGCGGCCGGGCTGGACACCTTGTTCTCGACCATGAACACCGCGCGCCTGCAGGTGTCGCAGATTGCCGGGACGTCGGGCATGCTGAGCGCGGGCGTGCAGGCGGCCGCGGACGGCGCGCAGCAGTTCTCCGGCGGCGCGGATCAGCTGACCGATTTCCTGGCGCAGGCGAAAGCCGGTGCGGGGCAGCTGACTTCGGGGATCGACGCCCTGAACTCCACGCTGTCGGCGGCGACCACGCAGGCGAATCAGCTTGCCACGGCACTGGATTCGACCGGCGTCACCATGTGGCAGGTCTCGCAGGCGGCGAGCGCGCTGTCGGGTGGGTTGAACGTGGTGGTGCCGTTGCTGCAGGGGCTGCCGATCGCCACGGATCCGCAGTTGGCGAGCGTGATCACGCAGCTGCAGGGTCTGCGCACGATCGCGAATCAGGCGGATGTCCAGCTCAGCGGCTTCGCGAATCTGACAGGCACGCAAGTCACCCCGGACACCAAGGTCGGGCAACTGCTGCGGGACGCGGCCGGACGACTGAATGACGCAAGCGCGCAGTTGAATCAGGGTGCGTCGCTGGCACAGAGCATTCCCGCGATCGCCGATCAGGCCGGCGCCCAGCTGGTCACCGCGATGCAGGCGCTGACCGGCGGCGTGGCCCAATTGCAGTCCGTCACCAAGCTTCTGAGCAATCAGACCAACCAGGCGATGGGCGCGCTCCCCCAGCTCGGCGTGCCGCAGCAGACCGTGATCGCGGCCGCCCTCACCGACCCGGTCGACATCATTCGTAAATAAACGTTCGCAAACAATCAGCAACGATCGGCGGTTTGCCGGAGTACACTGTGGCCGAATTGCTCTAATCGACCCGTTTCATGAGCTCGTCCGCTTCATCCGCATCTTGGCTCCACTCAGCGCCCGGTATCGGAGAGGAAACGATCGTGAGCATGTTGATCGCCGCACACGACATGTACGGCACGGTTCTCGCCCAGCTCAGCAATCCCACCGCGGAAACCCCGCCCATGGCGGACAAGATGATGAAGATGTTCCGGTACTTCACCTGGTTCACCCAGATGTCCGGCATCGCGGCCATCACCTACGGTGGCGGACGTTTCGCCTGGGAGAAGTGGGGCGGCGGCTCGGCCTCGCCCAAGATGGTCGCCAACGCCATGCTGGGCGGCGCGACCGCCACCAGCGCGGGAACCATCATGAACGCCATCGTCGGCTAGCGATCCAGGAGACAATGCGGGGGCCATACCCCCGCATCCTCTTGGGGAGGAACCGATGACCTACGGCAACGATCCCTACTCGCAGCAGCCGCAGCAGCCCGGCTACGGGCAGCAACCACCCGGGTACGGGCAGCAGCCACCTCCCGGGTACGGGCAGCAACCGCCGGGCGGCTTCCCCGGACAGCAGCCCTCGGACTACGGCTACCAGCCGGGCTACGCCGCCTACCCCGCCCCGCCCTACGCCGGCTGGGGCGCGCGGGTCGGCGCCTACCTGATCGACCGGCTGATCGTGTTCGTGCCCGCGGCCATCTTCTACGGGCTCGGCTTCCTCATCGGATTCAAGGACGCCGACTGCGTGACCGAGCAGACCGACACCTCCTACAGCACCAGCTGCTCGGGCGGGCTGTCGGGCGCGGGCGTCGCCCTCATCGTCGTCGGCGCCCTCATCGCCTTGGCCGGCGCGCTGTGGCTCATCTACAGGGAGGGCACCACCGGCCAGACGCCCGGCCGGAAGATGCTCAACATCAAGCTCGTTCGCGAGGCGGACGGTCAGGTGCTGGGCTTCGGTATGGCGTTCGTCCGCCAGCTCTGCCACTTCGTGGACAGCCTCGCCTGCTATATCGGCTGGCTGTGGCCGATCTGGGACGCCAAGCGGCAGACCTTCGCCGACAAGATCATCGGCAGCATCGTGGTCAAGGTCTGAGAGCCGACGACCGAGACAACAGTGCCCGCCGCGCGGAATGCGCGGCGGGCACGTGTCTTTCAGCGACCCGGAGGCCTCAGTTCACGACGTCCAGCAGGTCGATGACGAAGACCAGGGTCTTGCCGGAAAGCTGGTGGCCGCGCCCGGCCTCGCCGTAGGCCAGCTTCGGCGGAATGGTCAGCTGGCGACGGCCGCCCACCTTCATGCCGGGGATGCCGTCCTGCCAGCCCTGGATCAGGCCGCGCAGCGGGAAGACGATCGACTCGCCGCGGTCCCAGGAGGCGTCGAACTGCTCGCCGGTGTCGTACTCGACGCCCACGTAGTGGACATCGACGGTGTCGCCGGGCTTGGCTTCGCTGCCCTCACCCACGACGAGGTCCTTGATCACGAGCTCGGCGGGGGCGGGGCCGTCCTGAAACTCGATTTCCGGCTTGCTGCTCATGGGCTGTCCTCTTCGATTAGGGGATCGGAACGTGATCTACCCTATGCCCCGCCCATTCGGCCGCCCCGGGCGGAGGCGAAAATGGGCGCGTGGCCGAAGTGATCGATATCGACGACCCCGCCGATCCGCGGGTCGCCGAATTCCGCGACCTCAATAACGCCGACCGCCGGCCCGACCTGCCGGGCGGAAAAGGCCTGGTGATCGCGGAGGGCGTGGTGGTGGTGCAGCGCATGCTGGCCTCGCGGTTCACGCCGTTCGCATTGTTCGGTGTCGCGAACCGATATGAGCAGTTGCGTGAGGATCTCGCGGCGGTGGATATTCCGTATTACCGGACCAGCGCCGAGGTGATGGCCGAGGTCGTCGGATTCCATTTGAATCGGGGCGTGCTCGCGGGGGCTTATCGGCCGCGCGAACTCGACGCCGCGGAAGTACTGGCGGACGCGCGCACCGTCGCGGTACTCGAGGGCGTGAACGACCACGAGAACATCGGTTCCATCTTCCGCAACGCGGCCGGACTCGGCGCGGACGCGGTGCTGTTCGGCGACCGCTGCTCGGATCCGCTGTACCGGCGCGCCGTGCGCGTGTCCATGGGGCACGTGCTGCGGGTGCCGTTCGCCCAGCTGCCGCCGTTCCCGGCGGGCCTGGAGGTACTGCGCGAGCGCGGTTTCCAGATCGTCGCGCTCACCCCGAACCCGAAGGCGGGCACGCTCGCCACCGCCATGACCGGCGACCGGGTAGCGATCCTGCTCGGCGCGGAAGGCCCCGGCCTGACCGAGGAGACCATGCGCGCCAGCGACATTCGGGCCCGCATCCCTATGACTCCCGGCACCGATTCGCTTAATGTGGCGACAGCGGCCGCCATGGCCTTCTACGAGAGAGTGCGTGCGCAGTGAGTCATCCGCCCGACGGACCGTACGGATACGGATATTCCGAACCCACGCCGTGGGCCAGCGGCATCGCCGTGGTCGTCATGGTGGCGGCGCTGACCGCGGCGGGCGTATACGCCTTCGGGGCGGCGCTGGCGCAGATCCATCCGCTGCTGTCGGTGGTGGTCAATCTGATCGCGGTGGGCGGGGCCGCGCCGACGGCCTGGCGCTGGCGGTTCGCTCCGGTGACCCGCTGGGTGATCGCGGGACTGGGCGTGGGCGTGCTGGTGGCCTGGCTGGCCCTGCTGCTGTCCTGAACCGGATACGGAGGCCGCTCCGGTCAGGAGACGCGGTCCCGGCCGCGCAGCCAGCCCAGCAGTCCGCGTCTGCCGTTGCCGTGCTCGATCGGTGGCTCCGGTTCGCTGTCCAGCCGCGGCGCTTCGCCCTTGGGGTACAGCGAGAATCCGCAGACCTCGATGTGGTCGGGAATCAGGGCGTTCGCGGAAGTATGGCCGCGGTAACGGAATCCGAGCCACTGCTCGTTGGCGGCGTCCGCGAAGCCGGGCGGGTCGAAGGGCAGCAGCTGCGGGTCGAGCAGTTCGCCGGGGGTGAGGACGATCGGATGCTCGCCCGCCCAGTACGGCCGCTCCCAGACCCGTGGCATGCCCTCGTCCTCGAGGATGTTGACCCTGGTCGCGCTGAAGGAGCGGCGGAATTCGCCACGCTCCCAGTGCGCGAACGCGCCCCAGCCCAGTGACAGGTCGTAGGAGATCAGGTAGGTCTGCTCGGAGGCGAGCGGGCGGACCAGCAGCTCCGGCAGCCGGGTGGGTCGCGGCAGCGCGGCCTGGGTGGAACACACCACCGTGACGCCGGGATAGCAACCGATATAGACGGATTCGGGGTCCGGGCCCGCCCACACCTTCATGCTGCCGGAGGCGGCGGGCACCACGTCCCGATCCGGGTTGAGCTGCCGGGCGAGTGCGAAGGCGGCGTCGGGATCGGGTCCCGGTTGCGCGCGCAGCACGGCCACCGGATCGGAGGCGTCGACGTACCACAGGGATGAGACCGTTGATGGCACCGACGTCACCTCCCTCGCGCACGGCTACTTTCAAGCAACGCACAGCGGCCGGTCGGAGCCGACATCGATCGGCCGAACCAACCCGCCAACAGGATTGAATCTACCCCCGCGACAGCCCGAAATGCGGCTGTTGACAACGCCGTTTCGCGGCGCGGCGACGAACGACATGCCGGAAGGTCAGCAACCCTCCGGCATTCGTGAAGATCGACAAAGCGTCAGCGACCCGAACCGACAGTGGTCAGTGACCCGAGCTGCGCACGCCTAGGAGCACATCCTCCCAGGACGGCATCGGCGCCTTGCCGCCCCGCTTGGCCCGATTCGGCTTCTGCGCGTTGGACTTCGCCGCGGGCTGCGCGGGAGCCGGGGCCGGCGCCGATTCCGGCGTGGGCTCGGCGGCCGGAGCCGGAGCGGGCGGGGTGGCGGGCGGCGCCGGGGCGGTTGCCGCCGGAGTCGCGGGCTGCGCCGGAGCCGCCGGTTCCTTCGCGGCCGGGGCCGGTGCGGGAGCGGGCGCCGGGGCGGCCGCGGTGGTCACCGGCACGGTGCCGTCGCCGACCGCGGCGCGCTGCTCGAAGTAATCATCCACGTTCTGCTGCTGGGCGACTCGCGCCGGGGCGGGCTCGTAGTCGGAGCCGCGCTCCTCACGCGCCGCGGGCGCGGGTGCGGGGACCGCCTCCACCACCGGGTCGGTCTGGTCAGGCAGGATGGTCGCCAGGCCGCGCAGGGCCCGGCCGAAGTCGGGGTCGATGAGGTCGGAGGCCGGATCGTCGAGCGGCACCACGGAGCCGCCGTGCGCGTCGGGCTGGTAGCGCCAGTGCGCGGCGATCACCGAACGGCCCGCCTGCCACTGCAATTGGGCCACCCAGTAGCCCTTCTCGTCCTTCCAGGCGTCCCATTCGGCGACCTCGATATTGTGGCCGCGCTCGGCGAACGCGGCCGACACGATCTCGATCAGGGTCTCCACGGCGGGGCCGTCGTTGCGGACCGGGTGCGCCTTCTGCGCCAGCTCGGCGGCCCGGGCGCGTTCCAGCAGAACGGGATACGCGAAACGTTCGACCCGCGACAGCGGCATGCCCGACTCTTCGGTGACCTGCTCCACCGAGGCGCCGGCACGGATACGAGCCTGGATATCGCGAGGGCGCATCGTGGCTTCCGTTTCGATCTCGATTTGGCCGAATCGGGCAAGATCTCCGCGGGCAGCGGCGCGCAGTTTATCGTCGGCGGCGAGGCGGTACTTCTGACCGCTCTCGGTGTCGATGCATACGATATGCGTGGAATCGGGCGTCAATCCGATTACTCGAAGTTCACGCACCGTTACCTCCTGTTCGCTGCGCAACACACAGCTATAGCTAGGCTCGCGACACCGCCCACGTTCTGGAACAGTAGTGCACTTCTGTGAATCTCGGGGCAAGACACGCGGCGCGGAAATCTGTTCCCAGACTTCCGCGCCGCATTAGTGTGATCGATTCGCCTCAGCTCCGACACCGGGTTTCGCGAGGCGCGTTCGCCCGGTCAGATGCCATTTCTACTGATCAGCCGAGCTTTTCGACGACCCAGTCGACGCAGCGGGTCAGCTGCGACACATCGTCGGGGTCGATGGCCGGGAACATGCCGATGCGCAGCTGGTTACGCCCCAGCTTCCGGTACGGCTCGGTGTCCACGATGCCGTTGGCGCGCAGCACCTTCGCGACCTGCGCGGCGTCCACGCTGTCGGCGAAGTCGATGGTGCCCACGACCTGCGAACGCAGCGCCGGGTTGCCGACGAACGGGGTGGCGTACTCGCTGGTCTCGGCCCACGAGTACAGGCGCGAGGAGGAGTCGGCGGTGCGCTTCACGGCCCAGTCCAGACCGCCATTGCCGTTCATCCACTCGATCTGGTTGGCGAACAGCAACAGGGTGGCAAGCGCCGGGGTGTTGTAGGTCTGGTCCTTGGTGGAGTTGTCGATCGCGATCGGCAGCGACAGGAACTCCGGGGTCCAGCGACCCGAGTTCTTGATCTCCTCCACGCGCTCCAGGGCCTTCGGGCTCATCAGCGCGATCCACAGGCCGCCGTCGGAGGCGAAGCACTTCTGCGGGGCGAAGTAGTACACGTCGGTGTCGGCGATGTTCACCGGCAGACCGCCCGCGCCGGAGGTGGCGTCGATGGCGACCAGGGCGTGCTCGGAACCGGCCGGACGCGACACCGGGATGGCGACACCGGTCGAGGTCTCGTTGTGGGCCCAGCCGATGAGGTCGGCCGACGGGTCGGAGGTCGGCTCGGGGGCGTCGCCCGGCTCCGACTTCACGACGATCGGGTCACCGATGAACGGGTTGCCCTTGGCGACCGAGGCGAACTTCGAGGAGAACTCGCCGTTGCTCAGGTGCAGCGACTTCTCACGGATCAGACCGAAGGCGGCGGCGTCCCAGAACGCAGTGGTGCCACCGTTGCCCAGCACGACCTCGTAACCGTCGGGCAGGGAGAACAGGTCGCGCAGACCGGAGCGCACCCGCGCCACCACGTCCTTGACCGGCTTCTGCCGGTGCGAGGTACCGAACACCGAAGCGCCGGTATCCACCAGGGACTGCAGCTGCTCGGGGCGGACCTTGGAGGGGCCGCAACCGAACCGTCCGTCGGCGGGCTTGAGATCGTCGGGGATGGTCGGGAACGCAGAGGTCATGGCGACAAGGGTAGTGGTGCTATCACCCGCGCTCACGGGCGGGTCCGGGTGAAAAAAACAATCTCGCGGGCGGGTGCGTAATGCTGTGTGGCACGCCACAGACGCACTACCGTTCAGCGACATGGACATGGCCGCGGACAAGCGACCGAGCACCGCATCCGACCGGCAGACCGGTTCCGTCCCCGGGTTGCACCCGGATTCCGCGCGACCGCGGACCCGGCCCGATGAGGTGCCGCGCGTCGGTCTGCTGGCCCGGTTGTCCTCGCAGTTCGGCTCACGCGGCCTGACCCGCCGCGGTCCGGTGCTCGACGACGCCGCCCGCCGCGCACTGCTGCTGCACGGTCTCGAGGGGACGGCCACCATCCTCGGCGTCCACGCGGACGAGCCCGCCCCGGAGTTCTGGGTGCGCGTACAGGTCGAGGACCGGCACGGCTACGAGACCCGGGTCCGGCAGCGGGCGGGCGCCGCCGATCGGGAGTGGATGCAGCCCGGTGATGTCGTCTGCTGCCGGGTCGATCCCGGCGATCCCGACCGGGTGGTGCTGTATCTGCCCGCGCCGGAGGAGACCTCGCGCACCAATATCACCAAGATCCTGTCCGACGGGCGTCGCGCCCGGGCCACCGTGCTGGCCGCCGCCCCGGTCGCGGCCGACTACACCGGGCGCGATGATCCAGTGCTGCGGCTGGATCTGGAACTGCGCGCCTGGGACGAGCCCGGCCCGTGGCGGGTGCGGGTGGTGCAGCCGGTGCCGCTCTCGGCGCTGGAGCTGGTGGATCTGGGCCGTCGCCTGGATGTGGCGTTCTTCACCGTCGACCGCGGCGAATCCGTGGCGGTCGACTGGGCGGCCTCGCGGCGCGACTGACCGTCGCGCCGGAGGCGGGTTCGAAGGACCGCGGGTTCGAAGAACTAAGGCAGATGCACGAATTGGAAGCCGTTGGCCTTCAGCGCCGGGAGCGCGGCGAGCATGCCCGCACCGGTGCCCGACTTGGGCCGATGCATGTGGGCCAGGGAGATGCCGCCGGACTTGGCCGCCGACATGGCCGACTGCACCTGCGCGGCCGAGGCGGTCGCGCCGAAGTCCGCGTTGACCGTGTAGCCGACCGGGGTCTCCCCCAGGTCCCGCACGATCGACACCGCCACCTCGTCGTAGTGGGCGGTGCCGGCGCGGAAGAACCGCGGTCCACGCCCGGTCAGGGCGGCGATGCGCTGATGGTTGCCCCACACCTCGTCCACCGCGGCCTGCGCGGAGGCGGTGCCCTTGATCTCGTAGGCGGCGCGGCCGTTCACCGACAGCGGGCAGTGCGCGGTGCCGTGATTGCCGATCTCGAACAGCGGGTTCGCGGCCAGCTGCCCCGCGAGGGCCGGGTTGGCGTCGATCCAGCGCTTGTTCAGGAACAGGGTGGCCGGGATCTGCTGGGCTTGCAGGAAGGCGAGCAGGTTCTCGTCGATGTCGTTGTTGCCGGGGCCGCCACAGGCGTCGAAGGTGACGGCGAACTGCTTGCCGGTCGGATTGAAGCTGGTCAGGATGCCGTCGACGTCGACACCCCAGGCCTTAGGGGTGCGGCCCGCGTACTTGGCCGCGATGGCGTCCGGGGACACCGTGGAGACGGGTAGTCGAGCCGGCGCGGAGGCCGGATCGGCGCCACCGCGGGGTGGATCGAGGATGCGGTCGGACGAGTTGCCGTTCGCCACACCGCATCCGGCGGTAGCGAGGCCCGCGGCCAGCGCCGCGCCCGCGGCGAAGAAGCCGCGCCTGGACAGTCCTGCGTCGAGCACCGGAGCAGGTTATGTGAATCCCGGCGCACAATCCATGGCGTGAATCAGGATTCTCGCCGCCTTCGCGGTCTGGCAACCAATTCGCCACCGCAGTTGGGGCAGACGTAATCCATTGTTCGACCGCACGATTCACAGAAGGTGCACGCATAGCTGCAGATCAGCGCGGGACCCTCAGCAGGTAAATCGGCAATCTCGCATCGTTCACAGCGTGTCCGCATTTCCAGCGCCATCCGGTCTCCTCGTCCGCGCGCTGCCGGTCCCGGGTGCGCGACTGTGATCGATTTCCTTTTCATATCGAGGGGCCGGGTGCCCCAGACTGTAGCCTGCCTGTCCGAAACAACCCTTTTGCAAGGAAGCGCATTGACTTACCCGAACAACCCGTACCCGCAGCAACAGCCGGGGTACGGCTACCCGCCCGCCGACCAGCCCGCCCCGGGCTACGGCGCGCCCCAGCCCGGCTACGCGGCCCCGCCGCCCGGCTACGGCGCAACCCAGTCGCCCTACGGCGCACAGCAACCCGGATACAGCGCTCCGCAGCAGCCCGGCTACGGCGCCCCGCAGCCCGCGTACGGGGCTCCCCAATCTCCTTATGGCGCACCGCAACCCGCTTACGGCGCACCCCAGCCCGGTTACGCTCCGTTCGGGGGGTTCGGAGCGAATTACGCGAGCTGGGGCGCACGAGTGGGCGCGCGACTGGTGGACTCCCTGGTCGTGATGGGCCCGTTCATCCTGCTCGACGTCATCGCCAACACCGCGGGCACCTCGGAGCCCCAGTGCACGACCACCCGCTACTCGACCTACTGCGACTCCGGCACCATGAACGCCCTGGGCTTCATCTGCGTGCTGATCGGCTTCGTGGCGCTGGTCGGGGCCGGGCTGTTCATGGCCTACCAGGAGGGCACCACCGGCCAGACGCTCGGCAAGCGGGTGGCGGGCATCCGGTTGCTCAAGGAATCGACAGGCCAGCCCGTCGGTTTCGGCATGGCCATCGTGCGCTACTTCGCCGAGATGGTGAACACCCTCTGCTGCTACCTGGGCTGGCTGTGGCCGCTGTGGGACGAGAAGAAGCAGACCCTCGGCGACAAGATCATGGGGACGATCGTCGTCAAGGCCTAGAACGAAAGCAGTAGAACGAACAAATGGCCCGCGGCGAAGTCTCGCCGCGGGCCATTTGTTCGTTCAGCGCACTCTAGTTGTGCGACACCAGGTTCCAGCCGGTGACCGTCTCCGGCTTGCGCGGGGCCGGGCCGGTGTAGATGGCGGCCGGGCGGACCAGCTTGCCGAGCTGCTTCTGCTCCAGGATGTGGGCACACCAGCCGGCGGTGCGGCCACAGGTGAACATGGCGGGCATCATGTGCGCCGGGACCTCGGCGAAGTCCAGGATCACGGCGGCCCAGAACTCGACGTTGGTCTCGATGGCGCGGTCGGGGCGACGCTCGCGCAGCTCGGCCAGGGCGGCCTGCTCCAGCGCGGCGGCGACCTCGTAGCGCGGGGCGTCCAGGCGCTGGGCGGTGGCGCGCAGCACGCGGGCGCGGGGGTCCTCGGCGCGGTAGACGCGGTGGCCGAAGCCCATCAGCTTTTCCTTGCGGTCCAGGATGCCCTTGACCAGAGCCCGTGCGTCGCCGGACTTCTCGACGGCCTCGATCATCGGGAGCACGCGGGCCGGGGCGCCGCCGTGCAGCGGGCCGGACATGGCGCCGATGGCACCGGACAGCGAGGCCGCGACGTCGGCGCCGGTGGAGGCGATGACGCGGGCGGTGAAGGTGGAGGCGTTCATGCCGTGCTCGGCCGCGGACACCCAGTAGGCGTCGATGGCCTCGATGTGGCGCGGGTCCGGGTCACCCTTCCAGCGGGTCATGAACCGCTCGGTAATGGTGGCCGATTCGTCGATCTTCGACTGCGGCACGGCGGGCTGGTAGATGCCGCGCGCCGACTGGGCGACGTAGGACAGCGCCATGACCGAGGCCCGGGCGAGGTTCTCGCGGGCGGTGTCGTCGTCGATGTCGAGCAGCGGCTCGTAACCCCAGATCGGGGCCAGCATGGCCAGACCGGCCTGCACGTCGACGCGGACGTCGCCGGTGTGGATGGGGAGCGGGAACGGTTCGGCGGGCGGTAGGCCGCGGCCGAATTCGCCGTCCACGAGCAGGGCCCAGACATCACCGAAGGTGACCCGGTTGCCGACCAGGTCCTCGATGTCGACGCCGCGGTACCGGAGCGCACCGCCGTCCTTGTCCGGTTCGGCGATATCGGTGGTGAAGGCCACCACGCCTTCGAGACCGCTCACGAAGCCGTCGGGGACGACATTGGGTACCGCAGCGCTGGCAGTCATGTTGTGACTCTCCTTGCATGTCGGGCCGCCCGATCCCTGAGCAGCCACGCCGATCACCTGGAGCTTAACCCCCGCATTACTCCGGAGTAACGTCTGGCCCATGGTTGACCAGGAGAAATTGGCCACTGGGCCGATGGCGCACGAAGTCCCGGTGGACATCGATATCGCGGCCTTGCGCGTCGAGTACGGGGTCGATCAGGGCGACAACCATCCGCACCGCGACACCGACCTGGACGAGACCTGGCTGACCGAGGGCTGGGAGCCGTTGCTGCGCAATTGGATCGAGGATGCCACCAGCGCGGGCTTGACCGACCCCAACTCGATGGTGCTGAGCACCGTGGAGATCACCGAGAGCGGTCCGCGGCCGTCCTCGCGAACCGTGTTGTGCAAGGGGCTTTCTGCCGAGGGTGTGACTTTTTACACGAATTACGACTCGTTCAAGGGCCGTCAGCTGACCCGAACCCCGTACGCGTCGGCCACATTCGTGTGGCAGGCGATGGGGCGGCAGGTGACGGTGCGCGGCCCGGTGCGGCGGGTGCCCGCCGAGGCCACCGAGGTGTACTGGCAGTCCCGGCCGCGCGGCTCGCGACTGGGGGCGTGGGCCTCGGAGCAGTCGCGGACCATCGCCTCGCGCGCCGAGCTGGATGAGCGCATGGCCGCGACCGAGGCCCGGTTCGCCGAGGTGGACGACATTCCGGTGCCGCCGTTCTGGGGCGGGTTCCAGATCCGGCCGGAGACGGTCGAGTTCTGGCAGGGCCGCCGCAGCCGTATGCACAACCGCATCCGGGTGACGGTGGAACCGGGCAACTCGGATGTTTCGGCCATGAAAGTCGAACGCCTCCAACCCTGATGCCCGAGCAACGCCACGAAAGAGTTGGATATCTCACGTTCAAATGATGGGATGATCGGTCCAAAATAAGTCGGTGAAGCTGCTCGCCGACATAACTCCATTACGGAATCCCGACTACCGGAGGCTCTGGACCACCGGCATCGTCACCGTGATCGGCGCGCAGCTGTCCGTCGTAGCCGTCCCCAAACAGCTCTACGACATCACCCACAGTTCCTCGTACGTCGGCCTGGCCGGACTGTTCGGCCTGATCCCGCTCATCGTGTTCGGGCTCTGGGGCGGCGCGCTCGCCGACGCCATGGACCGCCGCAAGATGCTGCTCGTCACCTCCGCGGGCACCGGCCTGACCGCGCTCGCCTTCTGGGCGCAGGCCGCGGCCGGGCTGAACAACGTGTGGCTGGTGCTGATCCTGTTCGCGGCGCAGCAGGCGTTCTTCGCCATGAACCAGCCCGCGCGCAGCGCCATCTACCCGCGCCTGCTGCCGCCCGAGCAGCTGCCCGCGGCGAACTCGCTGAGCATGACGGTCATGCAGTTCGGGGCGATCGCCGGACCGGTGCTGGCGGGCATGCTGATTCCGCTCGCGGGCCTGTCCACGCTGTACCTGCTGGACGCCATCGCGCTGCTGGCCACGCTGTGGGCCACCTGGAAGCTGCCGCCCATCCCGCCGCACGGCGAAGCCCGCCGGGCGGGGCTTCGTGAGGTGTTCGACGGCTTCGCCTACCTGGCCACCCAGCGCATCCTGCTGGCCTCCTTCGCGGTGGACGTGGTGGCCATGGTGTTCGGCATGCCGCGCGCCCTGTTCCCGCAGATCGCCCAGGACAGCTTCGGCGATTCCGCTTCGGGCGGAACGGCTCTGGGACTGTTGTTCGCGGCCATGTCGGTGGGCGCGGTGCTGGGCGGGGTGTTCTCCGGCTGGCTGTCACGGGTGCGGCGGCAGGGCCTGGCCGTGGTGGTCTGCATCGTGCTGTGGGGTCTGGGCATGGTCGGGTTCGGCTTGGCCGTGGGCCTGGTCGGGCACGGGCTGAGCATGACCCTGGCGCTCTGGATCGCACTGGCCTGCCTGGCCTTCGGCGGCGCGGTCGACATGTTCTCGGCGGCCTTGCGCACCACCATGCTGCAGTCGGTGGCGACCGACGAGATGCGCGGCCGACTGCAGGGCGTGTTCATCGTTGTCGTGGCGGGTGGACCGCGCATCGGTGATGTTGCGCACGGTTTCGCGGCAGCGGCGGTGGGTACCGCGGCGGCGGCCGCGGGCGGCGGCGCGCTGGTCGTGGTCGGCATGATGCTGGCCGTCGTGGCATTTCCCGCGTTCGCGCGTTACCGGGTGGCACGTGCCCATTCGGAGGTGCCGGTCGCCTGAGGTCCGGCGTTCATGCGCATAGCACATGACCGCCGCTCGCCTCACCTGCGAACGACGTGACTGTGAGGTAGTCAAGGGACACCCTCATTACTGGGGCGTAGTGGACAGCGGCTAGCGTTGAGTACAAGCGCATCGTGTGTCACCCGCGTCGATGCCTACGGTTTCAAGCCTGAGAGGGATCCTTCCGTGCCCGCTGAGAACATCATCAACGTCGACGACGACGCCAAGCCGGTACTGCAATACCCGGGCGGCGAGTACCCGATGACCGTCGCCAAGGCTGTCGAGGGCAATGACGGGATCGACCTGGGCAAGCTGCTCGCCAGCACCGGGTACGTCACCTACGACCCCGGCTTCATGAACACCGCGTCGACCAAGTCGGCCATCACCTACATCGACGGTGAGGCGGGCATCCTGCGCTACCGCGGGATCCCGATCGAGCAGCTGGCGGGCAAGTCGACCTTCATCGAGGTCAGCTACCTGCTCATCTACGGCGAGCTGCCGACCCAGGCCCAGCTCGACGACTTCACCGACCGGATCCGCCGGCACACCCTGCTGCACGAGGACCTGAAGCGGTTCTTCGACGGCTTCCCGCGCAACGCGCACCCGATGCCGGTGCTGTCCTCCGCGGTCAACGCGCTGTCGGCGTACTACCAGGACTCGCTGGACCCGCGTGACCCGGAGCAGGTCGAGCTGTCCACCATCCGACTGCTCGCCAAGCTGCCGACCATCGCGGCCTACGCGTACAAGAAGTCGGTCGGCCAGCCGTTCCTCTACCCGGACAACTCGCTGTCCCTGGTCGAGAACTTCCTGCGGATGACCTTCGGCTTCCCGGCCGAGCCCTACGAGGTCGACCCGGAGATCGCCGCGGCGCTCGACATGCTGCTCATCCTGCACGCCGATCACGAGCAGAACTGCTCGACGTCGACCGTGCGCCTGGTGGGTTCGTCGGACGCCAACCTGTTCACCTCCGTCTCCGGCGGCATCAACGCGCTGTGGGGCCCGCTGCACGGCGGCGCCAACCAGGCCGTGCTGGAGATGCTGGACGACATCAAGGCTCAGGGCGGTGACGTCAAGGAGTTCGTCCGCAAGGTCAAGAACAAGGAAGACGGCGTGAAGCTCATGGGCTTCGGGCACCGCGTCTACCGCAACTACGACCCGCGCGCGACGCTGGTCAAGCAGGTCGCGGACAACATCCTGTCCAAGATCGGCGGCGACGACCAGCTGCTCGACATCGCCAAGGCCCTCGAAGAGGCGGCCCTGACCGATGAGTACTTCATCGAGCGTCGCCTGTACCCGAACGTCGACTTCTACACCGGCGTCATCTACCGGGCCATGGGCTTCCCGACCCGCATGTTCACCGTGCTGTTCGCCATGGGCCGCCTGCCGGGCTGGATCGCGCACTGGCGCGAGATGCACCGCGAGCCGCTGAAGATCGGCCGTCCGCGCCAGATCTACACCGGCTACGGCGAGCGCGACTACGTGGAGATCAACGGCCGTTGATCCCTCGGGTCCTGTGCCCGAACGCTTTTCACGGGAAATCCCCGTCGTCACACATCGTGGCGGCGGGGATTTCCCGTTGACAATGACCTGTCGTTGACAAGGACTTGTTAAGGATCTCGCTGGCGCGGGGCGGCACTCTTGTTCTCACGGGGGTCAGCTGCCGCGGCGGGGGCGGCAGCTGGCCCCCGAAGAAATCGGATGCGGGAAACCGGGAATCCTGGGATCTTCGGGGAATGGCATCGACGAATGGCATTACCGTGCGTTCGGCACGAGCTGAGGAACGGCCGGAACTCGTCCAGCTGATGGATATGGGCTTCGGCATGCGTGGCGGTCCGGCGGACATCGAGTTCGGGCCGCAGGTCTTCCCCACCGAACGAGCCCTGGTCGCCGTCGACGGCGATCGTCTCGTCGGGCACGTCAACGATCGCGTCATGACCGTCACGGTGCCGGGTCCGCGCACCGTCCAAGCCAGTGGCGTCACCGGCGTCGCGGTCGCACCCACGCATCGGCGGCGCGGCATTCTGCGGGCGCTCTACACCGCGCTGCACGAGCGCATCGAGGCCGAGGGCCTGCCGCTCACCATCTTCACCGTCAGCGAGGGCGGCATCTACGGCCGCTTCGGCTACGGGCCCTCGATCCAGGAGATCGACCTCTCGATTCGCGGACGCACCGCCGAATTCCGGCCCACCACACCGGATCCCGGCGGCGTGCGGGTCGCGTCCCTGGCCGAGGCCGAGCAGGCCCTGCCCGAGATCTACGACCGCTGGCGACGACTCACACCCGGCGCGCAGGTGCGCCCCGAAGCCCGGTGGCGGCAGCGGATCTTCGCGGAATCGGTGCAGAACGAAGACGGCGCGCCGCAGTTCTTCCTGATCCACCCCGACGGGTACGCCATCCTGCGCCGCTCCTGGCACGACTACAAGAACACCGCCACGGTCCGCGAAATGCGCACCGTCACACCGGAAGCCCACATCGCGCTGTGGCGGGTGCTGTTGAGCATGGACCTGGTGCACGACATCAAGGCCAGCACCTACGACGGGGATCCGCTCCCCTTCCTGGTCACCGATCCGCGCCTGATCGAGGTCGTCGGCCGCCACGACACGCTGTGGACCCGCCTCATGGACGTGCCCGCCGCGCTGACCGCGCGCACGTATCAGCGGGACCTGGATGTGGTGCTGGCCGTGGACGATCCGTTCCGCGACGCGGGCGGCACCTTCGCGCTGCGGGTGCGCGACGGGATCGCCGAATGCGCGCCCACCGACCGCGGCCCGGATCTGGAACTCGGGATCGACGTGCTCGGCAGCCTCTACTTCGGTGTCTACCGGGCCCGGGTCTATGCCGCCGCCAACCGGATCCAGGCCAAGGACGCGGCGGTGCTGCGGGCCTTCGACGAGGCGTTCACCGCCGAGCGGGAGGCCGAGGTCGGCTGGTTCTTCTGAGCCCGGAACGGGCAGTGGCCGGGCCGCACCCGAGGGTGCCGCCCGGCCACTGACTCCCACCCGGCCCTGGGACGAGGCCGAATGCTCTTATTTGCCGGCGATCTTGGCCCGGAACGGTCCGCCGACACTGTTGAACAGCAGGTCGCCGTTGGGGAAGGCTTCGATCAGCGCGTACGCGCCGTTGCCGAGGTTGGATTGCCCGAAGATGGTGCGGTGCACCGTTTCCCCGGTCTTCCAGTCCAGGCCGGTGACCTCCCAGCCGTCGGCCTTGGAGTAGCCGTTGACGAACACCACTCCCGCACCACTGGAGACCGCGGGCACCATGGAGGTCGACACCACGTCGCCGCGGGCCCAGACCGATGTCCACCTGTGTTCCTCGGGATCCCACTCGAACCGCTGCATGCCGTGCGGGGGCACGCCGACCGGTCCGTTGGCCAGCACGTCCACCAACCGATCCGGGGAGCCGCCCTCCCCGATGTTCTGCACGACGAACGCGCCGTATCCGCTCGCCACCACCGACTGCTCGGACTGCACGAATTCCGGGAGCGGCTCGGGCAATCCGGCCGTCACCGCGATCTGATCGGCGATCCGATTCGACTTGGCGTCCGGTTTCTGCGCGAATCCCTCGGGAATCTTGTTGCGCCAGAAGGCGACCAGCTTCATGTGGTCGGCGCCGTCGGTGATGACGACCAGCTGGTCGCTGTCCTCGCCGAAGCCCATGAGGGTAGGGGTCGAGCCGGTGCCGGTGCCGAACTTGACGGCGGGTGGCTGGCGACCGAAGTCGTAGGGCGAGGACCAGGCGCCGTCGGACTCCTCTGTGGAGAGCCTGCCGTCCTTCCAGACCACCTTGCGCATGATCTTGTCGGAGGCGAAGTAGAGGCCACCGTCCGGATCCACGGCCATCGAATTGGAGATGGTCTCGTCGTCGCCGATCCGGAGCTGCACGGCGTCGCCGGTGAGGTCCCGGTTGAACACGAAGAGGGCGCGGGAGGCCAGCGCGATCAGGTGACCGTCGTAGGTCATGCTCAGGCCCACGATGTTCTCGGGGATGCCGAGCGAGGTTCCGGCGGTGCTCAGCAGCGGTTTCAGGTCGCGCTGCGCGACGACCTGGATGCCATCGGCGGGGTTGTTCTTGTCCTTCAGCCCGAATACGAACAGCTCCGAGTTCTGATTGATGTAGTAGAGGTGGTTGTCCTTGTCCACCAGCCCGTAGACGCCGTTGATCAGCCGCTGCCAGTTCTGCCCGGGCCAGTCCTGGGCGATGGCTGCCTCGATCTGGCCGGTGTCCGTGTACTGCTGGTTCAGCACCTGGTCGAGTGCTGCGGTGGGAATCGGCGGGATGCCCGGTGTGTCCATGGACGCGACTTCCTTGAAGCCGCCACCGGAGACGTCGACGTAGCGCGGGCCCGAGGTCGACGAGACCCACCAGTAGTCCGGATTCGGCGAGGCCAGGGTCATGATGTTGACTGGGCCGCCGGGCACCCGGGGCATCGCCGCGGGATCGATGTGGAAGGTTCCGCGCGGCGGTGCGGCCGGGAAGCTGTCGCTCTGCGCGGAGTCGATGTGGGTGATGCCGAATTTCTCGGCGGCGAGATACGGGTTGGGCATCGGTTCCGCCCCGGACGCCGAGTCGCCCGCGGCTTTCGAGCTGGAACTCGAACCCGAGCTCGATGAGTCGGCGCTACTGCACGCCACGAGCGTGCCGGTGGCGGCGAGCGTCAGGGCGGTGAGGCCCACCGATACTCGTTTGATGTTGCTCAAAGTGTGCCCGCACTTTCTTCCGACGCCATCAAACACGATAGAGCTGGCTATATAAGAGATAGCGCGACATTAGCAGTGGCGAGTTTCGCTTACCGGAAAGTTCGCCGGGTTTCCCCTACCACTGGCCAGTGCACACACTCGGAAATCGGGGTTTTCCCGGTGGTGCCCGGCCAGGGCGCGCTGGCATGCTGGAAAGGTGAAACCGATCCAGCTGATTCTGAACATCCTGTGGCTAGTCCTGGTCGGATTCTGGATGGCCATCGGCTATGTGATCGCCGGGCTGATCTGCTGCATCCTGATCATCACGATCCCCTGGGGAATCGCGTCGTTCCGGATCGCCTATTTCGTGCTCTGGCCCTTCGGCCGCGAAGCCGTGGAGAAGCCCGACGCGGGCGTGGGCTCCATGCTCGGCAATATCGTGTGGATCGTGGTGGCCGGGTGGTGGCTGGCGCTGGGGCACCTGATGACCAGCATCGCCCTCGCGGTCACCATCATCGGAATCCCCTTCGCCTGGGCGAATCTCAAGCTGATCCCGGTGTCGCTGTTCCCACTGGGCCGCGAAATCGTCGACAGTGACCGACGTTTCGGCTACTAGGGCCGCGGGGCATGACAGGGGTTTCAGGGGAAGCCCCTGAGAGCCCCGAGAGTTGGTACCTCTTACTCCGACTCGTCGACGATCTGCTTCATGATGCCGACCGCTTCGCGGAGCACGCCCACCTGACCGGGCGTCAGCTGCGAGAGCTGATCGGTCATCCACGCCTCGCGGGCCTGATTCTCATCCGCTATCAACGCCCGGCCCGCGTCCGACAGCGACACGATGATCTGCCGCCCGTCGGTGGGGTGCGGATTGCGTTCCACCAGATCCATTTCCGACAGCGAGGCGATGACCCGGGTCATCGACGGCGGCTGCACCCGCTCCTTGGCGGCCAGCGCGCCCGGCGTCATGGCGCCCTCTCGATTCAGCGTGGCGAGCGCGGACAGCTGCGTCAGCGAAATCTGGGCATCGGCCCGCCGGCCTCGCAGATGCCGAGTCAAGCGCACCACCGCCAGCGAGAGTTCACCGGCGAGCGCTCGAATGTCGGAAGGCGTTGTCACAGAGGCAAACGATACGGGAACGCCCGCGCGGGAGTCGCCTGTTCGCCTGGTCCAGCGCCGAGCGCCTCGGCGCGCCACCGGAACGGCTCGCGCCCTCTAGTCTGAGGGGGTGACCCCGCCGACCGTCCCGGAAATTCCGCCGCGCTTCACCGATCCGCGTCCCGTACTCCTGGTGGGCGCCATCGGTTTCCTGATCGCGACCATCGCGGTGTGGTTGAACGACGCGTGGGCGACCGCGCGGCCGGTGTGCCTGATGGGATTGGGCGTCGGACTGCTGGGCTACGCCATCTTCGCGATTCAGCGGCGGAGTGCGCGTCGGGGCGATAAAGGCGCACAACGCGGTCTGGATTAGCATGGGGAAGCGACTGGTCATCTGACCAACAAGCGTGCCGAGCAAACTTGTGTAGCCTGCGAATTGACTGCACGCGCCTCGGAGGCTTAACTCCCTGGAGTGTCCTCCCGATTGAGCGTCGAAGAACGACGGGCCCACCTTATCGAGGCAGCCATCGGCCTTGCCGAAAAAAAGGGCGTGGCCGGGGTTACCACCCGCGATGTCGCGCAGGCAGCCGGTGTTTCCCTCGGTGTGGTGCATTACTGTTTCGAAAACAAAGATCAGCTGATGACCGAGCTGGTCAAGGCGCTTTCGATGGAATTGCGTGATTCCGTCGACGCCAACGAAACCGTATGGCAGGACGTCGGAACCGGAAAAGCCGCGCTGCAGCAATTGGTGCGCGCCGGCCTGGAACTCATGTGGCTCAACATCGAAGCCACCCCGGAACGACAACTACTCACCTACGAGACCACCACCTACGCGCTACGCGAAGGGGAACAGACCCCCGCCAAACTGGCCATCGCCCGCGAGCAGTACACCTTCAACGACTCGACGGTCGCCGACATCTTCGAGCACGCGCGCGAAGCCACCGACTGCCAGTGGACCGTTCCGGTCGGCACCCTGTCCCGCTTCATCCTCGCCACCATCGACGGCATCGTGCTGCGCTGGCTGGTCGACAACGACAGCGCCGCCGTCCGCGACCAGTTGGACGTCCTCGCCACCACCGTGGCAGCCCACGCGGCCTGACCTGGCTCCTCCTTCTCCTCCGGCGCGGGCAGCGTGATCGCCCGCGCCGGACCCGATCTCAGCGACGCGAGAAATTCTGCGGCTGCCCCTGCACATGGGTGACATCGCCCTCGCGCCACCACGCCACCTCGACCGTGGCCTCGAACGCGCCCGTCAACCGGACCCGCAACTCGTCGTGCACCACGAGATCGCCTGCCGGAAGCGGCATATCGAACTGCAGGCGCAACAACACACCCAGCGGATCCGCGGTCCAGCTGGTCTCACGACCCGTGCTCACCACCTCCGCCGTCACCGCCTCCGAGGCCAGCGGCAGATCCAGCAGGGTGGCCAGCGGACGCGCGCACGCCATGTCCCCGACCACCAGGCGATCCGCGGGCAGCGCCGGACCGAACCACGGGCGATCCAGCACCAGCGCGTCGGCGGCCGGGATCACCTCACCGCTCAGCGCGCGTACCTGACCCGGCAGCACCAGGTCCTCGGTGTCCAGCCGGCCCGCGTCCAACGCCTCCGCCAACCGGCGGTAGGTCTGCGAAATCGATTCGGGCGTGGGCACTCTCGCCGGATCGGCCAGCGCGTCGAGCAGCTCCTCGGCGAGCGCGGGCGTCAGCACCTCCGGATCGGCGAGGACACTGCGCAGCACCGCCAGATCCTGCGCGCCGAAGCCCGGCAGCTGCGGGAGCAGGCCCGCGAACAAGGTGTCGTCCGGGTGGCGCAGCAGGCCCAGCGGGATGCCGTCGATGTGCGCGTGATGCCGTAGCCACCAGGCCGTGTAGCCGTCGCGGTCGGCGACCAGGCGGCGGGTGCTCTCCTCGGCCAGCAGCAGGCGCAGGGCCTCCGGCCATTCGGCGTCGTCCACCAGATCCAGGTCGCGGACCGCCACCAGCTCGGACGGATCCTCGACCAGGCTCGCCCACCAGGCCTCCTCGTCGTCGAGGTGATGGTCGGGGCCGGTCGGATCGGACTCGGCGACCAGGGTGAAACCCCAGCCGACGCCGATGGCGCGCAAGGCTTCCGAGCCATAGCGCTCCAGGACCGCGGAATCCACGGTGGAGAACGGCGAATCCGCGACCAGCACCCGATCCAGCGGCGCGCCCGGCAGCAGCAATTCGTCGGCGGGCGTCAATTCGCCGTCCACGTCCGGCAATTCGATCACACCGAGCCAGGACGGCAACACGCCCGGCGCGGCCAGCGAATGCGCGGCCAGACCCAGTACCGCGTCCACGGTGTCGGGATCGCTGGGATCGTCCTCCAGCACCGCCTGCAGGCCCGGATCGTTCAGCAGATCCTCCGGCGTGGCCGGACGCGCGCCCAGGCGGCCCAGCAGCTCGTGCGCCGCCTCCGGATGCGCCAACCGCGCCCAGTGCACCGGAATCGCCTGCTCCAGACGGTCATCCAGCACCACCGTGCGCGGACCCGTCACCAGCCGCCCGTCCACCAGCGGCACCGCCAGCGCGCCCAGCTCCTCCACCGACAGCGGATCCACGGCGAACGACTCCAGGGCGTCGTACAGCGAATACCACCACTGCGGTTCGCGTTCCAGGCCGCCGGACAACTCCGCGATCCGGGCCAGGCCGATCCGGTGCACATCCAGGGCCGCGAGCGCGTCCGCGAACATGCGGCCCGACAACTCCGGAATCACCAGCGGTCCGGTCATCTCCGCCAGCAGATCCGCCAATTCCGTGGTCACGCCGGTGAAAACACAGGCCCGCCGCGGCGAGGCCACCCCGATCCGGACCTCCCCGGCCACCGGAATTCCGGCCGGGCGCGATTCATCCACAGCCATCCCCAGCCCGCTGGGGTCGAATTCGGCTGCGCCGGTGGACACGGCCAGGTCCTCGCCCCCGGCCAGGTCCTCGCCCCCGGCCAGGTCGGCGGCCCGGGCCAGATCCGCGGCGGCGGCGAGGTCACCGGACTCGGCCGCGCCGTATCCGGCGACCACATCGTGCGGGCCGATGGCGTCATGGGGTTCGACGGCGTCGGAAGGCGCTTCGTCCTCGGGCAGCTCCCACAGCGGCAGCGTCTCGGGCTCGGCGGCCCGGGCCGCGCGTGGCTTGGGGGCAGACACGGCAGCGTCCCTGAGCCCGGCAGGCCCGGCAGCTCCGCCCTGGTTCCCGTCCGCGGGCGTATCCCCGCCCGCGGCAGCACTGTCCGCCGCTGCGGCGGCCGGAGCTCCGGCAGCGAGATCGTCGAGCACCGGCGCCGCGGCCGGTCGCGCCGCGCTGGCGGAATCAGCGAGCGCCGCATCGAAATCCAGGGGAGCGAGCGCGGGTTCGTGATCCTGGCCAACCGTGAGGACCGGGAGCCACTCGTTGTCGCGGAGTTCGGCGATGAGGGCTTCACGCAGAACCGCGTCGGTCTCACTGCGGGCGAAACCCGGGGTGGGGACCAGCACCAGGCGGTCGCGGGGCGGCAGGGCGCGGGCGAAGCCGGCGTAGTCGGCCGCGAGCTCGGCCGGGCGGGCGCTCGGGAGCAGGCGGCGGCGGTCGGGCTGCATGGGGATGTCGGCGATGAGGACCGCGGGCAGCGAGAGTTCCTCGTCGGAGCGGGTGGGGGCGCGCAGGACGTCCGGGCGGGCGGCGACCGGGCGGCCGTCACGAACCGGGAGCAGCCAGCGGGCGCGGCCGGTGCGGTACTGCCACCACAGGCGCTCATCGGAATTCGGGCCGGTGACCGTGAGTTCGGTGAGGCCGCCCGCCAGTTCGCGCCGGGTACTGGCGATCTCGTCGTCGCCGATGCGAATGCTGTTCAGGGCGGGCAGTTCCAGCAGCAGGTCGGGCGCCTCGGCGCGCATCTCGGCGAGCAGCTCGCCCGGGTCCACCGATTCGCGCAGTCGCAACACGATCTCGCTGTCGAAGCCGTCCGCGGGCCGCTCCGCGATGGCCCAGGCCAGGCGCAGCGCGGGCGGCTCGAAATCGCCGGACTGGTCCGGGATCTCGACGCCCTGCACGCCGAGCAACGCCCGGGTCTCGCCCCGGGAGAACCGCACCGATCCGCTGGTCGACCGGAACTCCACCTCGTCGGACACGGTCAGCACCGCGGTGAAACCCACCCCGAACTGGCCGACGGCCGCGCCCTCGGTCTTGCCCGAGGCGCGCAGGGCGGTCAGCGCGTGCACACCCGAGACATCCAGCGGCGCACCGCTGTTGGCGATGTGCAGGGTGCGGCCGTCCAGCCAGACCGCGATCCGGCCGGGCACCCCGGCCTTCACCGCCGCGTCGGCGGCATTCTGGGCCAGCTCGGTCAGCAGCCGGTCCCGGTATCCGGCCCGCACCAGATCCGCCTCGGTGGCGGCGTCCTCCCGCAACCGGGTGGGCGAGCCGCGCCAGGCGGCCACCACTCCGGCGCGCAATTCCGCCGTGCCGAACGGATCCTCGAATTCGGTCGCGACCACGCCCTACGCCCTTTCCCGAAAGCGGTTGTTGGCACGCCAAGGCCAAGCATCCGGGGTATTACACAGGATCCGGCGCGATCCACCGAAATCCACGCTTCGTCACGCCCGCACCGGCGACACCGTCATCGCCGGCGCGACCACGCTCCCGAGGTCGGTCGGCCCCGCTGTCACGCTGCCCGGCAGCACCGCCGGGCGGTGTCACGACCGGGCTCGGCGCTACTCCGCCGACCCGGTCTCCGGTTCGACCGACACCGCGGTCACCGCCCACGCGTCGTCGTACACCGCGTCCGGATCGGCCGCCTCGAACACACCGGGATCGGCCTGCTCGGCCTCGGTCTCCCCCGTCGCGGCGGACTCGCCCTCCGCGACGGCGATCTCGGTCACCTCGACATCGGCTTCCGCCACATCGGCCGCCACATCCGCGGACTCGGTCGCGGTCTGTTCGTCGGCGGGCTCGGGAGCGGTCTCGGCGTCGGAGGAGGGGTCGGGGTCGCCGGCGCCGGCCTCGGACTCTCCGGCCGCGGCGGACTCGCCTTCGGCGGCGCTCCGCGGCTCGGCGGCATCGCCCGATTCAGCCTCGGCCGCAGCGTTTTCCGCACCCTCGGCCGCACCGGATTCGCCGGATTCGTCCTCTACAGCGGCGATTTCCGGGCGAAGCTCCGCGAGCGGGATCAGTTCCACGGCGGCATCGTCGTACGCCTCGTACAGCGGGGAGCCGTTGCCGGTGGGCAGTTCCACGTCCGAATGCGCGCCGCAGCCGTAGGCCACGTGCACGACACGCCCGTCCGCGCCCATGGCATTGCCGCAGACGCCGAAGGCGGCGCGCAGGGAACCGGCGAGGGGGACGTAGAAGCCGCAGCGCCCGCAGGTGGACGGTGCGGAACGGGCCATATCGGTGTCGGGGCCGAATTCGGAGAACCAGCGGTCCGCGGCTTCCTCACGGCCCTCGCGGGACAGCACCCGGGTGCGGCCGAGGCCGATCTCGAGTGCGACCTCGTCGACGGCCGGGTCGCCGGTGGCGACGTAGCCGGGCACCAGGCGCGGGTCGTTCGGCCGCGGGGCCAGCAGGTCGCCGGGGGCGAGATCGCCGGGGCGGATGCGCTGGTCCCACGGGATGAAGTCGGGGGCCACCAGGGCGTCGGGGCCCGGCAGCAGGGCCGACTCGCTGACGGTGGCGACCGTCGCCTCCGGCGGGGCCGCCACCACGACCGCCCACTGCCAGCCGTGATAGCCGGGCAGGGTGGCCTCGAAGTGATGGGTGGCCGAGGATTCGTCCTCGCCCGTCACGCCCAGATGCGCGCCCACGCCGACCGGCTCCAGATCCAGCAGCGCACGGCGGGCCAGCTGGACCGCCTCCGCCAGGATCGGCCGCACACCGGACTCCGAAACTCCAACCGCGCTCACGCCCTACATTTTGCCGTATGGAGCGCAAACACCGTGCACCGGTAGCGGCCGCAACGATCACGCTGTCCACGGCGCTGGCCCTGGCCGGGACCATCACCGGCTGCACCAGCGCCGACAACACGCCGAAGTGGCGTGTCGAGGTGGTCGCGACACGGCCGCACGACCCGGGCGCGTTCACCGAAGGATTGGAAGCCGATGGGTCGGTTCTCTATGAGGGCACCGGACTCTCCGGCCATTCGTCCGTCGTGTCCACCGACCTGAACACCGGAGCCGAACTCGCCCGCGCCGACCTGCCCGCCCCGCTGTTCGGCGAAGGCGTCACCCGCGCCGGCGACCTGCTCTGGCAGCTCACCTGGAAGGACGGACTCGCCATCGCCCGAAACCCGGCCACCCTGGCCGAGATCCGCACCGCCCGCTTCGACGGCGAGGGCTGGGGCCTGTGCACGCGCGGCGATCGCGTCGTCATGAGCGATGGGAGTTCCACCCTGACCTTCCGCGATCCGCGGACCTTCGCCGTCACCGGGACGGTCGCGCTCACCAGCCACGAGAACGTTCACCTCAACGAACTGGATTGCGCCCCGGACGGTTCCGTCTACGCCAATACCTGGGCCACCGACACGATCCTGCGCATCGACCCCGACACCGGTGACGTACTGGCGAGCATCGACGCCTCCGGACTGCTGCCGAACAGCGCCCGCACCCCCGACACGGATGTCCTCAACGGCATCGCCCATCTGCCCGGCACCGATCGCTTCCTGCTCACCGGCAAGAAGTGGCCCACCTCCTACGAAGTCCGCTTCGTTCCCGCCTGAACCGCCAGAAAAACGACCGGTCTCTCCAACTTGTGGCGTCCCACACCGGCGGTAGTGCAGCCGCATGCCGATGGCACTGCAAGAATTGGGGGCGTGACTGCTCCCCGTGACCCCGGTGCCGATCCCGGTCGCTGGGGCGACGAGGACTCACCCATGATCGAACGGCATCCGGGGTACGACCGCTATCCGCCCGCGAACCGCGCCGGGCGGCGGCCCGCGTCGCCGCGCGACCAGGAGGACGTGCCGGAATTCCTCACCCGGCGCGCACCCACCCGACCTGCCGAACCGTCCTCGGGGGTGCGCAGCGAACCCGCGCGCGACCGCGGCGGCGACGCACCGCGCGAACCGGAGGCCAGGACCTCGCGCTGGGCCCAGCGCCGCCACGGCAAATCCGATCCCGGTGACAACCCTCCGACCCGGCCCTACGAGACCCAGCCGTCCCGGGGAACCGGGGACGAGCCCGAGATGTGGCAGCAGCCGCACGACTTCAACACCACCCGGCGGGTGCGCTACGACCCCGCCTCGGGACACGCCCAGGAGCCCGAGAACTCGCAGCCGCGCGGGCACACGCCACCGCGGCACGACCCGAAACCCACGGGCACGCCCGGGCCCGAGGGCCGCGACACCACCGCCGACTCCTCGGAAACGGCTCATACGCAGCAGCTTTCGCCCGGTGACACCCCCGATGCCCACGACAGCGGCGGGCTGCACAAGCCGCCCCGGAAGCTGACCGTCACCCGGGTCGCGGCGCGGCGCAGCATCGAACTGACGCAGAGCGGTTTCGCGACCTTCCAGCGCGCCGCCAAGGCCGACGGCGCGGAGGAGTCCGGCCTCACCGCGCTCGTGTACGCCACCATGGCGAACTTCGCGACCGACGCCGCCATCGCGGTGGCCCTGGCCAATACGTTGTTCTTCGCCAGCGCGACCGCGGAATCGGTCACCAAGGTGGCGCTGTACCTGGTGATCACCATCGCCCCGTTCGCGGTCATCGCACCGGTGATCGGCCCGATGCTGGACCGCCTGCAGCACGGCCGCCGGATCGCGCTGGCGGGTTCGTTCGCGATCCGCGTGCTGGTGGCCGGACTGCTCATCTTCAATATCGACAACTGGGCGCTGTACCCGCTGGCCCTGTGCATGATGGTGCTCAGCAAGTCGTTCTCGGTGCTGAAGTCCGCGGTCACCCCGCGCGTCTTGCCTCCGGGAATCGACCTGGTGCGCACCAACTCTCGCCTCACCGTCTTCGGACTGGTCGGCGGCACCCTGTGCGCGGGCGGCGTGGCCGCGCTGATCGCCAAGGTGACCGGCTCGACCGGTGCGCTGCTGTTCGCGGCCGCGCTGGCCGCCGCCGGCATGTTCCTGAGCCTGCGCATCCCGGCCTGGGTGGAGAACACCGAGGGCGAGGTGCCCGCCACCCTGGGCTACCACGGCGACGACTCCCGCACCGAGGTGCTGGACCCGAGCCGGGCCGGGGACGTGCCGCCCACCAAACGCCGTCAGCCGCTGGGCCGTTCGGTGGTGACCGGCCTGTGGGGCAACAGCACGGTGCGCGTGCTGACCGGCTTCCTCACCTTCTATGTGGCATTCGTGGTCAAGGCCACCGACAAACACGGCGTGCAGCAGATCGCCATGCTGGGCATCGTCGGCGCGGCCGCGGCCATCGGCAATTTCGCCGGCAATGCGACGGGCGCCCGCATGAAACTCGGCCGCCCCCAGCTGATCGTGCTGATCTGCACCGTCGCCTGCGTCGCCGCCGCCATCGCCGCGGCCGTCCTGGACAGCCTGCTGGGCGCGGCGCTCGCCACGCTGATCGCGGCGGGCGCGAGCGCGCTGGCCAAGGTGTCACTGGACGCCTCCATCCAGGACGATCTGCCCCCGGAATCGGTCGCGTCCGGTTTCGGCCGCTCCGAGACCGTCCTGCAGCTGGCATGGGTCTTCGGCGGCGCGCTGGGCGTCCTGCTGCCCACCCTGTGGATGCCGACCATGTGGTGGAAGGGATTCGCCGTGGTCTCCGTCATCATGGCGCTGGGCTTGATACAGACCGTGGTCAGCTACCGTGGTCATTCGCTGCTGCCCGGTTTGGGCGGTAACCGACCTCAGCACGCCAAGCAGGAGATTCCCGGTGCGCACGGCGCGGGGAACCCACCCAGTAACGGACAGGAAACCCGGTGAGCCAACCCAAAGCCCGCACGATCATCGCTCTGCTGGCGGTTCTAGCCGTGGTGGCCGTGGCCTATTTCGCCGCGATCGTGGTCATCGCCCGCCACACCGACAAGTCCGAGCCCGCGATCACCGCGTACGCGCACGGCAAGTCCGTGACGGTCGCGCCCTTCCTGTACTGCGACCTCGAGGTGTCCAAGGAACGCCTCTCGATGGGCAAGTGCAACACCACCGAGGCGGTCTCCGACCTCGACGTGCCGCCCGGCTCCACCATCCAGCTGTCGCTGCCCAAGGAGATCGTCGACGCGCCCTGGGAGCTGCTGATCGGCTACCGCCTGCCGAACAACAAGGCCGACGCGGAGATCCTCACCTACAAGGAGCCGTGGAAGCTGTCCGGCAAGCCGGAGCGCGACCAGGACTCCAAGTGGGACAAGCCGCGCACGCTGACCATCAAGACCCCCGCCAACGAGGGCGTGAAGCTGGCCATCATGGAGCTGCACCTGCCCATTCCGGCGCGCGACGAGGCCGGCAACGAGGGCGTCATCTCCCGCGGCATCTGGGCGGTGCACACCCCCGCGTTCGATCCCGCGCTGTTCAGCTGAGCTCGGCCGGACCCGGGAAACCGGGTCCGCCCCAACGTGAATCGGGCCCCGGTGATCGAATCACCGGGGCCCGATTGCCGTTTCGAGCGCGTGCGACCTAGTGGTCGAGCTCGCGCGCCACGCCACGCACCACTTCGGCGATGCGCTGGGCGGTCTTGCGGTCCGGGTACTTGCCGCGACGCAGATCCGGCTGCACCTTGGTCTCCAGCAGCGTGATCATGTCCTCGATGAGGCCGTGCAGCTCGTCGGGCGACTTCCGGTTGACGGGGGCGCCGTCGGTGCGGCCGCCGCGACCACCGCGCTCGCCCCGGCCGCCGCGCTCCTCGCGCAGGGTGGGGGTCTCCAGCAGCTTCAGCGAAAGCGCCTGCGGGCCACGGCGACCCGCGGCCATACCGAACTCGACACGCTGGCCGGGCTTGAGCGCCTCGACACCATCGGGCAGCGCCGACGATCGAACATAGACGTCTTCTCCCTCATCCTGGGACAGGAAGCCGAAGCCCTTTTCGACGTCGTACCACTTCACCTTGCCGGTCGGCACTGCGCTCACCCGTTCGTCATTCCAGCCCGGAGCAACCGGGCAAAAGAACGCGCCCCACACAGCTATGCAGGACGCGACTGAACTCCGAGTCTACCCCGGTGCGAATAGCCCGAGCACATCAGTTTTACGGTCGAGAGGTGTCCGACACTTCTTCCGAGCAGGCCCCTCGCCGTTCCGCGGGCTGGCTGCTCTACATCGCCATGGGGCTGTTCGCGATCGGATTGCTGGCGGTCTTCGCCATCTTCGGCGTCGGGCTGCTGACCGATTCGAAGCCGGGGGTGTGGCTGTACCTGCTCGCCATGTGCGCGCCGCTCGGCTTCCTGCTGTCGATCGTCTACGCGCTGTGGTCGGGGCGCAAGGCGCGCTGAGATTGCCCAGTTCGTTACCCGGCCACGCCTGTGATCTTCGTCACATAACGAGAGGGTCACGGAGTGGTGACAGACCCCTATCGGCCGAGACTCACCGTGACCACCTGCACAGAAGCCCTGTGGAACCCGTTGCGCCGGTAAAAGACCCGAACGGACACGACGGTTACCAAATGGTGATTTTTCGCGGCGAGCGTCGTAATGTTCTCCACCAGCCGGGTCAGCCCGGCGCCACCGGCCCGCCGCACCGAACTTCGCCCCGCGGGTACGGACCCCCAACTGGAACGAGGGGCGAAGACGAGGCATAGCGCACAGCCAGTGCGCCGGGCCGGACGACCTCTCAGTCCGACCCCGGTAGTCGGTCTCGCAGGCGCGTACGAGAGGAAAGACCCGAAAATGAGTGGACGCCATCGCAAGCCGACCAACACCGGCCGCACTGTCGCCAAGGTTGCCCTGACCGGCATCGCTCTCGGCGGCGCGGGAGTGGCCATGGCAGGAAACGCCAGCGCGGCACCCGACTCCGACTGGGACAAGCTCGCACAGTGCGAAGCCGGCGGTAACTGGGGCATCAACACCGGCAACGGTTTCCAGGGCGGACTGCAGTTCTCCCCCGGCACCTGGACCGCCCACGGCGGCGGCGAGTACGCCGCGACCGCCAACCAGGCCACCCGTGAACAGCAGATCGCGGTCGCCGAGAAGGTGCTCGCCACGCAGGGCTGGGGCGCTTGGCCCGCCTGCTCCTCGAGCCTCGGCCTCTCCAGCTCCGCCACCCCGCGTACGGCGCCCGCGCCCGCCGCGTCCGACGTCCCGCAGTGGGCCCCGCAGCAGCAGGCCGGCCCCGGCAGCGCCACCAACGGCACGCAGGAAGTCTTCCAGGCCGTCGACCGCGCGATCGCGGTCGCCCAGCAGCAGGGCATTCAGATCCCGCAGCCCGCACTGGATTTCCTCAACGCCACCAAGGCCAATGGCACCCAGCTCGATCCGGGCGTCGTGAACTTCTTCCAGGCGAACAAGGGCCTGCTGCCCCAGTAGGCAGCGCCCCGTTCACTCTCCGAAGGCCCCCATCAATGACGATGGGGGCCTTCGTCGTTCCCGCTCCGGGATTCCCTCCGGTTCGAGGCCCGCCTCGGCCCGGACTGCGCTCCGCCTCCCGGCGCTTGGAGCGGGGAGCGAAGCGGAGGCGGGAAGACCGAGGTAACGAAGACCGAGGTAACAGGGCCTCGAACACGCCGCAGCGAAGCGGAGGCAAACAGACACAGTGCCGGGGAGGGCGGCCGGTGGGTGCTCATGCCAGAATGAGCGGCGTGGTGAACAAATCGAACAAACCCTATGTGGACAACGGCTGGCCGGAGACCAACGGCGATCACGCGGTCACCGAGCTCTCCTCGACCCGCTCCGGTGGACTCTCCCCCTACGGCGAGGACATGGAGTTCCCGCTGCCGGTCGAGCAGCTGCCCTACGTGCACCCGCACACCATCGTCAACCGCTGATCCGTCGCACCGACCGATATGCGGTTGACGGCGCTCGTTCCCGAGCGACCGCCGCGCGTACGACTCCAGGCCCTGTCTACCGCCTGGTGGCCGCGGCGGTCGCTGAACCGCGCCCACACTCCCCGACGGATCGGGTGAAGTGACCGAAACCCCCACCCCGACGGGCGACCCGGACGCGCCCGCCGATTCCACGGCCACGGCCAAGCCCGCGAAATCCGCCAAATCCGCGGATCTGACGCTGGCCGAGTGGCTTTCCAAGCGCGGCGACGACGAACTCGTGACGCTGCTGGAGCTGCGACCCGACCTGGCCGTCCCGCTGCCCGCCTCGATGGCGGTGCTGGCCGCCCGCACCGAACAGCGCGCCTCGGTGCTGCGCGCGGGCGACGAGCTGAACACCCTCGACTTCGCCGTCATCGAAACCCTTGTGGTGCAAGGAGCCGGGGACGGCCGCCACGGCGCTCCCCTCCCCGCCAAGACGTTGCGCAAGCTGCTCTCGGACCGGGTGCCCGCCGCGCCCGTGAACGCCGCGCTGGCCAAGCTGCGCGCCCGCGCCCTGGTCTGGGGTCCCGACACCGCCCTGCGCGTGTCACCGGCCGCGCAGGAGGCCCTGCCCTGGCCGCTGGGCAGCACCACCGAATTGCCGGACTCACTCACCGAACCCGAGATCAGCGCCGCCCTGGCCGCGTCCACGCCACAGGAACGCGCACTGCTGGACAAGCTGGCGAGCACCGGCCCGCGCGGCCGCACCCGCGACGCCGCGCCCGGCACTCCCGACGACCGTCCGGTGCAGCGGCTGCTGGCGCACCGGCTGCTCAACTGGATCGACGAGGAGACCGTGGAGCTGCCGGTCTCGGTCGGGCAGGTGCTGCGCAACGAGCCGGTCACCGATCCGCACGCGCTCGCGGCCCCGCACCCCGACACCACCAAGCACGCCCCCGCCGACATCAACGCGGTGGCCGCGGGCGAGGTGGGGGAACTGTTGCGGCACAGCGCCTCCGTGCTGGAGGTGCTCGGCCGCGCGCCCGCCCCGGTACTGCGGTCGGGCGGCCTCGGGGTGCGCGAGTTACGCCGGGTCGCCAAGCAGACCGGCATCGACGAGGACCGGCTCGGCCTGCTCGCCGAGATCCTGGCCGCCGCCCGCCTGATCGACAAGGGCACCCCCGAACCCGCACCCGACAGCGACGGCACCGACGACTTCTGGACGCCGACCACCACCTCCGACGCCTGGCTGGCCGTGGTGCCCTCGCGCCGCTGGGCGGTGCTGGCGCAGGCCTGGCTGGAACTGGACCGGCTGCCGTGGATGATCGGGCTACGCGACGCCAACGACAAACCCCTGGCGGCGCTCTCGGCGGAGCTGCGCACCGTGTACGCGGTCCGCGACCGGCACGCCGTCCTGGGCCTGCTGGCCGAATTCCCGCCCGGCACCGAGGTTTCCGCCGCCGACCTGGGCCGCATCCTGGCCTGGCGGGAACCGCGCCGGCGCCGCCACTACCGGCTGGAGGCGGTGCGCGCCACCCTCGCCGAGGCCGAGGCGCTCGGACTGCTGGCGCGCGGCGCGGTCACCTCCGCGGGGCGCGCCCTGCTGCACGGCAGTCCCGAGGACGCCGAATCGGAGATGGCGATCGCGCTGCCCGAACCGGTGGATCACGTGCTGGTGCAGGCGGATCTGACGGTCATCGCGCCCGGACCGCTGGTGCCCGACCTGCAGGACCGGATCGCCATGGTCGCCGATGTCGAATCGGCGGGCGCGGCCACGGTGTACCGGATCGGTGAGACCTCGGTGCGCCGCGCCCTGGACGCCGGGGCCACGTCCGCGGAACTGCACCACCTGTTCACCACCCACTCCCGCACCCCGGTCCCCCAGTCGCTGACCTACCTCATCGACGATGTGGCCCGCCGCCACGGCCGCCTGCGCGTGGGCATGGCCCAGAGTTTCGTGCGCAGCGACGATCCCACCCTGCTCGCCGAGGTACTCGCCGCGCCGGTCGCCGGGGAACTGGCCCTGCGCGCGGTGGCCCCGACGGTCGCCATCTCCCAGGCCCCGCTGGGCGAGGTGCTGGAACGCTTACGGGCCGCCGGATTCAGCCCCGCGGGCGAGGATTCCGCGGGCGCCATCGTGGACCTGCGGCCGCGCGGCGCGCGCCTGCCCGCCCGGCAGCGCCCGCACCCGAATTGGCGACCCAACCCGCCCAGCACCGACCAGCTGCGATCCCTGGTGGCCGAACTGCGCGCGAGCGAGCGCGCCGCGCATGCCCGTGCCGGGCAGACGGTTCGCTCCGACGGCTCCCGCACCAGCACCCAGGCCACCCTGAACCTGCTCCAGCTGGCCGCCCGCACCCGTCGCCGCGTCCACATCGGCTATGTGGACGCCCAGGGCGTCGCCTCACAGCGCGTGGTGGAGCCGCTCAAGGTCGGCGGCGGGCAACTCGACGCCCTGGACCCGGTCACGGGCGCGGTCCGCCACTTCACGCTGCACCGCATCGCCTCGGTCGCCCTGGTGGAATAGGAAAAGCCCGGCACCCGAACGGCATTGGTGATGCCGATGAGTACCGGGCCGATCCTTGGGGCGCAACTTGGAGGGTTTCCCGGGTTCGGGGCGAGGCCCGGCCGCGGAGAGGCGGAGGACCGAGTCCCGAGAGCTGGGCCTACCCCTTGGGGTTGCCCAGGCAGAAGGTGGTCTTCGGCTCGGGGACGATGCGGAACCCGATCGCGGTGCTCGGGTCGCAGGCGAACTCGTCGGCCTGGCCGTCGATCCGGTCGATCACCTTGAACGAGGCTTCCGGAGCCGTGCACGCCACGAACTTGTAGCCGGTGGTCTGGCTCTCGTTGTAGCAGGAGCCCTTCTTGAAGTTGGGGCTCAGGCATAGGAAGGCCGTGGTGCCGCCGTTGAGGGTCTCCTCGTAGGAGGTCTGCTCTTCCTTGCAGTCGGTCTTCTTGTCCGCGACCGCGGCGACCTTGTAGACCGCCTTCTGGTCGGAGCAGTCGACGGGCGCGGTCTTGGAGTCGGTGGCCGAGCCCTCGATCACATTGATGCAGTCACCGACCTTGGACTTGGCGGTGTCGGACTTGCTGGCGTTCTGGAGCGCCGAACAGCCGGAAACGGCGAACACGGCCACGGCCACCGCCACGAGGGCGAGCACGAGACGCACCAACGGCCTCGTTCCTGCGAGCTTCACTAGCGAAAACCTTTCTCACCGAACCGTTCACGGCTGTGAACGCGGTGAGAATACCTGTGTGCCGCCCGGACCCGCATCCGACGCCGGGTTATGTCCGGACGACATCACCGATCAGTGCCCGCGATTCAGTGCAGCAGCATGGACAATCCGCGCATACCCAGCCACGAGAGGTTCACGAGCAGGGTGGGCAGGGTGCTGAGCATCGGCAGGCCGAAATACAACATGGTTACCTCTCGATCGACAAACTGGGCACGCGACCAACAGCGCCCCTTTGCCGTGTGTCGATATCCGCGCCCCACTCGTTACACAAGCGGGGCAATAGCTTTCGCGCATCATTGCGCCGAACCGGATCCCGATCCGCTGCCGGACCCGGAATCCGCGGAGCCGCTCGCCGAACCGCTGCCCGCCGAACCGCTCGCCGACCCACTGGCCGAACCCGTCCCGATCGGACCGGTGGGCACGGTCGCGCCCTTCGAGCCCGGACGGTTGATGTACACGGTCACCGGCGTCGACGCGTCGGTCTCCACCGTCACCACCCGCGCACCCGGCGCGGAGGTCACGTGGCCGCCCTCGACCCGCACCGCGTAGCCATCCGGATAGTGGACATCCGAGGCGTAGATCTCCGTGGTCCCCGCGCGCGGGGTGTACCGGTAGGCGAAGTCACCGGTGTCCGGATCGAAGATCATCCGCCCGGGCGTGCCCGCGGTCGCCCGCGGATAGGTACGCACCAGCTGCTTGCCGACGTCCCCGAGGAACGGATCCGGCTTCGGCCCGCCCGCCCCGAAACGGGAGGAATAGTGCCAGTACTGCCAGCTCGCGAACCGCTCGTCCGCGCGGACCAGGGTATTGCGCAGCACCGTCGCGTCGCCGTCACCGAATTCGGTGACCAGTGTCGGCAATTGGGTGCGCGCGGTGAGGGCGTCGATATTGCCCCAGGTCTTGTCCTGCTGCAGCGGGCACAGGCCGCGCAGGAACGTGGGCAGGCCCATATAGATGGCCATCTGGCTGGGCATGCAGTAGTCGTGCGGCGCGAACGCGATGTTCGGGGCGCTGATCGGCGGATTCTTGCCCAGGTTGCTGGGCATGGTCTCGTTCCAGGTGACGTTGGGCTCCCACAGCACCATGAGGTCGCCATTGCTCCCGCGCACCGCGTCGGTCAGCTTCTGCATGGCCGCTTGGTATTTCACGTCGAAGCCCGGGCAGCCGTTGGGGAAGCAGGACAGGAACGCGCTCCCCGGCCACGGCTCGTTGAGCAGTTCGATTCCCATCGCTCCGGGGTGGCCGCTCATCTTCGCGGCGAGCGCGCCGAGCGCCTGGCCGAGGTAGTCGAGGGCGCCGTAGGAGTTGTTCCACACCTCGTCCCAGCCCGCGTTCATGCTGGGCATCAGGTAGTAGAGGGGGAAACCGAGATTGGGCTCCCCCGCTCCCGGGCGGGCGTGGAGGGACCACTCCGGAAAACCGTTCCCGCCCCACACCTCGGACAACCCGTCCTGATGGTTGTCGAGCACGGTGTGGATCCCGCACTCCGCCAGGGTGTCCACGATGTCCGCGACCCGATCCAGATACCCGGTGTCGACGACGCCCTTGGTCGGCATCAGCCCGTCGAAGGACACGCCCAGCCGGACGGTGTTGAAGCCGTGGCGAGCGAGCAGCGCCGCGTCGTCCGCGGTGACGGTGAGGCCGTCCCCCGCCTGGAGGAAGGGCGGTTCCTTGTCGACATTGTTGACCCCGTGCAGCAGCACGACCCGGCCGCTGTCGTCCACGAAGTGCGAGCCGTCGGTGTGGATCCGCCCGATCGAGGTGGCGGTGGGCGCGGCGTCCGCGACGACCGCGGAGGCCATCACCCCGCCCGCGACGGCGGCGGCGAGCAGCCCGCGCGTCCAGCGTCTCTGCATTCTTTTCAGTTCCCTTGGGTCAAACGTCCAAATGGACAAGCGTCCAATTTTTGAGTGATCGTAGCCACCAGAACTCTGGTCTTGACCGATTTCATCGAATCCCGCACGACGCATCGGCCCGGTCAGGGGCGTCATCGACCGTGGATCCGGGCACGGGACGCAGGTCACGTGGCTTTGTCGGTGGCTTCCTGGAGAATGGTCAAGGCCCGTTCGGGCCCGGATCAAGCCAGGAGGTGTTCGTGACCGACGGTCCACTCATCGTGCAGAGTGACAAAACGCTGCTGCTGGAGGTCGATCATGAGTCGGCCGGCGCGGCGCGGCAGGCCATCGCGCCGTTCGCGGAGCTGGAACGCGCGCCCGAGCACGTGCACACCTATCGGGTGACGCCGCTCGCGCTGTGGAACGCGCGGGCCGCCGGGCACGACGCCGAGCAGGTGGTCGACGCACTGGTCAGCTTCAGCCGGTACGCGGTGCCGCAGCCGCTGCTGGTCGACATCGTCGACACCATGGCCCGCTACGGGCGGCTGCAGTTGATGAAGCATCCGGCGCACGGGCTGGTCCTGGTCAGCCTGGATCGCGCGGTGCTGGAGGAGATCCTGCGGCACAAGAAGATTCAGCCCATGCTGGGCGCGCGCATCGACGACGACACGGTGATCGTGCATCCGTCCGAGCGCGGCCGCATCAAGCAGATGCTGCTCAAGGTCGGCTGGCCCGCCGAGGACCTGGCCGGCTACGTCGACGGCGAGGCGCACCAGATCGACCTGGACTACCAGTCCAGCAACTGGCATCTGCGCGACTATCAGGAACTGGCCGCGGAGTCGTTCTGGGCGGGCGGCTCCGGCGTGGTGGTGCTGCCGTGCGGCGCGGGCAAGACCATGGTGGGCGCGGCGGCGATGGCGAAGGCCAAGGCCACCACGCTGATCCTGGTCACCAATACCGTGGCCGGGCGGCAGTGGCGGCGCGAACTGCTGGCCCGCACCTCGCTGACCGAGGACGAGATCGGCGAGTACTCCGGGGAGCGCAAGGAGATCCGTCCGGTCACCATCGCCACCTATCAGGTGATCACGCGCAAGACCAAGGGCGAGTACCGGCATCTCGAGCTGTTCGACAGCCGCGACTGGGGCCTGGTCATCTACGACGAGGTGCACCTGCTGCCCGCCCCGGTCTTCCGGATGACCGCGGATCTGCAGTCGCGCCGCCGGCTCGGGCTGACCGCCACCCTGGTGCGCGAGGACGGCCGCGAGGGCGACGTGTTCTCGCTGATCGGCCCGAAGCGCTATGACGCGCCGTGGAAGGACATCGAGTCGCAGGGCTGGATCGCGCCCGCGGACTGCGTCGAGGTGCGGGTCACCCTGACCGATGCCGAGCGCATGGCCTACGCCACCGCCGAGCCGGAGGAGCGCTACAAGCTGTGCTCCACCGCGCGCACCAAACTGCCGGTGGTGGAGTCGATCCTGGCCCGGCACAAGGACGCGCCGAGTCTGGTGATCGGGGCCTACCTGGACCAGCTGGACGAGCTGGGCGAGCACCTGAACGCCCCGGTCATCCAGGGTTCCACCCGCACCAAGGAGCGCGAGGAGCTGTTCGACGCCTTCCGCCGCGGCGAGATCCCGGTGCTGGTGGTGTCGAAGGTGGCCAACTTCTCCATCGACCTGCCGGAAGCCTCGGTGGCGGTGCAGGTTTCGGGCACCTTCGGGTCGCGCCAGGAGGAGGCGCAACGGCTCGGGCGGCTGTTGCGGCCGAAACACGACGGCGGCCAAGCTCACTTCTATTCCGTGGTCGCACGTGACACGCTGGACGCCGAGTATGCCGCGCACCGGCAGCGTTTCCTGGCCGAGCAGGGGTATGCCTATCGCATCACCGATGCGGACGACCTGCTGGGTCCGACGATAGGATAAGTGGAGGAAGAGCCTCCATAAGGCGGGAGGGACGTACGTGCGGCGCTTCGAATTCGCGGTGGACCGCGACCATGCTCGGGCGGTCAACGAGGTGGTCGCGTATCTGCGACGACTCCGCATCTGGGCATACACGGCGGCCACCGCGCTGGGACTGGGCACCGCGTTCCTGATCTGGGTCAACCACCCGTGGTCCTGGCTGCTGGCGGTGGCCTTCCTGGCCGCCGCGGTGACCGCGCTGTTCATCGGGTACTGGATGCCGCATCGCGGCCGGGTGGACAAGCTCTACGCCGCGGGCGCCCTGGTGCCCGCGGTGGTGTCGGAGACCCACGGGGACGGGGCCACCCTGCTGGCCCTGGTCGATCTGGCCAAGCCGAACGCCCCCGGCCCCCGCTACGCCCTGGTGACCCGCACGGTCCGTTCCCTCCCCGGGCACCGGGCCCGCACCGGGGAACGGGTACCGGCGGTGACGGTTCGCGTGGACCGCGCCCCCGGCCCGGTCGGCGACCTGTGGCAGTCGGTGAGCGCCATGCCCATCGCCTGGGGCACCCGGGACCTGAACATCATCGAACGCGCCCGCGAGGCCATCCACGAGGTCGAGTGGAAGCTGCTCACCGACAATCTGGATCTGGCCACCAAGGTGCGCGGCGCGGACGCCAAGCGCCTGCTGCTGGATCCGCAGCAGCTGCCGGAGGAGTTGCGCGGCTGAGCGATCCGCTCCGAACCCGCGATTTTCGCTTGCGCCGCTTCGTAGGATGGGGTGATGGTTCCCGTCACGAATCTGGTGGCGTTTCTGATCGCGGCCGTCGCGCTGATCGTAATCCCCGGCCCCGGAGTGCTTTTCGTCATCGGCCGGGCGCTGTCCTACGGGCGGCGGGCCGCGCTGCTGTCCGTGCTCGGCCATTCCCTGGGCGTCCTCGGCGTCATGGTGCTGGTCGCGGCCGGTCTGGGCACGCTGCTGGCCGCGTCCGCGATCGCGCTGGCGATCGTGAAGTTCGCGGGTGCGCTCTATCTCATCTACCTCGGGGTGCAGGCGATCCGGGATCGACGCGCGCTGCGGGAGGCGTTCCAGGCGCGGGCCGAGCCGGTCGGCACCGGCCGGGCGCTGCGGCAGTCGATGCTGGTGGGCGTCACCAATCCGAAGGCGATCATCTTCTTCTCCGCGGTGCTGCCGCAGTTCGTGGCCCCGCACGCCGGCCCGGTCCCGGCGCAGATGCTGATCCTCGGGCTGCTGTTCATCGCCGTCGCGCTGGTCTCCGACTCGGTGTGGGCGCTGGCGGCGGGTTCGGCTCGGGAATGGTTCGCGCGCTCGCCGAAGCGGCTGGAGGCGGTCGGCGGCGCGGGCGGGGTGATGATCATCGGCCTGGGGGCGAGTGTGGCCGTGTCGGGCAGCGGTAGCTGAGTCCGCAGCCGATTAGCATCAGCTCGTCGGCACTCGTACGTGTGTGTGGAAAGGGCGGCTGGAGCGGATGCTTCGGAACTGGCGGTACCTGACGGTGGGGGCGGTACTGCTGCTGGGCGCGAACGCGGCTCCCGCGCAGGCGGATTCGAGCGACCCGCTGACGGGCGCGCCCGGCGCGGGCGATCCGTACTACCCGCTGGACGGCAACGGCGGCTACGACGTCGGCCACTACGACGTCACCATCGCCTACGACCCGCCGACGCATCAGCTGACCGGGGACACCCGCGTCGACGCGGTGGCGACCCAGGCGCTGCGGGTGTTCAACCTGGACTACAGCGGCCCGGCGGTGTCCAAGGTGACCGTCAACAACCTGCCCGCCTGGTTCGACCGCAACGGCGAGCACGAGCTGTCGGTCACCCCGCTGCTCCCGCTGCTCCCGGGCCTGCCGTTCACCGTGCGGGTGGAGTACGCGGGCGAGGTGACCGGCACCGAGGGCGAGGGCTGGGTGTTCTCGCCCAGCGGCGGCGCGTTCGTGGCGGGTGAACCGCATTCGGCGAGCAGCTGGTACCCGCTCAATGACACGCCCCTGGACAAGGCGACCTTCACCCTGCACGCCACGGTGCCGCAGGAGTGGGAGGTGATGTCGATCGGCGACAAGGTGTCCGACACCGTGCAGGGCGTGAACCGGACCGTGTCCTGGGAGATGCGTCAGCCGGTGATCGGCTACCTGACCACGGTCGCCGTCGACCGGTTCGAGTTCCTGGAACAGCGGCGCGCCAATGGAACTCCGCTGCTGAGCGCCTTCGCGCCGAGCGCGGGCCAGGGCCGGGACCTGGAGGCGCGGCTGCCCGAGATCCTGGACTTCCAGGAGGAGCTGTACGGCCCGTACCCGTTCGACACCGCGGGCGGCCTCTACGTCGACACCGGACTCCAATTCTCGCTGGAGACGCAGTCGCGCCCGATCTACGCGCCCTGGACCGATCTGAGCACCGTGGTGCACGAGATCGCCCACCAGTGGTGGGGCGATTCCATGTCGGTGAAGCAGTGGTCCGACGTCTGCCTGAACGAATGCTTCGCCAGCTACACCGCCGACTACCTGTGGCCGGAACGCAAGGACGGCAAGGACGTCGACGCCGAGTACCGCGACACCGTCGCGAAATACCATGACAATCCGAAGTTCTGGGAGATCGCGCTCCAGAACCCCGGCAAGGACAACGAATTCACCGCGGTCTACTACCGGGGTCCGCTGTTCCTGCACGCGCTGCGCCGGACCATGGGCGACGCCGCGTTCTTCGGAGCGGTTCGTGATTTCGTCATGGCGCACCGGTACGGCAACGCGTCCATGCCGGAGTTCCGGACCTTCCTGGGGTCGCGCTCGCCGGTCGATCTGACCGGGTTCCTGGCCGCCTGGCTGGACCGCACCGACCGTCCGGCCGACGAGTTCCTCTACCCCGGCCCGCTGCGCGCCTGATCAGGCCGGGACCGGCCGCGCCCGGTCCGAGAGCACCAGGGCGGCCATAGCGCCGAGCACCGACCCGGTGACGTATCGCTGCGCCCGCAGCCACAGCGGCCGCCGGGCCAGGAAGGTCGAGACCGCGCCCGCGCTCAGCACGATCAGGGCGTTCACGGTGACCGCGATGGCGATCTGCACCGCGCCCAGCGACAAGCTCTGCAGCCAGACCCGCCCGTGCGCGGGCACCACGAACTGCGGGATCAGCGCCATGTAGAGGATGGCGATCTTGGGGTTGAGCAGGTTGGTGACCAGCCCCATCGTGAACAGCCGCCGAGCCGGATCCGCGGGCAGCTCGGTCGGCGCGAACAGCCCGGCCCCACCCGGCCGCAAGGTCTGCCAGGCCAGGTAGACCAGGTACAGCGCGCCCGCGACCTTCACCGTCAGAAACAGCGCGGGCACCATGGCGAAGACCGCGGTGATCCCGGCCGTCGCGGCCGCCAGATACACCCCGAATCCGACCGCCACCCCGCCCAGTGACACGAGTCCGGCCCGCCGCCCCTGCGACACGGTCCGCGACACCAGATACATCATGTTCGGCCCCGGCGTGAGCACCAGCCCCAGCGCCGCGGCGGCCACGCCCAGCACCGCACTCGCTTCGATCATGCGACCGATTCTCCGGCCGCATCGGTCCGCTGTCGCGGTCCACTCACCACCGACTGGACCCCCGACCAGAGGCCACCGGGTCCGGGTCAGCGCACCGCTTCGGCCTGGTGGCCGGCCCGGAGGCGGCGCACGCCCTCGGCGATGGTCTCCTCCTTCTTGCAGAAGGTGAACCGCACCAGATGGTTCCACGCGGCCTTGTCGTCGGCGAAGACGCTGACCGGCACCGCGGCCACGCCGAGGCGTTCGGGCAGTTCACGGCAGAAGGCGTAGGCGTCGGACGCGCCGAGCGGAGTGATGTCGGCGCACACGAAATAGGTGCCGTCACTGCGTTTCACGCCGAAACCGGCCTCGGACAACGCCGCGGAGAGGCGGAGTCGCTTCTCCGCGAGGGTGTCGCGCAACGCGGCCACCCACTGCTGCTCGTGGTCGAGGGCATGGGCGACGGCGGGCTGGAACGGGCCGCCGCCGACGAAGGTGAGGAACTGCTTGGCGGCCAGCACCGCGTCCAGCAGCGGCGCGGGCGCGCAGGCCCAGCCGATCTTCCAGCCGGTGACGCTGAAGGTCTTGGCGGCACTGGAGATCACGATGGTGCGCTCGAACATGCCGGGCAGCGTGGACAGGCTGATGTGCTCGTGCCCGTCGTAGCAGAGATGTTCGTACGCCTCGTCGGACATGACGTACAGGTCGTGTTCGACGGCGAGTTCGGCGATGGCGGTGAGATCGGCGCGCGAGAGCACGGTGCCGGTCGGGTTGTGCGGCGAATTCACCAGCAGCATCCGGGTTTTCGGGGTGATGGCGGCGCGCAGGCTGTCCAGGTCGAGCGCGAAGCCGTCGCCGTCGGGCACCAGCCGGGCGGTGCGGCGCCGGGCTCCGGCCAGGGCGATGGCCGCCGCGTAGGAGTCGTAGTAGGGCTCGATGAGCACCACGTCGTCGCCGGGTTCGACCAGGCCGAGCACGGTGGCCGCGATGGCCTCGGTGGCGCCGACGGTGACCAGCACCTGGCTGTCGGGGTCGTAGTGGGTGCCGTAGCGGCGGGCGCGGTCGGCGGCGATGGCCTGCCGCAGGGCGGGTACACCGCGGCCGGGCGGGTACTGGTTGAAGCCGTCGGCGATGGCCTGCCGCGCCACCTCGAGCATGCCCGCGGGGCCGTCGCTGTCGGGGAAGCCCTGGCCGAGGTTGACCGCGCCGTGACGGACGGCCAGTTCGGTCATCTCGGCGAAGATCGTCGACGCGAACGGCTGCAGACGGGCGACGGTCGGAATACGCGGCATGTCCGGAGCCTAATCCATCGCCGGGAACGGCCGGCGGCCGTGATTCACCGCACAGCCAGGTCAGCGCGGAAGCCGGATGCCGCTCAGTTTGTCCGGGTTCACCACGTCGTAGACGCCCCACACCTTGCCGTCGCGCACGGTGAACGCGTACACCCGCCGCGGATTGCCCGCATAGCCGTCCCGGGCCGGGATCGAGTGCGCGAGAATGCCGTGCTGCCCGTTGACCAGGACCGGTTCGAGTTCCCGGCCGGGCGCGGGATCGCCGGGGCCGCCGCCCGCGCCGACCAGCATGAACTTGCGCCACAGCCCCAGCCACAGGCGCGCGTTCTTGTCCACGCCCGCAACCACATTGACCGCGGTGGACACCTTGCCGCCGCCGTCGCCGACGGTGCGCACGTCCGGATGCAGCGCTGCCACCACGGCGTCCACGTTCCCGCTGGCCAGCGCGTCCAGCAGGGTCCGCACCGCGGCCTCGTGCTCGGCGTCGGCGGCCGGTTCCGGCGCGTCCGACACCGCCTTGCGGGCCCGGGTGGCCAGCTGTCGCGCGGCATCGACGGAAACGTCCAGGATGTCGGCGATCTCGGTGAACGGCACCGAGAAGCCGTCGTGCAGAACGAAGGCCACCCGCTGCGGCGGAGTCAGCGTGTCCAGCACCACGAGGGCGGCGAACCGGAACTCCTGTTTGCGCATCACCGCGGCGAGCGGATCGGGGGTGCTGGACGGCGTCACCGCGGTGACCACCGGCTCCGGGAGCCACTGCCCCACATACGTTTCGCGGCGCACCGCCGCGCTGCGCAGCCGGTCCAGGCAGAGCCGGCTGACCACGGTGGTGAGCCAGGCGCGCAGGTCGTGGATCTCGGATTGGCGGGCCGCGGCGAGCCGTAACCAGCTCTCCTGCACGGCGTCCTCGGCGTCGCTCACGCTCCCGGTGAGCCGGTAGGCCACCGAGACCAGATGCGGCCGATGCGTTTCGAACAAGTCGGCGAGGAGAGCGGCAACCATCGCACCGATCCTACGACCGGCCACCGACAGCGCTACAGCCGGTCACCGGCAGAGCCGGAGCGGGTCACTGGCAGAGCTGCGCCCGGGCACCGAGAATTACCGATCGCGCCCGCCCGATTCCGTGACAGCATGACCGCATGGACGCGGAATTCCTCTCCGACGGCACGGTCTGGTTGTCGCCGCCCGCCGTCTCCGACATCGACGCCATCACCGCCCTGTGCCAGGAGCCCTCGATCGGCGCGTGGACCACCATGCCGGTCCCCTACCATCGCGCCGACGCGGAGAAGTTCATCTACGACATCGTCGGCCCCGGGTGGGCCGCCCGCAGCCCCACCTGGGCGGTGCGCGGTGCGGCCGACGGCCCGGTGGTCGGGATGATCGGCCTGAGCCCGCTCTATCCCCGCCGCGACGACGCTACCGCCGAGATCGGCTTCTGGCTCACCCCCACCGCCCGCGGCGCGGGCGTGATGACCCGGGCGGCGCGACTGGTGGCGGCCGTCGGCCTGGATCCCGAGGCGCTGGGCTTCGAGCGCCTGGAGTGGCGGGCCTTCACCGGAAACCATCCGTCCGCGGCCGTGGCCCGCCGCATCGGCATGCACTACGAGGGCCTGATCCGCGGCGGCGGCATGCAGCGCGGCGTCCGCCGCGACATCTGGGTGGCGGGGCGGCTGCGCACCGATCCGGATACACCCAGCCCCCACTGGCCCGCGGACCTCTGACCAGTCGATACCCGGAAAAGCGTTCGGCGCACACCCGCCGGACTGGGTGTGCGCCGAACTCAGTGTGCACGCCGGATGCGTTCGGCGCGAGGCGAACTCGCCGCGCCCGGGTGCGGGTCTATCGGATCGGGAACCTACGCGCGGCCCACGCGGCGCTGGGCGACCGCGTCCGCGAGGCGCTCCAGCTGGGCGACCGTGGTGTCCCAGTCGATGCAGGCGTCGGTGATGGACTGGCCGTAGGTGAGGTCCTCCGGCTTGCCGAGGGTGAGGTCCTGGCGACCGGCGACGATGAAGGACTCCATCATCAGGCCGACCACGGTGTCCTCGCCGCCCGCGATGCGCTCGGCCAGATCGGTGACCACGTCGACCTGCTTGTTGTGGTCCTTGTTGGAGTTGCCGTGCGAGGCGTCCACCACGAGGCGCTGGGGCAGCGACGACTTCTCCAGGCGCAGAAGGGCTTCCGAGCAGGAGGCGGCGTCGAAGTTGGGGCCGTTGGAGCCGCCGCGCAGGATGACGTGGCAGTCCGGGTTGCCGGCGGTGCGGATGAGCGCGGAACGCCCGTCCAGGTCGGTGCCGGGGAACACGTGGGAGGCGGCCGCGGCGCGCACGCCGTCCACCGCGACCTGCACGTCGCCGTCGGTGCCGTTCTTGATCCCGACCGGCATGGACAGCGCCGAGGACAGCTGCCGGTGCACCTGGCTGGCGGCGGTGCGGGCGCCGATCGCGCCGTAGGCGACCAGGTCGGCGATGTACTGCGGGGTGATCGGGTCCAGGAACTCGCACGCCACGGGCAGTCCGAGCGCGGTGATGTCGACCAGCAGGCGGCGGCCCAGGTCCAGGCCGGTGTTGATGTCGAAGCTGCCGTCCAGGTGCGGGTCGTTGATCAGGCCCTTCCAGCCCAGCGTGGTGCGCGGCTTCTCGAAGTAGACGCGCATCACCACGTGCAGGCGGTCGTCCAGTTCGGCGGCCTTGGCGGCCAGGCGACGGGCGTAGTCCATGGCGGCTTCGGGATCGTGCACCGAACACGGGCCGACGATCACCATGAGGCGGTCGTCGGTGCCGTTGAGCACGTCGACGGTGGCCTTGCGGCCGGCGCGCACGGTGCCGGCGAGGGTGTCGTCGATCGGGTGGGCGGCACGGACCTCGCGCGGCGAGCTCAGCGGACTGACGCTGAGGGTGCGCTGGTCATCGAGATCGGCATGCCGGTCGAGATCGGCGGTGGTGCTCATGGGTGGTTTTCCTTGTCCCAGGCCGACCCACGGAGAATTGCGAAACCCCTTGGAGCCGGTCTGATTTCGTCCGGCTCGGGGTGGAGGATGTCAGCGCGAGGTCACGCCGCACGACCCACCCGGGGCCGGCTGGCTAAACCAGAAATACTGACGCTGCATGCCTGGCACTGTACCAGAGATCCATTTTCGTGCGTGTGGCGTACGCCACGGTCACTGGGACGGGTATCCCACCTGATGGGATACCCGGGTCAGTGCAGGATGTAGTGCAGGATCACGTCGTGCACGTGCCGTGTCTTGTCGTCGCCGCGGAACTCCACCTCGTAGGTGTGGTGCCCGGTGCTGATGGCGATGTGCCCCGACGAGAAGAACTGGCCCGCGAACGACTTGTTGGTCAGGATGCTCACGCTCGAGATCCGCGCGTAGGGGATGGACGTGATCGCGATCTTCTTACCCACGAACGAGTTGTCCTGGATGACGACCCGCCGGTCGGTGAGCCCCAGGAATCCGGTGCCCACGCCGATGGCGTCGTACACGGCGAGGATCTGCTCGCCCTGCATCAATCCCTGCCGGATCTTGTCGAGTTGATCCTGTCGATCGAATGGAATGCTCACCAACCCCGCCTTTCGGCTCAGCGATGCTCCCGGATTTCGGTTCAGCGGCGCACGAACGGATAGCTGACCTTGGTCAGCTGCTCGGACAGCTCCCACAGCCGCCGCGCGGTCACCTCGTCCTTGGAGGCCGCGCTGGACGGGCTGGGCCCGGGGTAGCCGCGCATGCCGCGCAGCCCGGTGGGCCCGTAGAAGCCGCCCGGCTCGACCTCGGCGGTCGCGGCGAACAGCGTTGGCAGCGCGCCCATCTCGGCGCTCTGCGCGAACAGCCGGTTGCCGATCGACATCAGGGTGTCGTAGATCGACTCGGTGTGCCCCTGCAGGTCGGTGGCGGCATACCCGGGATGCGCGGCCACCGACAGCTTCGCCGATCCGGCGGCGGTCAGGCGGCGCTGCAGTTCCCGCGCGAACATCAGATTCGCGAGCTTGGACTGTCCGTAGGCGGCCCAGCGCTGATAGCTGCGCCGCTCCCAGTCCAGGTCCTCGAGATCGATGCGGCCGATGGCGTGCATGCCCGAGGACAGCGTGACCACCCGGTCCCGGATCTTGTCCAGCAGCAGCCCGGTCAGCGCGAAATGGCCGAGATGGTTTGTGCCGATCTGCATTTCGAAGCCCTCGGCGGTGCGCTTGAGCGGCACCGCCATCACGCCCGCGTTGTTGATCAGCACGTCCGCGCCGTCGACCGAGTCGGCGAACTCGTGCACCGAGGCCAGGTCGGCCAGGTCCAGGCGGCGCACCTGGGCGTTCGGGCCGATCCGATCGGCCACCGCTCTCGCCTTCACTTCATTACGGCACGCCATGATCACCTTCGCGCCCGCGCCGGCGAGCGCTCGCGCGGTGGCCGCGCCCAGCCCGCTGTTGGCCCCGGTGACGATGAAGGTCCGGCCCGCTTGATCGGGGATGTCGGAGATGTCCCAGCCGCTCACGGCATCGAGTCTAGGGGCGCGGAGGCGCGCACGTCCGATGTCGGCGTTAACGGTTCCCGGACGCGGGATTTGCCGCCCGTCCCGAGCGGGTACCGAGCGCGGCGTGTCCGTGTCCTATTCATCCCTTTGACCTGCGTGAGCGGTAGCGTCCGCGACCATGGACGCCCTGATACTCGCGGGTTTGCCGGGCATTCTGGTCCTGATCTGGAAACAGGGCTCCCGCCGATCCGTGTCGGCGGCCTGGTGGGTGCGCGCACTGAGACACCTGCCGCCGATCCCCGCACCCTGTGAAAGGGGCGCGGGGATCACGCTTCTTCAGGAGAGGGCGAGCACCTCGTCGTCGGACATGGCGGCCACCTCCAGGTAGAGGCGGGCCACGCCGTCGAGCCGGCCGGTGGCGCCGGCCCGGCGTTCCCGCTCCAGCAGCCGGGCGGTCAGACCCTCGACCGTGCGGGCCGCGAAGAAGTCGGCGACCACCGTGTCCGGGGAGTCCAGCCAGTCCCGCACGCGGGCGATGACCGCGGTGGCCAGCACCGAATCGCCGCCCAGGGCGAAGAAGTCGTCGGTCACCCCGACGGACTCGCGGCCCAGCACCGACGCGATGATGTCGGCCACGGCGCGCTCGACATCGGTTCGGGGCGCGACGAATTCGCCCGCCCGCTCGCCCTCGGCCAGCAGCCCGGCGATGGCTTTGCGATCCGGTTTGCCGTTCGAGGTGAACGGCAGCTCGGCGAGCGTCTCCACTCGATCCGGAATCATGTAGGCGGGCAACAGATTCGCGGCCGCCTCCAACATCAGCGGGACGTCCAGGGCGACGCCGTCGTCGGCCACCAGGACGGCGGCCAGCTTCGGCGCGGCCGCGCCCACCACAGCGGCGATGGCGTGCCGCACACCCGGCAGGCCGCGCAGCACGCTCTCCACCTCGCCGAGTTCCACCCGGTAGCCGCGGATCTTGACCTGATGGTCGGCGCGGCCCAGGAATTCCAGGCAGCCGTCGGGCAGATAGCGGGCCAGATCGCCGGTGCGGTACCAGTTCAGGCCGTCGTGGGTGACGAACCGGTCGGCGGTGCGCTCCGGGTCCCCGCGGTACCCGGCGGCCACACCCTCGCCGCCGATCCACAGTTCACCCGTCACCCAGTCCGGGCAGTCCTGACCGGACGGGCCGACCACACGGCAACGCACATTGCGCAGCGGGGTGCCGTACGGGACGGCCGACCACTCCGGCGGCACCTCGGCATTCACGACCTCGCGGATCGTGGAGTGGATGGCCGTCTCGGTGGCCCCGCCCAGCCCGGCGAACCGGCAGCCGGGAGCCACCGCGGCGAGGCGGCCCGGCAGCGCCACGTCCACCCAGTCGCCGCCCAGGATCACCATGCGCAAACTGTCCACAGGTTTCCCGGCCGCGGCCTCCAGCGTCATGTCCAGCAGGCTGGGGACGCAGTTCAGCACCGACACCCGGTGGCGGCGGATGAGCTCCACCCAGCGGCCCGGCTCCGCGCGCTGTCCCTCATCCAGCGCGATCACCGCGCCGCCGGCGCTCAGCAGACCGAAGATGTCGTAGACGGACAGGTCGAATTCGAGCGCCGACAGGGCCAGCGCCCGATCATCCACACCGATCCCGAAGCGTTCGTTCAGGTCGTCGATGGTGTTCATGGCGGCCCGGTGCGGCACCTCCACACCCTTCGGCCGCCCGGTGGAGCCGGAGGTGAACAGCACGTAGGCGATCGCCTCCGGATCCGGGATCACGGCCTGCGCCAACGGCTCCGGGTACTCCCGCGCCGCGCGCAAGGCCACGGTCGGCAGCCCGGGCACCTCGCCGCCGGTCGTCACCGCCGCGACGACCGCACCGGTCCGCAGGATCTCGGCGCGCCGCCGGTCGGGCTGGTCGAACCCGATCGGCACGTACACGGCCCCCGCGGCCAGTACACCGACGGTAGCCAGGATCTGATCCGCGCCCTTCGGCAACTGCACGGCGACCGCGTCGCCCGGCCGCACACCCACCGCCCGCAGCGCACCCGCCACCGCGAGCGCCTGCGCGGCCAGCTCCCGATACGTGAGAATGTCTGCGACGACGCCCGATTCACGGCCGTCCGTCGCACCCGTCGGATCGACGCGGTCGGACTCCCAGACGATCGCCGGAGCGTCCGGGTGCGCGGCGGCGTGGTCGAACAGGCCGCTGTGCAGCGCGCGGCCGCTGACCGGGCCGTCGGTGGCGTTCACCTGGGCGCGAACCACCGCCTGCTCCACGGGAATTCGCACCGCGGCCTCGGCGTCCCATCCCGCGCCACCGAAACCGGCGGTGGTGTGGGCGGCTTCGGTGGCGGCGTCCGGACCGGGCTCGTCACTGCCCGCGAGGCGCAGGACTGCGTCGATGTAGCGGGTGAACATGGTCTCGACCATGGCCGGCGGGAAGGCGTCGGAGCGGACGTCCCAGTTCAGCAGCAGACCGCCGCGAACTTCGGTGACCTGCGCGTCGAGCAGTACCTGCGGACCCTGCGAGATGATCCAGACCGGGTCGCCGAAGGTGTCGGTGACCTGGTCGGCGAACAGCTCGCCCAGATTGATGGCGCTGGTGTAGACGATCGGGGCCAGCACCGGTTCGGCGCGCAGGCGGCCCAGATCGCGCAGCACCTCCAGGCCGGTGTAACCGGAATGCGCTCCGGCGGCGTGCAATTCGCGCTGCAGCGCCCGGGCGCGCTCGGTGACGGTAGCCGGCTCGGTGACGTCCACCTCCAGCAACACCGAGGAGGTGAAGTCGCCGACCACGCCGTCCACCTGCGGGTGCACCGGTTCCCGGTGGAACAGCGGCAGATTCAGCAGGAACCGGCGCTGTGCCGACCAGCCGCCGATACTCTCGGCGAACACCGAGGCCAAGGCCATGGCCGGGGTGATGCCGCGGGCGTGCGCCGCGGCGAACATGCGGCCCTTGGCCTCCGGCGACAGCCAGCGGTGCAACCGTACGGTCCGCGCCGCCCGCTCCCCCGGCTCCGCCACCGCGGCCTCGGAAGCCCGCGGCAGTTCCGGCGCGCCCGGCAGCTCGGGCAGGCGGGCCTGCCACCACGCGCGGTCGGCGGCGTGTTCCGGTGCGGGACCGGCGTGTTCGGCCAGGTACTCGCGGAAGGTGTAGTCCTGGGGCGGCAGCTGCTCACCGTGGTACAGGCGCGCCAGGTCGGCGACCAGGATGCGGTAGCTCATGGCGTCGGCCGCGAGCATGTCCACGTCCAGGTGCAGCCGGGTGCGGCCCTCCGGCAGCCGGGTCAGCGCGATATCGACGACCTGCCCGTCCTCGACGGCCATCAGCTGGTGGGTCCGGCGGTCCCGCAGCTCCTCCAGCGCCCGTTCCACCGCCTCGGGCGCGGCGTCGCGCAGGTCGGTGACGCTCCAGACGTCCCGGCCCGGGCGCTCCAGGGTCTGCTGGGTGCCGTCGGGCAGGAACCGGGTGCGCAGCATCGGATGCCGCCGCAGAAGCGCCTCGACCGCGGCGCCCAGGCGGGCGGGATCGACACCGGCCCCGTCGAATTCGACGTAGAGGTGAGCGGCGACGGCGCCGAGTTGCTGACTGTCGGACCGCCCGATCCAGTACGCGTGCTGCATGGGCGCGAGCGCGAACGGGGCGCCGTCGTCGACGCCGGTTTCGAGGTCATCGGCCGCCGCGACGCCGACCGCGGCGAGCTCGCTACTCGGCTCCGGTCCCGAATCAGCCTGCGCGGCCTCGCGATTGGTCTCCGCCGCGCTCTCCTCGCCGGTCCCGCTCAGCAGGCTGTGCCAGGCGGCGACCGTGGGCTCGGCGGCGAGCTGGGCGAAGTTCACGGCCAGGCCGCGCTTGCGCCAGCCGCCCGCGAGTTTCATGGTGCGGATGGAGTCGAGGCCGAGCTGGATGAGGTCGTCGTGGTCGGCGATATCGGCCGGTTCGAGACCGAGGTGTCCGGCGATGGCGGCACGGATCTCGTCCCGGGCGATGTTCGCCGATGGCCCCTGGGGTGACTCCATTCCGCTGGTACTCCTTGTTCGACGGGATCGATGGGCAGAAGCGTAACCCATTGAGATAGGGTTGCCTAACCTATGCAAGGACACCCTTACCAGCAAGAGGCCAGAGCCGTGACAACGACCGCACCCGCCGCCGCGGGCCACCGCGACGGATTCGTCGCCTTCCCCGCCGACCTCGCCGAGCGGTACCGGCGCGAGGGCTACTGGGCGGGCCGACCGCTCGGGGAACTCCTGCGCGACGCCGCCCGGCAGTGGCCCACACGGCCCGCGCTGCTGAGCGACGAACCCGGCCGCGCCCCGGCCACCTACGCCGACCTCGACCGCGCCGCGGACCGGATGGCGCACGGCCTCCTGAAGCTCGGCATCCGATCCGGCGACCGCGTGGTGATCCAGCTGCCCAACACCCCCGCGTTCCTGCCGCTGCTGTTCGGCGTGCTGCGCGCGGGGATCATCCCGGTGCTCACCCTGCCCGCGCACCGCCGCGCCGAAATCGAGCATCTGGCCCGGCTTTCCGGCGCGGTCGCCTACATCGCGGCCGACCGGCTCGGCGACTTCGACTACCGCGCCCTGGCCTCCGAGGTCCGCCCACAACTCCCGGACCTGCGGCACATCCTGATCCTGGGCGACCCCGGGCCGTTCACCGACCTGGATTCGATTCCCGCCGACGGTGATTCGCTGCCCGAGGTGGACGCCTCCGACATCGCGCTCATGCTGGTGTCCGGCGGCACCACCGGACTGCCCAAGCTGATCGCGCGCACCCATGACGACTACGTCTACAACGCCACCGCCAGTGCAGCGGTCTGCGAACTCGGGCCCGACGACGTATACCTCGCGACCCTGCCCGTCGCCCACAACTTCCCGCTCGCCTGCCCCGGCGTGCTCGGCACCGTGGCCACCGGCGGGGCCATGGCGTTCGTCACCGACCCCAGCCCGGAGAGCGCCTTCGCCGCGATCGAACGGCACCGGGTGACCGTCACCGCCGTGGTGCCGCCGCTGGCCCAATTGTGGTGCGCGGCAGTGGAATGGGAGGACGCGGACCTGTCCTCGCTGCGACTGCTCCAGGTCGGCGGCGCGAAACTGGCCGAGGTGAACGCCCGCGAGGTCGCCCCCGCCCTGGACTGCCGCCTGCAGCAGGTGTTCGGCATGGCCGAGGGCCTGCTCAACTACACCCGCGCCGAGGACTCCGACGACCTGGTGTGCACCACCCAGGGCCGTCCGCTCGCCCCCGGCGACGAGGTGCGGGTGGTGGACGAGCACGGCCACGACGTCGCCGACGGCGAGGAGGGTGAACTGCTCACCCGCGGCCCCTACACGCTGCGCGGCTACTACCGCGCCCCCGAGCACAACGCCCGTGCCTTCACCCCCGACGGCTTCTACCGCAGCGGCGACCTGGTGCGCCGCCTGCCCAGCGGCCACCTGATCGTGTCCGGCCGCATCAAGGACGTGATCAACCGCGGCGGCGAGAACATCTCCTGCGACGAACTCGAGGAGCATCTGCTCGCCTATCCGGGCGTCCGGCACGCGGCCGCCGTGGGCCTGCCCGACGCGGCCCTGGGTGAGAAGGTCGGCGTGTTCCTGGTGACCGAGGGCGAGCTGCCGTCGCTGGCGGCCGTCAAGACCTTCCTCACCGAGCGCGGCCTGGCCACCTACAAACTCCCGGATGTATTGCGGCAGACCGATTCCCTGCCCGTGACGGCGGTCGGCAAGATCGACAAGAAGGCCCTCGCCGCGCGCTGAGAGCCGTTCCGTCATAGAGTTCACCTATGGGTGGGTGGAACGAATCGGATATTCCTGACCAGAGTGGCCGGATCGTCATCGTCACCGGAGCGACCAGCGGCCTGGGCGAGGCCACCGCGCGCGCCCTGGCCGCCGCCGGAGCGCGCGTGATCATGGCCTGCCGCAACGAGATCAAGGCGCGGGCGGTGGCCGCCACCATGCCCGGGGACGTGCACATCCGCGCCCTCGATCTGGCGGACCTGGCCTCCGTGCGCGCTTTCGCCGGCACCGTCGACCGGGCCGACGTCCTCATCAACAACGCGGGCGTGATGGCGGTGCCCAAGCGGGCCACCGCCGACGGCTTCGAATTGCAGATCGGCACCAACTATCTCGGCCATTTCGCGCTGACCGGCCTACTGCTGAACCGGATCTCGGAGCGCGTGGTCAACACCTCCAGCCTCACCCACCTGATCGGGCGCATCGACCTGGAGGACCTGAACTGGGAGCGGCGCGCCTACTCCCGGTTCGGCGCGTACGCGCAGTCCAAACTCGCCATGCTGCTGTTCACCTACGAACTCCAGCGGCGGCTCACGGTCACCGGATCGGCCAGACTGACGGTCGCCGCGCACCCCGGCTACGCCGCCACCGAGATCAGCTCCGAGACCCAGAACGTGCTCGAACAGCTGGTCGGCCTCGGCAACCGGCTGATCGCGCAGAGCGCCGACATGGGCGCGCTGCCGACCCTGTACGCGGCCACCGCGGATGTCGAACCCGGCGCCTACTACGGGCCGGACCGGTTCAACTGGCGCGGCCACCCGACCCGGGTCGGCTCCAACGCCGCCTCCCACGACGAGAAAACCGCCCGGCAGCTCTGGGAGCTGTCCGAGCGGTTGACGGATGTCGAATTCCCGATCTGACCCTCGGATCGCCGGTTCGGGGATCAGGCCCGCACCACGTACGGCGCGACGCTGCCCAGCTTCTCGCAGGTCTCCTCGAACTCCCGCTCCGGCCGCGACTGCCCGACCACGCCCGCGCCCGCGCGCAGCCAGGCGCCCGCACCGGACTGGTAGACCGCGCGCAGCACCAGCGTCGCCTCCAGCGCGCCGTCGGGGGAAACCGTCACCACCGCACCGGAATACAGGCCGCGCGGATCGTGGTCGAGGCGGAATACCGCGTCCACGCCCTCGGCCTTGGGGATGCCGGAGGCGGTGACGGACGGGAACAGCATCTCCAGCGCGTCCCACGGGCTGCGGCCGGCGGCCAGCCGCCCACGCACGGTGGAGGCCAGGTGCTGCACGCTGCCGCGCTCACGGACCGCCATGAAGTCGGAGACCGCGGTGGTGTCCGGCTCGGCGACCGCGGCGATCTCGGCGAACGAGGTCTGCACCGAGATGGCGTGCTCGACGATCTCCTTCGGGTCGCGCACCAGGTCGGCGCGGGCGGCCAGGTCGATGTCGTCGCCGCGGCCGAAGGCGCGGGTCCCGGCCAGCGGCTCGGTGGTGACCACCCGGTCGCGATCCACGGCCGCCACCAGTTCCGGGCTGAAGCCCGCGGCCTCCAGGCCGCCCAGGCGCAGCAGGAACGAGCGCGCCGGGGTGTTGTTCGCGCGGCCCAGGCGGTAGGTGGCGGGGATATTGACCGCGAAGGGCAGATCGACCTTCCGGGACAGAATCACCTTCTGGTACTTGCCGGCCCGGATCTCGGCCACGCCCGCGGCGACCCGGTCCTGATAGCCGGTCGGGTCCGGGGTGACGTCCACGGGATACGCGACGGGCAGCGCGGTGTCCTGCGCGGCGGCGATCAGCTCGTGGATGTCGCCGGTCTCGGCGGGCGTCGCGCCCGACACCCGCACGCCGGTGGCGTCGATGCGGACCTCGATGCGCGGAATCATCAAGTGCGCCAGGGTGGCCCGCGGGTGCACGTGCTCGGTCGCGCCCAGCGACCAGGCGCAGAACTCGAAGCCGATCCAGCCGAAGGCGTTGCGGCCCTCCAGTGGCAGCCCGGCCAGCGCGCGGTCGAGGGCCTGCGCCGGATTGCCCGACCACGGTCCCGCGGTGGTCTGTCCGTCCCAGCTCACCCGCAGTTCGCCCGCGTCCAGCTCGACGCCGCCCAGCGGGTCGGCGGCGAAGACCCATTCGCCGGGCCGTTCGTAGACCACGTACTCACCGAAGCGATCCGCCGCCGCCAGCGCGGTGACGGCCGCGACCGGATCGGTGACGTACTCTCCCCACCGCTGCTCCCCCTCGAGCCGTACCCGTTCGTCAGCGACCGACACCAGACCTCCAAGGTTATGCTTACCTAACTTGGCAGTGAGGTTAGCATTACCTTTCCATTTGTGGGGAGGCCCGCATCGCGACGTCCGTCACCACCACCGCGCAACACCGCGAAACTCCGGGTCGGACCGGTGAATTGCCCGACCTCCCGTCCCACCGCCCCGGTTTGGGCTTCAATGGATCGCAGCGGCTCAGGCGGAGGGAACGAAGATGCTCGATCACGACAGTCGGCTCCCCGAAGCCGCGCTCACCGCCCCGCAATCCGTGGTCGCCCTGGTCGACGCCGCCTCCCGGGTGGAACGCGAACTCATCGGGGGCTGGCTCGCCGAAGGCGGCATCACCCAGGAGTTCGGCACCTCCGCCCCCGTCACCCAGATCGACCTCGACCCCGCCGCCGTCACCGACCGCCTCGTCGGACGCGCCGACGACCCGCTGGTGGTGCCGGTCCGCGTGCTGTGGCTGCCGCCCGAACGAGACGGCGTGCGCCGCACCACCTTCAGCGACCTGCTGTCCCTGTCCAACCCGCGCAAACCGCACCGGTTCATGCAGCGGCGGCTCATCGGCAAGGCGCCCGACCGGCACCTGATCCTCACCGGGCAGCCCGCCCGGCTCAGCGAGCTGCGCGCCAACAACCCCGGATCCGCCATCGTGCCCGACGCTTTCGGGCGGGCCATCGTGCGCGCGGGCATCGTCGCGCTGGAACGCGCCGAGCGCGCCGTCATCGGCGACCGGTACAAGGTGCCGCGACTGGTGGTCGAGGAGATCCTGGACTCCCCCGAATTCCTGCGCCGGCTCGACATCATCGCCCTGGAATCCGGACTCCCCCCACGCGAGGTCTACCGGCGTGCCGAGCGAGGCCTGCGCGAACTCGTCGCCGCCCAGAGCCGCCTCGTCTCCGACCTGTTCACCCAGGCCATGCGGCCCGTCCACGCCTCCACCTGGAACGTCGACGCCGACGAGACCGGACTCGACCGGTTGCGCTCGCTCAACCGCCGCTATCCGCTGGTCTTCCTGCCCTCGCACCGCTCCTACGTGGACGCCTTCGTGCTCGGGGACATCCTGGCGCGCAACGACTTCCCGCCCAACCACGTGGTCGGCGGCGCCAACCTCAAGTTCTGGCCGATCGGGCCGATCGCCCGGCGCACCGGAACCGTCTTCATCCGCCGCAGTTTCGGCGACGACGAGGTCTACAAGGCCGTCGTCGAGGAGTACTTCGCCTACCTGCTCACCAAACGCTTCAACCTGGAGTGGTACTTCGAGGGCGGGCGCACCCGCACCGGCAAACTCCGGCCGCCACGCTACGGACTGCTGAATTACCTTGCGGCGGCGCTGCGTTCGAAACGCATCGACGACGTCATGCTGGTGCCGGTCTCCATCACCTACGAACGGCTCAACGAGATCGGGGCCATCGCCGACGAACAGACCGGCGGCCGTAAACAACCCGAGGGCCTCACCTGGCTGGCCCGCTACGTCCGCAACCAGCAGCACTCCGCCGGGCACGTGTACGTACGCTTCGGCACCCCGCTCTCGGCCCGCGACCGCCTCGCCGCCAACGGGGATCCGCTGACCGGACACCAGGATCCGGGCACCGAACAAGCCGTCGAACGCGAGCAGCTGGCCGTGCAGCGGCTGGCCTTCGAGGTCGCCGTCGGCATCAACGAGGTCACCCCGATCACCGTCAACGCGCTCACCACCCTGGTGCTGCTCGGCGTCCACGAACGCGCGCTGACCCGGCCCGAACTCCGCAACGCCATCGCGCCCGTACTCGGCTACATCGAGAGCCGCGGCCTGCCGACCGGCGAGCTCGACACGCTGCGCGACGATCACGGGCTCGCCGTGGTCCTCGAACAGCTGGCCGTCGCCACCGTCGTCACCGTGTACCGGGCCGGACTGGAACCGGTGTACGCCATCAACGCGGGCGCGCACCTCGAGGCCGCGTTCTACCGCAACAGCGCCGTGCACTGGTTCGTGAACCGCGCCATCCTCGAACTCGCCGTCCTCACCGCCGTCGAAGCCCCCGAAGGCGACCAGCTGCGCGCCGGGTGGGACGCCGCCTACCGCCTGCGCGACCTGCTTAAGTTCGAGTTCTTCTTCCCCGAACGAGCCGAATTCACCACCCAGCTCACCGCCGAGATGCTGCGTGTGGACCCCGAATGGCATCACCGGACCGCCGCGGGCACCCTCGGCTCCGAGATCCAGGCCCGGCTCGCCGATTCCGGCTTCATGATGGCCCACCGCGTGCTGCGCTCCTTCTTCGACGCACAACTGGTGGTGGCCGAACGGCTCGCCGCCCGCGACCCGGTCGACCCCGTCGACCGCAAGGCCCTCATCGACGAATGCCTCCAGGTCGGCAAACAGATGCTGCTGCAACAACGCCTGCACAGCCCCGAATCGGTGTCCTCGGAATTGTTCGGCAGTGCTGTCAAACTCGCCGACAACCACGGCCTGCTGACCCCCGCCGGCGATCCGGCCGACCTGGCCGCCCGGCGCAGCGCCTTCGCCGCCGAACTGCGCGCCATCGGGCAGCGCATCACCCGGGCGGCCACCCTGGACCCGTCCAACCGAATGGAAGCGTTGTGACCCACCGGGTCCGGGGCCGCGCGGCGGGACGCACCAACCCGACCCTGCGACCCGGCGTCGGCGTCACCCAGCGGCCCATCGGCGCACAGGATCTCGCCACCGCCCTCGAGGCCGTGCGCACCGGACCGCAGGGCCCGCAGGTCGCCGCCATCTTCGACTTCGGCGGCACCGTCGTGCACGGCTTCAACCCGCCCCCGCTCGCCCGCCGCCTGCTGCGCCGCGGCAGCGCCCGCGGTGCGCTCACCGCCAGCCTGCTCGGCAGCATCCGCGGCGCCCGCAGCGAAGGCGAATACGAACGCTTCCTGCAATCGGCCATGTACGACTGGGCCGGGGTGCCCGAAGCCGACCTGATCGACCTCGGACGGCAGGTGTTCGCGCGCAACGTGTACGGGCACATCTACCCCGAGGCCTGGCGGCTGGTCCGCGAGCACGAGGCCGCCGGCCACACCCTGGTCCTGATCAGCTCGATCAGCCGCTACCAGGTGGAACCCGTCGCCGCCGAACTCGGCATCCCGCACGTGCTGTCCACCGCCATGGCCGTGCAGGACGGCGTGCTCACCGGGCATGTCGAGGGAAAGACGCTGTGGCGCAACGGCAAGGCCGACGCCGTCCGCCGCTTCGCCATCGCCCACGACATCGACCTCACCCAGAGCTGGGCCTACGCCGACAGCGCCGCCGACCTGCCGCTGCTCCAGACCGCCGGGCACCCGGTGGCCGTCAACCCGGACCCGCGCGTCGTGCTCGAGGCGGCCGAAAGGGAATGGCCGGTCCTGCATTTCCGGCCCCGGCAGGCCCCCAGGGCCACTGACTACGCCCGCACCCTGGCCGGATTCACGGGTCTACTCGGCGGGGCGCTGTTCGGCGTGGCCGCCAAGGCACACACGAAACAGCGCCGCCAGATGGCGGATTCGATGATGACCCACGCCGCCGACTCGACCCTGCGCGGCACCCAGGTCAAGGTGCGGGTGACCGGCGCGGAACACGCCCGCGCGCCCCGACCGGCGGTGTTCATCTTCAACCACCAGAGCCAGTTCGACATCGTGGTGCTGGCCGAGGTGCTGGGCGCCGGATTCACCGGCATCGCCAAACGCGAGATCACCAAGAACCCGGTCTTCGGGCCCCTCATGCGGTTCGTGGAGGTCACCTTCATCGACCGCGCCGACACCAAGGCCGCCAAGGCCGCGCTGGAACCGGTCGTCGACACCCTGCGCGGCGGACTGTCGGTGGTGATCGCCCCCGAGGGCACCCGCTCCCTGACGCCGCGCGTCGGCGCCTTCAAGAAGGGCGCGTTCCACATCGCCATGCAGGCGGGCGTGCCGATCATCCCCGTGGTGATCCGCAATGCCGGCGAGATCGCCTGGCGCAACTCCGCGATCGTCCGCAAGGGCGTGGTGGACGTGGCCGTCCTACCGCCGATCGATGTCAGCGGCTGGGACCCGGCCCGCCTGGACGCGGAAGTGGAGCAGGTCCGACAGTTGTTCGTCGACACGCTGCTCCACTGGCCTGGCGATACGGGTAACCCCTAGCGCCGGGAGTTCTTAAACCGCCCGCCCGAACAGCAGCTTCCACGGCATGGCCGCGGACTCGAGCTGCACCTTGAGGCTCATCTTCGAGGCGCCCTTGGTGCGCTCCTCGAAGCGGATCGGCACCTCCGCGATGGAGATGCCCTTCTTGACGGTGCGGTAGTTCATCTCGACCTGGAACGAGTAACCGTTCGACTTGATCGAGGCCACGTCGATGGCGCGCAGCGTGTCCGCCTTCCACGCCTTGAACCCGGCCGTGGCGTCCTTCACGCCCAGACGCAGGATCATGTTGACGTAGAAGTTGGCCCAGGCGGAGAGCGCCTTGCGGTACCACTTCCACTCCGCGGCGGTGGAACCGCCGGGGACGTACCGGGATCCGAGCACCACGCCGGCGTCGGTGGTCTTCAGCTTGTCGAGCATGGCCGGAATGACCTCGGCCGGGTGCGACAGGTCGGCGTCCATCTGGATCACCACGTCCGCGCCCTCGTCGAGCGCCTTGGTGATGCCGGCGATGTAGGCGCGGCCCAGGCCGTCCTTCTCCGTCCGGTGCAGCACGCTCACCACGTTCGGCAGGTCGGCGGCCAGCTTGTCCGCGACCTCGCCGGTGCCGTCCGGTGAATTGTCGTCCACCACCAGCACATGCAGGTCCTCCACCGGCAGTGCGGTCAGCCGCTCCACCGCAACGGGCAGGTTCTCCCGCTCGTTGTAGGTCGGCACCACCACGGTGACCTTCAAGGTACGCCCTCCCGATCGGTCGTCTTCTGGCTCAGAAACCGTACCTGGTCCGCCTGAGTGCCTCGTGAGCGCACCGTGTAGGCGCGGTCACCCCCGTCACCCGAGCGTCAGTCGTCCTCTTGGTCGGCACGCCGGTTTCGTTCTCGCACAATATCCAACGCCCGCTCGGCTGTCGCCTGATCCGGATACGGCCCCATCCGGTCCCCGACCCAGCAGGACTTTCCCTGCTCCGCCTTGTGATGGGAGATGCAGTAATACCACTGGTTGTCCTCAGCCATGCAACCCAGCATTCCACCAAGATCGGACGCACATACGACAAAACACGCAATGACAGAACGATTCGGATCGAACCGCGGCGGGAGCCGGGGGCCGGGGCGGAGCCCTCCGCCTGTCTTGTGGGGGCTCGACCCCCACAAGACAGACGTAAAGAGCCCCTGCTCGCGTTGTCCGCGAGCAGGGGCTCCCTGCGATCGAGTGGCCAGAGCCGGGATTGAACCGGCGACCTTCCGCTTTTCAGGCGGACGCTCGTACCAACTGAGCTACCTGGCCGAAAGGCACCCGATTCGAATGCCAAGTTTCGTGCGCTTCTTGCTGTCGCAAAAAGATCTTGCGACCCTGACGGGACTCGAACCCGCGACCTCCGCCGTGACAGGGCGGCGCGCTAACCAACTGCGCCACAGGGCCTTGCTGCTTGCTCCGACAACGATGTCACCATCGTTGTACCCCCTACGGGATTCGAACCCGCGCTACCGCCTTGAAAGGGCGGCGTCCTAGGCCGCTAGACGAAGGGGGCCCGCCGGATTTCTCCGGACCGTTTGCTCAACGGCTTCCGTTGGGAGCGGAGATAGCTTATGACAGGCTCCGCGTGATTCCCAAATCAGCTGGTCAGAGTCCCAAGTTGAGATCTTCGAGCCGGGCGGACACCCGCCAGCCCACGCGGCGGAACTCCTCGGCCCACTCCGGTGTCGCGGTGGCGTCGACGATCACCTCGAGCGCCTCGGCGAACCGGGCCCGCAGATCGGCCGGACCGGTGAGCACATCGGCGATGTAGCGCTGGCCCGCCAGGGCCGCCGCCAGGGTGCGGGTGAACCGGTCCGGATCCGAATCCGGGCGCAGCTGTTTGTGCTCCGCGGCCCGGACCGCGAGCTGCCGGATGGCGCGCCCGAGGATGCGGCCGCCGCCGGCCTGGATGTCGCGATAGAACTCCGGCTCGATGATGAGCCGGAACTCGGCCTGGATGATGATGTCGTTCTCCAGCCGCAACGCGATCTCGTCGATCATGCCGTGCAGCACGTCGAGTGGTCCGAGATCGGTTCGGGTCAGCCACCTTTCGGTCGATGCCCGGTAGCGGTCGACCGCCGCTTCCAGCACCGCGCGCGCCAAGTCCTCCTTGGAGTCGAAGTGAAAGTACATGGCCCCCTTGGTCGCCCGGGAACCTTCCAATATGCGGTTGAGCGATGCAGCGGCATAGCCGCTCTTCCCGAACTCAACGGCGGCGGACCTGATGATCGCCGCGCGTGTCCGGCGGGCCCGCTCTTGCTGCCGTGCCATGCTCGAAACGCCTCCGAAGCTAGCTAACCGTCGCCGACCGCGGTACGGCCTCGACGCGAAGTTACGTGTTTTTCAAATACTTCAAAACGGGCTATGCCCGGAATTACCAAACTCTTGGTACGGAAAAGCGCGAAAAACTTGAAACACACCAACTGGTATAGGTTTTCCCACCCGGCGCACCGCGCGGGGTGCACGCCCGGGCGTTCACGTCGTCCTGGTCCGCCTCCCCGCAGCTTCATCTGTTGGAGCCGCGATCGGCCGGACCGGTCGCGACACGTTCGGGCATATCAACGATAAGCCGAATCCCGTGCCGCCGGGGCAATCCCAGCTCTTCGGGAATTCACCAGTCGGTCACCGTACCCGGAAAGTTCACCCAGCGTGACGTGTACCGGAAAGTCAGTTAGCCAGTACACCTCCTAACGAAAACCGCAATTCCACAGCAATCGTATGGACGATTGGTCCGAAACGACGAATTCGCCCATATCTCAGCGAAGTTCGCCCCGGCGATCCCGGGAACGCGCGACGACGCCACCCGGCCCGCGGCACCGCCGAGCCGCGACCCCCGCGCTCGGACCGGGCTGGACCGGCCGCTTCCCCCCACCCCAAAAAGCTTGCCACGCATCACCATTGGATGATATTCACACTCGAGGGCCACGAAACAAACTGAGTGGCAAGGCGATTGCGAGGGTCATCCGAGGCCGAGCCCGACACGCGTCCGCGGGCGCGCGAACGCCCACCCGGACGCGTCCGGGCATGACGGGACCACACCGTCACCTCACCCCACCCACACTCCGCGCCGACCCCCGTGGCACCCCGGCTCTGCCCCGTCGCGGTGACGCACCGACCGGTCCGCACCCTCACAGCGCCACATCGTCCCCCCAACACGCCGCCCCGGCTCGCCGAGCCCCCACGATCGGCACGGCCGGTCACACCGTCGGCACGCCCCGTCACGCCGATCGCGCTGTCAGGGCACCCCTCCCCGACCCGCCGCACACTCGACGCCACCACTATGACCTGCGCAAATACCGTCTGCCAGAGCACAATCGGATACTCGTTTAACACTTGTGGGCCCGGCCCATTAAACTGACGTCCCGCACGCCCCTATAGCTCAGTTGGTAGAGCTACGGACTTTTAATCCGCAGGTCCCAGGTTCGAGCCCTGGTGGGGGCACACTCACGCGAGGGCCCGGAACAGCCGTTCCGGGCCCTCGCCACATCCGCGAATCTGTGGCAATCTGTCCGGGTTTCACCTAGCGTGACCTCGGTAGGGCTTTTCCCGGGAATCCATCACCACAGGCGGAGTTCATGACTTCCTTCGATGACCTGCTCTCTCAAGTTCCAATCGCCCAGATCGCCGAACAGCTCGGCGTCGACGAGGCCACCGCCAAGACCGCGGTCGGCGCGGCCGTGCCAGTCCTGCTCGGCGGATTCCAGGCACAGGCCGGCAACCCCGAGGTCGGTCTGAATCTCGAGAACGAAGTCGCCAACCAGCCGCTGGGTCTGCTCGACGGCGGTGTCGACATGAGCCAGGTGGATACCTCCACGGGTAGCCAGATCATCGACCAGACGTTCGGCGCCGAGAAGAACACGGTGATCAGCGCTCTCGGCAATGTCGGCGGCAGCGATATCAGCGGCGACCTGATGGGCAAACTGCTCCCGATGCTCGCGCCGATCGTGCTGGCGTACCTCGGCAAGAAGATGCTCGGCGGGGGCGGCGCGGCCGCTCAGCCCGGCGCGGCCGGCGCCGGCGGTCTCGGCGACATCCTCGGCAGCCTGCTCGGCGGGGCCACCAGCGGTCAGGGCGGCGCGGGCGGTCTGGGCGATATCCTCGGCAAGGCCATGGGCCAGAACGCCGGTGGCGTTCTCGGCAGCGTCCTGGGCGGTCTGCTCGGGAAGAAGTGATCTCGCATCCATTGCTGATGCACGGCTAACGAAGCGCGGCCCACAGCGATAGACCCCCTACGCTGTGGGCCGCGCTTCTTATGACATCCCTCACCTACCCCGCAATGGCGCACAGATGAGTTTCACATCACCCTACGGTCACGTAAGGTATGGGCCGCGGCGGCAGGCCGGCGAGGGTACGACAGCACGACGCACGACACGAAGGGCATATGTATGGCAAAGGATCTGACTCAACTCGAGCTACTGACGGAGTTGGAGCCGGTTGCCGAGGAGAACGTCAATCGCCACCTCTCCCTGGCCAAGGAATGGCACCCGCACGACTACGTGCCGTGGGACGAGGGCCGCAACTTCGCGGCCATGGGCGGTGAGGACTGGGATCCGTCGCAGTCGAAGCTGAGTGAACTGGCCAAGGCGGCCATGATCACCAACCTGCTCACCGAGGACAACCTGCCCTCCTACCACCGTGAGATCGCCGAGAACTTCTCCCAGGACGGCGCCTGGGGCACCTGGGTCGGCCGCTGGACCGCCGAGGAGAACCGCCACGGCATCGTCATGCGCGACTACCTGGTCGTCACCCGCGGCGTCGACCCGGTCGCCCTCGAGCAGGCCCGCATGATCCACATGACCAACGGGTTCGCCTCCCCCACCGAGCAGCTCGAGCAGACCGGCAGCGCCGGCTTCCTGCACTCGGTGGCGTACGTGACCTTCCAGGAACTCGCCACCCGCGTCTCGCACCGCAACACCGGCCGCGTGTGCGACGACCCCATCGCCGACCGCATGCTGCAGCGCATCGCCGCCGACGAGAACCTGCACATGATCTTCTACCGCAACATGTGCGGCGCGGCCCTGGATCTCTGCCCGGACCAGGCCCTCGAGGCGATCACCATGATCCTGGAGAACTTCCAGATGCCCGGCGCCGGCATGCCCAACTTCCGCCGCAACGGCGTGCTGATGGCCAAGCACGGCATCTACGACCTGCGCCAGCACCTCGAAGAGGTGGTGAACCCGGTGCTCAAGAAGTGGCAGATCTTCGAGCGCACCGACTTCACCGCGCGCGGTGAGGAGACCCGCGAGCGTCTGGGCCTCTTCCTCGAGCGGCTCGGCAAGGACGTCGTGAAGTTCGAGGAGCAGCGCGACAAGATGCTGGCCCGCGAGGCCGCCAAGCGCGACCGGGACCTGGCCGCGGCCAACGCCTGACCCGGCTCGAATTCGGCACGGCCCCTCGGGATTCCGATCCCGGGGGGCCGTCGTCGTCTCCGGGTCAGTCGATCTCGTCGACCGCCTCCTGGAACGCCAGGCCCGCGCGCTCGAAGTAGTCGAACAGCACTTCCTGCTGCTCGGGGGTGTAGCCGAGCAGGATCTCGCCGACCTTGCGGCGCGCGGGGGCGAGCACCCGCTCGAGGTCGCCGGGGTTCGGGATCGGTTCGATGAGGACCTTGCGGCGATCGGCGGCATCGGGGACCCGGCGCACATGACCCGCCTGCTCCAGGCGGTCGATGAGGCGGGTGGTGGGCCCGGTGGTCAGTCCGGTGCGGGCGGCCAGTTCGCCCGGGGTCATGGCGCCGTTCAGGTCGAGGATGTTGAGGGCGTACAGATCGGTCGCGCCGAGTCCGACGGCCCGCGCCCCGGCTTGGGCGTGCAGCACCAGGGCGCTGAGGTAGCGGCGGTAGATCGCACTGGCCCGTGCGGGGTCCGACAGCATGGGGACGCCTCCGATTCAATTCTCTTCTTGAGGGAAGATACTTCTTGTGAGAAGATACTTTCCAGGAGCAGCAAATACCTGAAGGGGATTGAACCATGAACGGCAGCACCGATTTCGACGCCATCCACGCCCTGCTCAACCGTGTCGCCGCGGCCTGGAACGACGGCGACGGCGCCGCCTACGGCGACTGCTTCACCACCGACGCCACCGACGTCACCTTCGCCGGGACCGTGTACCACGGCGGCGCGGAGATCGGCCGGGCCCACCAGGCGCTGTTCGACTCGTTCCTGAAGGGCACCCGGATGTGGGGCGAGACCCTCGACATCCGCCGCTACGGCGCCGATACCGTCGTCGTCGTGTCGGCCGGGGACGTGGGCAAGAAGCAGCCCAAGAAGCTCGGCAAGCTCGTCACCCACACCGTCGTGCGCGACACCGACGGGGAGTGGCGGATCGCCGCCATCCAGAAGACCCAGCGCAAGCCGGTCATGGAGGCCATCAGCTTCACGTTCCAGCCCGGCACCCGGCCCGCCGCCCGCTGACGCTGTGACCGGGGGCACTCGAGTGGACGGGCGGCTCTGGCCGCCACCACGCGGATGAGAGACTGGAGAGCGTGACTGCCTCGCTCGAAGCCCCCAAGACCGAGCTGCGGATCGGGCCCTACCCGCTCGATCCGCCGGTCGTGCTGGCCCCGATGGCGGGCATCACCAATGTCGCCTTCCGCACCCTGTGCCGTGAATTCGGCAGCGCCACATCGCTGTACGTGTGCGAGATGATCACCGCCCGCGCGGTTGTCGAGCGCAACGAGAAGACCCTCAACATGATGGCCTTCGGCCCCGACGAATCCCCGCGCTCCATGCAGCTCTACGGCGTCGACCCCAAGACCCTCGGCGAGGCCGTGCGGATCATCGTCGGCGAGGGCTGGGCCGACCACATCGACATGAACCTGGGCTGCCCGGTTCGCAAGGTCACCCGTCTCGGCGGCGGCTCCGCCCTGCCCTACAAGCGGCGGCTGTTCCGCGAGATCGTGCGCGAAATGGTCGCGGCCGCAGGCGAAGTGCCGGTCACCTTCAAATTCCGCATCGGCATCGACGACGACCACACCACCTACCTCGACACCGGCCGGATCGCCGAAGAGGAAGGCGCGGCGATGGTTTCGCTGCACGCCCGCACCGCCGCCCAGCTCTACTCCGGGCAGGCCGACTGGTCGGCCATCGCGCGTCTCAAGGAGACCGTCACCACCATCCCGGTGCTCGGCAACGGCGACATCTTCAGCGCCGACGACGCGCTGCGCATGATGGCCGAGACCGGCTGCGACGGCGTCGTGGTGGGCCGCGGCTGCCTGGGGCGGCCGTGGCTTTTCGGCGAACTGAGCGCCGCCCTGCGCGGTGAGCCCATCCCCGCCGGACCCACGCTCGGCAAGGTCGGCGAGATCCTCTACCGGCACGCCGCCCTGCTCGTCGAGCACGACGGCGAGGACAAGGCCATGCGCGACATCCGCAAGCACATGGCCTGGTACCTGATGGGCTTCCCGGTCGGCTCCGCGCTGCGGCGGCAGTTCGCCACCGTGACCAGCCTGGCTCAGATCGGGGATCTGGTCGGGCAGCTGGATCCGGACGTGCCGTTCCCGGAGGACGCGCTCGGACCGCGCGGGCGGCAGGGCTCCCCGCAGGCGAAGGTCGCGCTGCCCGACGGCTGGCTCGACGATCCGGAGGACGCGACCGTCCCGGCCGCCGCCGACGTCATGCATTCCGGCGGCTAGCGACCACCCTGATCCGGCCGCCTGCCGCTGCCGGCGATCCGGCACGATCCGGTCAATGTCCGGCCCAGCTCCCGGGCGTAGGGCCGAGGCCCTGGCACACTTTGCGGAACGTTCGTCCCAGCGGTCGAAGCATCCCGACAAAGCAGAAAAAACGGATCTACCTGGGTGGACACATGTTCGAGTGGTTCACCGTGGCGAAATCGTTATCATGGCCCTCGGCATCAAGAGCAAAGTGAGGTTCGTTGGTGGGTGACGATCGGTACGGGCGTACGCCACGGCCCGGAGGTCGCGCCCCCTGGGAGCGCTACTCCGCGGACGGGGACGATCCGTCGCGCGCGGCCCGCCGCTCCCGGCACACCGACGACGCGGACTCCGCCGCCGCCCCCATCTCCGTGCAGGACCTGGTCGAGCGGGTGGACAGCGAGCGCCAGACGCGTCGCCGCCCCCGCACCGACGCGGGCAAGCCGAACGAACCGGCGGCCACCAACGGCACGGCCGAACGAGAAGGGGCCGCACCGGCTCCCGTGCCCCCGCCGAACGGCGCACCCGCCACCGGCGCCCGGCCCGTCGTTCCCCCGCCCGCACCGAGCACCCAGCCCCCGCCCGCCGGAAACCAGCCCGGCACAGGTTCGCAGCGCACCGTGCGCGACGACAGCCACCTCCGCCGGGTGGCGGCCGCGCCGGGCACCGGCAGCAGCCGGACCGTACGCCGGGCAGACCCGACCGCAGATCTGGTCACCGACGAACTACCCCCGGTCACCGAGGCCATCCCCGCCGCCCCGACCACGGCCGCGCGTGCCCGCGCCCTGCTGGGCCGCCGGGTCGCCTCGCCCGCCGACTATCCGACCACCGCGCTACCTGCCTCCGTGGGTTCCACACCGGCCAAATGGGTGTCGAGCACCAGCCGCCGCCGCAGCCGGCGCGCCGGCCTGGTGGCCCGCGGCGCCACCGCGATGTTCGCGGTGCTCGCGCTGCTCGTGACGGCGGGCGGCTGGAGTTATCTGCGCGCCAAGGACGGCAACTTCCAGCAGGTCGTCGCGCTCGATCCGAACAGCACGGACGTCGTCGACGCCGACGGGCAGAACGGCGACGAGAACTTCCTGATCGTCGGCACCGACACCCGGGCGGGCACCAACAGCACTCTCGGCGCGGGCAGTGTGGACGACGCCGAGGGCGCGCGCTCGGACACCGTCATGCTGGTCAACATCCCGGCCAACCGGTCCCGTGTGGTCGCGGTGTCCTTCCCCCGCGACCTGGACGTCTCCCGTCCGATCTGCGAGGGCTGGGACAACGAGAAGGCCGCCTACTCCAGCCAGAAGTTCCCGGCCGCCGACGGCGACAAGCTCAATGCCACCTACGCGCTGGGCGGGCCGAAGTGCCTGACCAAGGTGATCACCAAGATGTCGGGCCTGAAGATCAACCACTTCGTCGGCATCGACTTCGCCGGCTTCGAGTCCATGGTCGACGTGGTCGGCGGCGTCGAGGTGTGCACCACCAAACCGCTGGTCGACGAGGTCCTCGGAACGGTCCTGACCACCCCGGGCAAGCAGACGGTCAACGGTTCCACCGCCCTGGACTACGTGCGCGCCCGCCACGTGTACGGCGAGGAGCGCAGCGACTACGACCGGATCAACCGGCAGCAGCGATTCCTGTCATCCCTGCTGCGCAGCGCGCTGTCCAGCAAGGTGCTGTTCGACCCGGCCAAGCTCGACGGGTTCATCAACGCCTTCGCCAAGCACTCCTTCATGGACAGCGTCACCACCAAGGACCTGCTCACCCTGGGCCGTTCCATGCAGAAGATGCAGGCCGGGAGCATCACCTTCCTGACCGTCCCGACCGCGGGCACCACCTCGTACGGCAACGAGATCCCGCGCGAATCGGACATCAAGGCCATCTTCCGCGCGGTCATCGACGACCAGCCGCTGCCCGGTGAGAAGAAGTCCGAGCCCCCGGCGGCCCCCGCCGGCGTGCCCGTCGCCAAACCCAAACCGGCCGCGGTGGATCCGCAGACGGTCTCGGTGCAGGTGTCCAACGGTTCCGGCCAGGGCGGCATCGCGGGCACCACCGCGACCAAGCTGGCCGCGCAGGGCTTCCAGATCTACAGCACCGGCAACTACGCCGACGGCGTCTCCGCCAAGACCAAGGTCCGCTACTCCAGCGGCCACGAGGCCGATGCCGGAACCGTGGCCAGCGCGATTCCGGGCGCGATCCTGGAACCGGCGAGCGGGCTGGGCAGCATCGTCGAGGTCGTGGTGGGGTCGGATTTCTCGGGCACCGTGAAGACCCCGACCGCCTTCGGGCAGACCCTGCCCGACACGCCGAGCGACGCGGGCGGGCCCAGTGCGGCTCCGGTCACACTGCCCTCCGACCTCGAGCATGTGAACGCCGCCGACGACCTCTGCAAGTAGGCCGTCCCCCGGACCGGTCGGAGCTGCGGCGACTTTGCCGGAACCGACCAGAACCTACGTTTAACCCACCGTTGGTGACTTGGTCAAAGACGCGCACTAATGTCTTGACTCATGCGTGTCATCTACAACGAACAAATGGCCGAGCTCGCCGATCTGCTCGGCGGCATGGCCGGGCTCGCCGGATCGGCGATGGAGCGGGCCACCCAGTCCCTGCTCACCGCCGATCTCGAGCTCGCGGAGCAGGTGATCAGCGAGTACGACCGGATCGCCGAGATGATCACCCTGGCCGAGGAGAAGGCCTTCGCGCTGCTCGCGCTGCAGGCCCCGGTCGCCGGTGATTTGCGGCAGGTCGTCAGCGCCATCCAGATCGTCTCCGACGTGAACCGGATGGGCGTGCTGTCCCTGCATGTCGCCAAGATGACCCGGCGCCGCTTCCCGGCCCACGCCGTGCCGGAGGCCGTGAACAGCTACTTCGCCGAGATGGGCCGTGTCGCGGTCAAGATGGGCGCCACCGCCAAGGAGGTGCTGGAGACCCGCGATCCCGAGCGGGCCGCCAAGCTCACCGACGACGACGAGGCGATGGACGACCTGCGCAAGCACCTGTTCACGCTGATCATGGACCGCGACTGGCAGTTCGGTGTCGCGGCGGCCGTGGACGTGGCGCTGCTGGGTCGCTACTACGAGCGCTTCGCAGACCACGCCGTGGAGATCGGCCGCCGCGTCGTCTTCCTCGTCACCGGCGTGCTGCCCCCGGACCCGGATTCCGAGAAGGAATCGATCTAGTCCTCGTCGGACTCACGCCAGCCCATCAGGACCGAACGGCCCCGTTCGGGACGCCATGGCAAGGTCGCGGCCACGATGACCGCGCACACGACCAGGGTGCCGACCGCGACGTATGACGCGGCCTCGGCGCCCTGCATGGCCGCGACCTTCATGGCGTGAATCAGATCCGCTTTCGCCGGTGCGACAAGCGGATTCACCGGGGCCTTCACGATCTCCAGGACGCTGATCGGCGTATTGCTCGCCAGCTCCTTCTGCTGCGGATTCATGATCTGCGCGGGAATCGCCGCGATCCGGCCGCCGATCCTGTCCGCGTACACCGAGGTCATGATCGACCCCAGCAGGGCCACACCGAGCGCTCCGCCCACCTCCCGCGTGGTGTCGTTGACCGCCGAGCCCGCGCCGGCCTCCTCCACGGGCACCGCGCCCATGATGGATTCGGTCGCCGGACCCTGCACCACCGCGAATCCCAGGCCCATGAGGATCATGGACACCACCACCGGTCCCAGATACGGGGTGTCGACGGTGGTCCGGCCCGCGATGTACATGGCGACCGCCAGGATCAGCAGCCCCGACACCACCACGGCCGTGGTGCCCAGCCGCTGCGCCAGCAGGGTCGCGATGGGCGCGCCGAAGCCGACCGCCACCGCGAAAGGCAGTGAGTGGATGCCGAATTCGAGCGGCGACAGCTCCTTCACGCCCTGGAAGTACTGGGTGATCAGGAACAGGAATCCGAACGCCGAGAAATAGGACACGGTGATGGCCAGCGACGGCAGCGCGAAGCGGCGGTTGCGGAACAGGCGCATGTTCAGCACGGGTGCGGGCACGCGTAGTTCCCAGGCCACGAATGCGGCCAGCAGCGCGGCCGAGAGCAGGTAGCCCGCAAGGCTTTCGGTGGCGAACCAGCCGTGTTTGGGGGCCTCGATGATGGACCACACCAGCGCGGTCACCCCGGCCAGGGAGAGCAGGATGCCGACCCGGTCGAGCCGATCCACGTGCGGTGCACGGGATTCCGGCACGGTGGCCAGGACCGCGCCGATGGCCACCAGCGCCACCGGGACATTGATCCAGAACACGGAGTGCCAGGAGAAGTACTCGAGCAGCCAGCCGCCCACGGTCGGCCCGATGGCGACGGCGATCCCGGCCATGGCCGTCCACAGCGCGATGGCGGCGGCGCGTTCGCGGGACTTGGTGAAGATATTGGTGAGCAGGGCCAGCGTGGCCGGGAAGACCACGGCCGCGAACACGCCCATGCCGGCGCGGGCCGCGATGACCTGGCCGAGTCCGGAGGACAGCGCGCCCGCCGCGGACATGACCGCGACGCCGCCCAGTCCGATGATCATGAACAGCCGTCGCCCGTAGCGGTCGCCGAGGTGTCCCATGGCGAGCAGCAGGCCGGAGAAGGCCAGGGTGAACGCGTCCACGATCCATTGCAGGCCGCTCATGTCGGCCTTCAGCTGGACGGCCATGGACGGCAGGGCCACATTGACCAGCGTGTTGTCCAGGACCACGAGCAGTTCCGCGAGACAGATGGCGACCAGCGCCGCGATCTTCGCCCGTTGCGGCAGGTCCGCCGCGGCCCGTCCGGATTTCGGGCTCGCCGTTGAGACGGTCATCCGACACCTCCTTGTACTAAACCAATCGGTTTACCAACGAGCGTCAGACTAACTGTTACTAACGGTTGCACACAACCACTCAGGGCATAGAAAACGACCCCTGCCGCAAGGGCAGGGGCCGTAAGAGACGCCGGAAGGTCTGTGACTATCCGAAGCGACCCGAGATGTAGTCCTCGGTCTGCTTCTGCGACGGGTTCGAGAAGATCTTCTCGGTCTCGTCGATCTCGATGAGCTTGCCCGGCTTGCCCTGCGCCTCCAGGTTGAAGAAGGCGGTCTGGTCACTCACACGCGCGGCCTGCTGCATGTTGTGGGTGACGATGACGATGGTGTACTCCTTCTTCAGCTCGGTGATCAGATCCTCGATCGCGAGCGTGGAGATGGGGTCCAGGGCCGAACACGGCTCGTCCATGAGCAGCACGTCCGGCGACACCGCGATGGCGCGGGCGATGCACAGACGCTGCTGCTGACCACCGGAGAGGCCGCCGCCCGGCTTGTCCAGGCGGTCCTTGACCTCGTTCCAGAGGTTGGCGCCGCGCAGCGACTGCTCGGCCACCTCGTCCAGCCGGCCCTTGTTGCGCACGCCCTGCAGCTTCAGCCCGGCCACCACATTGTCGCGAATCGACATGGTGGGGAACGGGTTCGGCCGCTGGAACACCATGCCGATGGTGCGGCGCACGCCGACCGGGTCGACGGTGGCGCCGTAGATATCCTCGCCGTCGAGCAGCACCGCGCCCTCGACGCGGGCCTCCGGGGTCACCTCGTGCATGCGGTTGAGCGCGCGCAGCACGGTCGACTTGCCACAACCGGACGGACCGATGAAGGCGGTCACGCTGCGCGGCAGCACCGTCAGCCCGACATTGGCGACCGCATGGAACTTGCCGTAGTAGATATTGAGGTCTTTGACGTCAATTCGCTTGGCCATCAGTCTTTCCTTCTATCGGTTCCGCGTGAGCAGCTTGTTGACCGCCGCGGCGGCGAGGTACAGCAGCGCGATGATCAGGATCAGGGTCAGCGCGGCACCCCAGATGCGCTCGCGGCCGGCGGGCTCGGGGTTCGACAGCTCCTGGTACATCAGCAGCGGAAGCGAGGCCATATTGCCGTTGAAGACATCGAAGTTGATCGCCTTCGAGTAACCCACCAGCACCAGCACCGGCGCGGTCTCACCCATGACACGGGCGACGGCCAGCAGCATGCCGGAGATCATGCCGGGCGCGGCGGTCGGAATGACGATCCGCACAATGGTTTTCCACTTCGGGATACCGAGCGCGTAGGACGCCTCACGCAGTTCGTCCGGAACCAGCTTGAGCATTTCCTCGGTGCTGCGCACCACCACCGGCAGCATCAGCAGCACCAGGGCCAGCGACACCGCGAAGGCGCTCTGCGGGTTGCCGAAGGTGGCGATCCACAGCGCGAAGATGAAGAGGGCGGCCACGATCGAGGGCACACCCGCGAGGATGTCGACCATGAAGGTGGTGGTCTTGGCCAGCCAGCCCCGGCCGTACTCGACCAGGTAGACCGCGGCCATGATGCCCAGCGGCACCGCGATCACCGCGGCGATGCCGGACTGCACGATGGTGCCGTAGATGGCGTGATAGACACCGCCGGTGCGCTGGTCGGGCAGCACGCCGTTCTGCGACTTGGTCCACCAGCCGGCCGAGGCCACGATGGCCCCGCCCTTCTGCAGCACCACGAACAGCACCCACAGCAGCGGCACCAGCGCGAGGCCGAAGCACAGCCAGACCAGGCCGGTGGCGATGTTGTTCTTGATCCGGCGAGCGGGGCTGACATGCCGGAAGGTCGGCGCCTTGATCGGCTTGTCGAGTGTGGTGGTCATCCGTTGACCTTCCCGCCGGCGGCGAGCCGAGCCAGTGCGTTGACGACGAACGTCAGTGCGAACAACACGAAACCGGCGGCGATGTAGGCACCGGTCGGCAGCTTCGAGCTGAATTCCGAAGCCGCGGAGGCGATCTTCGAGGCGAAGGTGTAGCCGCCGTCGAACAGCGACCAGCTGCCCGCCTTGGTCGAGGTGCGCAGCACGATGAGGACCGCGATGGTCTCACCGAGCGCGCGGCCCAGGCCGAGCATGGAACCGGCGATCACGCCGGAGCGGCCGAAGGGCAGCACGGTGAGGCGCACGACCTCCCACTTGGTGGCGCCCAGCGCCTGCGCCGCCTCGATGTGCGAGCGCGGGGTCAGGCCGAACACCTCACGGGAGACCGAGGTGATGATCGGCAGGATCATCACCGCGAGCACCACGCCCGCGGTGAAGATGGTGCCGCCGCCGGCAATGCTGACATTGCCGTCGGAGAAGAGGAACAACCAGCTCAGGTGCTTGTTCAGGAAGTCCTGGAAGGGCCCCAGCTTGGGGGCCACGACCAGGAATCCCCAGAGACCGAACACGATCGACGGCACCGCGGCCAGCAGATCCACGATGACCGAGAACGGACGCGCCAGCGCCTTCGGCGAGTACTGCGTCAGGAACAGCGCGATCCCCACCCCGATCGGCACCGCGATGGCAAGGGCGAACAGCGAACTCAGCACCGTGACCATGAACAGGTCCTTGATGCCGAACCGCAGGTTGTTCTCGTCCTTGACGTTGAACTCGGTGGTGGTGAAGAAGTTCGCCTTGTTCGCCATGATCGAGGGCCACGCCCGGATCAGCAGGAACAGGGCGATCAGGGCGATGGCGGCGACGATGATCCCGCCGGCGGCCGTGGCCGCCGAGCGGAAAGCGAACTCCGCGCCGAACTTCTTGGGTGCGCGCCCCGCGGCCGGGGTGGTGCTGGGTTCGGTCGGCATGAGCGCAGTATCCCCCGGCAGTTGGGCACGGTCTTCCCGCGGGTCGGTCGAAACGGACAGACCCGCGGATGCAATGTCGTCGTGCACGGTCATCGTGTTTCGATCAGGCGATCAGGAGATGGCGTTGATCGCGGTGGTGAGCTTGGTCTTGAACGCGTCCGGCAGCGGCACGTAGCCGGCCTCGGCGAGACCGGTCTGGCCATTGCCGACCGCGGAGGTCAGGAACGCCTTGACGGCCTTGGCGGTGTCGGCGTCGCTGTACTTCGAGCAGACGATCTCGTAGGTGGCCAGCATGATCGGGTACGCGCCCGCGGCGGTGGGCTTGTAGATCGAGCTGTTGTCCAGCACCAGGTCGTTGCCCTCGCCCTTGATCTTGGCGGCGTCGACGGCCTTGCCCGCGGACTCGGCGGTCAGCTCGACCGGCTTCGGGTCGTTGGAGGTGGCGGTGGTCAGCACGCGCACCGAGGACAGCTTCTGCGCCTTGGCGAAGGACCACTCGGTGTAGGTGATGGTGAACTTGGTGTTCGCGACCGCGGCCGAGGTGCCGTCCGAGCCCTTGGCACCCTCGCCGACGCCACCGTTGAACGCCTTGCCGGCGCCCTTGGTGTAGCCACCGGCGGTGGTCAGGTACTTCTGGAAGTTGTCGGTGGTGCCCGACTCGTCGGAGCGGAAGATCACGCCGATCTTGTCCGACGGCAGCTTGTCGGCCTTGTTGGTGTTCAGGGCCCGGATCGCCTGGTCGTTCCACGCGGTGATGTCACCGGAGAAGATCTTGGCGATGGTCGGCGGGTCCAGGACCAGGTCCTCGATGCCGGGCAGGTTGTAGGCCACGGAGATCGGGCCGAAGACGGCCGGCAGGTTCCAGGCGGGGCTGGCGCAACGAGCGGCGGCCTTGTCGGTCTCGCCCTTCTCGGCGTTCAGCGGCGAGTCGGAGCCCGCGAAATCGGTCTGGTTGCCGATGAACTCGTTGACGCCGGCGCCCGAGCCCGAACCGGTGTAGTCGAGCTTCGCGCCCGAGCAGTTGGTCTGGTACGCGGCGACGAAACGGTCCATCGCGTTCTTCTGCGCGGTGGAGCCACTGGCCTTCAGCGAGGTCTTGCCGCCACAGGCGACATCGATCTTGGCGCCGCCGCCGGTGGCGTTGTTGTCACTGCCACAGGCCGACAGGGTCAGGGCGCCGGCCGCGGCCAACACACCGAGCAGGGCGCTGCTGCGCTTGAGATTCACCAATTCCTCCGGGGGAATCACTTGCACGTCCAACCCCTCAACGGTCGGACGGGCGCGTTTGGCGGCTGTTCGCTGCGAACTAGCGCACCGGGCAGCGGTCTGCGGCCCACTTGCAACGTAAGGGCGGCTGGTTGACAGTTAGACCAGGGCAGGTGAACGGGAGATGAACAACCCACCCTGATTGCGGCGCACCGCGTGTGACATTAGCCGCACCGTTGCCGAGCGTAATTCAGGACACGCTAGAGTAGGCGACGTCGATATGGAATCGACCGAATCCGAGCCGGGTGTAGGTGTGTACGGCCGCGGTGTTGTCACCCTCGGTGTAGAGCAGGACGGCGTCCAGGCCGCGGTCCTTCAGGTAGTGCAGACCCGCCAGGGTGAGCAACCGGCCGAGACCGCGCCCCTGCGCGTCGGGGTCGATGCCGACCACGTAGACCTCGCCGATCGGCGGCGTCTCGTCGGAATGCACCTTGGTCCAGTGGAATCCGAGGATGCGGTCCGGGTGGGCCGGATCCACGGCGATGAACAGACCCTTCGGGTCGAACCAGGATTCGGCGCGGCGGGCGTCGATATCGCGTTGGGTCCAGCCGCCCTGTTCGGGATGCCAGGAGAAGGCCGAGGCGTTCACACGGAGGAGTTCGGCGTCGTCGGAAGGCCCGGCGTAGGTGCGCAGTTCGAGCTCGGCGGGCACCGCCAGCTCGGGTAGCTCCGAATTAGCCAGCTCTCTTCGCATTTGCCACAATTCACGCGAAACGGACAGACCCAGTCGGGCCGCCACCGCCCGCGCGGGCGGCAGGTCACCGTGCGCCCACACGCGCGCGCCCAGGCCCCCGGCCTCGAGCGCGGCAGCCACCAGACCTGCGCCGATACCCCGGCCGCGGGCCGCCGGATCGACCGCCACCTCCGCCATCGCCGGGTGCTCGTCGTGCGCGGGCACGAGGTTCGCGTACCCCACGACGGCGCCGTCCCGGATGTCCACCAGATGTCTTGCGGGCGAATCAGTTCCGGCCAGCGAGAGCACCGCCTGCTCCGACACCGGGGCCACGCCGTCGGCCGCGGTGGCCCGCTCCAGCAGCGCCCGCACCTGCCCGGCCGTCTCGGAATCGGGCCGGTCGGTCCAGGAGGTCATCAGATCGCGCCGTTCGCCGAGGTCAGTTCGGAGTCGTCGGTGCCGTCGGAGTCGGGGAAGGTGACCGCGTCGCCCTTGCCCGGGGTGCGCGCCGGGCGCACCGCCTTGTATCCGACATTGCGCACGGTGCCGATCAGCGACTCGTACTCGCTGCCGAGCTTGGCGCGCAGTCGTCGCACGTGCACGTCCACGGTGCGGGTGCCGCCGAAGAAGTCGTAGCCCCAGACCTCCTGGAGCAACTGGGCGCGGGTGAACACCCGACCGGCGTGCTGCGCCAGGTACTTGAGGAGCTCGAACTCCTTGTAGGTCAGGTCCAGCGGGCGGCCGCGCAGTCGTGCGGTGTAGGTGCCCTCGTCGATGACCAGCTCACCGAGGGTGATCTTGCCGGTGTTCTCCGGGCTGGCCACGCCGCCGTTGCGCGCCACCAAGAGTCGCAGCCGGGCGTCCAGTTCGGCGGGCCCGGTACCGGGTAGCAGGATGTCGTCCAGCCCCCAGTCGGCGTTCACCGCGACCAGACCGCCCTCGGTCAGCACGGCCACCACCGGCACCGACGAGCCGGTGCTCCCCAGCAAACGACACAGGCCGCGCGCGGCGGCCAGATCGGTACGCGCGTCCACCAGCGCCACGTCGGCGGATCCCGCCTCGAGCAGGGACGCCACCTCCGTCGGAGCGGGCCGCACATGATGCGGCAGCAACGCCAGTGACGGCAGCACCGCCTCGGGGTTGGGGTCGGAGGTCAGCAGGAGCAGCTCCATGGGGGCCCTCCATCCCATCTGGCATGTGTGTGGCTACCGCGCTGTCGGCCACTACCCCATGCAGGTCATCACAGGTAATCGCTGCCTACATTAGCCTGTGGTGTCTCGTATTTGCCCCCCGCTGCCACCACGGGCGGGTTGACGGCGCGAATCACCAGCGTCCGCCCCTTCCTGAACGGACTCCCGTAGGTGGATCCGAAGCGGATCGGCGACGGCACCCTATTAGTGTGCAGCTATGCGTTTCCGGAGGCTGCTCATCGGATTGCTCTGCCTGGCAGGGCTGGTCGTGCTGCTCGATTTCGGGGTCGCGGCCTACTCCGAGTACCGCGTCTCGCGGCTGCTGCGGACCGGTTCGGATCTGAGCGCCGATCCGGAGATCACCTTCCACGAGTCGCCTCGCCACCCGTTCGTGGCCCAGGCGCTGGGCGGTGAGTACATCAATATGGACATCCGCGCCCGCGCCATGCGCCCCGACATTCCGGGCAAGATCATGGTCGAGGCCAATCTGAAGGGCGTCCGCCTGCCCATGCGCCAACTGGTCGACGGCGAGGTGGCGCAGGTCCCGGTCGACGAGGTGCAGGCCCGCATGCGCATCGAACCCAATGAACTCGGACGCCTGTTCAAGATTCCGGACCTCCAGGTCTTCGGCCCGCCCACCGACAAGTCCGACGGCTCCGGCAATGCCGCCGGCACCGGGCCCAGCACCACGGGCATCATCATCCTGGAAGGCACGGTGCCGATCGGCCCGAACGCCGACACCGTCGCGGTCACCGATTCGCGTGCGGACACCGCGCAGAAGGTCACCAAGAAGAAGGTCCACGTGCTGGCCGAACTGCGACTCGAGGGCGCCGAGGTGCGCATCACCGCGATCTCGATCGCCGGGCGCGATCTGCAGGCCGACTCCGATTCGGTGCTGCCCGAACAGGATCGGACCGTGATCTCCGAGCAGGACAAGCCCGCCATCCTGGCCCGCTTCACCCACACCATCGACACCCGCAATATGCCGTTCGGCATCGCCCCGACCTCGGTGGAGGCCAATGCCGGGCAGATCGTGGTGGAGGGCACCGGTCGCGCCGTGACCGTCGACCTGGATCGGCTACAGAAATGATCGCCCTCGGAGTCCTGACGGTCATGCTGGTCGCGGCGGTCGCGGTGGGCCTGCTGCTGCGCCGCAACGAGGGCCGGGTGCGCGAGCGCGCCGCCGCGCCGCGGCACGAACCGGAATCCACCCGGGCCACCCTGCTGGCCGCGGCCGGGGTCGTCCCGGGCCGGCCGACCGTCCTGCACTTCTCCGCCGACTGGTGCGGCCCGTGCGTGGCCGTGCGGCGCGTGGTCGCGGGCGTGGTGGCCGAACTGGCCGCCGCCGAGCTGCCGCCGCTGGATCTGGAGGTCGACATCGACGAGTTCGCGGCGCTCGCCCGGGAGCTGAACGTGCTCTCGCTGCCGACCACTTTCGGATTGGATTCTCGAGGATTGGAACGCTTCCGGATCTCCGGCGTTCCGAAGGCCGCGGATCTGCGCACGTCAATGGCCTCGTTGACGATCGCCGCGGCCGATGAGTGACCAGCATTACGGACCCCGGGTCCAATTTCCCCCGAAAATTGGGTAAACTCCCTCTCGTGCAATCCAACCGCGAGCTGATGCTCACCCGACGCCGCACGGTAGACCTGTGCCGGCTCGGTGGTTGTTGCTGCCTGTGCCGCTAGCCGGTCGGCCTTTCTATAACTCTGTCGCCGACCGGTTGTATCCCCCGCTGTTGAGAGATCATGTCGATCCTCCGGCGATCCGGCCAATACATCCTCGAGCGCAGGAGTCCTTCCTTCCATGTCGAACACCACTACGAGCGCACCGCCCGTGGAGCAGGTCGATGTCCGGGGTCCCCGGTTCGCGGCCTGGATCACCACCGCGGTGCTCACCCTGGTCCTGATTCTCGCTTCCGTCTCGGCCCCCGCGGCCGCCGTGCTGCTGGCCGCGCAGGCCGTGGTCTTCGGCCTGGGCGCGGCCAACGGCCCCAAGCGCAGCCCGTACGGCCGGATCTACGCCGCCCTGGTCGCGCCGCGCAACGGCGCGCCGACCGAGCTGGAACCCGTTGCCCCGCTGCGGTTCGCGCAGCTGGTGGGTCTGGTCTTCGCGGTGCTGGGCGTGATCGGCTTCGCGGCCGGCAGCACGGTGGCAGGCTCCATCTTCGCCGGATTCGCGTTGTTCGCGGCCTTCCTGAACGCGGCGTTCGGCATCTGCCTGGGTTGCCAGATCTATCCGCTGGTCGCCCGACTCCGCCCCTGACCATCCCTATTACTCAGCCACACGAACGCAACGCCTGAACACGGCACCGCACCGAAAGGAACAACATGGCTCGCTCCGATGTCCTGGTCTCCGCAGACTGGGTCGAAGAGAACCTGAACACCCCGGGCGTCGTCCTGGTCGAGGTGGACGAGGACACCTCGGCCTACGACCTGGGGCACATCGAGGGCGCCGTGCGTCTCGACTGGAAGAAGGACCTGCAGGACCAGGTCCGCCGCGACTTCGTGAACCAGGAGCAGTTCTCGGCTCTGCTGTCCGAGCGCGGTATCTCCAACGACGACACCGTGGTGCTGTACGGCGGCAACAACAACTGGTTCGCCGCCTACGCCTACTGGTACTTCAAGCTGTACGGCCACCAGGACGTGAAGCTGCTCGACGGTGGCCGCAAGAAGTGGGAGCTGGACGGCCGCCCGCTGGTCAAGGACATCAAGGCGCGCCCGGCCACCGACTACAAGGCCTCCGCGCAGGACCTGTCCATCCGCGCCTTCCGTGACGAGGTCATCGACGCCATCGGCGCCAAGAACCTGGTCGACGTGCGTTCGCCCGACGAGTTCTCGGGCAAGATCCTGGCTCCGGCGCACCTGCCGCAGGAGCAGTCGCAGCGTCCGGGCCACATCCCCGGCGCCATCAACGTCCCGTGGTCCAAGGCCGCGAACGAGGACGGCACCTTCAAGAGCGACGCCGAGCTGGCGGAGCTCTACAAGGAGGCCGGTCTGGACGGCGAGAAGCAGACCATCGCGTACTGCCGCATCGGCGAGCGTTCCTCGCACACCTGGTTCGTGCTGCAGGAGCTGCTGGGCCACCAGAACGTCAAGAACTACGACGGGTCCTGGACCGAATACGGTTCCCTCGTCGGTGCACCGATCGAGTTGGGAGCGTAATCAATATGTGTGCAGCACCTACCCAGGGACAGGCCATCCCGGCCGGCGTCGACGTCGAGAAGGAGACGGTCATCACCGGCCGCGTCCTGACCGCTGACGGCCAGACCGTCGGTGGCGCGTTCGTCCGCCTGCTGGACGGCAACGGCGACTTCACCGCCGAGGTCGTGGCCTCGGGCACCGGCGACTTCCGCTTCTTCGCCGCGCCGGGCTCGTGGACCATCCGCGCGCTGTCGGCGTCCGGCAACGGCACCACCGAGGTGTCGCCGGAGGGCAACGGCATCCACAACGTGGACGTCACCGTCGCCAAGTAAGCGAAACATCAAGAACGGCCCCGGGATTCATGATCCCGGGGCCGTTCTCGTAGGTCGGCGCATTTTTCCCGGGGTCGTTTTCACCGGATCCCGGCGGTGGGATTAGACTCCGAGACGTGGTGCTTACCTTCGAAATTCTGCTGGTACTCGTGTCCGTGCTGATCGCGTGGTTCGGTCTGTACGTCCTCTACCGGCTGTTCACCGAGTCGTGACAGATCCGGCCCACGAGAACACCGAAAACGGAGTGGCCAACGGCTCGGCGTCCGATGACGCCGCCGGTTCGCGCCGCAGCGGCGACCAGGCGGTCGCGGAGGCGGTCGAGCGGGCCAAGTCGACCGGGGGGCTGAACGTTCCGGCGCTCCCCGATCTGCCGCTGCCCGTGGACACCGCGAATCTGCGGCTGGGCCCCGATCTGAGCTCGTCCATGCTCGCGCTGCTGCCGCTGGTCGGCGTGTGGCGCGGTGAGGGCGAGGGCAACGACCCCGAGACCGGCGACTACCGCTTCGGTCAGCAGATCATCGTCGCCCACGACGGCGGCGACTACCTGACCTGGGAAGCCCGGTCCTGGAAGCTGACCGCCGAGGGCGAGTTCGACGGCCCGGACCTGCGCGAGAGCGGCTTCTGGCGGGTCGGTATCGACGGCGACGACGAGGTGCTGGAGCTGCTGCTCACGCACTCGACCGGCATTGTCGAGCTGTTCTATGGCCAGGCCCTGACCCAGTCGTCCTGGGAGCTGGCCACCGACGTGGTGATCCGCAGCCAGTCCGGCATCGTGGTGGGCGGCGCGAAGCGGCTCTACGGCATCGTCGAGGGCGGCGACCTCGGTTACGTCGAGGAGCGCATCGCGGCCGACGGCGCGCTCGAGCCGCGACTTTCCGCGCGGTTGAAGCGGTACATCGGCTGAGAGCCTGCCGATACGGCACGCGACAACTGATTTCACTGCGATGGGGGTACCTCATGGGGTACCCCCAAAATTGTTTGGGCACCCGACGCAGGCACGGAATGCCAACTCATACGGCTCTCAGCCGCCCGCTGAAGTTCCGGGGAGGCGGCGCAGTACGGCCCTCGAGTCATACCCGCGGAAGGATGCAACGTTCTTCACGCAAGTCCGGTCGGACGGACCGTAACTCGGGGGCCGGGTGACTGCCGTGGATTCGCGAGGGCTCGCGCGATCGGAATCCGATTGCAGCGGTAGCGCCTAGCTGGCAGCCACCTCACGCGTCCTAGAAATCATTCTCGAACCACCTCCTTCCTGTGTACCGACGAAATTAGTCGGATCCGGCACCAGCGGCAACGTATTTTCGCGGACTGCGAAAAGGCAGGTCAGGCCGTGGTTTCGGGAATACGGGGACCGATGTCGATCGCACCTCCGGGATGGACGCGAACGATGGTGTCGGCCTTGGTGTCCGGAGGCAGCTGGTGGGTGACGACCACGACCGTCCGGTCGCGATCAACCAGGCCACTCGATTCGTTCAAGAGGCGGCGCAGTGTTTCGGCCCCGGCCTCGGCCTCGAGGTGCTCGGTCGGTTCGTCGAGCAGTAGCACTCGCGCGGGCGACAGGAGGGCTCGGGCCAGCAGGATCCGGCGGCGCTGGCCGCCCGACACCGCCGCGGCGCCGCCGACCAGATCGGTCTCGACTCCGTCGGGCAGTGAGTCCAGCCATTCCCCCGCCCCGACCGCGCGCAGGGCGGCATCGGCCTCGGCGGCGGTGATGTCGCCGCGGGCCACGCGCAGATTCTCCAGCACGGTGGTGCCGAAGAGGTGCGCGTCCTCGGCGAAGAACGTGACGCCGGGCTCGGGTGTGCCGAACAGTCCCGCCCATTCCATGAGCAGGGTCGTCTTCCCCGCACCGCTGGGCCCGGTCACCGCGATCCGGCGGCCCTGCGGCAGGGGCGGGAATTTCGGTGCGGCGGCCTGGGATTCGCGGGGAGCCGGGTCCCCGGATTCGAGCTCGTCGAGGCGGCGCAGAGCGGCCCGGCCGGTGGTGAGCGCCTGCGCGGCGGCGGGCAGCACCGCGACCGCTTCGAAGGCCGACAGCGGCACCAGCACGAGCACCGTGAACGCCATCGGCGAGATGCCGCCGGGCGTGACGGTCTGGAATCCCGCCGTCGGCACCGGAGATCCGCCGCCGTACAACACGATCCCGATGAGCAGTGCCCCCAGCACGCTGACCCCGATGGACAGCGGTAGCACCGCCGCCGCCCACGCGCTGTGCGCCGCCGCCCGGTCCTCGGCCGCGACCGCGCGCTGCCCCGCAGCGGTGGCCGTGCCGACCGCTTCGGAAAGCCGTCCCGCGACCCGCAATTCGGGTGCGTGATCCAGGACGGTCAGCGCCTCGGCGGTGAACTCGGTGCGGTCGGACCGCACCGCCAGTTCGGCTTCCTCGGCCGCCCGCGCCGACAGCCAGGGGGCGATGATCCCCGACACCGCCAGCGCCACCGCCAGAATCACCGCCGCCGGCACCGAGATGCTCGCCAGCAGTCCGACGGCGAGCACGGACAGGATCACCGCCACCGCGATCGGCACGAACGCCCGCACCACGACGGCACCGAGGTCGTCGATATCGCTCATCACCCGCCCGAGCAGTTCGCCCCGGCGCAGCTGGGTCGGATCCCCGTGCCGGGCTTCGGCGTCGGTCCGGGGCGCGCCGGTGGAGGTGGAGCGGCCCGCGCCGTCGGCTGTTCCGAAACTCGCGGCACCGGTCCGTCGGGGCCGCCAGATATTCGCGCCGGCCAGCGTGCGATAGGTGGTGGTTCGCGCCGTGCTCATGGCGCGCAGTGCGACGTCGTGGGTGGCGAGCCGCTCGAGGTACCGGCACAGCCCTCGCGAGATGCCCAGCGCCCGAACGGTCACCACGGCGAGGCTCAGATCCAGAACCGGCGGCATCTGCCAGGCGCGGGCGATCAGCCAGGCCGCGAGCGCGGCCAGTCCGAGCCCGCTGCCGAGCGCGAGCACACCCCATCCGATCGACAGCGCCATCCGCGCCCGTGACAGTTCGAGCAGTTCCCGGATCCGCCGGAAGTCGGCCAGTATCGCCCTCATCGCAGCGACGCCTCCTTCGCGGCGCCCGGACGCATGCCGCTCCCGCCGGGCGGCCCCGATTCGGAGGCGCCGGGCGGAAGACCCTCTGCCACACCGATGCCGGGCCGGCCCTGGCGTCCGCCCGCCGTGGAGGTGACCTCGATGACCCGGTCCGCGATGGCGAGGATCGACGCGCGATGCGCCACCGCCACCACGGTTGCTCCGGCGCGTGCGCGGTCCACCAGGGCCGCGAGCACCGTCGCCTCGGAGTCGTCGTCGAGGTGGGCGGTGGGCTCGTCGAGCAGCAGGATCGAGCGGGGGGCCGCGAGGGTACGCGTGAGGGCCAGCCGCTGGCGCTGGCCCAGGGACAATCCGATGCCGCCCGAACCGACCACGGTGTCCCACCGGGCGGGGAGGGTATCGAGGACGGCGTCGAAACCGGTGGCGGCGCAGGCGGCTTCGATCTGGTCCTCGCCCGATGGCGGTCCCAGCAGTTCGAGGTTGGCGCGGAGGGTGCCGGGGATCAGGACCGGGCGCTGCGGAAGCCAGGCCACATGGGACCAGAACTCGTCGGGGTCCAGGTCGGGGACCGGGGTGCCGTCGATGGTGACGGTTCCGGCGTCCGGGGTGATGAGGCCCAGAACGGCTTGCAGGGCGGTCGATTTGCCGCAGCCGTTGGGACCGGTGAGGACGGTGACCTCGCCGGGGCGGACGGCGGCGGACAGTCCTTCGGGCGCGTTGCCGTCGCGGGCGGCGACGCTCAGATCGCGGATGTCGATGTGGCCGAGCAGGTTCCGATGCGATGTTCCGGCGGGAACGGCGGGCGTGGTCCCCGGACCCGGTTCGAGAATCGCGAATGCCCGTTCGGCGGCTGCCATTCCGTCCTGGGCGGCGTGGAAGCGTTCGCCGACGGCGCGCAGCGGGAGGTAGACCTCGGGAGCGAGGATCAGGGCGAGCAGGCCCGCGTACAGGCCCGTGTGGCCGAAGACCAGGCGCATGCCGATGGAGACGGCGACCAGGGCCACACAGAGCGTGGCGAGCATCTCCAGCACCATCGACGACAAGAAGGCCAGACGCAACGCGGACATGGTCCGGTGGTGCAGGGCGTCGCCGAGCTCACGGACCCGGCCCGCCATGCTGCGCGGCGGATCATCGTTTCCCGCGGTGGGATTCGGGCCGGCCGTGTCGGCTCGGCCGTTCGTCGCGGTGCGACCGGTCTCGCGGCCGAGCGCGCGCAGCGTCGGCATTCCGGCGAACAGGTCCAGGAGCTGGTCCGACAGGCGGGTGGCGGCGGCCAGCGTGTCCGCGGACTTCCCCTGGGTGAGCAGCCCGATGAGGATCATGAAGATCGGGATCAGCGGCAGCGTGACAGCGATGATCGCGCCGGACACCCAGTCGTGGACGGCGATGACGGCCAGCACCACCGGGGGCACGAGAGCGGCCAGGATCAGGGCGGGCAGATACCCCGCGAGGTAGGCACGCAGCCCACCGAGCCCGGAGCCGACGACGACCGCGAGTTCGGCACGGCGGCTCTCCAATTCACGCGGCGGGAGCTGGGCCCCGGCTTTCAGGGCGGCGGTCTCGAGTTCGGCCACGACCTGCGCCCCGGCTCGGTGCGCGAGCCGGGACTGCCACCAGGTGGCCGTCACCCGGCACAGCACGGCGATCGCGAACACCGCCAATTCGACCGTCCAGGAGCCGATCCGGCGCTGGTCCGGTTCGGTGATCACCCCGGCGAGCACCCGGGCCAGGGCGAGCGCCCCGATCACGATGCATCCGGTGGTGACCAGCGAGAGTCCCACGCTGAGTCCGAGATACCGGCGCGCGGAGCGGGCGTGCCGCCACAGCCGCGGGTCCACCGGTCGTGCCATGGTCGATCTCCTCTGCGAAAAGACGCGCCGCCCTGGGCCTTCCGGCGGGGCGGCGCGCCCCGGGTTCAGCTCTTCGCGGATTCCATGGGCAGCCCGATCGGGGCCGGGATCTGTTCCATGGTGAGCCGCTTGCGGAACACCCAGTACGTCCAGGCCTGGTAGACCAGCACGACCGGGACCAGCGCCACCGCGACCCAGCTCATCACCACCAGCGTGTAGTGGGTGGAGGAGGCGGCGACGGTGCCGTCGCGGCCGTCGACGGTGAGGCTGAACGCGTCGTTGATGGTGGACGGCAGCACATTCGGGAACAGCGACCCGAACAGCAGCACGGTGGCGGCCGCGATGGTGATCGCGGTGCCGGTGAACGCCCAGCCGTCGCGACCCTGGCTCGCGGCGAAGCCCGCGACCAGCAGTCCGATCACGGCCAGCGCCAGCGGAATCCAGGTCCAGCCGTGCCCGTGGGCGAGCTGGGTCCAGACGCCGAAGGCGGCCACCACGACGGCGGTGGGCACGAACAGCACGCGGATGATGCGTTGCGCGTCGTCGCGGACGTCGTTGCCGGTCTTGAGGGCGATGAACATCGCGCCGTGCAGCATGAACAGCAGCAGCGTGGTGAGCCCGCCGAGCAGCGCGTACGGGTTGAGCAGGTCGAAGAAGTTGCCCTCGATCTGCTTGCGCTCGTTGAGCTGCACGCCGTGCACGATGTTGGCGAAGGCCAGGCCCCAGGCCAGGGCGGGGATCCAGGAGCCCAGACCGATGCCGATGTCGCACCAGGTGCGCCAGCGTGGGTCGTTGATCTTGCCGCGCCATTCGATGGCGCAGGCCCGCGCGATCAGCCCGACCAGGATGAGCAGCAGCGCCAGGTAGAACCCGGAGAACAGGCTGGCGTACCACTCCGGGAAGGCGGCGAACATGGCGCCGCCGCCGGTGAGCAGCCACACCTCGTTGCCGTCCCACACCGGTCCGATGGTGTTGAGCACGGTGCGCTTCTTCTGCTCGTCACCGCGCCCGATGATCGGCATCAGCATGCCGACGCCGAAGTCGAAGCCCTCCAGCACGAAGTAGCCGGTGAACAGGACCGCGATCAGCAGAAACCAGAATTCAGGGAGACTCATCCTCGGCTCCTAGTAGGCGAAGGAAAGCTTCTCGACGGGCTCCCCGGTCATCTTCGGGGTGTCCGGGGTGGATGCCTGCTCGGGTCCGGCGATCACGTAGCGGCGCATCAGATAGAACCACCCGATGGCCAGCAGCCCGTAGAGCGCGGTGAACACGATCAGCGAGGTGAGGATCGTGCCCGCCGAGACCCCGGAGACGCCCTGCTGCACGGTCATCCGGATGTGCTGGTCGCCGGTCGGGTTGGGTGCGACGACCCAGGGCTGGCGGCCCATCTCGGTGAAGATCCAGCCGGAGATATTGCCCAGGAACGGGGTGGCGATCGCGATCAGCGACAGCCAGCTGAACCAGGTCTGGTCCGGGATCCGCCCGCGGCGGGTGACCCAGAATCCGGCCAGCGCCAACAGGATCGAGCCGGCCATCCAGGTGATCATGGCGCGGAAGGACCAGTAGGTGACGAACAGATTGGGCCGGTAGTCGCCGACACCGTACTTCTGGTTGTACTCGACCTGGAGGTCCTTGACGCCCTGCAAGGTGACGCCGGTGAATTCGCCGGTGGCCAGCCACGGCAGCACGTAGGGCACCTCGATGAGGTGGTCCACGCTGTCGCAGTTGTTGTGGGTGCCGACGGTCAGCACGGAGAAGTCCGGATCGGTCTCGGTGTGGCAGAGCGATTCGGCGGACGCCATCTTCATGGGCTGCTGCTTGAACATCAGCTTGCCCTGGATGTCACCGGTGAAGATCAGCGCCACCGCGGCGATGAGGACGACGTACAGGCCCATGCGCGCGCTCGGCCGCCACATGGTGCGGGCGTCCTCGAGGAGTGCCTCGTTCCCTTCCGCCTTGGCCTTGCGGGCATTTCGCACCATCCACCAGCCGGCGATGCCGGCCACGAACGTGCCCGCGGTGAGGAAGGCTCCGGCGATCACGTGTGGGAAGGCGGCGAGGGTGGTGTTGTTGGTGAGCACCGCCCAGATGCTGTGCAGTTCGGCGCGACCGGTCTCCGGGTTGTACTCCGCGCCGACCGGGTGCTGCATGAACGAGTTGGCGGCGATGATGAAGTAGGCGGAGGCGTTGGTGCCGATGGCGACGAGCCAGATGCACGCCAGGTGGAGCTTTTTCGGCAGTCTGGTCCAGCCGAAGATCCACAGGCCCAGGAAGGTCGATTCCATGAAGAAGGCGACCAGCGCCTCCATGGCCAGCGGGGCGCCGAACACGTCGCCGACGAAGCGGGAGTATTCGCTCCAGCCCATGCCGAACTGGAATTCCTGCACGATGCCGGTGGCGACGCCGAGGGCGAAGTTGATCAGGAACAGTTTGCCGAAAAACTTTGTGAGCCTGAGCCAGTGCTCCTTACCGGTGATCACCCACGCGGTCTGCATGCCCGCGACGAGCGGTGCGAGGCCGATGGTGAGTGGCACCAGGATGAAGTGATAGACGGTGGTAATTCCGAACTGCCAGCGCGCCAGATCTACGACGCTCATCCGACCTCCCTGCCGATCTACGACATGACGTAGTAACAGAGACTACGCGTCAGGAGGCGCGGATCAACGTATGCCTCGCCACATCAAGCCCGATATTTGCTGGAACGTGATCGGGACTACCAGTCGGCGAGGCTCCCGGGGAGCGCGATGCCGCGGTTCACCATCTCGACGATCTCGGCCGCATTGTCCGGCGGCGACATGCGCAGTCCGTCCAGCGAATTGACCCGCGCGGCCAGGGTGATCGAGGACAACATCCACACGGCGTCCGCGGTGATCAGGTCGGCTGTGAACAGCGGCTCGTAGCGGCACTCCCAGCCCGCCTTCTCCGCTTGCGCGAACAGCGCCCGCTGCGTGGTGCCGGGCAGGACGCCGTGGCGGGCGGGCGGGGTGATGAGCTGGTTGTCGCGCTGCACGACCACGGTCGAGCGCGGACCCTCGAGGACGCGGTGCTCGGTGCTGGTGAAGATGACGTCGTCGGCGCCCATCCGCTGGGCGAACCGCAGCGCGGACATATTCGTCGCGTACGACAGGGTTTTCGCGCCCATCAGCAGCCACGGCGCGTTCTGGGCCAGGTCGATGGAGATGCCCTTGGAGAGGGTGATCACCGAAACGCCTTCGGTGCGCGCCTTTTCCACCCTCGCGGGGACTCCGACCACGAAAACGTAACCGGTGGTGGCGGGTTCGGCTCCGGCCAGATCTCCCGTCTTGTTCGCCAGACGTTCGCCCCCTCCGCCGTGATCACTGTCACGTCCGCGGGTCAGGACCATCCGCAGGGTGCCCTCGCGGTCCTTGCCCCATTCCTCGGCGGCCAGTTCGATCGCGAACCGCCACGCCTCGAGGTCCGGCGCGGGGAGATCCAGCGCCTCCGCCGAGCGCCGTAGCCGCGCCAGATGCATTTCCAGCGCGCACGGAACGCCGTCGCGCACCAGCACCGTCTCGAAGATGCCGTCGCCCCGCAACGCACCGATATCGTCCGCATACAACAACGGCGCGTCCGGATCCCGGATCGCGCCGTCGAGTGTCACCAGAACCCGTTCCACCATGCGATGAGCCTAGGGGAGTCGACGGGTCCTGGGTGCCATACTGTGCCACCCGGCCCGTCAAGCCACCTGCCACGACCTGCTGGAAGCAGGGCTCGCGTTTCAAACCTGCCCAAATGCGCCACCGGCGCGTCCCTGGGACGACATCGGTCCGGGTCCGGCTCCCGGGCCGTGCGCTCGAGGCCTGTCGCCGCGAGCCGCTAGGGTGGAGTTGTGTCCTCCTCGGTTGCCAGTTCGATCTTGCAGGTTCCAGGGGCTGTCGCGGGGCTGCCGGAGTCACCGGATGCCGCGGTCGCGTGGCATTACGGCGATCCCTTCGGGGAGCAGCGCGCGGCGGCGGAGCGGGTCGCGGTGGTGGATCGCTCCCACCGGTTCGTGCTCTCGATCACCGGCAAGGAACGACTGAGCTGGCTGCACACCATTTCCAGCCAGGCCGTCGCCGATCTCGGTGACGGGGAGTCCGCGGAGAACCTGGACCTCGATCTCAACGGCCGCGTGCTGAACCACTTCGTGCTCACCGAACTCGACGGCACGGTGTGGATCGACACCGAAGGCGCGCGCGGACCCGAACTGCTGAGCTTCCTGCAGAAGATGGTGTTCTGGGCCGACGCCAAGCCCGTCGACGCCAACGACCACGCGGTCCTGAGCCTGCTGGGCCCGGCCGCGGCCGACCTCGTCGCCGCCCTGGGCGTGCCCGCCCTACCCGACACCTACCGCGCGGTCCCGCTGCCCGGCGGCGGCTTCCTGCGCCGCATGCCCTGGCCCACCGCCGACTCCTTCGACCTGCTGGTCCCCCGCGATCAGCTCGCCGCCTGGTGGACCACGCTGCGCGACGCGGGCGCGGCGGCCGCGGGCCTGTGGGCGTTCGAGGCGCTGCGGGTGGCCGCCCTGCGCCCCCGTCTGGGCCTGGACACCGACGATCGCACCATCCCGCACGAGGTCAACTGGATCGGCGGCCCCGCCGAACACGGCGCCGTACACCTGAACAAGGGCTGCTACCGCGGTCAGGAGACGGTCGCGCGGGTGCACAATCTCGGCAAGCCGCCCCGGCACCTGGTGCTGCTGCACCTGGACGGCTCGGCGGATTCCCGTCCGGCGCCCGGTGATCCGGTGACGGCGGGCGGCCGCGCGGTCGGCACGCTGGGCACGGTGATCGACCACTACGAACTCGGCCCGATCGCGCTGGCCCTGATCAAACGCACCATCCCGGCGGACACCGAACTGGTGGCCGGCCCGTGCGCGGCGGCCATCGACCCGGATTCGGTGCCCGCGCACGACGAACCGCAGGCCGGGCGGCTCGCCGTCGAGAAGCTGCGCGGCCGATGACCGCCGCCCCTGTCGGCCGGGTGCTGGCCGTCTGCGTCGTGCACGCCGAACTCGAGGTGCCGGCCAAGTCCTCGAAGGTGGGCCGCACCGCCATCGACAAACGTCCGGTGCCGCACCGGGTTCCGGTCCGGGCCCTCGGCCTGGACGGCGACCACGTGTGCGACACCAAGCATCACGGCGGCGCCCACCAGGCCGTCTACGCCTACGCCGAGGAGGACGCGCGGCGCTGGTCCACCGAACTGGGCCGCGAACTCGCGGCGGGCTGGTTCGGCGAGAACCTGCGCATCGCCGGGCTCCCCGTCAGTGACGCTGTGCTCGGTGAGCGCTGGGCCATCGGCGACACCCTGCTCGAGGTGTCCGCCCCGCGGGTCCCGTGCGCCACTTTCCAGTGGCGCACCGGTGAGCCGCAGTGGGTGAAACGCTTTACAGCCCAGGCGAATACGGGCGCCTACCTGCGGGTTCTGACCGAGGGCGGGATCGGCGCGGGCGACGAGGTGCGGGTGGTGCACATCCCCGAGCACGGCGTCACGGTCCGCGATCTGTTCGCCGGCGCGGACCCCGCGCGCCTGGAGTTGCTGGAATCCGCCGAGCCCACCCTCTCCGACGACGTCCGCATGCAGATCGACCGTCACCGCCGCCGCCATGCCGCGGCGGCCCGATGACAGCGAAGGGGCACCGATGAGCGTCGACCTGGTCGAGGTGGTGCGGTCCGGTTTCCGCGAGTGCGTGCACCGCGGTTCCGCGGTGGTGCTGCGCCCCGACGGTGAGCCGCTGGTCGAGGTGGGTGCGGTGCACGGCCCGATCTTCCCGCGCTCCACCAACAAGCCGCTGCAGGCGCTCACCCTGCTGCGCAACGGTTTCGAACCGGTGGACGACGCCGAGCTGGCCATCGCCACCGCCTCACATTTCGGCGAGCCCGATCACGTGGAGTTGGTGCGGCGGTTGCTGGACCGCTTCGGTTTCACCGAGGACGACCTGGAGTGCCCGCCGGATCTGCCGTTCGAGGAGCAGGCCCGGGCCCGGGTGCTGGCCGGCGCCGACCGTGACAAGGCGGCTCGACGGATCTTCATGAACTGCTCCGGCAAACACGCCGCCATGCTCGCCACCTGCGTGATCAATGATTGGCCGACCCGCGGCTATCTCGAGGTCGGGCACCCGTTGCAGCAGGCGGTGCTGGACACCGTGGCCGAGGTGACCGGTGAGCCGGAGACCGATCTCGGCATCGACGGGTGCGGCCTGCCCATCGTGCCGGTGTCGCTGGTGAATCTGGCCCGCGCCTACGCGGGTTTCGCCACCGCGCCCGAGGGTTCGCCGGAACGCCGCGTCGCGGACGCGATCCGTGCTTATCCGCGAGTGATTTCCGGCACGGACGGCCCCGATTTTCGCGTTATGTCCGCGACGCCGGGACTGGTGTGCAAGATCGGCGCGGACGGGGTGCACGCGGGTGCGCTGCCGGACGGTTCGGCCTTCGCGTACAAGATCGATGACGGCGCCGATCGCGCGCGGCTTCCGCTGACGCTGGCCATTCTCCAGCGTATGGGGGTCGAGTGGACCGATGCGCACGCTGAGCTGGCAACGCCCGCGGTGCTGGGCGGCGGAGCTCGCGTCGGCATCATTCGAGCGATTCCCGGCGTCCTGTAGTCGCCGGTCCGCAGGGTTTTCAGGATCGCCCGGTCGTCGCCGGTCCCGGCCCCGGGACGTTTATCCCCCACTCCTGGAAGCGCGACCGCCTGACACACGCTAAAGTGTTCGTCAGGAAGAGTATTAATTCGAACGGGGCCGCCAAACCCACCCCAGGCCGCCCCGCAGTGACGCGAGGGGGTCAGCCATGGGCCGTGGCCGGGCTAAGGCAAAGCAGACCAAGGTTGCACGGGAGCTCAAGTACAGCTCACCGTCGACCGACTTCACGAGCCTTCAGCGCGAACTGTCGGGGAGTCCCTCCGACACGCAGCTGAGTGGTGCTGTGCTTTCCGACGAGCACGACGCGAAGGACTCGCGTGCGGGCTGGGACGAAGACGACTACGACGACTGGCGTCGCTGACCTCGGATTTTCGCCGTGTAAGGGGGAGGCCCACTATGGCCTTCCCCTTTAGCACGTCGATATGCCCCGAGGTCAGGGCCATTCGCTGAGCATCCGCGGCGAACAACTAGCCGGTCCCCCTTCCTACCGGCGAAAAGACAAACGGCCCCGGCACTCTCGCGAGTGCCGGGGCCGTTCTCTGTCTGCTAGAAGCGCGGGTGGTCGCCCACCAGCGCGACGCGGGCGGCGTCGGCGTCCTTGGCCTTCTTCACCGTGCCGAGGGTCCAGCAGTCGATGTGGCGGGCGGTGAGGACGGCCAGCGCGCGGTCGGCGTCCTCGGGCGCGACGACGGCGACCATGCCGACGCCCATGTTGAAGGTCTTCTCCATCTCCAGGCGCTCGACGCGGCCGCGCTGGGCGATCATCTTGAAGACCGGGGCCGGGTTCCAGGTGCCGCGGTCGAGCTCGGCGACGAGTCCGGCGGGGAGCACGCGGGCCAGGTTCTGGGCCAGGCCGCCGCCCGTCACGTGGCAGAAGGTGCGCACGTCGGTCTCGGCGATCAGGGCCAGGCAGTCCTTGGCGTAGATCTTGGTCGGCTCGAGCAGCTCCTCGCCGAGGGTGCGGCCGAATTCCTCGACGTGCCCGGTGAGGGACATGCGGTCGATGTCGAGCAGCACCTTGCGGGCCAGCGAGTAGCCGTTGGAGTGCAGGCCGGAGGAGCCCATGCCGATCACCACGTCGCCGGGGCGGACGCGGTCGGGGCCGAGCACGGCGTCGGCTTCGACGACGCCGACACCGGTACCGGAGATGTCGTAGTCGTCGGCGCCCATCAGGCCGGGATGCTCGGCGGTCTCGCCACCGAGCAGCGCGCATCCGGCGATGACACAGCCCTCGGCGATGCCGGACACGATCTGCGCCACCCGCTCGGGCACTACCTTGCCGACGGCGATGTAGTCCTGCAGGAACAGCGGTTCGGCGCCGCAGACCACCAGGTCGTCGACGACCATGGCGACCAGGTCGAGGCCGATGGTGTCGTGCTTGTCGAGCGCCTGCGCGACCGCGATCTTGGTGCCGACGCCGTCGGTGGAGGCGGCGAGCAGGGGCTCCTTGTAGCCGCCCTTCAGTGCGAACAGTCCTGCGAAGCCGCCGAGGCCGCCCTGCACTTCGGGGCGGGAGGCCTTCTTGGCCAGGGGCGCGAACAGCTCGACTGCGCGGTCACCGGCTTCGATATCGACGCCGGCCGCCGCATACGAGGCACCGGCACCACTGGGGGTCTGTTCAGTCATTGTCGGGGAGAGCTCCAAGCCGAATCGTCGGATAGATGCCTGCTCACGCTAGCAGGAGCGCCGTTGCGCACCGGAGGCGCACGGCGTTGCGACCGTCCACCCGTTATGCGTGCGGGCGGGTTGTCACGGGAAAGCCACGGCGCCCGTTCGCGATTGCGCGAGCGGGCGCCGAGACCGCTTGCGCGGTGGCCACTCAGCGCTCAGCGCTAGGGGCGACTCAGCGCCGAGGCGTTGGCGTTGTCGGCCAGCAGCTCGGTTTCGGTGGTGCCGGACAGCATGCCCTCGAGCACGTTCTTGCCGATGGCGGTCTCCACCGGCAGCGCGATCGGGTACTCGCCGTCGAAGCAGGCGCAGCACAGCCGCGAGCGCGGCTGCTCGGTGGCGGCGACCATGCTGTCGAGGGAGATGTAGCCGAGGCTGTCCGCGCCGATGGAGCGGCGCACGCCCTCCACCATGTCGTCGAGGCTCTCGCCCTCGATGCCGTCGGGGCCCGCGCCGTTGGCGATCAGCTCCGCGCGCGAGGCGAAGTCGATGCCGTAGAAGCAGGGCCACTTGACCGGCGGGGAGGCGATCCGGACGTGGATCTCCAGGGCGCCCGCCTCCCGCAGCATGCGGATCAACGCGCGCTGGGTGTTGCCGCGCACGATGGAGTCGTCGACCACGATGAGCCGCTTGCCGCGGATCACCTCGCGAAGCGGGTTGAGCTTCAACCGGATTCCGAGCTGGCGGATGGTCTGGCTGGGCTGGATGAAGGTGCGGCCCACGTAGGCGTTCTTCATCAGACCCTGGCCGTAGGGGACGCCGGAGCCCTGCGCGTAGCCGACGGCGGCGGGGGTGCCGGATTCCGGGACCGGGATGACGAGGTCGGCCTCGACGGGGTGTTCGGCGGCGAGGCGGCGGCCGATGTCGACGCGGGTGGCGTGCACCGAGCGGCCCGAGATGGTGGAGTCGGGGCGGGCCAGGTACACGAATTCGAAGACGCAGCCCTTGGGGGTGGGGTTGGCGAAGCGCAGGGAGCGCACGCCGTCGGCGTCGATGGCGAGCAGTTCGCCCGGCTCGATCTCGCGGACGAACGAGGCGCCCACGATGTCGAGGGCGGCGGTCTCACTGGCGACCACCCAGCCGCGGTCGAGGCGGCCCAGGCACAGCGGGCGCACCCCGTGCGGGTCGCGGGCGGCGTAGAGGGTGTGCTCGTCCATGAAGGTGAGGCAGAACGCGCCCTTCAGGGTCGGCAGCAGCTCCATGGCGGCCTGCTCGATGCTCTTGTCGGCTGCAGCGTGCGCGAGCAGCGCGGTCATCACGTCGGAGTCCGAGGTGGCGGCCATGCCGCCCGCCAGGCGGCCGGTGACCAGCCCGAGTTCCCGTGCGCGGGCGCTCAATTCGGCGGTGTTGACCAGGTTTCCGTTGTGGCCCAAAGCGATTCCGGTGCCGACCGCGGTGGTGCGGAAGATCGGCTGCGCGTTCTCCCAGGTGGTGGAACCGGTTGTGGAGTAACGACAGTGACCGACGGCCACGTGGCCGGGCATGGCGGCCAGGGTTTGTTCGTCGAAGACCTGGCTCACCAGGCCGAGATCCTTGAAGACCAGCACCTGCGAGCCGTCGGCGACCGCGATGCCCGCCGCCTCCTGTCCGCGATGCTGCAATGCGTATAGTCCGTAATACGTGAGCTTTGCCACATCTTCGCCCGGTGCCCAGACACCGAACACACCACACTCTTCGCGCGGTTCGTTCTCGTCCTGATCAACGGTCGTGGCGGAGGCGGGGAGATTCACCGTTTGCTCCCTGTTCGGCGGGCTGGGGGCGAGAGCCATTCTACGGGTAACCGCAAGGCAACCCGCCGTTGGGATAACGGAGATGGCAGGCGGTTTGCTGTTAGCGTGCGACGGTGGCGAGCACCGACAGCACCGGTCGCACGGAAACCGGTCCGCGACGCAGGCATCTGAGCCCGATCCGGTGGGCGTTCCCGATCGTGGTGGTCACGCTGCTGGCCTCGCTCCTGGGCGTCATGTATCTCGACTACGTCGTGGACCCGGAGAAGAATCTGCACGATTTCCCGATCGCCCTGGTGAACCAGGATGTCGGTGACGATCTGAAGACCGGCGATGAGGTCCAGCACGTGAACTTCGGCGATCAGGTCGCGGACGGTCTCACCAAGGCGGTCCCGGCGGACAAGATCGATCTGCGGGTGCTCGGCATCAACGAGGCGCAGTTGCAGATGCAGTCGGCGCGGGTGTACGGCACCATCATCATTCCCAGCGACTTCTCCAAGCGGCTCGGCATTCTCGGGGTCGGCAGCGTGGTGCCGGGCGAGATCACCAAGCCGGTGCTGACGCTGCAGACCAATCCGCGCACCGGCGCGTTCGCGACCGCGGTGGTGCAGAAGTTCGGTGAGCAAGCTCTCACCCAGGTGAACGCCGAGGTCGGCAAGCAGCTGACCGATCAGGTCACCAAGCAGCTGACTCCGCCGCCGGGCGCGCCCCCGACCGAACTGTCCGCCGCGACCCGGCTGGTGCTGGCGCAGCCGCTGGACATCGTGACCGAACAGTTCCGGCCGCTCCCGGGCGGTTCCGGCGAGGGGCTGACGGCCTTCTTCTACAGCCTGCTGCTCCTGCTGGTCGGCATGGTCGGCGCGATGATCATCCACCAGCTCATCGACTCCGCCCTCGGATTCCTGCCCACCGAGTGGGGTCCCTGGTACGTGCACTATCCGCGCGCGTCCATCTCGCGGGTGCGCACGCTGCTGATCAAGTGGTCGGCGATCGCGGTGATGGCGGTGGTGGTGTCGGGGGCGCTGGAGGGCATCGCGTCGCTGCTCGGCATGCCGATCGACAGACCGCTCCTGCTGTTCCTCTACGGCGCGCTGGTGATCACGGCCGTCGGCTTCACCTGCGCCTCGACGCTGGCCGCGATCGGCACCGCCGGCCTGATCATCAATCTGATCGTGTTCATCATCCTGGGCCTGCCGTCCTCGGGCGGCACCATCCCGATCGAGGCGACCCCGAAGTACTTCGGCTGGCTGGCCACGTTCGAGCCCATGCACCAGGTGTTCCTGGGCACCCGCTCGATCCTCTACTTCTTCGGCGACGGGCAGGCGGGCCTGACCCGCGGCGTCTGGATGGCGCTGCTCGGCCTGGCCATCGGCGTGGTGTTCGGCCTGTTCATCACGCGCTTCTACGACCGGAAGGGCTTGGAGCGCAAGCCCGCGACCCTGCCGGACGCGGCGGCGTAGCACTCAGAGCGGGACGACCGGCAGCCAGCGCGCGACCTCGCCCGCCCGGCTGCCGGAGGCGGTGAGGGCGGCCGATTCCACCGCGGCGCCGAAGTCGAGCAGACCGGTCGCCAGCAACAGCCAAGTCCGAGCATCTGTTTCGACGACATTGGGCGGATTGCCGCGGGTGTGCCTGGGACCCTCGATGCACTGGACGGCGACGAAGGGCGGAACCCGCACCTCGACCGAGTGTCCGGGGGCGTCGGCCGCGAGCGCCCGGGCGGTGCCGCGGACCGCCGCCGCGATCTCGGTGCGGGCGGGCGCGGGCGCGGAGTCGTCGCGCAGCCACTCCCCCACCGCGGCGACCGCCGCTCGCACCTCCGCCGGATCCACCGTACCTCGTCGCGCCATGCCGTGAGGCTACTGCGCGAGGCGGCGGGCCAGTCGAGGGGCGAGGGCTCCGCCCGCATTGAGGGCCAGATGCAGCAGGGCCGGGGCGGTGGCGCTGCCGGTGCGGCGGCGCAGCAGGTCGAACACCAGGCCCGCCCCCGTGGTGAGGGCGACGGTGCCGGCGATCGGGTCGGCGGCGGCACGCGCGGGCTGGATGTGGGAGAGGCCGAAAACCAGTGCGCCCGCGACGGTTCCGATCTCGCCCGCCGTGCGTTCCAGCAGCGGCGTCAGGGTGGAGCGGTAGACCAGTTCCTCGGTCAGGACGGTGCCGCCGGGAATGTGCAGGGCGGCCCATTCCAGGGTGGAGACGCCGGGGCCCCGGTCGGCGAGTCCGGCCAGGTGGCGGCGGGCGGCCGGAATGGCGAGGGCCGCGGCGTAGCCGGACAGCACGGTGCCCGCGGCGACGGCTCCGGCCCGGATGCCGCGGCGGGACCCGAAGGTCGGGTCTCCCCGAAAGGCGAGGGTGTACGCGAGCGCGTAGCCGGTGTTGGCGGCGGTGCGGCCGCGCACATCCAGGCGCAGGGCCGGGAGCAGGTGGTTGCTCCAGATCAGCGGTATCGCCATGGCGGCCAGGGCTTTCGGACGCAGTAGCGCGCGGGCCCGGGCGCGCACGCTACTTGACCGCCCGCTCGTACGCCTCCGCGAGCTCGATCTGGGTGCGGATGCGTTCCCCGAGGACCGGCGTCCAGTCCGGCGGCGCGGCGACCGCGGCCCAGCCGTCGAGAACCAGGGAGCCGTACCGGTGGCCGTGCCCGTCGCTGACGCCCTGGGCGTTGGTGAGGTCGGCGACGACCTGCCAGAAGGTGACGAACGGCCACCACCGCATCTGTGAGGACACGTCCGCGCCGCGCGGTTCGGACAGCCAATCCGGTTGGGAGAAGATGAGATCCGACGACCACCACACGATGGGGTCGGACGGATGCTGCAGGTAGGCGATGCGCGGCTTGCGCCACTCCGGCGAGGGCCGGTTCAAATCCTCGGCGGTGGCGGCGAATCGGACCACCAGCCCGTCGGCGTAGATCGGATCCACTTCCCGGGTGCCCGGGTCGCGGCGTTGAACGAACTGCCGCCACAGTCGATTCGAGTTGGGCGGCCCCACCCACAGCGCGCCGTCGACCTTGGAGCGCAGATCGGCCAGTCCGTCGAAGGCGGATTCGGAGCCCTGCGAGCCGAGGCTCTCCCCGTACACGAGCAGCTTGGGCCGATGGTCAGCCGGTCGTTGCGACCAGGCCCGGTACACCGCGTCGAACATGGTGCGCCCGTTGGCCGCGACCTTCTCGCGGTCCGCCAGGAACGACAGCACGCTCGGCAGATACGAGTACTGGGACGCGACGATCGCGGTGTCGCCGCCCCACATGTATTCGAGCGCGGCGGCCGCCTCCCCGTTCACCCAGCCGGTCCCGGTGGTGGTGGCCAGCACCAGCACCTTGCGGTCGAAGGCCCCGGTGCGCTGGAGTTCGGCGACGGCCATGTCCTCCTCGCGCATGTCCTGGGTCGCCGATTTCAGTCCCACATAGACCCGAATCGGTTCGCGCGCGGGCTTTCCGGTGACAGCGCTGATCAACACCGGATCGGGTCCGTGCGAGACGAACCACCGTCCCTCCGACCCCAGCGTCTCCCACTTGGCCAGCGAGGCCGGACTCCCGGAACGCTCCGGCTTCATCGGCTGTACCGCGAAGTCGCTCATCTTGTCGTTGCGCACACTGAACGCCGAGTTCGCGACCGCGAAGAAGGCCCGGGTGGCGACACCGTTGAACAGGGTCACGATCAGGACGGTCAGCAGCAGCGCCCCGATCGCGGGCGCGAGCGCGGGCGGCACCTTCACCCACCGGCTGAGCAGCCGAGCCAGGAACCGCACCGTCTCCCGCAGCGTCCGGTAGACGGCGACGACGAGCGCGCCGACCGCCACGCTCAGCCCGCCCGTGCGCAGATACGCGGCGCGGGTGGTGCCCTCCATGTTCATGAGGCTGGTGATCTCGCGCTGCCAGTCCGCGGACAGCACCAGCATGGCGGCCGCCACCAGGGCGCACGCGACGACCACGACGACCTTCACCAGGTAGCGCACCCATTCGGGCGGGGTCTCGACCGGAATCCGCGGCCGCACCCACCGCCGGAAGGCCCATTGCAGAACGCACCCGACGCCGTACCCGATGGCGGCGTTGATCCCGGAGATCAGGCCCTGGAACAACCAATCCCGCGGCACCAGCGAGGGCGTCACCGACCACGCGAAGAAGATGGTCGCCACCACCAACCCCGTGTGATTGAGGTCGATGATGCCCTCCGCCCGCCGCGCGACCACGGCGGCGCGCGTGCGCAACCGGGTCAGGGCGTGGGCGGAGTCCAGCACCCGTCAAGTATGGACGCAACCGGCCCGAATCCGGGGAGCCCCACGTGTGAGAGAGGCCATCACCCGGGCGTGTCGGGCACGGCTTCTACCGACCCGACTCGAGTAGATGTACTCGGTCGATTCGACCGCGCGACAGCCACACTCGGATTCATGAGCAACCCCAGCGCACAGACCAAGTCCACCACGGCGTTTCTGGCGCAGGCCGCGATCGCCTTCGGAATCAGCTTCTGCGCCTTGATCATCGGCATCGCCTACCTCCCCCTCGACATCTGGCAGCGCGGCTTCCTCCTGATGGCCATGCTGTTCCTGGTCAGCAGTAGCTTCACCCTCGCGAAAGTCATTCGCGACCAGCATGAATCGTCGAAGGTGCACCAGCGCATCGACGAGGCCCGCATGGAGAAACTGATGGCCGAACACGATCCTTTCAAGATCAACTGACTTGTCGCCCCGCTCGGATACGCTGGCCGTCCCCTTGATCTCCAAGGGGTTTGGTTAGGGGAGTACAAGAGTATGAAGAAGTCGATCCTGGGCCACTCGAGCATCGGATTCGCTGCCATGGCCGCGGTGGGGGCGGCCGCGATCGCGACAGCGACGACCGCGTCGGCGGGCGTGGTGAACACCCTGCAGCTGCAGGCCTCGCAGGCCTACTGCGTCGGCACCACCTACACGATCAGCCTGTCCGCCACCGACGCCACGGCATTGATGGCCCAGGCCGCGGGCTACTCGAGCATCACGTTCGTCTGGTCGCCCGCCCCGCAGGGCACGACCACCACCATCGCTACCCTGCCGTATGTCGCGGGCCAGGGCATGACCGTGAATTGGGCACCCACCTATGCGGGAGACACCGCCCTCGGGGCATTCGCCTACGACTCGGCGCTCGGCCCCAACGCGATCATCGACTCCATGATCCCCAACGTCCATGTGGTTCAGAGCGCTCCCGCCGGAGCGAGCTGCACCCCGACGACGACTCCGCCCACCACGACGCCGCCGACGACCGGAACCGGTAGCGCGAGTTCGATTCCGGTGATCGGCCCGCTGCTGAGCAGCCTGTTCCACTAGGTGCACGGCGCGGCGACAACTCGATCGAGCTGTCCCGCACGGGATATGGCGAGAGCCCGCCGGAGGAATCCGGCGGGCTCTCGTGCGGGTGGACCGCTATTGACCTTGCCCGCAATTCGAGCAGAACGCCGACCCCACCGGGATCTGATGCCCGCAGCCGCGACAGCCCGAACGCAGGTCCAGAGCAGTGCCGCAGGCTCCGCAGAACCGACCGCCGGTGGTGTTGGAACCGCAGGTCGGGCAGAGAACCCGGGCCGGAGTGGAGATGTCGTGCTGCTGGGCCCAATCCTGTTGCCGCGCCGCTTCCTGGATCTGTTCACCGCGGGCGGCGGCCTGCGCCCGCGCGATCTCGTGCTGGACCAGGGGTGAGCAACCCGTGCACTGTCCCACCTGCTCGTTCCAGCAGTTGCGTGCGCACATCCAGGAACCGCAGCCCCCGCACTGCCGGAAGTTCGGCTCCACGTCCCTGATGGCGGTGGCGAAGGCCTTGTCCTTGGTGCTCGAGGATGAGCTGCCCCAGCTGTTGGAGTAGCTGTCGGCGGCCGAGGATGCCTTGTTCAGCACGCTGAAACGGTCACCGAACAGGTCCCGCAGCACGCGCAGCAGGCCGCGGCCTCGCGAGAGGTAGTTCTGCTGGAACGCCGACTGGTAGACGGTTCTGCATCGGTCGCAGTGGAAGTCCCACTGGAAGCCCTCGTCGTTCGACATATCGGAATAGTTGCTGGTGAAGACGACCGGCGCGGCCATGGTGGTGTTCGATTCCTTTGCAGCCGATGTGAATACGTCGAAGGCGCGCGGGAACCACCCGAGCACCAACAGGTCTGATATCGGCGGGAGATCACAAAGCGCAACATGTGTACCGCGTCGGCCACCGGCCGTGGCCGTGGATGGCGAGAGCCCGCCCGGACGAACCGGGCGGGCTCTCGATCATTCCTACGGCTGTGCGGCCGCTACGGTTCAGCGCCGCGGGCGACCGCTCAGTGGTCGGCGTTGCCGAAGAGGGCGGGGAGGGTGCCCTCATGGGCGGCGCGGAGCTCGTCGAGGGTGGCCTTGAACAGGCCCTGGACCTCGACGGAGTCGGAGCCGTCGTCGACGACGCCGATGCGGGCCCACGGGAGGCCGCGAGCGTCGCACATCTTGGTGAAGCGGGTTTCCTCCGAGCGGGGGACGGCGACCAGGACGCGACCGGCGGACTCGGAGAAGAGGGTGACGAACGGGTCGGCGCCCTCGGGAAGGATGATGCGGCAGGCGGTTTCGCCGGCCAGCGCGGCCTCGACGACGGTCTGGATGAGGCCGCCCTCGGAGACGTCGTGCGCGGCGGAGACCATGCCGTCGCGGGAGCCGGACACCAGGATCTCGGAGATCAGCTGCTCGCGGGCGAAGTCGACCTTCGGGGGCAGGCCGCCGAGGTGGTCGTGCTCGACCTGCGCCCAGATGGAGCCGTCGAGCTCGTCACGGGTCTCGCCGAGCAGGATCAGGGTCTCGCCGGGCTCGGTGCCCAGGCCGGTCGGGATGCGGCGGTGCACATCGTCGATGACGCCGAGCACGCCGACCACGGGGGTCGGCAGGATGGCGGTCTGGCCGGTCTGGTTGTAGAACGACACGTTGCCGCCGGTGACCGGAATGCCCAGGGCCGCACAGCCGTCCGCGAGACCGCGCACGGCCTGCTGGAACTGCCACATGACGCCCGGATCCTCCGGCGAACCGAAGTTGAGGCAGTTGGTGACGGCCTTCGGGGTGGCGCCGGTGACGGCGACATTGCGGAAGGCCTCGGCCAGCGCCAGCTGCGCGCCGGTGTACGGGTCCAGCTTGGTGTAGCGGCCGGAGGCGTCGGTGGCCAGGGCGATGCCGCGGCCGGACTCCTCGTCGATGCGGACCACGCCGGCGTCGGCGTGCTCGGCGAGCACGGTGTTGCCGCGCACGTAGCGGTCGTACTGCTCGGTGATCCACTTGCGCGAGCACAGCTGCGGGCTGGCCAGCATCTTCATCAGGGTGGCGCGCAGTTCGTCGCCGGTCTGCGGACGGTTCAGGTGCGAGGCCGAATCCGCGTTCAGCGCATCCTGATCCGCGGGCCGCTGCACCGGGCGCTCGTAGACCGGGCCCTGGTGGGCGACGGTGCGCGGCGGCACGTCGACGACGGTCTCGCCGTGCCAGGTGATGACCAGGCGGTCGCCGTCGGTGACCTCACCGATGACATTGGCGTTGACGTCCCACTTCTTGCAGACGGCCATGAAGGCGTCCACGTTCTCGGGGGTGACGACCGCGCACATGCGCTCCTGCGATTCGCTCGACAGGATCTCGGCGGCGGTCATGCCGGCGGCGCGCAGCGGGACCTGGTCCAGGTCGACCAGCATGCCGCCGTCACCGGCCGCGGCCAGTTCGGAGGTGGCGCAGGACAGGCCGGCGCCGCCGAGGTCCTGGATGCCGACCACGAGTCCGGCGTGGTACAGCTCGAGACAGCACTCGATGAGGACCTTCTCGGCGAACGGGTCGCCGACCTGGACGCTGGGGAGCTTCTTACGGCCGGAGCCGGATTCGTCGCCGGAGAAGGTGTCCGAGGCGAGCACGGACACGCCGCCGATGCCGTCGAGGCCGGTGCGCGCGCCGAACAGGATGATCTTGTTGCCCTTGCCGGAGGCGAAGGCCAGGTGCAGGTCCTCGACCCGCATGACGCCCGCGCACAGCGCGTTGACGAGCGGATTGCCCTGGTAGGACGAGTCGAACACGGTCTCGCCGCCCACGTTCGGCAGGCCCAGCGAGTTGCCGTAGCCGCCGACACCGCGGACGACGCCGTCGACCACGCGCCGGGTGTCGGGGTGGTCGGCCGCGCCGAAGCGCAGCTGGTCCATCACCGCGATCGGGCGCGCGCCCATGGCCATGATGTCGCGCACGATGCCGCCGACGCCGGTGGCCGCGCCCTGGTAGGGCTCCACGTAGGAGGGGTGGTTGTGCGATTCGACCTTGAAGGTGACCGCCCAGCCGTCGCCGATGTCGACCACGCCGGCGTTCTCGCCGATGCCCGCGAGCATCGACTTCTTCATCTCGTCGGTGGTGGTCTCACCGAAGTAGCGCAGGTGCACCTTGGAGGACTTGTAGGAGCAGTGCTCCGACCACATCACCGAGTACATGGCGAGCTCGGCGTCGGTGGGACGGCGCCCGAGGATCTCCTTGATCCGGGCGTACTCGTCGTCCTTGAGGCCGAGTTCCTTGTAGGGCTGCGGGTGGTCCGAGGTGGCCGCGGCGTTGCTGACGGTATCGACGTGGCTGGTCACGGGAATACCAGAGTCCTTTCGGCCGGGCAGGTCGGAAGCGAATGCCCGCGTTGCTGGATGTCGGCGAGATACGCACCGAGTCTAATTGCCGACCAAATCAGGCCCTTACCCCGCCCATCGCTGTGTCCGGGACCACTTCTCGACACTCACAGCCCCGCCCATACCCACTACGTGTTTCGTATGCCGAAGCGCCAACTGATTTGCCGCCGACCGGGGTAACTCGCCGCGTACGCCCGAAATCGTTTCGGCTCCTGACCGCCGGTCCGCATGCAGTTCGGGCCACGGCACCCGAGCCGTGCGCTGAAGTCTCGGGGAGGCGGGGGAGCTAGTCTGTGGCGGTGAACGATCGATCCGGGGTCGCGGATCCGACCGAACAACCCGTGACCACGCCTGCAGGGCTGACTCGACGGCAGGGAGAGCTGCTCCTGGTCGCGGTCGCACTGTTCGCGGTGTCCGCTTTCATCAGCTATCAGGCCAAGCTCTGGCACGGATACATCGACCTGCAGGTGTACCGCAACGGTGCGCGGGCCTGGCTGGACGGCAAGGATCTGTACGGGCCGATGCCGCCGGTTTTCGGGCTCGGGCTTCCGTTCACCTATCCCCCGCTGGCCGCGCTGTTCTTCGCGCCGCTGGCCCTGATGCCCCTGGCGATCGCGGAGTGGGCGGTGCTCGCGGTGTCGATCGCCTCGCTGGGTGTGACGCTGTGGGTGGTGCTGGACCGGATCCGGCCGACCCTGGCCTGGCAGACCCGCCTGGCCATCGTGATCGGCGCGGTCGCCGTGCTGCAACTGCTGGAACCGATCCGCCAGACCTACGGGTTCGGGCAGATCAACCTGGTGTTGATGGCCGCGGTCGCGCTGGACTGCCTGGCGCGCAAGACCTTCTGGCCGCGCGGCATGCTGATCGGTATCGCGGTGTCGGTGAAGCTGACTCCGGGCGGCTATCTCCTCTACTTCCTGCTGCGTAAGGACTGGAAGGGCGCGATCACGCTCATCGTGTCGGCCATCGGCGCGGTGGCGGCCGGTTTCGTACTGTTCCCGCACGATTCGCCGGAGTACTGGTTCCACACGCTGGCCGACACCGGCCGCATCGGCCCGCCCTGGTACGCGGGCAATCAGTCGATCAAGGGTTTCGTGTTCCGGCTCGGCTACTCGACCTCGATGTCCACGCTGATCTGGCTGGTGCTGTCGGTGGCCGCGGTGGCGCTGGCCGCGCTGTGGATGAAGCGACTGCTGGACGCCGGCTCGAACGTGGCCGCGCTGATGGTGAATGCCGCGGCGGTGCTGCTGGTTTCGCCGGTCTCCTGGTCGCATCACTGGGTGTGGATCGCGCCCGCGCTGATCGTGGCCGCCGACGCGATCTCCCGCGGCCGCCGCAATCCGTGGTTCCTGGGCGCGGTCGGCGCGGCCGTGGTGATGTTCGCGATCGGCCCGATGTGGCTGCTCCCGCACGACCACGACCGCGAGCTCACCTGGAACTGGTGGCAGCAGATCGTCGGCAACAGCTACGTGTTGTTCACGCTGATCGTGTTCGTGGTGGCGGCACTGACGTATCACCCGAAGCCCGCGGCGGCCGACGCCGAGCTGTCGAACGCCTAGTACCCCGAAGCGAAAGGGCCGCCCGCACGGATCGTGCGGGCGGCCCTTCGTCGTGTCGGAAGCTGGATCAGCGCACGGCTTCCGGCGTCAGGAACGCCGCGAGCGCCGCCGCGTACGCGGCCACATCGGCCGCGCCCATCATTTCCCGCGCCGAGTGCATGGCCAGCTGGGCCGCGCCGACATCCACCGTGGGCATGCCGGTGCGGGCCGCGGTCATCGGCCCGATGGTGGAGCCGCAGGGCAGGTCGGCCCGGTGCACGTAGCGCTGCAGCGGCACGTCGGCCTGCGCGCAGGCGAGCGCGAAGGCGCCCGCGCCGGTGGCGTCGGTGGCGTAGCGCAGGTTCTGGTTGACCTTGAGCACCGGTCCCCCGTTCACCTCGATGCGGTGGGCCGGTTCGTGCCGGTCCGGGTAGTTGGGGTGGGTCGCGTGCGCCATGTCGCCCGAAGCGCAGATCGAACCGGCCAGGGCCGCCAGGTATTCGGCGCGGCCGCCGCCGCGGGTGAGCACGATGCGTTCGAGCACCGTGGGCAGCAGGTCGGATTGCGCGCCGCGGTCGGATTGGCTGCCGACCTCCTCGTGATCGAACATGGCCAGCACCGGAACCGCCGCGCCGGGTTCGTCGATCGCGGCCAGGAAGGCGCGCAGCCCGGCGTAGCAGGTGCCCTGGTTGTCGAGCCGGGGCGCGCTCACCAGATCCAGGGCGCGGCCGATCAGTCTGGACGGCACCAGATCATGGGTCATCAGCTCCCAGCCGAGCACCGCGTCCGCCTCGACGCCGGCCCGTTCGGCGATGAACGCCATGAACGATCGCGGTTCGCCGCCGATCCCCCACACCGCGTTCACGTGCCGCTGCGGGTCCAGCTGTACCCCGCGCCGGTCGTCGGAGAGGTGGATGGCCAGTTGCGGCACCCGCAGGAGCGGCTCGTCGATGCGAATCAGCTGCTCCCGCACCATGTTTCCATCGCGCACCGAGAGCCGCCCGGAGATGCCGAGGTCGCGGTCGAGCCAGGAGTTCAGCCAGGCCCCGCCGTAGGGTTCCAGCCCGACCAGCTGCCAGCCCGCGACGGCCAGGTCCGGGTGCTGCTTGACCCGCAGGTTGGGGCTGTCGGTATGTGCGCCGACCACGCGGAAGGGCGTGGCCTGCCCGGCGCGGAAGCCGGTGGGCGCGCCGGGTCCGCCGTCCGCCCACGCGACCAGCGAGCCGCCGCGCACCACGTAGTAGCGGCCCGCGCTGCTGGAGGGCCAGGGCGCCGATTCGGAGAGCCGGGTGAAGCCGAGGTCGTCGAGTTCCGCTGCGACAGTTCGGCAGACGTGGAACGGCGACGGGGAGGCATCGATGAATTCACACAGGCCGGCGGCGGTCGCGGTGGTCTCGGCAACAGGCATCCCCCGATACTAAGGAACCTCGGTTCAGTTCCCGGGGAGCGGGGCTTCGGCGACCCGGCCGAGCAGGCGGACCAGTTCGAGGTAGTCGTCACTGCCGAGACTGCGGCGCATTTCGGCCTCGGCGCGGGCTTCCTCGGCGCGCACCTCGGCGACGAGTTCCTCGCCGCGGCGGCTCAATCCGATGAGGATGCGGCGGCGGTCGTCGGCCGCGGCGACCCGGAAGATGAGTCCGCGCTCAGCCAGATGGTCGGCGTGCCGGGTGGCCGAGGACGGGGCCAGCTGGGCCCGCGTCGCCAGTTCACTCATGGTGATGCCGATGTCGGCGGAGAGGTTGGTGAGCATGCACCATTGGTCGGCGGTGAGCCGTCGCGCGCACAGCGCGGCGTCCAGGTGACGAAGCCAACTCCGCTCGGCCGCCCGGAGGGCTCCATGCAAGGTGGAAAATCCACCTAGAATTGTCGCCATATTTCCCGCCCGTCAGAAAAACCGCTTGAACGAGGGGAAGGGTAACCGATGTCCCCGTTCGACGGGAATCCCGAGAACGTCTTCGAGATCATCAACATAGTTCCGCAGCAGGGTCCCGGCGGTATCTTCGGGCCTTCCTGCGAGGCGGCCATTTCTCTGGCGTTGGAAGAAATCAACTCCGGTACCGGAATTCTGGGAAGAGAATTGCGCGTCACCCACATAGACGGGGGCCGGGAACCGTCGGTAGTGGCGGCGGAGGTGTCCGCGCTGCTGGCCACCGGCCTGGTGCGGGCGGTCACGGGATGGCACACCTCGGCGGTGCGGCGGGCGGTGGAGCGGGAGACCGCGGGGCGGGTGCCGTATCTGTTCGCCACCGATCACGAGGGCCTGAACTCGGCTTCGGCTCCCGCGGGCCTGTTCATGATCGGCGCGGACCCCCGGCATCAGATCCTGCCCGCCCTGGACTGGCTGCGCCGCTCCTGCGACGCGCGCCGCTGGGCGATCATCGGCAACGATTACGTGTGGCCCCGGCGCACGGCGGCGGCCGTGCGGGCCGCGCTCACGGATCCGGACCTGATCCCGCTGGAGGTGTTCGTGCCCATGAACACCCACGATTTCCGGGACTTCCTCGACGATCCGCGGCTGGATCGGGCGGACGGGGTGATCGTGCTGCTGGTGGGCGCGGACGTGGCCCGCTTCAATGTGCAGTTCACCCGCACCGGACGAACGGCGCAGCAGGTCCGGGTGAGCCCGGCGGTGGACGAGAACGTGCTGCTGGCCGCGGGCGGCGGCGCGAACCACAATCTGTTCGTGCCGTCCGGGTTCTTCGTGAACGGCCCGCACGACCGGGAACGACAGAACCGGTATCGCCGACTACACGGGGGCTTCGCGCCCTCCCTGACGAATTTCAGCAACACCAGCTACGAGGCCATTCACGCCCTGCGCGGCATGGCCGAGCTGGCCGGATCGCTGGACGTGCGGCGGATCCAGTCCGCGATCGCGGACCGTCCGGTCATCGAAACCCCGTGGGGCGAGCTCGGATTCGAGGGCCGACAAGCGATCCGCCCGACCTGGCTGGCCAGGGCGGGCGGCATCGACTTCGAGATCCTCGACGGGATCTAGTTGTTCGGTTGTGCTCGCGTGATTACGCGGAGACCAGGCTGTCCAGCACGGACAGGAACAGGCCCAGGCCGTCGTCGCTGGGGCCGGTGAGCGGCTCGGTGGCGTGCTCGGGGTGCGGCATCAAGCCGACGACGCGACGGTTCGCGGAGGTGATGCCCGCGATATCGCGCTGCGACCCGTTGGGGTTGCCGCCCGCGTAGCGGAAGACCACGCGGCCCTCGCCCTCGAGCTCGTCGAGCACCTCGGCGGACGCCTGGAAGCGGCCCTCGGCGTTCTTGACGGGGATGAGGATCTGGGCGCCCGGCTCGTAGCGGGTGGTCCAGGCGGTGTCGGTCTGCTCGACGGTCAGCCACTGGTCGCGGCAGACGAAGTGCAGGCCCTCGTTGCGGGTCAGCGCGCCCGGCAGCAGGCCCGCCTCGCACAGGATCTGGAAGCCGTTGCAGATGCCCAGGATCGGCATGCCCTGCTCGGCGGCCTTGATGACCTCACCCATGACGGGGGCCATCGAGGCGATGGCGCCCGCGCGCAGGTAGTCGCCGTAGGAGAACCCGCCGGGGACCACGACCGCGTCGACCTGCTTGAGGTCGGCATCGGCGTGCCACAGCGAAACGGGCTCGGATCCGGCCAGTTTCACGGCCCGGGCGGCGTCGACGTCGTCGAGCGTGCCCGGGAAGGTGATGACACCGATGCGGGCGCTCACAGCCGGACGACCTTCCAGTCCTCGATCACGACGTTGGCCAGCAGCGTTTCGGCGATCTGCTCGAGATCGGCGTCGCTGACGTCGTCGGCGACGTCCAGCTCGAATCGCTTGCCCTGCCGCACATCCGAGATCCCGGGGTGCCCGAGACGCCCCAGCGCTCCGACGATGGCCTGTCCCTGCGGATCCAGGATCTCGGCCTTCGGCATCACCTCGACCACGACACGTGCCACGCGTTGCTCCTCAGCTGGTGGGGCGGCGCTCGGTCCATGCATGCCAGGCCGAGCGGGGGGTATCGCTGATCAGCGTAGTTGGCGTGGGCGGCGCGGGCCGCGCCGGGGCCGACCGTCCGTGGCCTGCGCCACAGCGGGGTCCGCCGCGACCAGGGGCGACTGACGGAGCGTCCCAGGCCGGTGCGGGGCTACCGTTGTCCCATGCGCATAGCCCATTTCGGACATTCCTGCATTCTGGTGGAACTGAACGGCGCGAAGATCCTATTCGATCCGGGCAATTTCTCGCACGGATTCGAGGGCATCACCGGATTGGACGCGATCGCGGTCACCCATCAGCACCCCGACCACATCGACTCGAACCGAATCGGGGCCCTGATCGAGGCGAATCCGCAGGCCAGGCTGTTGTCTGACCCGCAGACCGCGCTGCAGCGGGGTGAGCCCTGGGAGGCGGTCCATGCCGGAAATGTTCTGAAAGTCGGTGAAGTCCAAATTACCGGCGGCGGTGGCCGGCACGCGGTCATCCACCCCGAGATCCCGGTAATAGACAACACTGTCTTCCAACTCGGCACCGCGGAAGATCCGTCCCAACTCGTCCACCCCGGTGATTCACTGTGGGTTCCGCCGACACCGGTCGGTGTTCTCGCCATTCCCGCCGTCGCACCGTGGATGCGTATCAGCGAGGCCGTCGATTACCTGCGGGCGGTAAATCCCCGCATCGCCTTCCCCATCCACTACGGGATCATCGAGCCCGCGGCGCAGGGCATCTATTTCGGTCGACTGGCCGAAATGGGTCCGGCCAATACCGAATTCCGGGTCGTGGAACCCGAGGACAACGCCGAATTCTGATTCCGCGCCGCCGGGCGGGAGCGGCCACCGCCCGGCGGCGCGAGTTCGTGGAAACTACTGCGGTGGAGGCGGATTCGTGGTGAACTGCGCGACCGCCGCCCCGACCCCGGCGCCCACCAGAGCGCCGACCAGGGCACTCGCGCCGCCGATGATGGCCGCGCCCAGGGTGCAGCCGCCGACGGTGCCGGTGATCGCACCGCCCGCGACGCCGAGCGCCGCACCGGCCGCCGCGAATCCGGGCGCCAGCGCCATCTCGCCGGAGACGACGATCGGCGCCAGCAGCGCTGCCGCGATGATGCCCGCGATGAACCCGAGCACACCGCCCGCGATGGCTCCGACGCCCGCGCCCGGTCCCCCGCCGAGGGCACAGCCCGCCGCCGCACCCGGAATGCCGCCGGCGAGCGCGCCGATGGCCGCGCCCTGCGCGACGGTGGTGTCGAACCTGTCCTGTTGCTGCTGCTGGGTGCCGGGCAGGGGCAGGGTGCCAGGGGCGGGGTCGAGGGTGGCCTGGCCGCGATCGGATTCCGGGGTCAGCTCGACCGACTGGTCGGAGACCAGTGCCCGGATCGGGTACTGGAGGTCGTCGACCTTGTAGTACAGCGCCAGGGTGCGGACGACCTGCCCGCCCGGCTCGCGGATGACGAGATTGCCGTTCTCGACGGCGAAGCTGCCGTTGTCGAGTGTGATCGAGGCGGTTCTGCCGGCCAGGCTCGCGGTGACGGTGACGTCTTCCGGGGCGGCCGTGGTGGTGCCGGAGGTGATGAACAGCGATGACAGTGTGACGGTGGTGAGGAACGCGGCCGCGGTGGCCGGGGCTCTGCCGTGCTTCATGCTGGCTCCCTCGAGTCGGCGAACCTTCCCTTCTCTGACCGAAATGACCAGTTCAGTGTTCACCGACTCCGGCGCCCGCACGGCAGAACGCGAAAAAATACCGCTGACCTGCCCTAACGGTAGGAAGCCAGGAAGAGCGCCTCAGCGAGCGCCATGTTCTCGATCTCCGTCGGATCGACGCTCTCGTTCGGCGCGTGGATCAGGCACTTGGGTTCCTCGACCCCCATGAGCATGATCTCGGCCTCCGGATAGGTGTCGGCGAAGACATTGCACAGCGGGATCGAGCCGCCCTGCCCTTCGGTGGTCGCGGGCCGCCCGTAGGCGGCCTCCATGGCCGACGACATGGCCTGCCGCGCCGGGCCGTCGGTGCTGCCGACGAACGGCGAGCCGGTGGCCTCGGTCTCCACGGTCACTTTCGCGTGCCACGGCGCGTGCGACTTCAGGTGCGCGGTCAGGGCTTTCAGTGCCTCGTCCGGCCTGGTGCCCGGCGGGATACGCAGGTTGAGGCGCGCCCGGGTCTTCGGCTGGATGGCCGCCGAGGAGCCGACCACGGCCGGGACGTCCATACCGAGCACGGTCAGCGCCGGTCGCGCCCACAGCATGTCGGCCACCTTGCCGCCGCCCACCAGGTCGACGCCGTCGAGAACGCCCGCGTCGGAACGGAATTGGGCCTCCGGGTAGTCGTGCCCCTCCCACACCTGGTCGTTGCGCAGACCGTCGACGGTGGTGTTGCCCTCCGCGTCGCGCAGTGTGCCCAGCAGGTGGATCATGGCCGCGAGCGCGTCCGGCGCCGGGCCGCCGAACATGCCGGAATGCATGGGGCCGGACAGGGTTTCGACGGTGACGACCACGTTCACATTGCCACGCAGGGTCTGGGTGAAGGTGGGCACGCCGACCGCGAAGTTGCCGCAGTCGCAGATCAGCAGGGTGTCGGCGCGCAGCAGGTCGGCATGGCCGGGCACGAACTCCTCCAGGCCGCCGGTGCCCTGCTCCTCGGAGCCCTCCGAGACCAGCACCAGCCCGACCGGGAAGTCGTCGCCGTAGACCTTGCGCAGCGCCCGCAGCGCGGTCAGGTGCATGACGATATTGCCCTTGCAGTCGGCGGCGCCGCGCCCGTACCAGCGGCCGTTCTTCTCGGTGAGCTGCCAGACCGGGGTCTGCCAGGCGGCGCCGTCGAGCGGCGGCTGCACGTCGTAGTGGCAGTACAGCATGATGGTCGGCGCGCCCGCGGGGGTCTCACTGCGCGCGACCACGGCCTTGCTGCCGTCGGGCGTCTCGTACAGTCCGACATCGGCGAGGCCCTCCGCCCTGAAGGCGTCGGCCACCCACTTCGCGGTCTTCTCGCATTCCTCGATCGGGAACTGCCGGGCGTCGTACACCGACTTGAACGAGACGAGCTGGGCGAGATCGCTTTTCGCCCGCGGCATGAGTTCCTTCACCGCCGCGCGCAGGGCGGCCGTGGTCGAATCGTCCTCGGTTTCAACGGTACTGGTCATGGGCGTCCTCCCGTGGTCAGTGGTGGTCGTCGGAATCGACCGTGGCACCAGTCTTCAGGTCGCCGACGCTCTTCAGGTAGGAAGCGAGCTGATCGGGGCAGCCGAGGACACGTGCACGGCGTTCATCTCCATGCCCGCATAGGACTCCGGTATCAGGGTGCCGATGATCAGCCCCATACTCGACAGGCCCGCAACGGTTTTGGTGCCCTGCGAGGACACGAACACCGCCACCCATTAGATGGTGATGATGACGATCGCCACGTACAACCCGTTGGAGGCCAGCGACGGATCGATGATGTACGCGAAAGTGCTTGCCACATAAGCCAGCAGGCTCGGGTAGTAGAAGATCGTCATGGCGAATTGACACCACACCGCAAGGAATCCCAGCGGCTGCGAGAGCCCCTCCCTCACCCACTTGTACACGCCGCCCGCCCATCCGGACGCCAGCTCGGCGGCCACGAACGCGGTCGGCAGCAGGAACAGCAGCGCGGGCAGCAGGTAGGAGGAACACACAGGCCAACCCGTAGACCGCCATGGTGGGCGCGGCGCGCAGACTCGCCACCGAACTGGTCGTCATGAGCGCCAGCGTCACCCACGACATGCACTTGGTGGCCGTAGCCCCCTTGGTCACCGTGCCGGTCATCACTGGTCCTTTCCAGGCAGAACACCGAACCCGTCCCCCGCCGCAAGGCTGAATAGTAACCGTTCAGCAACTATCTCTCGATTACGAAACGGTAGCTTGCAGAACCAGTTTCGATGAGATGACCTGGCTACCATCGATGTGGCAAACCGTGGTGCGCGCGAGATCGGAGCCTCATGACCGGCATTCTGGAACCCGACGACGTCTTCGCGATGCCCGGCATCAAGCGCGCCGCACCGCACGGGGGCTTTCCCGAACACGAGATCTTCCCGCAGGTCGCCTACCAGATCGTGCACGACGAACTGCTGCTCGACGGCGTCTCCCGGATGAATCTGGCCACCTTCTGCACCACCTGGGTCGACGACGAGGCCCGGCGGCTGATGAACGAGTGCCTCGACAAGAACATCGTCGACAAGGACGAGTACCCGCAGACCGCCGAGCTCGAGCAGCGCTGCGTGCACATGCTCGCCGATCTGTGGAACTCCCCCGACGCCCTGGGCACTCTCGGCACCTCCACCACCGGCTCCAGCGAGGCCGCCATGCTGGGCGGGCTGGCCGCGAAATTCCGCTGGCGCAAGCGCGGCGGGCGCGGCATCCCCAACTTCGTGTGCGGACCGGTGCAGGTGTGCTGGGAGAAGTTCGCCCGCTACTTCGACGTGGAGATCCGACAGATTCCGCTGCGCGGCGACCGCTACACGATGCACCCCGACGACATCGCCGCCTACTGCGACGAGAACACCATCATGGTGGTGCCGACCTTCGGCCAGACCTTCACCGGCCTGTTCGAGGACGTCGAGGGCGTCAGCCGGGCCCTCGACGAAATCCAGGACCGGACCGGACTCGATATCCCGATCCACGTCGACGCGGCCAGCGGCGGCTTCCTCGCCCCCTTCTGCGCGCCCGAGATCCGCTGGGACTTCCGGCTGCCCCGGGTCAAGTCCATCAACGCCTCAGGCCACAAGACCGGCCTCGCCCCGCTGGGCGCGGGCTGGGCGATCTGGCGCACCAAGGAGGACCTGCCCGAGGAACTCATCTTCAACGTCGACTATCTGGGCGGCAATATGCCCACCTTCAATCTGAACTTCTCCCGGCCCGGCGGGCAGGCCGTCACCCAGTACTACGACTTCATCCGGCTCGGCCGCACCGGCTACCGCAATGTGCAGACCGCGATCTACAGCGCCGGACAGCATCTGGCCGAGGGGCTCACCGAGGCCGGGCCGTTCGAACTCATCCACGACTCCGACCCCCGGCACGGCATCACAGCGGTCTCCTGGAAGACGTCGGGCACGTCGAAGCTCAGCCTCTACGACCTGTCCGACCGGCTGCGCACCCGGGGCTGGCTGATCGCGGCCTACCCGCTGCCCGCCGACCGCGCGGACGAGACCATCATGCGGGCCGTGCTGCGGCACGGATTCACCCACGACATGGCCGATCTGCTGCTCGACGACCTGGCCCGCGGCATGAAGGTGCTCGACAAGCACCCGCTGACGACCTCGCTCACCCGCGAGGACGCGGGCGGCTTCACCCACAACGCCGACGCGGCGGTGCCCACCGCGGAGCTCCAGGCGAAGATCAAGGCCGAGCTCGGCGGGCGCGCGAAGACCGATGGCGAGTCGGCCACCGGCACGAAGACCAAGTCCGCCACCGGCAAACACAAACACGCGGCGCGCAAGTCCAAGGCCAAGAAGAAATGACGGCGGCCGAGGATCCGGCCGCCGTCGAGGGTTGCTAGTTGTCCGCCGCCCCGGCGGTATCGAGCACCCACGCGAACTCGAACGCGACTTCCTTCCACTTCTCGTAGCGTCCGCTCACACCGCCGTGGCCGGCGCTCATCTCGGTCTTGAGCAGCAGCTGCGAGTCGCCGGTCTTGGTGGCGCGAAGTTTGGCCACCCACTTGGCGGGCTCGACGTAGAGCACGCGGGTGTCGTTGAGACCGGTGATGGCGAGGATCGCCGGGTAGTCCTGGGCCGTGACGTTCTCGTACGGCGAGTAGGACTTCATGTACTCGTAGACTTCCTTGTCCTCCAACGGGTTTCCCCACTCGTCCCACTCGGTGACGGTGAGCGGCAGGGAGGGGTCGAGGATGGAGGTCAGCGGGTCCACGAACGGCACGTTGGACAGGATGCCCGCGAACAGTTCGGGGGCGATGTTCGCCACCGCGCCCATGAGCAGGCCGCCCGCGCTGCCGCCGTCGGCCACCATGCGGTCCGGCGCGGTCACCCCGGAATCCACCAGATGCCGTGCGACGGAGACGAAGTCGGTGAAGGTGTTCTTCTTGGTGAGGGTCTTGCCGTGCTCGTACCAGAGCCGGCCCATCTCACCGCCGCCGCGCACGTGCGCCACCGCGAACACCATGCCGCGGTCCAGCAGCGACAGCCGCGCCACCGAGAAGTACGGGTCGATGGCGGCCTCGTAGGAGCCGTACCCGTAGAGCAGCAACGGCTTCGGCTCCGCCACCGCGTCCCCGCCCATCGCGGCCGCGGTCTCACGGCGCATCACCAGCGAGATCGGCACCCGGGTGCCGTCCGCGGCCACCGCCCAATCCCGTTGCTGCACATACTCGTCGGCGTCGTAGCCGCCGAGCACCACCTGCTCCTTGCGCAGCAGCAGTTCACCGGTCTCGGGCACGTAGTCGTACACCTGGGTCGGGGTGATGAAGGAGGTGAGCCCGATGCGCAGCATGGGCTGCTCCCACTCCGGGTTCGCGCTCAGCCCGGCCGAGAACAGGGCCAGGTCGAAGTCGATGTCCTTCAGCTCGCCGTAGCCATCGGCGGTCAGCGGCCACACCGCGACCCGGGGCAGCGCCTCGCGGCGGTAGCTCAGCACCAGCTTGTCGGCGAAGGCGTCGATGTCCTCGAGCCGGACATCGTCGCGGTGCGGGATCAGGATCTTCATGGCGGCGGGCTCGGCCAGAGGGGCCTCGGCCAGCACGAAGTTGACCGCCTTCACGCCGTCCACCACGTCGTTGTGCAGGATGAGCAGCTTGTCCTCGCCGCCGATGACGGCGTGCTCGGCCGAGTACTCCACGCCCTCCCGGCGCGGGATGAGTACCCGGAACTCGCCCTCGGGGTTGTCCGCCTCCAGGATCCAATTCTCGGTGGTGATCTTGGAACCGGTCATGATGACCAGGAACTGCTCCGAGCGGGTGGCGCCGATGCTGACCCAGAAGCTCTCGTCCGGCTCGTGGAAGACCCGGACGTCCGCGGACTGCTCGGTCCCCAGCCGGTGCCGCCACACGCTGTCGGGCCGCCAGGAGTCGTCGAGGGTCTGATAGAAGACGTGGGTGCCGTCCAGTGACCAGGTCGCGCCGGGCGCGATGTTCGGGATCTCGTCGGCCAGCAGTTCACCGGTGCGCAGGTTCTTGATGCGCAGGGTGTACCGCTCGTTGCCGAGCGTGTCGGCCGAGTAGGCGAGCATGTCGCCGGCGTGGCTCAGCGAGTACGCGCCGAGCGCGAAGAAGTCGTGGCCCTCGGCCAGCTCATTGGAGTCGAGCACGATCTCCTCGCCCGGGATCTCGACGTCGGGCTCCAGCTTGGGCGGGGTCCAGTCGTCCGGGTCGGCGATCGGGCAGCGGCAGTGCACACCGTGCTGCTTGCCCTCGAAGGTGCGCGAGTAGTACCAGTAGTCGCCCATGCGGGTGGGCAGCGACAGGTCGGTCTCCTGGGTCCGCCCCTTGATCTCCTCGAAGATCTTCTCCCGGAGCGGGCCCAGCTTCGCGGTCTGCGCCTCGGTATAGGCGTTCTCCGCCTCCAGATACGCGATGACCTCGGGATTCTCCTTGTCCCGCAGCCACTCGTACTCTTCGATGACGACGTCCCCGTGGTGCACGCGCTCCGTCGGCACCCGCTTGGCGATCGGCGCCACCACCGCGCCGCTGACTGACGTCGTGCTCCCACTGTCCAAAGCCATGGGACCAACTTAGTGGGGAACCCCGCGGTGGGGGTCAACGGGCGCGGCGCTGCCTCGGCAGGGCCGTCAGACGCTGCTCGTACAGGTAGAAAACGGCCGCCTTCCGGCGAGCACATTGATCGGTGGGGCAACTTCGGTGGATCCGCAGGATGCTGTGGGCCAATTCCACCGAGAACCGCTCGGGAACCACCGCACAGCTGTCGGAGACCGGGGCTGCGCGTTGCGGGGACCATGGCGTGCGCACCACATACCTCCTTCCGCTGACAGAAGATGGAATATCCGATCCGAACCCTTCACAAACACTGGCATGATGAGTGCGATCTACATCACCGACCAGTCCTGCTGGTCTGCGCACAGGGGAGGCGATAGTGGAAGCGAAGAACCGCGTGATCGAAGCCGACGCGGTGTGGCGGCGCGGGGACGACAGCGCCGACGGCGTCGAAATCGCCTTCCTGGCCAGTGGAAACATCGGCTTACGGGATTCCCGGAATCCGGACGGCCCGGTGCTGATCTTCACTCCCGGCGAGTGGGAGGCCTTCGTCGCCGGTGCCAAGGACGGCGAATTCAACCGGCCCGGAGCCTGATTCGACCGAGCCCGGCTCGAAACGAGCCGGGCTCAACGCCGTTCGAGCCCGGGCGGCGACCATGTTCAGGCCCCTAACGCCCCACTGATGGTCGGCCAGGAATTGTGCAGCGTGTCCTCCCAGTACGACCACGAATGCGTGCCCACCGGTGAATGTTCCACCCGCGCCGGAATGTTCAACGAACGCAACCGCTGTTCGAACGCGGTGACGCAGGCGTCCACCCCGAATTCGATGGGACCGCCGAAGAAGATGTTCTCCGGCAACTGCGGCTTGATCTCCAGCTCGTGTGGACCGGGCAGGCCGGTGCCGGTGGACAGGAAGATGGTCTTGCCGCGCAACGCCTCGGTCAGCACCGCCGGATTGTGGCCGGCCCAGACCGGACCGCCCGGCGCGCCCCACATGTTCAGCGGATTCCCGCCGCGATTGGCCACCGAGAACATCATGGCACCCTGCGCGATGGTGGTGTCCGGGCAGGCGCTGTAGCCCGCCACCGCCCGGTACATCTCCGGATGCCGCACCGCCAGCACGAACGCCGCGATCCCGCCCATGGACAGGCCGCCGATGGCATTCACGCCGTTACCGTCGAAATACCCGTCGATGATCGGCGGAAGTTCCTGCGTCAGAAAGGTTTCCCACCGGTAGCGGCCGAAGCGCGGATCGTCGGACACCCAGTCGGTGTAGTAGCTGGCCTGGCCGCCCATCGGCAGCACCACGTTCACGTTCTTGCCCTGGAAGAACGGCTCCGCGTCGGTGGCATTGGTCCAGGTGCTCTGGACGGCGCCGGGATCGAGACCGTCGAGCAGGTAGTAGGCGGGGCGCTCGCCGCTCCCGGTGGGATGCAGCACCTGCACCTGGATGACGCGTCCCATGGCCGCGGAGTCGATGAACAGCGCCGAGCGGGTGGCGCTCAACTCGTCGACCCGGACCACCTGGGCGGCGCCGGCGGTAGCAGGCGACGCGGCCACCGGATACAGCAAGCCTGTGGCAATTGCCAAAACAGCTGCGGCAACGGCTTTCCTGCGCATTCCCCACCTCCATCAGCCCACCACGATCGCAATCCAACGTAACTCGAGAAACTCGCGTGGTGTCGGGGAATGCGGTTATGGCGTGTCCTTGGCAAACCAGACGGTTCAGATATGGTAATGCGAGGCAGCTATGAATTCAGGGCAATTCGGGCCAATGCCCCCTTGATAGATCCCGCCAGATAATCCAGGTCCGCGCGCGCCGGGGAAGTCGGGCGCGCCCGCAACCCGAAACCATCCCCCGGAGTGCGCGGAATCACGTGCAGATGCACATGGAACACCTCCTGACCCGCCGTCACCCCGTCGGCCAGAAAGAAGTTCACGCCGTCGCAGCCCACCTCGGACTCCCGCAGACCCGCCGCGATCCGCTGCCCCACCTGAAACAGCTTGCCGCCCATCGCGGGATCCAGCTCCGCCAGACTCCGCGCCGGCACCTTCGGAATCACCAGCACATGGCCCGGCGTCACCGGCCGAATGTCCATGAACGCCAGGCAATCCTCGTCCTCGTACACCTTCGAGGACGGGGCCCGACCGGCGACGATTTCGGCGAAGATCGTGTAAGGATTCATGCCCGCAGCTTAAGCGCGCGCCACCCGCTGCCCGGCCGCCACCGCGGCTCCATCGACTACGATCCCGCACCACGCTGCCCGTCCGCCACCACGGCTCCACCGACTGACGGGCGAACCGATCCCGCGCCACTCGCCACATATTCGTTCGCCCCGGCTCCGTTCAGGAGCCGGGGGCGAGATCCGAGAGTCGTTGTACCCCTACAGGATCGGCGACGGGGTGTAGCGGGCCGCCTCCGGGTCGGCGTCCACCAGCTTCTGCACCTGGGCGATCACCTCGGCGGTCTGCGCCTCGGCCGCGCCGATGAAGGCGGACCGGTCGGCCAGCGCCGCGTCCAGGGCGGCCCGGTCCAGCGGCATCCGGTCGTCGGCGGCCAGACGGTCCAGCAGATCGGGCTCGCGGCCCTGCTCACGCATGGCCAGCGCCACCGCCACCGCGTGCTCCTTGATGACCTCGTGCGCGGTCTCGCGGCCCACACCCGCGCGCACCGCCGCCATCAGGATGCGGGTGGTGGCCAGGAACGGCAGGTAGCGGTTGAGCTCGCGGTCCACCACGGCCGGGTAGGCACCGAACTCGGCCAGCACGGTCAGGAAGGTCTCCATCATGCCGTCGATGGCGAAGAAGGCGTCCGGCAGCGCGACACGGCGCACCACCGAGCAGAACACGTCACCCTCGTTCCACTGCGCGCCCGCCAGCTCGGCGGCCATCGAGCCGTAGCCGCGCAGCACCACCTGCAGGCCGTTGACGCGCTCGCAGGAGCGGGTGTTCATCTTGTGCGGCATGGCCGAGGAACCGACCTGGCCGGGCTGGAAGCCCTCGGTGACCAGCTCGTGGCCCGCCATCAGCCGAATGGTGTGCGCGAACGAGGACGGGCCCGCGCCCACCTGCACCAGCGCGGAGATCACGTCGTGGTCCAGCGAGCGCGGGTAGATCTGGCCGACGCTGGTGAACACGTTCGCGAAGCCCAGGTGCTTGGACACCTTCTGCTCCAGCTGCGCCAGCTTGGCCGAATCGCCGCCGAGCAGGTCCAGCATGTCCTGGGCGGTGCCCATCGGGCCCTTGATGCCACGCAACGGGTAGCGGTCGACGAGCTCCCGCAGCCGGGTCAGCGCGATGACCAATTCGTCTGCGGCGGAAGCGAATCGCTTGCCGAGGGTGGTGGCCTGCGCGGCCACGTTGTGCGAGCGTCCCGCCATCACAAGGGTCTGGTACTGCGCCGCGCGCTCGGCCAGCCGCGCCGCGATGGCCACGCCGTGGCCGTACACGTGCTGCAGCGACAGCCTGATTTGCAGCTGCTCCACATTCTCGGTGAGGTCGCGGGAGGTCATGCCCTTGTGCACGTGCTCGTGCCCGGCGAGCGCGTTGAACTCCTCGATCCGCGCCTTCACGTCGTGGCGGGTGACCCGCTCGCGCTCGGCGATGGACTTCAGATCGACCTGATCGATGACCCGCTCGTAGTCCTCGACGACACCGGCCGGAACATCGATCCCCAGCTCGGCCTGCGCCCGGAGAACCTCGAGCCACAGCCGCCGCTCGAGCACGATCTTGTTCTCGGGCGACCAGAGGTGAACCAGCTCGGGGCTGGCGTAACGGGTGGCGAGGACGTTCGGCACAAGACTCACGTTGTGCCAGTTTACCGGCTGTGTGCTGCGGGTTAAGCCGGTGGGGCGACGATGTCGATGATCTCCAAGAGCGCCCCGCGCGCCATGCGGCGGGGTTGGGGGTCGAACTCACCGAGCGCGGTCACCACCGCCCCATCGACTACCGCCACCAGACGGCGGGTCTGTTCCGGGCGGACCACCCGGTCGGACCGACGCAGGACATCGGTCAGCAGTTCGTCCAGCTGGGCGCGTAGTCGCAGCTGGACCTCTCGTAGTTCGGGGTGGCGGGCGGAGGCGACGGAGCGTTCGTAGCGGGCGATCAACTGGCCGCGTGCGTCCTCGTCCTGAATCTCGGGGCCCACCAACAGGTCCAGCACCAGTTCGACCGTCGCCTCCGCGCCGCGGCGGCGGTGCGTCACCTCGCCGACCCGGCGGCGCATGGCCTCGAGTTCGGCGGTGCCGGAGAACTCGACCGCCCGCGCGATCAGATCCTCGAGCGATTCGAAGTAGTAGGTGGTCGACGCGAGCGGCAGATCCGCCCGGGTCGCCACCGAGCGGTGCCGGACCGCCTCGAAGCCACCCTCGAGCAGTAGCTCGGCGGCGGCACAAACCAGTGCATGGCGACGCCGTTCGCCTTTCGGAGTCGTCGCAGTGGTCACGGTGCAATCGTGCCAGTCATCAGCGGCGCTGTGTTCATTTTGCCCACCGCGCTCAATCCTCTTGGCAGATCAGGCCAAATACCGTCCCAACCGGTCCAGTGCCTCTTCGATGTCGGCGGCGGCTCCGGCGAACGAGAAGCGAACGGTGTGATGGCCGTGGCGGGTGTCGAAGTCGATGCCGGGGGCGAGTGCCACGCCGGTCGCGTCGAGTACCTCGGTGCACCAGCGCATCGAATCATCGGTCAGGTGCGCGATATCCGCGTAGACATAGAACGCACCGTCGGCGGGGGCGAGGTCGGTGATTCGAAGCTTCGGCAGGCCCGACAGCAGCAGCTGGCGATTTGCCGCATAGCGTTTCACATGACCGTCCAGTTCGGCTTTGGCTTCCGGACCGAACGCGTGCACCGCCGCAAACTGAGAAATAGCTGGAGGGCACACGGTCATATTCGAGGCGAGCCGTTGCAGCGCCGGACGCAGCGACTGCGGCACCAGCATCCAGCCCAGCCGCCAACCCGTCATGGAGAAGTACTTCGACACCGAGCCGATCACGACGGACTCACGCGAGGTCTCCCACGCGGACGAGGTCGGTTCGGTGTCGTCGTAGACGATGCCGTGATAGATCTCGTCCGAGATGAGCAGCGTCCCGTGCTCGTCGCACCAGCGGGCCAGCGCCGCCAGTTCCTCCGGCGCGATCATGGTGCCGGTCGGATTGGCCGGGCTGGCCACGATCAACCCCGCGGGCGGTTCGGGCAGCGCCTCCAGCATGGCCACGGTCGGCTGGAACCGCGTCTCCGGACCGCAGTCCAGCTCCACCACGTCACAGCCCAGCGCGGTCAGCGTGTTCCGGTAGGCCGGATACCCGGGCCGCGCCACCACCACGGTGTCCCCGGCGTCGAACGCGGCCAGGAACAGCAGCGTGAACGCGCCGGACGACCCGGTCGTGACCACGACATCGTCCGCCTCCACCCGCACCCCGTAGGTGCTCCGATGGTGCTCGGCGATGGCCTCCCGCAACGCCAGAACCCCGAATGTCTCGGTATAACCCAGCAATTCGGAATCCATAGCCTGTTTGGTGGCCCGCAAAACCGCCTGCGGAGCGGGCGTGGAAGGCTGCCCCGCGGCCAGCACCAGCACGTCGCCGTGGGTCCGAGCCCGTTCAGCCGCTGCTTTCCAGACGTCCATCACGTAAAAAGGTGGAATGGTCGACCGGCGAGATTCGATACGCACCCGACAGACGGTAGAGCACCCGCTCCCCCGACTGTCCGGGAACGGTCGTGCGAATGCCTGAGGAGGCCGCTGTGCAGGGGGGACCAGCAACCACCGGGAACACCCGGGCCGCCGACCCACAGCCACCCGCCTCCCCCGCCCCGGACGCCTCCACACCGCACAACGGCCGTCGACCGCGACGAGGCGGGACCGCGATGCTCCGGAAGCTCCGACGCGGAGACTCGGCCACCGAAGCCACCCAGGATGCGCCGCGGCCGGACACCGAGGCCACCTCCGACCTTCGACCCGGCACCGCAATAGGCGAGCCGCAGAGCGTGGACACCGATCTGCGTCGTCAGCGCCGGACCACCGAGACCTACACACCCGGGCTGCGGTCGCTGCCGAACGTCGAAAGACCGTCACGGGTCCGAGCGGCTTCGAAGCGAGCCGGGCTGTGGGCGGTCCAGCTCGTCGGGCAGGTGATCGCCTCCCTGCGGGCGTACGCGCCGATCGTGCGGGCGCGAGCCGTCGAATTGTGGTCGCGGCGACCGCGCTCCTGGGCCGAAGCCGTCGCGTTGGCGCGGCGGGGGCGTGCGGAGGCGCGGCGGCAGTGGCCTGTGGTGCGGGCGTGGAGTATTCAGCATCGGGTGCTGATCGGGGGGATGACGGCGGTACTCGTGTTCGCGAGCGCGGATGGGGCGCTCGGGTTGATCCCCACCGACGCTGCGGTGAGTCCCGGTGTGGCGGTGCGCATTCCGGTGCAGTATCCGCTGCAGATCCAGGCCACGCGGGAATCGTCGAAACGGTACCTGGACGCCATCAACAATGGTGAACACCTGCGCGAGCAGGCCGTGGTCTCGGCCGCCGCGGCGGCAACGCTGGAACGCGCCAAGGCCGAGGCGGCAGCCGCCGTGGCCGGGCAGCCGCAGCCGTGGCTGACCCCGTCTCCCGACGCGACGTTGCCGCCAGGATTCGTGCTCCCGGGCGTCGGCGGTTTCGCGTTGCCCGCGAAGGGCCTGTTCACCTCCGGATTCGGCGCGCGCTGGGGCACTTTCCACGCGGGCATCGACATCGCCGCCCCGCTGGGTTCACCGATCTACGCGGTCGCCGCGGGTACGGTCATCGACGCGGGCCCGGCCCAGGGCTTCGGCCTCTGGGTGCGCATCCGCCACGACGACGGCGCCATCTCGGTCTACGGCCACATGTACGACTTCTCGGTCTCCGTGGGTGAACGCGTCCCGGCGGGCATGCAGATCGCCCGCATCGGCAACCGCGGCGACTCCACCGGCCCCCACCTGCATTTCGAGATCGTCATCAACGGCCAGCACGTCGACCCCCAGGCCTGGCTCGCCCAACGCGGCATCGTCCTCGGCTGATCCGGCCTGGAGCGCGGAATATGGCCGGGCTCCAGCCGAATACCGGATCGCCCGCCCGAACCAGGTTCGGGCGGGCGATCTCTCGTCGGTCGCGGTGTCGGAGTCGGCCGCGGCGAGCGGGATTCAGTTCGCGGTCGGCACCGTGATGCGGCCCTCGGTGGCGGCCAGCGCGATGTCGGTGCGGAAGTGGCCGCCCGGCAGCTTGATGCCGGCGAGGCGCTCGTAGGCGTTCTTGCGGGCCTCGACCAGGTCGGCGCCCTGGCCGACGATGGCGAGCACGCGGCCGCCGGCGGAGACCAGCGCACCGTCCTCACGCTGCGCGGTGCCCGCGTGCAGCACCTCGGATTCGACTCCGGTGCCGGTGGATTCGGCGCCGGTGATGACGTCGCCGCTGCGCGGGCGGGCGGGGTAGTTCTCGGCGGCCAGCACCACGGTGACGGCCGCGCCGTCCTTCCAGCGCGGTGCGGCGACCTGGTCGAGGGTGCCGGTGGCGGTGGCGTGCAGGAGTTCACCGAGCGGGCTGTCCAGCATGGCGAGCACGGCCTGGGTCTCGGGATCGCCGAAGCGGCAGTTGAATTCGACCACGGCCGGACCGTTCTGGCCGATGGCGAGGCCGGCGTAGAGCAGGCCGCTGAACGGCACTCCACGCTTCACCATCTCGGCGGCGACGGGCTTGACCACGTCGTCGACGATGGCCTGCAGAGTCGCTTCGGGCAGCCACGGCAGCGGCGTGTAGGCGCCCATACCGCCGGTGTTGGGGCCGGTGTCGCCGTCGCCGACCCGCTTGTGGTCCTGGGCGGGCAGCAGCGGCACCACGGTCTCGCCGTCGACCAGGCAGAACAGCGACACCTCGGGGCCGTCGAGGAACGACTCCAGCAGCACCGGGTGGCCCTGCTCGAGCAGTTCGGCCCCGTGCTCGCGGGCGACCGACCGGTCCGGGGTCACCACGACGCCCTTGCCCGCGGCCAGCCCGTCGTCCTTGACCACCCAGGTCGGGCCGAAACGGTCCAGCGCCGCATCCAATTCGCCCGGGTGATCCACGATCTCGCTGTGCGCGGTCCGCACTCCGGCCGCGTTCATCACGTCCTTGGCGAACGCCTTCGAGCCTTCGATCCGCGCGGCGGCGGCCGACGGGCCGAATACCGGGATCCCGGCCGCGCGCACCGCGTCGGCCACGCCGAGCACCAGCGGCACCTCGGGCCCGACCACCACGAGGTCGGCGGCCAGCTCCTGAGCCAGCGCCACCACCTCGTCGCCGGAGGAGGCGTCGACGGCCCGCACCTCGGCATGCTGGGCGATGCCGGCATTGCCGGGCGCCGCATAGACCGCGGTCACCGCCGGGTCCTTGCGCAGTGCCAGGACGAGGGCATGTTCACGGGCTCCGGAACCGATGACGAGTACGCGCACGGCAGACAGCTTAAAGGGCTGGACTCACGCACCGGGGAGCGGTCTGCCATGCGTCGGTGCGGGATGCCCCGCCCAGTGTTCGGGGCGCGTCTCGTTCCGGACCGAGTGGAGCGGGGAAGCGATGCGGAGGAGCGGAGGGAGGGAAGAACGAGACCTCCAGCGCCCCGAACCGGCCCCGGAGCGGAGCGGAGGGGCCAATAGACTCAGCTCATGGCTTCTGTTTTCTCCGCAATCATCGACGGTCAGCTGCCCGGCCGATTCGTCTGGGAGGACGACGAATTCGTCGGCTTCCTCACGATCGCCCCGGTGACGCAGGGGCACACCCTGGTGGTGCCGCGCAAGGAGATCGACCAGTGGCAGGACGTCGATCCGGGCACCATGGCCCGACTGACCGGTGTCGCCCAGAAGATCGGCCAGGCCGTGCGCACCGCCTGGGACGCCCCGCGCGCGGGCCTGCTCATCGCCGGACTCGAGGTGCCGCACCTGCACGTGCACGTGTTCCCGGCCTTCTCGATGGGCAACTTCGACATCTCCGGCGCCGACCCGCAGCCCAGCGTCGAATCCCTGGACGAGGCCCAGACCAGGATCAAGCAGGCCCTGCGCGACCTCGGCTACGGCGCGAACGTCCCGGAGTGACCCGACCGGGTGCGCGCCCACAGCGCGCACCCGCCGGTGGCCACGCCGCGTGAAGCCACCTCCCGCGGCTCACCGCCCGCATCCACCCTTCGGCTGCTCCGCAGGGCTGACAACTCGCAGCCCGGTTCACGACTCCGCGCGCGGCAGCCGCACGGTGAACGTCGTGCCCTCCCCCGGCACGCTCGTCACCGATACCGCTCCCCCGTGTGCCGCGACCAGCGCCTGCACGATCGACAGTCCCAGCCCCGTCCCGCCGCTGACCCGGCTGCGCGACACATCGGTGCGATAGAACCGCTCGAACACCCGCTCGGCCTGTTCGGCGGCCAATCCCGGCCCGGTGTCGGCCACCTCGATCAGCACCTCGCTCGTGGCGGGTGTGAGCCGCACGGCCACCTCGGCGTCCGGCGGCGTGTGCACCAGCGCGTTGTTGATCAGATTGGCGAGCACCTGCCGCAGCCGCGTCTCGTCGCCGAGGATCTCCAAAGTGCCGGGGCCGGGCCGGATTTCGAGGTCGATCTTGCGTTCCGGCCCTTCCGGATGTTGCGCCGCCGCCAGGGCGCGCGCCCCGTGCACGGCATCGCTGGCGAGCATGAGCAGATCCACCGACCGTCGTTCGACGGGCCGCTGCGCGTCCAGCCGGGCCAGCATGAGCAGGTCCTCGACCAGCAACCCCATCCGGTTGGATTCGCGTTCGATGCGGTCCATGAGCAGGTCGGGCTCGGTGATCGCGCCCTGCCGGTACAGCTCGGAGAAGCCTTTGATGGTGGTGAGCGGGGTGCGCAGTTCGTGGCTGGCGTCGGCGACGAACTGCCGCATCTTGGCCTCGGAACGCCGGGCCGCCTCCTCCGACGCCTCGGTGGCGGCGAAGGCCTGCTGGATCTGGGTCAGCATGGTGTTCAGGGACTGCGAGAGGTGATCGACCTCGGTATCGGTGCCGCGCACCGGAACTCGCCGATGCAGGTCACCGCCCGCGATGGCGGCGGCCGTGCCCTCGACTTCCCGCAATGGCCGCAGACTGCGCCGGATCACCATGCGCGCCACCGCGGCCAGCGCCGCCAGCACCAGCGCGCCGATCACCAGTTGCAGCACGATCAGCTTGTCCAGCAGCGAGTTCGTCTCGTCCATGCGCAGCGCGATGGTGCTGGTGCCCTGGTCGTTGACGGTACGCAGCACCCGCCATTCCTCACCCGAGGCCCCGATGGAGCCGACCGTGCGCGGCTTGCTGCCCAGATCGGCGGGCACGTCCGGTTCCTGCACCCCGGCGGTCAGGGTCAGGGTCGACTGCCCGGCCGCGTCACGCACCTGCACCCAGTACAGGTGCGGGGGTCGTTCCCGCCCGCGCACGGTGGGCAGCGGTTCGGGTCGTTGCGCGCCGGGCGCGGCCCAGCTGTGGGCGGCGTCGGACAGCTGCCGGTCGATGCGCTCGACCAGCACGTTCCGCATGAGCGAGGTGACCGCGATCCCCGAGACCAGCAGCCCGAACCCGACCAGCGACACCAGCGCCAGCACCAGGGTGGTGCGCAGCGGCACCGCGGCGAGCCGGTCGGTGATCTTGCCGCGCAATCCGCGAGCCGCCTCGGCCGCGTTCACTGTGCCGCCGTGCGACCGCGCGGCTCCCGCATCACGTATCCGACCCCGCGCAGCGTGTGGATGAGCCGATCGGGCCCGGTGTCGACCTTCTTGCGCAGGTACGACACGTAGGTCTCGACCACGCCGACCTCGCCGCCGAAGTCGTAGCGCCACACGTGGTCCAGGATCCGCGGTTTGCTCAGCACGGTGCCCGCGTTGACCAGGAAGTACCGCAGCAGCGTGAACTCGGTGGGCGACAGGGCGACCGGTTCGCCCGCCTTCCACACCTCGTGCGTGTCGTCGTCGAGCTCGATATCGGCGAACCGCAGCCGCGACGACTTGGTCTCCGGCGCGGACCGTCCGGCGCGGCGCAGGATCACCCGCAGCCGGGCCACCACTTCCTCGAGGCTGAACGGTTTGGTGACGTAGTCGTCGGCTCCGAGCGTCAGCCCGGTGATCTTGTCGTCCACGTCGTCGCGGGCGGTCAGGAACAGCACGGGCGCGTCGATCCCGTCGGCCCGCAGCCGCCGCAGCAGCCCGAATCCGTCCATGCCGGGCATCATCACGTCGATGATCATGGCGTCGGGCCGGAAGGTCTTGGCCCGGTCCAGCCCCTCGGTCCCGCTGGCGGCGCTGGCGACCTCGAAGCCCTGATACCGCAGGCTCACGGACAGCAACTCGACGATCATCGGCTCGTCGTCGACGACGAGCACCCTGGCCTCGGGTTCGCGTCCTTGCGCCGGCACACCTGTCATGGCCTCATATTCTGCGCCGCGCCCGCGAGAACGCTGGTCCTTCCCTGGGAGTTTCCTGCGAACGCGCCGGGACCCCCGGATACGACGAACGCCGGTCGATGTCTCGACCGGCGTTCGTGCACGAGCCCCCTGTCAGGATTGAACTGACGACCTTCGCTTTACAAGAGCGGTGCTCTACCACTGAGCTAAGGAGGCGGAAAGCGGAGCCATCATAACCGGGGTGGCCGGCTGCGCGGAAAAGCCGGCTTCCCGGTCGGAACGATGCTGACTGCGAACACCGGGACACGGCCTGTCGACGCTCGTGGCATCGACGGCCGCGTTCGGAAGTCGTTCGCGCAGTATCGGACTAACCGCTGAGTGTCAGGACTGGGCCGCCTGACGAGCCGCGTCGTCCGCCGCCATGGCGTCACGCAGGCTCTTGGGCCGCATGTCAGTCCAGTTCTTCTCGACGTACTCGACGCATGCGGCGCGGGAGTCCTCGCCGAACACGACTCGCCAACCCGCCGGAACCTCGGCGAAGGCCGGCCAGAGGGAGTGCTGTTCCTCATCGTTGACCAGGACGAAGAACCGGCCGTCTTCGTCATCGAAGGGATTGGTGCTCATTTCACCTCACTGGATACTGGCGCTGTGTACGGGTACGTAGACGGATCGTCCAGCCACCGCAGTGTTGGAACGAGCCCCCGACGTTGATTCGACCCTAGCAAGGCAGGCGTTACCGCTGGGCGGTTACCTGCACTTCGTTCAGGCCACGAAGAATTCGACAAGGATCTTATTGACGACCTCCGGTTGTTCCAGGTAGCCGAAGTGCCCGGCGTCGGGAACCTCCTGGTAGCGGGCACCCGGAATGATATCGGCGACCTCTCGCGCGAGGTAGGGCGGGATCATCCGATCGTCGGCGAAGCCCAGCGCGAGGCAGGGCACGGTGATGCCGCGATAGGCCGCGGTGCGGTCGAAATCGTGGTCCATGCGGCGCTGGGCCCGCACGCCCGGGGTGACCGGGCCGCCGGTGAATTCGAACAGGTCGAGCCAGTCGCGGGCGGCGTGCTGGTCGGCCAGCGAGGCCGGGGAGAGGTTCATCAGGGCGGTCATGGCGGCCTCGTACTTGGCGGGCAGCCGCACACCGGCGTCGTCGAGGTCGTGCTCGCCGATTCCGAGGGTTTTCTGGAACTGGTCGAGCCGGGCGTGTCCGGCCATGAACACGGCCTTGCGGACCAGGTCGGGACGGGCGAGCGCGACTTCCTGCGCGACCCGCGAGCCCATCGACTGGCCGACCAGGAAGACCGGCCCCTCGCCGAGGAATTCGATCAGGGCGACGGTGTCGCGGACCAGGTCCTCGATGGTGATCCCGGCGGGCGATTCGAAGGAGGGCGCGATGCCGCGGTTGTCGAAGGTGCAGACCCGGTATCCGGCCGCGACCAGCGCGGGGACCTGGTGCAGTTCCCAGACCCGGCCTCCGCTGCCGGTGCCCATGATCATGACGACCAGCGGCGCCGACCCCTTGACGTCGGTGCCCTTGGACCGGTCTCCCTTGACCTGGTAGTTCAGCGAGATTCCGTTCACCGTCGCCAACGGCATGCTTGCGACCCCTCACATCTGGTGTTGCCACTCTCTTTGCGTCCACCGTATAGGTCGGGGCCGACGGAATGTTTCTTCCCCGCTCGCATTGCGGTTAGGGCTCGCAATGCACGCAGCGGCGAGGCCCGACTTACCTGGCGGATACGATGGACTCCTCGCACCGAGCAGACTTCTCCGAGAGGACATGAGATGGCCGCGAAGACCGGCGCAAACGACATCGCGGACGACGATCTGGAGCCGCTCGCCGACGAAACCGCTCGCCAGGCACAGCGGGTGGTGGCGGCGTACGCCACCGACGCCGACGAATGCCGCATGCTGCTGTCGATGCTGGGCATCGCTCCGACGCGAGGCGAATGACCCGTGCACCCGGATAGCTCCGGCTCCGGTTTCGTCGTCGTCGCCAACCGGCTCCCGGTGGACCTGGAGCGCCTGCCCGACGGAACCACTCGCTGGAAGCGCAGCCCCGGCGGCCTGGTCACGGCACTGGAACCGGTACTGCGCAATAACAAAGGCGCCTGGGTCGGCTGGGCCGGCGTCCCGGACGTGGAGCTCGATCCGATCGTCGAGGACGGTCTGGAACTGCATCCCGTCCCGTTGTCGGGCGACGAGGTCGCCGATTACTACGAGGGCTTCTCCAACGCGACGCTGTGGCCGCTGTATCACGACGTGATCGTGCGGCCGGTCTACGACCGCCAGTGGTGGCAGGCGTACGTGCAGGTGAATCGGCGCTTCGCCGAGTACACCGCGAAGGTGGCCGCCGAGGGCGCGACCGTGTGGGTCCAGGACTACCAGCTGCAGCTGGTGCCGAAGATGCTGCGCATGCTCCGCCCCGACCTGACCATCGGCTTCTTCCTGCACATTCCGTTCCCGCCGGTGGAACTGTTCATGCAGATGCCGTGGCGCACCGAGATCGTCGAGGGCCTGCTCGGCGCCGACCTGATCGGCTTCCATCTCCCGGGCGGCGCGCAGAACTTCCTGTATCTGGCCAGGAGGCTGGCCGGGCAGCCGACGTCACGCGGCAATGTGGGCGTGCGCTCGAAACTCGGTGTGGTGCAGGTGGGTTTCCGCACCGTACGGGTGGGCGCGTTCCCGATCTCCATCACCTCCGCGGAACTGGACGAGTATTCGCGCCGCCGCGATGTGCGGGAGCGGGCCGCGAAAATCCGTGCGGAACTGGGCAATCCGAAGACGATCCTGCTGGGCGTCGACCGCCTCGACTACACCAAGGGCATCGACATCCGGCTCGCCGCGCTCGAGGAGCTGCTGCACGACGGCCGCATCGACCCCGCGGACACGGTGATGGTGCAGCTGGCCACGCCGTCCCGCGAACGCGTCGAGTCCTACAAGCAGATGCGCGGCGATATCGAACGCCAGGTGGGCCGCATCAACGGCGAGTTCGCCCGGGTGGGTTATCCGGTGGTGCACTACCTGCACCGTCCCATCCCGCGCGAGGAGCTGATCGCGTTCTTCGTGGCCGCCGACGTCATGGTGGTGACCCCGCTGCGCGACGGCATGAACCTGGTCGCCAAGGAGTACGTGGCCTGCCAGGGCAGCCTCAACGGCGCACTCGTGCTGAGCGAGTTCACCGGCGCGGCAGCCGAATTGCGGCAGGCCTACCTGTGCAACCCGCACGACCTGGACAGCGTCAAGGACGCGCTGATCGGCGCGATCGACGACGACCGCGACACCCGCCGCCGACGCATGCGCTCCATGCGCCGCCAGGTCCTGACCCACGACGTCGACCGGTGGGCCCGAGCCTTCCTCGACGCCCTGGCCACCGACCGCGTCGCGGGCAGCGCCCTGCTCACCGACGACGACGTGGACCCGGGCCTGAGCCGCTGACCACGGAAACCGGACGCCCCCTGGATATTCCAGGGGGCGTTCGCCGTTTCTACAGCGCGTAGGTGACTCCGGTGAGCCGCTCCGACGCTTCCCATACCCGCGCCGCCAGTTCCGGATCGAGCGCCTGTGCACTGGGTTCGTTCAGGACCGGGTAGCCCTTGGTGAAGCCGGTCGGCCCGAAGAGATCTCCGGGGTTGACGGCGGGGTCGGTGGCCGCCCGCAGCGTTGGGAGCGCACCCATTTCGACGGTCTGCATGGCGAACCGGAATACCCAGCGCAGCGACGGTCGCGACAGGAAGGTGACGGCGGGCCCGAGGTTCTGGGCGAAATCCGATTCGGCCGCCCCCGGATGCGCGGCGATCGACATCACTGCGGCGTCGGTGCCGTTGAGCCGCCGCTGCAACTCGAACGCGGTCAGCACATTGGCCAGCTTGGACTGCGCGTAAGCCTGGAATCCCTTGTAGGTGCGCCGTTCGAAGAACAGATCATCGAGATCGATCGGGGCATCCTTCTTGGAGGCGAACCCCGTGGTCACGGCCACCACCCGCCCGGCCGGCGCGGCCCGCAGCAAATCCAGCACCTGTCCGGTGAACGCGAACGGCCCGAGATGATTCGTCGCGAACGTCGTCTCGAACCCGTCCTCGGTGAGACTCCGTGCCCGGCTCAACATCCCCGCGTTGTTGACCAGCAGATCAACCCGCTCGACCTCGTCGTGCAGCCGCACCGCGGCCTTCCCCACCGACTCCAGCGAAGTCAGATCCAGTTCCACGAACAACAATTCGGCGTCCGGCACCCGCGCACGGATGAGATCCGCGGCCGCCCCGGCCTTCTCAGCGTTGCGGCACGCCATGACCACCCGAGCCCCATGCTCGGCCAGCCGGAGCGCGGTCTCGAGCCCCAGGCCGGCACTGGCTCCGGTGACGATCGCGGTGCGCCCGTGGAGATCCGGAATGTCAGCGGCGGTCCAGCGCGTGTTCTTGGTACCCATGCGTTACATCCTGAACGGTCCGCTTCCACTTAGCCCATCGACCGTCTCGAAATACCGCCCACCGCACCGTCTCCCGCTCCGGCATCCCCCTTTCCACCGGCTTCGGCGATTGGCGTGTTGTCGACCCGACTGGACGGCAGGACGCGCGCACGGGCGAGAGTCGCCCGCTGTCGTAAATCCGCGCACAGAAAAAGCCGTGGCGCGCTGGGTTATCCCGCGCGCCACGGCCTTACACGGTGTTCGTCAGATCGGGGTGACCTCGGAGACCAGCCAGCGGTTGCCGCTCTTCTCCAGGTCGACCCGCACCCGGCTGCCGCTCGCGGTGGCCTGGGGGTTGTCCTTGCTGGTGGTCATCTGGTTGAGGAACAGCAGCACCTTGGCGTGCTTGGTGTCGGCGTCGATGACGCCGGCCGCCTGGGTGGAGGCGATGACGGTGAGCTGCTTTTCCTTGGCGCCGGGGGCGATGGATTCGTTGACGAGCTTGAGGTAGTCGTCCTTGAAGCCGCCGGAGAGGTCGTCGGCGACCTTGGGCAGCTCCTTGTCGACGGAGTTGAAGTTGTAGCTGAACATCGACTCGACCGTCTTGCGGGCGGCGTCCACCGAATCGGTGCGGGCGTGGTCGAGCTGCTTCATGTGCCAGGCGTCGTAGCCGAACCAGCCGGCTGCCGCCAGCATGGCCACCATGACGGCCGCGATGGCCGAGATCCGGATGCGGTTCTTGCTCACGAGACGAACTCCAGCTTCGAGGCGGTGAACTGGTCACCGTCGTGGGTGATCGTCACACGGAATCGGTAGACGCGCTGCTGCGGCTGATCCGAGCCGGCGTTGGTGAGGTTCTGCTTGGCGGCGACGAGGATCTGGGCGGAGCGGTCGTCGTAGGACTCGACGGCGGTCTCCACGACCTGGCCGCTGGCCTTCACGTTCGCCTGCTTGATGACGTCGGCGTAAGCATCGCTGCGCGAGGAGTATTCGTCCTTGAGCTGGCCCGACGCCACCGAGAGCACCCGGTTGATGTCGTCCTTGACGGTGTCCACCTTGATGGTGGTGATATTGAGGACGGCCTGCTTGGCGGTCTGGGTGTAGTCCGCGCGCAGCTGCTCGTTCTTGTCCGCGGCGTTGTGTGCCGGAATCCAGAAGATCAGGCTGGTCGCCAGCGCGACCAGGCACAGCGCCGCCGCGGCGCCGAGCAGCAGGACCGGCCACTTGCGGCCATCCTTCGACTCCTCGTCCTCGGTGGTTGCCTCGGAGTCCTCGGTGTCGGCCGCGACCGCCGGAGCGCCCTCGACCACCTCGAGCGACTCGTCCTCCGGCTCAGCCGATTCCGCCGCGTCCGGAGCGTCGACGGCCTCCCCCGCGTCGGCGCCGGCTTCCGGCGTCACGACCGTCTTCGCGATCGTGACGCTGGTCTCGGCGACCTCGGGGGCTTCGGCCTCGGGGGTCGCGGCAGCAGCCTCGACACCCGCGGCCTTCACGGTGGTGACCTCCGCTATGGGTGCATCCCCGTCGTGGACCGGCGGTCCTTCTGACCGCACGGCCTTCCGCCGGGTCTTGCTGTTCACCACCGTGGGATCACTCATCGTTGTTGCTCCTGAAGCATTGTTTGCCAGTTAGCCGGCACGATGCCGGAACCATCGGGCCCGATATCGGCCTGGCGGGTGAGTACACCGTCCGGCCCGAGATACGTGCCACTCTTCGGATCGTACGTTCTCGTCGTCACACTCGCAGGCGCGGCTCCCGGTTGCCCGCCGGTCTCCAGCGAACTCGGAGTGAACGTGGGCTTGCCGTTGTTGTCCACCGGGTTCGGCTTACCGAAGGCCGGGTTGTCGCCGAGCGGCTGGTAGCCCTCGGGGGCGTGGCACTGTTCGACCGTGGCCGCTCGCTTCCCGGGCACGTCCATACAGGGGTTGTTGCGGACACCGCGGACCACGTCCGGGGAGTTCTGCGGAATCTTGCAGTACAGCCCCTTCGGGGTCTCCGGGACCGGACCCGTGTAGTCGGCCGGCGAGCGCCGGTCCTCAGGCGCCAGGAAGCCCGTGGTGCAGCCCTTCGGGTCATTGAGGCCGATCTTGAAGTCGACCTTGCCGCCGTACTCGGTCGGGCTGCCCTTGGCGAGCGTCATCAGCGCACCGATCAGCGGCGGGAAAATGACCAGCAACTGCTCCACGCTGGCGTGGTAGGTGACGCCGACCTGGCCGAGGCTGACCAGGTTCTGCGCCAGCAGCGGCACGGTCGGCTTCAAGTCCTCGAACAGCTCGGTGGCCTTGTTGAGCGCGCCCGGGCCGTGGTCGATCACATTGCGCAGCGCCGGATCGTGCTCGCGGAGTTGATCGGTGACGGTGGCCAGATCCTTGGTCCACCCGCGGATGGCGGAGTCGGACTCGATCTGGGTGTCCAGCAGCGGGCCGATCTTGTCGATCAGATCCTTGGTGGCATCGGTGTTGTTCTTGGCCTCCTGGACCAGCAGCGACGCGGAGTCGAGCAGCCGTTCCAGATCCGGGCCCGCGCCGTTGAAGGCGAGGAACGCCTGCTCGATCACCTGCTGCAGGCGGGTGTCCGCGACGCTGGAGAGCAGCCGGTCGGTGCGGTCCAGAATGCCGCCGATATCCATCGGCAGCTTGGTGCGGTCGACCGGGATGACCGAACCGTCGCGCAGATTGCCGCCCTGCGGGTTGTCCTTGGGCACCAGATCCACGTACTGCTCACCGATGGCCGAGACCGACTTGACCCAGGCGTCCACATCGGACGGGATCTTGAAGTCGGACTCGATGGACAGCTTGGCGTCGACACCCTGCGGGGTCAGCACCACCGAATCCACCTTGCCCACATTGGTTCCGCGGTAGGCGACATTGGCGTGCTCGTACAAACCGCCGGTAGCGGCCAGCTTCACCGTCACGTCGTACCGGCCGATGCCGAACATGGCGGGCAGCTTCACGTACTCCCCACCCATCACCGTGATGCCGATGACGGTCAGCACGGTGAAGATGGCGAGCTGAATCTTGACGAAGCGACTCAGTTTCATTTGCCCGGATCCCCTTGCGGCACGGTGATTCCGGGAATGGCGGGCAGGCCCGGAATGTTCAGGCCCGGCAGGCCGGGCACGGTCGGCGACGGCTGGGTCGAGGACGGTTGCTGCTGCAGCGGAGTCTTGGCGGGATCGCCCTGATCGCCCGCCACACCGGCTCCTTGGCCGAGCGCACCCTCCACACCGCCGAACCGTCCACCCAGCGGGGTTCCGGTCAGGAAGTTGGAATCCAGCCGGGCCGCGGTCAGGTCGAAGGTGATCTTCACGTTCATGTAGTCACCGCGGATGTACCGGTCGATGTACTTGAAGGGGAACGGGAAGGTCAGCATCATGTTCAGCGACCTGGTGAAGTTGTCGCTGGTGTCGGCGATCTTTTCCAGAGTCGGTCCCAGATCGGCGATCTCGGCCTTCAGATCGTCACCGGCATTGTCGATGATCCGTTTGACCACCTCGCTGAGGTCACCCGCCGCGGTCAGCGCGTTGGTGATCTGCTCCCGCTTGTTCGCGAGCACGGTCAGCGCGGGATGGATGTTGTCGATCGCGCTCGCGACCCGATCCTTCTCCTGCACAAGCGTTCCCGACAACCGGTCGAGCCCGCTCATCGCGTTGATGATGTCGGTGGTCTGGGCGTTGAGCGTCCCGACCATCTGGTTCAACTGCGGCAGCAGGTCGCGGATCGCGTCGGTGCGGCCGGTGAACGCGGTGTTCAGTTCGTGGGTGATGTTCTCCAGCTGGCTGATACCGCCGCCGTTGAGCACCACCGACAACGAGGACAGCGTCTGCTCGGTGGTCGGGTACTGTCCCGCCCGCTCCAGCGTGATGGTGTCACCGTCGTGCAACTGCCCGGTGGCGGGAATATCGGCCGGCGCGGCCAATTCGACGTGATTACTGCCCAGCAGCGAGGTCTGCCCGATCTTCGCGATGGCGTTCGCGGGCAGCTTCACGTCCTTGTCGAGCCCGATGCTGACCAGCGCGTGCCAGTCCTGCACCTCGATACCGGTGACGGTACCGACCGTCACGTCGTTCACCAGGACCGGCGAATTGCGGGTCAGAGTGGTGACATTCGGCATCTGCACCTTGATGTGCCAAGCATCGGAACCGGTTCCGGCGGAACCCGGCATGGAGACGGTGTTGAGGCCGTCCCAATCACATCCGGTGGCGCTCAGAGCGACCGCGACACCGATCGCCAGGCCCGCCACCCCGCGGCGACGAGTATTCATCAGTTCCCTCCCGGAATGGCGAGGCCCGAAAGCCCGTTCGGGATCCCGACCGGCGCCCGTTCGCCCTGTCCGGCGTAGCGCGCGGCGACGTCGGGCGTACTGGGCACCAGCTGGCGCGGCAACGCCGTGGCGCCCGTACCGTCGTTCATGAGCAGCGGTGGGTAGTTCATCGCCAGGTTCTGGATCACCGGGGCCAGGTACTGCGCACACATCTGGGCGCTCTCATGGCCGTTGCCGGTGGAGAGGTTGTCGATGGAGCCACAGATGAAGCTCAAAGGTGAGTTGAAGCCGGCGAACACCGGATAGCCGGCGACCGTGCCCTGCGCGGGGTTGTACAGCTGATAGAAGTTCACGAGAGCGGTCGGCGCGGTGTGCAGCACCTGTTCGATCTGAGGCTTGCTCTGTACCAGCGTGTTGGTGACGTCGGCGAGCTGCGCCAGGTCCGTGCTGAGCGCCCCGCCGTGCGAGTCGAGGAACTTCTTCACATCGGAGACCGCGGAGTCCAGATTGTCCAAACCCGCTCCGAGATCACCGGATACGCCCGCCAGCACCTGTGACACCGACGCCAGCCGGCCGCCGAACTGCACGATCTGGTCGTTGCTCTTGGAGAGCACGTCCACGAACTGCTGCAGGTTCTTGATGGTGCCGAACAGGTCGGTGCGACCGTCCGACAGCGTGGTCAGCGTGGCCGACAGCTCCTTGAGGGTGTCGCGGAAGGCCTGGCCGTTGCCGTCGAGGTTGTCGGCGGCGGTATTGACGAAGCGCCCGAACGAGCCCTGCTTGTCCTCGCCGACCGGGCCGAGAGACGTTGCCAGCTTGTTCAATTCGGTCTTGATGTCGTCCCACTCGACCGGGACGGCGGTCCGCTCGAGCGGAATGACCGAGCCGTCGTGCATCTTCGCGCCGCCGGTGTAGGCCGGGGCCAGCTGAATGAACCGGGCCGACACCACGGACGGGGAGACCAGCACGGCCTTGGCGTCGGCGGGGATGTCGACGCCGCGGTCGATGGTCATCTTGACCGTGGCCTTGTCCTTGCCGGGATCCACGGAGTCGACGGTGCCCACGCGGACACCGAGTATCCGCACCTCGTCGCCCTTGTACAGGCCGACGGTGGACGGGAAGTAGGCGGTGATCTGCGGCTTGCCGATCCGGGAGATCCCGGTGTACGCACCCCCGGCCACGATCGCGGCCAATGCCACGATCGCCGCCACGCGGGTCCAGCGCGGCAGACCGCGGATTTTGTCGAGCAAAGTCGTCATTTCGGCAGCTCCGTGATCAGCGGGCGAGGCTGGAGGCCGCCGCTCTGCATGTTCTTCAGCGCTTCGGGCAGGTTCTGCGGCCAGACCAGCGCGTCGGAAAGAGCCTGCAGCATCGGGCTGTTCCAGTTGACGATGTACGCCTGGAAATACGGACCGCTGCCGACCTGCTCACCGAGCGCACCGGCGTAGGGGCCGAGCGCGTCGAGCGCGTCGGAGATGTTCTGCTTGTTCTTCTGCAGCAGTCCCAGCACCGAATTCAACTTGTCCAGAGCCGGTTTCAGCGCCACCTGATTGTCGTTGACGAAGCCGCTGAGCTGTTTGGCCAGGCCGTTGATGTAGGTGATCAGCTGGCTGATCGCGCCCCGGCGGGCATCCAGTTCACCGAGCAGGTTGTTGCCGTCCACGAGCAGCGAATTGATCTTCGCGGCCCGATCGGACAGCACCTTGGTGACGCCCTGGGCCTTGCCCAGCAGGTCCGTCAGCGCCTTGTCGCGGGTGTTGATGCTCTTGGACAGCTGGGTGATGCCGTCCAGTGCCGAGCGCAGCGGAGCCGGCGTGTCCTTGAAGGTGCTCGACAGCGCGTCCAGGGTCTGGTTGACCCGGTCCATGTCGAGGTCCTTCACGGTGCCGGACAGATCCTGCAGCGCGTCGTTGAGCGAGTACGGAGACGTGGTGCGCTCCAAGGGAATCGGCTGATCACGCTTCAGCGCGCCGTCCCCTTCCGGAGCCACCTCGAGCGACTTGCGGCCCAGCACCGTGTTGGTCTTGATCGCGGCGGTGGTCTTCGTGCCCAGCACGATCGACTCGTCCATGGTGAAGGTGACCTTCACCTTCGGGCCGTCCAGCGCCACTTTGTCCACCCGGCCGGACTTCACGCCGGCCACCTGGACCTGATCACCCGGCAGCAGTCCGCCCGCGTCGGCGAAGTACGCGCTGAACTGCGCGCCCGAGCGGACGAACGGCAGCCGATCGAATTGCAGGGCGGTGAGGCAGATGCTCACGACCACGACGATGCCGACGACGCCGATATTGATGACGCGTTGTCCCATGACTATCCACACCTCCCGTCGAACTGGCTGCCAGGCAGGGCGAGACGCACGTCCTTGCCGTCGGGCCCAGTGAACATGATGTCGGTGCTGCACGCGTAGATGTTCAGGAACGATCCGTAGGCACCGATGCGGGTCAGCTTCTTGTAGGTACTCGGCAGCGCCGAGAGCACCGTCTGGAACTCGTCGCGGCCGTCGTCGAGAACCGTTGCCGCGCGGCCCAACTGCTCCACCGTGTTCTTCAGGTCCGGCCGGGCCGTCCTGAGCAGGTCGGTGAGATCACCGGTGGCTCCGGCGATCCGGGGCAGGGCCGCGCCGATCGGGTCCTTGTCCGCGGCCAATCCACTGACCAGACGCTGCAATTCGTCCAGGGTGGTGCCGAAGGCCTTGTCGCGGTCGTCGATGGTGGCCAGCACCGTCTTCAGGTTCTCGATCACGCTGCCGATCAGGGCATCGCGGGAGGAGAGGGTCTTGCCGAAGTCGCCGCCGCTGTTCAGCAGCGAGACCAGCGTGCCGCCCTGTCCCTGGAAGATCTGCAGCAGCGCCTCGGTCAGGCTGTTGACCTGGGTCGGATTCAGGCCGCGCAGCAGCGGTTTGAACCCACCCAGCAGCATGTCCAGATCCAGCGCGGGCTGGGTGTGGTCGAGATCGATGGTGCCGCCGGAGCGCAGCGCGGTCGCCGTGCCCGGGCCGTCCATCAGTTCGAGGTAGCGGTCGCCGACCAGGTTCTCGTACCGGATGGCCGCTTTGGTGCTGGCGTAGAGCTTGTACTTGCGGTCCACGTCGAACTCGACGTGCGCCTGGTGGTCCTTGCCGACGTAGACCCGGCTCACCGAACCGACCGGGACGCCCGCGATCCGCACCTTCGACCCGGGCAGCATGCCCGAGGACGAGGTGAACACCGCGCGATAGCCGGTCTCGCGGGCGAACCGCATCTGGCTGAAGACGACCACCAGCAGCGCCAGGATCAGCAACATGGCGATGCCGAAGATGCTGAGTTTGACCGTGGTGGCGTGTGGTTTGAATTTCACTTCTTACCCACCCCAGGCAGCTGGTCGAAAAGAATCTCGAAGACGGTCTTGGACGCGTGCGGCTGCGTCGGCGGCGCCCAGATATGACCCTCCGAGGTATCGGTCATCAGGTAGTTGGCCTTCTGGCCGCCCGTCAGGTCGTAGGTGTTCTCGCAGTGCGGGCCGCCGGTGGCGTTCACCTTCGGCAGGTCCTCGGGGAACGAGTACGGCGTACCGCTCGGCATGATGCCGGCGTTCATGGAGAAGGCCGGGTACCGGCCACCGATCAGCTCATCCATCAGCGGCACGTTCAGACCGAAGGTCATGATGGTGCAGTACAGCGCCGACCGGTACTCGAACAGCAGATCCGTGGTGGGCCGCAACAGGTTCAGCGACTTGATCAGATCGTTCTCGTTGGGCTTCAGCACCGAGTTCGAGGTGTCGGCCAACCCGATGAGGTTGGTCAGCAGATCGTCCACGCGAGCCTGCTCATCGGTAATCGTCTTACCGGTGACCTGCATGTTGTCGGTGACGCGCAGCAGGTCCCCGACGGTGTCGGAGTAGGTGCCGGTGACCGAGGCGGTCTTGCGCAGGTCCTCCTGCAACGTGGGCAGCGAGGGGTTGATCTGCTTGAGGAACTCGTCGCTGTCCGACAGCAGCAGGCCCAGCTTCTCGCCGCGACCCTGCAGGGCGGTGCCCAGCGCGGTCAGCGTGGCGTTCAGCTTCTCCGGCTGCACCTTGTTGAGCACGTCGCTCAAATGCTGGAACAGCGTATTGAATTCGACGGTCACGCCATCGGCCTGCACCACGGCTCCCGCGTGCAGCTGCCCCGACGGGTTCTGCGGCTCGATGAAGTTGATGTACTTCGCGCCGAACACGGTGGTGGAGTTGATGTCCACGGTGGCGTTGGCCGGCACCAGCTTCAGCTTGTCCGGATCCATGGAGAGTTCGATGCGTGCGCCCTCGGGCGTCTCGTTGATCGACTTGACCCGGCCGATCTCGACACCGCGGATCTTCACCTTGGCGTCGCGATCCATGACCAGACCCGCGCGCGGCGAATTGACAGTCACCATAGCGGTATTCGTGAAACCGCCGGCGAAACTCACCAGGCAGAACACGACTACGGCGACCAGGCCGAGCACCAGGCCGGCGCCGGCCAGCCGAATCACCCACCCCTGGTCGAGGTAGCGCTTCGGCGCCGGCTTCTGGACGAACGGCGAGCCGATCGGGCTCGCCGTCCCGCCTTGTTGTTGAACCATGTGTTCGTCCCGCCCCTACCCGGAGAGATGGAAATTGCCGGAGGTGCCGTAGATGGCCAGCGACATCAGCAGCGTCACCGTGACGACTGCGATCAGCGAGGCCCGCACCGCATTACCTACCGCCACGCCTACGCCGACCGGTCCGCCCGCGGCGTTGTAGCCGTAGTAGGTGTGGATCAGCATGACCGCCATGGCCATGAAGATCGCCTGCGCGAAGGACCAGAGGATGTCGCTGGGGATCAGGAAGGTCGAGAAGTAGTGGTCGTACACACCGGCCGACTGCCCGTAGATCTGCACCGTCGCGAAACGCGAGGCGATGAACGAGGCGATGACCGCCAGTGAGTACAACGGGATGATGGCGAGGATGCCCGCCAGCATGCGGGTACCCACCAGGAAGGGGATGGGCCGGATGGCCATCACCTCGAGGGCGTCGATCTCTTCGGAGACGCGCATGGCGCCCAATTGTGCCGTGGTTCCCGCGCCCAGCGTCGCCGCCAGGCCGATGCCCGAGATGACCGGTGCCGCGATGCGAACGTTGATGAACGCCGCGAAGAAGCCGGTGAGGGCCTCGACGCCGATATTGCCGAGCGAGCTGTAGCCCTGCACGGCGATGGTGCCACCGGCGGCCAGGGTCAGGAAGCCGACGATCACGACGGTGCCGCCGATGACCGCGAGAGCGCCGGTGCCCATCGAGATCTCGGCGATCAGCCGGATGGTCTCGGTGCGGTAGTGCACCAGCGCCTTGGGCACCGACGCGATCGAGCGCGCGTAGAACACCGCGTGCTTGCCGACCGAGTCGAGCGCCTCGGTGAAGCGCTGAAAGCGCTTGGTCACCTTGGGAAAACGAGACTGGATTACGAAAGCCATCTGATCACCGCGCCGCGAACTTGATGCTGATGGCGGTCATCACGACGTTGATGACGAACAGTGCCATGAAGGCGAACACGACCGTCTGGTTCACGGCGTCGCCGACACTCTTGGGACCGCCCTTGACGTTCAGGCCCAGGTAGCAGGCGACCAGTCCGGCGACGAGACCGAACAGCATGGCCTTCACCTCGGAGATGACGAGCTCCGGGAGATGGGTCAGCAGGGTGATGCCGTTGACGAACGCGCCCGGGTTCACGCCCTGCAAGAAGACCGAGAACACGAAGCCGCCCAGGATGCCGATGGCGGACACCAGGCCGTTGAGCAGGAAGGCCACGAACATCGAGGCCAGCACGCGCGGAACCACCAGGCGCTGAATCGGATCGATGCCGAGCACCTTCATCGCGTCGATCTCTTCGCGGATGGTGCGGGCGCCGAGGTCGGCGCAGATGGCCGTCGCGCCCGCGCCGGCCACGATGAGCACCGTGACCATCGGGCCGATCTGGGTGATCGCACCGAAGGCCGCACCCGCGCCCGAGAGGTCGGCCGCACCGATCTCGCGCAAAAGAATGTTGAGCGTGAACACCACGAGCACGGTGAACGGAATCGCCACCATCAGTGTGGGAAACATGGAGACCCTGGCGATGAACCAGGACTGATCGATGAATTCCCGTCGCTGGAACGGGGGCCGTACTGCAGCGCGAGCGACCGCGCCGGCGAGTTCGAAGAACCCTCCGACCGCCCGCAGCGGTACGGCAAGGACTTCATTCATTCCCGCTATTCCTCCTGCCCCTGCCTAGCGATAGCAACCGAAATCTGAATGTGATCTCGGTCCCGCCGAAGATTAGAACACGTTCTCATACGGTTCGGGAAGGTTTCCAATGCTTTGAACAGGCCCTCTTTCTGAACTGGTGTCCAGTTTCAAGAACATGTTCAGGTGAGCCTAACCGTCAGACGTATGCCGCATTGTGAGGCGACACACATAGTTGATCCCCATTCCTACCAATGTTCGATCTCGCGATCAACTGCAGGGTCGGGGGCCGGGTCCGTCAAGACGACACGCGGCCCCCATACGGGGAAATCGAGGTGAAAACCTCAGCCCAGATCCTTCAGGGAGGAAGCCGAGAAAGTGGCGTCCGACGCGCGATCGGCGAAGTAGCCGCCGAGGGTCTCGGCCAGGCCCTCACGGGTGAACTCGCCGACGGCGTCGAAGCGCTGCTCGACGACGGGCGCCGCCATCAGGGCCACCATCGGGCCGTAGACGACGAACAGCTGGCCGGTGATCTTCTCGGCCGCCGGGGAGGCCAGGAAGGCCACCAGGCGCGCGACGTGATCGGGCGACAGCGGGTCCGGGCCCTCGTCGGGAGCCGCGGAGAAGACGTTCTCGGTCATGGCGGTACGCGCGCGGGGGGCGATCGCGTTGGCGCGCACACCGACCTGCTCCAGAGCACGGGCCGCGGACAGCGTCAGCGCGGTGATACCGGCCTTGGCCGCACCGTAGTTCGCCTGACCGGCGGGGCCGAGCAGACCGGCCTCGGAGGACGTGTTGATGATGCGCCCGTAGACGGGGGCACCGGTCTCCTTGAACTTGGCACGCCAGTAGGCGGCCGCGTTGCGGGTCAGCAGGAAGTGCCCGCGCAGGTGCACGGCGACGACCGCGTCGAAGTCCTCGTCGGACATGTTGAACAACATCTTGTCCCGGGTGATCCCGGCATTGTTGACCACGATGTCCAGGCCGCCGAGAGACTCCTCCGCGGTACGGATGATGGCATCGGCGGTGGACCGCTCGGCAATGCTGCCGCCGACGAACTCCGCCTTCACGCCCAGCGCCCGGATATCGGCGAGGGTTGCGCTGACCGCGTCGTTCTCGGCAAGGTCGTTGACAATGATCGACGCGCCCGCGCGGGCCAGCTCGAGGGCTTCGGCCCGGCCGAGCCCGGCGCCGGCACCGGTAACGACGGCAACCCGGCCGGAAAGACTCACATCAGATTCGCTCACGACGGCGACTCTAGAACGTGTTCCACCCGCCGGGCAAGGACCGGTCCCGACGGGCGGGGCCAGCCTCAGACCAGCTTCAGCGCGGCCTTGGGGCACTGCGCCACGGACGACTCGATGTCCTTGCGGTTGTCCTCGGTGACCGCGACCTCGTTGACGTGCAAGTTGTCGTCGTCATCGAGATCGAACACGTCAGGGGCGATTCCAACGCAGATCCCGTTCGCTTCGCACTGATCGAAATCGACGATGACCTTCATAGTTCTCTCCTTCAACACAGGTTCAGCACGAGCCTAACAAGCAGACCCCCGCCCGGAACAGCAAAGTAGCCCTAACCGGAACCAATACTGGAACATGTTTCACTCGCGTGCGATGATCGGCAGAACCGAGAAACGAAGGCTAGAGGTACTGCTATGCGTATCGCCTACACGCCGCAACAGGAACAGCTGCGTGCCGAGCTGCGTGACTATTTCACCAAGCTCATCACTCCCGAACGGCGGCAAGCGCTTTCGGCCCAGACCGGAGAGTACGGCGAGGGCAATGTCTACCGCGAGGTCGTCGAGGAGATGGGCCGCGACGGCTGGCTCGCCCTGGGCTGGCCCAAGGAGTACGGCGGCCAGGACCGGTCCACCATGGATCAGCTGATCTTCACCGACGAGGCCGCCATCGCCGGCGCCCCGGTGCCGTTCCTGACCATCAACTCGGTCGCGCCGACCATCATGCACTACGGCACCGAGGAGCAGAAGAAGTTCTTCCTGCCCAAGATCGCCGCCGGTCAGCTGCACTTCGCCATCGGCTATTCGGAGCCCGGCGCCGGCACCGACCTGGCCTCGCTGCGCACCTCCGCGGTCCGCGACGGCGACGACTGGATCATCAACGGCCAGAAGATGTGGACCTCCCTCATCGCCTACGCCGACTACGTGTGGCTGGCCGCGCGCACCGACCCGAATGCCAAGAAGCACAAGGGCATCTCGATGTTCATCATGCCGACCGACGCCGAGGGCTTCTCCTGGACGCCCGTGCACACCATGGCCGGTCCGGACACCTCCGCCACCTACTACCAGGACGTGCGGGTCAAGAACTCCGACATGGTGGGCCCGGAGAACGGCGGCTGGGCGCTGGTCACCAACCAGCTCAACCACGAGCGCGTCGCGCTGACCTCCTCCGCGCCGCTGGCCCTGGCCGTCGCCCAGGTCACCGAGTGGGCGCGCAACACCAAGACCGCCAACGGCCAGCGCGTCATCGACCAGGAATGGGTGCAGGTCTCGCTGGCCCGAATCCACGCCAAGGTCGAATACCTGAAGCTGACCAACTGGGAGATCGCCTCGCGCGCCGACCAGGGCGGCGACGCCGCGCCGCGGCCGTGGGACGCCTCCGCCACCAAGGTGTACGGCACCGAACTGGCCACCGAGGCCTACCGGGCGCTGATGGAGATCCTCGGCCCGCAGGCCTACCTGCGCCAGGACTCGGCGGGCTCGCAGCTGCGCGGCCGCCTCGAGCGCATGCACCGCGCCTGCCTGATCCTCACCTTCGGCGGCGGCACCAACGAGGTGCAGCGCGACATCATCGCCATGACCGCCCTCAAGCAGCCCGCCGCCGCGCGCTAGCTGTGCCCATCAGCGATGTGAGCGGGCCCTACGTGGTTACGCAAGCTGCCTCCTCCGGGCCTGACCCTCACATCGCACGAAAACCAAGGTACCCATCATGGATTTCACCCTCACCGAGGCGCAGCAGGATCTGGCCCGCCTCACCGCCGAGGTCACCGGCAAGCTGGTCACCGCCGACCGGCTGCGTGAGCTCGACAAGAACACCGACGCCGACGGCAACCGCACCGTGCGCTTCGACGCCGGCCTGTGGGACTCGCTCGCCGAGACCGGCGTGCTGGCCGCGGCCCTGCCGGAGAGCGTGGGCGGCAGCGACTTCGGCGTGCTCGAGCAGACCGCCATCCTGCGCGAGATCGGCAAGTCCGTCGCCCCCGTGCCCTACCTGTGGTCGATCGTGCTCGGCGCGGGCGCGCTCGCGCAGTTCGGTTCCGCCGCCCAGCGCGAACTGGCCGCCCAGGCCGCGACCGGCGAGGTCATCCTCACCGCCGCGCTGAGCGAGGAGCGCAACTGGGAGCCGGCCAAGCCCGTCACCACCGCCATCGCGGGCGACGGCTGGCAGCTCACCGGCCTCAAGACCACCGTGCCCTTCGCCCGCCAGGCGGCGCGAATCCTGGTGTCCGCCAGCGTCGACGGCGCCCCCGCCGTCTTCCTGGTCGACCCGTCGCACGCCTCAGTGCGCATCGAGGACCAGATCGTCACCGACCGCTCCCCCGAGGCCGAGGTCGAATTCGCCGGCACTCCCGCCGAACTGGTGGGCACCCTCGAACAGGGCGGCGAGATCCTGACCTGGCTGCTGGAGCGCGCCTGGCTCGGCCTGGCCGCCACCCAGCTCGGCGTCGTCGAGAAGGGCCTGGAACTGGTCGCCGACTACGCCCGCGAGCGCGAGCAGTTCAACCGCAAGATCGGCAGCTTCCAGGCCGTGGCCCAGCGCCTCGCCGACGGCTACATCGACGTGCAGGGCGTGCGCCTGGCCGTGCAGCAGGCTGCCTGGCGGATCGCCGAGGGCCTGCCCGCCACCGCCGAGGTGCACACCGCCAAGTTCTGGGCCGCCGAGGCCGGACACCGCGTCGCCCACACCGTGGTGCACGTGCACGGCGGCGTCGGCATCGACCGCGACCACATCGTGAACCAGTACTTCACGGCGGCCAAGCACAACGAGTTCGCGCTCGGCGGCGCGACCGATCACCTGCGCGCCCTGGGCTCCCTGCTCGCCGACGCGCAGTAAGAACGAACAACTCTCGTCATCTCAGGGGCTAGCACCTGAGACCCCACGGCCCGGTTGGGCCTGGAGACTCGGCCGACCCTGCAAACGCGGCCGACGGCGAGGCGGTGGCTCCCATACCGGCCACTGCCTCGCCGTTTCCGTGTCACCACCTCGCCGTTCTCCGTGTCGGGGAACGGTTTGTGCCGTCACGGCACCAGCGGACCCACGAGGACCTGCTTGCCCTCGGCCCAGTTCCCCTGCCAGCTCAGTGCGGCGTCGTCGAGCTCCTTGCGAGCCCACAGCGCCAGCAGCAGATCGGACGCGGCGCCGGAGAGTTCGGCCACCGGCGCGCCCGGGCCGTAGGTCCAGCTGTCGCCGGTGTCGGTGGCGCGCACGCTGATCGCCGCGGTCGGCTCGCTCGCCAGGCCGCGCAGGATCATGCGAGGCGCGAACAGTTCGAACACCTCGGTCACACCGTCGGCGGCGAGCGCCGGATCGAACGCCTCGGCCGTGCCCAGCGCATCCTGGCCGTCCCACAGGTGCATGAGGGTTTCCTGCGCGCGGCGACGCTGCCAGAAGCCGACCTTGCGCGGCATCTGCGAGGTGAAGGTCCAGGCCGGAGTCTCGGGATCGACCGACAGCGCGTCGATCATCGCCTTCGCCGTGCCGTCGTACCAGGTCCGCAGTCCCACCGGGTCCTTGGGCGCGGGCTCGCCCTGAAAGTCCCCCCGCTGCTCCAGGACCGCCGTGGTCACCCACAGATTCCCCTGACCGACATGGTCGGCCAGGTCATAGAAGGTCCAGTCGCCGCAGGACGGGACGGGCGTGGACAGCTCGACCTCCGGCGTGATCAGTTCGCCGAACTCGTTCAACTTCTCGCGCGCAACGGCCAGGAAATCCATGCGGCTCACGCTAAACAGAGAAACCGCAGCGTGCCAGCCATATCCGGCCGGTGGTGCGCGAAATTCGGCCAAACCTCCGGTGTCGCGCGGATGCTCAGGACTCGAGTTCGCGGACCGAGAAGACTCGCTCCCCCACCTGTTCGGGGTGTTCGGGCGACGGCTCCAGCTCGCGCAGCAACGCCTCTCCGCGGGCGTCGCGGCGGATGGCGCGGCCCAGTTCGGCGGCGGCGCGATAGTGGGCCGGGGTGCGCAGGGTGTGCCGGACAGCGCGGGCGATGCGCTGCGGAGCGGCCGTGCGCGGCAGGACGATTCCGGCGTCGTGACCGCGGACGCGGGCGGCGTTGTCGGCATGGTCGCGACCGTGCGGGAGGACCACGACCGGCAGGTCGGCGGCGAAGGATTTCATCAGCGTGCCGTGGCCGCCGTGGGTGACGACCAGGCTGGCGTGGCGCATGATCTCGCGGTGCGGGGCGTCGCGCAGGACCGACACATTATGGGGCACACGGAGTTCGGCGGGATCGATCGCGGGTCCGGTGGTGATGACGCCGCGCACCGGTAGCTGGCCCAACGCCTCGGAAATTCTTTGCAGGCAGTCGGTTTGACGCTGGAACGTGGTGGACAACGCGACCAGCACCAGCGGATCGCCGCCGTCGGTCTGAGTCCAGGTGGTGTCGGCGACCCAGTCGGGTTCGTCGAGGATGGGGCCGACCCAGCGCACCCCGTCGGGTCCCTGACCGGGGAAATCGAAAGCGGCACTGGACAAGACGAGCTGACGGCGGGCCAGTCGCGCCTGATCCTGGTAGTGCGCCAGACGTTCCAGCCCGAAATCCGAGCGCAGGGCGTTGAGCTTGGGTAGCAGCTCCTCGTCCCAGCGCCGCTGCACCAGCGAACCGACCAAACGGTCACGTAGCCGCCCGACCGGTCCGTGCGCGGGCGCGAAGCCGCTGCCCGGCGGCGGACCGCCCTCCACCGGCAGCGGATAGACACCCGGGATCAGCACCGAGAACGGCGTCTCACAGGCCTGCGCGGCGACCATGGCGCCGAAGGCGAAGAACGAGGCCAGCACCAGATCGGGCCGATTCGCGTCGATCTCGTCGGCGGTGTCGCGCGCGAATCCGGCCCCGGCCCGGGGGCGCAGCCGCGCGCCCGTCGCGGCCACCGCCTCGGCCAGCGATTCCTCCGCCAGCACCGTCACCCGATGGCCCCGGCGCACCAGCCGTCGCACCACCCCCAGCTCGGGCGGAACCGTTCCCCCGCTGCCGGTGAGGGCGATCAGATAGCTGTGGCTCATCGGGCACCTCCACCGGCAACTCTCGCACGACCGATGAGTTTCCCGCACCCGCTTCGTCCTCATCAGTACATCGAATGAGAGAGGGAACGCGCCACCATGCCGAGCAAGATGATCTTCATCAATCTGCCCGTCGCCGACCTGGACCGGTCCAAGCGCTTCTACGAGTCCGTCGGCTGGAAGGTGAATCAGGACTTCACCGACGGCAACGCCGCCTGCATCGTGGTCGACGACAACATCTGCGTCATGCTGCTGACGCACGAGTTCTTCACGACCTTCGGCCGCCGCCCGCTGGGCGACACCCGCGGCACCGTCGGCAGTGTCTACTCCCTCGCCCTGGGCAGTACCCACGAGGTCGACGCGCTGCTGGAGGCCGCTCTGGCCGCGGGCGGCCAGGAGGAGGTCAGCGCGGACCGCCGGGCCCAGGAATCCGAGGTCGGCATGTACGGCCGCACCTTCCTCGACCCCGACGGCCACCAGTGGGAACCGTTCTACATGGCTTATCCTGTGTGATCGATGCGCGCCGATTGTCCTGAGTCCGAAGGCCCCCACGGGATATCACTGGGCGCGTACATCAAACGGGAACGACTCCGCCACGGCATGACCCAGCGCGCCGTCGCCGAGGCGCTGCACATGTCCCGCAGCGGGTACGAGAAGATCGAGAACGGGCAGCGCCTCCCGCATCCCAGCATGCTCAACGCGCTGGCCGTGCTCTTCGAGATACCGGTGAACCGGCGGCGGGTGCTGTGGTCGATCGCCACCGGCGACGACCTGTCGGTGTCGGCCGCGGCCGGGGGCTCGGTGACCGACGGCATGCTGGCTTTCATGCGCAACCTGCGCGGCCCCGCCTCCCTGCACCAGGTTCCCGAGAACAATATTCTGGCGGCCAATGCGGTGGCCTGCCGCCTGTTCCCGTGGCTGGATCCGCGGCTCGGCGCTCCCGACCGCCCCCTCAACGTCATCGTCGCCACGATGAACGAACCTCGGGCATCCGAATACCTGGTCAACTGGGCCGATTTCGTTCACCGCCTGGTCTGGGCGCTCACGGAGTACTCCCTGGCGAACACCCCGGTCGAACGCGTCCGCGAGATCCGCGAAGCCTGCCGGTCGAGCCCCGAATTCGACCGCATCTGGAACACCCCGTGCCCACGCCGGATCCTCGACGACGATTCCCTCCTGCTCCGCGACCCCGCCACCGGAGTCGTCACGGAATACCAAATGGACTGCCTGCGCTGGGCGTTCCCGAACCGAGACGTGGAGCTCTTCAGCCTCACGCCCCGTCACCCCGACCCCGCCACGGCCGATCCCGACACCTCGGACATCGCCCTCTGGTAATCCGCAAATCCGGCTGCCACCCAATACGGGTGACCTGCTGATCTTGATCTTGGTCAGCCCGGCGGCGAGGGTAGAGGGACCGCGGGCCGGGTTCATGTCTACACCTGGACAGGAGGGGATCGGCCCGCGGAACATTCCCGGCGCGGGCGGCCGTGACAGCTTCCTGCCATCCGGTGAACCGGTGCTCCACTCCCGTGAAAACCAGGGTGGATCCATGGCTTTCAACGTTGCAGACCTTTTCGAGCACGCGGTCGACGCGGTCCCGGAGCGGACCGCCCTCATCTGCGAGGACCGCCGCCTCACCTACCGCGAACTCGACGAGCGGGCCAATCGGCTCGCCCACCACCTGGCCACCCGCGGCATCGGCCGCGGCGATCACGTCGGCGTCTACTCCCGCAATTCCATCGAAGCGCTGGAAACGATGCTGGCGACCTTCAAACTGCGCGCCGTATCGGTGAGCGTGAATTATCGGTATGTGGCCGACGAGGTGCGCTATATCGTCGAGAACGCGGATTTGAAAGCAATTATCCACGAAGCGGAATTCACCGAAATCATCGCCGAGGTACGCGACTCCGCTCCGGACCTGACCGAAACACTCGCCATCGGGACCGAATACGATGCCGCGCTCGCCGCCCAATCCCCGGAACGCGATTTCGGACCGCGCAGCGGCGACGATCTGTACATCCTCTACACCGGCGGCACCACCGGCATGCCCAAGGGCGTCATGTGGCGGCACGAGGACGTCTGGCGGACACTCGGTGGCGGCATCAATCACGTGACCGGCGAATACGTCTCGGACGAATGGGAATTGGCGAGGAACGCCGCCGCCGCGCCCGAGGGGATCGTCATGGCCCCGCTCTCGCCGCTCATCCACGGTGCGGCGCAGTGGGCCGCCTTCATGGGTCTGAATGCCGGCGGCACAGTCGTTTTCGTCCCGCGGTTCGATGCGCACGAAGTCTGGCGGGCCGTGCGGCGGCACGGCGTCCATGTACTCACCGTGGTCGGGGACGCCATGGCCAAACCGCTGCTGGAGGCGTACCACGCGGGTCGGTACGAGGTTCCGACCCTCTGGGCGTTCAGCAGCCACGCCGCGCTGTTCTCGCACTCGCTCAAACAGCAGTACCTCGAGGCCTTCCCCAACCTGTTCATCACCGACGTGATCGGGTCCTCGGAGAGCGGCAGCACCGGTTTGTCCACGGTCACCAAGGATTCCGACCACACCCAGGGCCCGCGGGTGAATTTCGGCGCGCAGTCCGCCCTGCTGGATGACGACGGGCGGCTCGTCGAGCCTGTATCCGGCGCGGTGGGCCGGATGGCGCGAACCGGCCACGTTCCACTCGGGTACTACAAGGACCCGGAGAAGACGAAGACGATCTTCTTCGAGGTCGACGGCAAACGGTATGTGGCGCCGGGCGATTACGCGCGCTACGAGGCCGACGGCACCGTCACCCTGCTCGGACGCGGCTCGGAATGCGTCAATACCGGTGGCGAGAAGGTCTTCCCGGAGGAGGTCGAGACGGCGTTGAAGTCCCATCCGGACGTCTTCGACGCGCTGGTCATCGGCATTCCGGACGAGCGGTTCGGGCAGGCCGTGGCCGCGGTGACGCAACCGCGACCCGGTGCGGTGATCGACCTCGCCGACCTGGACGCACACCTGCGCACCAAGGTGGCGGGATACAAAGCGCCGCGCGGATATTGGCTGGTGGACGCGGTCATGCGGCAGCCCAGCGGCAAGGCTGACTATCCCGCCGCCAAGCGCTACGCGAGCGAGCACGCGGACGAGATGCGCTCGCCTCGCTGACGATCGAGCAGCGCCGACACGGTCCGCCGGTGTCGCTCAGCTCAGCAGCCCGAGTTCCCGCACCCGCACCCCGAGCTGGAAGCGGGTGCTGACCTCGAAGCGGGCCATGAGCTGAGCGACATAGCGCCGATAGGTGCGCAGCGACACCCCCAGCACTCGCGCCGCCGTCTCGTCCTTGGCCCCGGAGTGGAGCTGCTCGACCACCGCCAACGCGACCGAGTCCAGCCCCTCCCGCAGCTCCAGGTGGTCCCGCAACCTCCGCGCCGAATGCCAGGTGCTGGTGGCGAACTGGTGCACCACCCCGAGCAGGGCGGGCTCGGCCACCAGATACCCGCGCGGCTGCTGCCCCGGTGCGGCCGCCCACAGCGCCGCCCGCTCCCGATCGACGATCAGCGCATTGCAGAAGTCCGTGTCGGTCACCCGGATCTGCGAGCCGAGCGTGAACTGCCGCAGCACCGACTGCCGGCCCCGGCTGCCCACATAGGCCGTCGACAACAGCAGCCGCACCTTCTTCCCGGCCTCGTGCAACTGCCGGAAAACCGTGTCCTCCGCACCGTATTCGGTCTCCGGCCGCACCGGCCGGGCGATGGCCATCACGGCTTCGTGACGCACTCCCACCAGCATGCGGCGCAGGTTCTCCGCCCATTGCTCGTCCGCGTTCAGCTCGACGGTCACGACGCCCCTCCCCCGGGCTGCGGCGCCCGTGAACTCCCGTGCCGGAGAGCCTAGTTCGGGCGTAGCTCCGGGGGGAGACCGAAGAGGGGGAACAGCTTCTCGGTGTCGAGGAAGAAGGTGAGACCGGAGATACGGTCGCCGGAGAGTTCCAGCGTGGTGATGGACCACGGGATCCAGACGCCGGGCTCGTCGCCGGGCTTGTAGTGGCCGAAGGCGGGCAGGCCGTTCGCGCCCTCCAAGGGCACCATCCGGGAATCGCGGCAGGCCTGGCCGGTGCCGAGCATGAAGGCGGCCACGTTCTCGGGGCCGGACACCCACAGCGAGAACGGCGGCATGGACAAGGCCACATCGGCTTTCAGCAGCTCGGTCAGGGCGCTCATGTCGTAGGCCTCGAAGGCCTTCACGAAGTCGTCGACCAGCTTGCGCTGCTGCTCGTTGCGCTCGTCGAAGGGATCGGAGACGGTGGCGGTCTCCTGCACCTTCGACATGGTGGCGCGGGCCCGCTGCAGAGCGCTGTTCACCGAGGCGGGCGAGACATTCAGCATGTCGGCGGTCTCGCCGGCGGAGAAGCGCAGTACCTCACGCATGATGAGGATCGCGCGCTGGCTGGCGGGCAGGTGCTGCACGGCGGCGACGAAGGCCAGGCGCAGGGTGTCCTTGGTGCTGGCGGCCTCGGCGGGGTCGGCGCCGAAGGCGAGCGCGTTCGGAATCGGTTCCACCCACACGTAATCCGGCTCCGGCGCGGGCAACTGCGAATCGGGCGTGGAGGGTCCGTTGAGGTCCATGGGCCGGGCCCGGCGCTGCGGGCCGTCCAGCATGTCCAGACAGACATTGGTGGCGATCTTGTACAGCCAGGAGCGGACGCTGGCCCGGCCCTCGAACGAGTCGTAGGACTTCCAGGCCCGCGTGAAGGTCTCCTGCACCGCGTCCTCGGCCTCGAACGAGGATCCGAGCATTCGATACGCGTAGGCGCACAGTTCGCGCCGATGGCCCTCGAAAGACCGCAGTACTTCATCCGATACGGTGCCGCCCACCTTCTCGCTCATGCCTGACAGCCTCGCACAGCCCACCGACAAGAAACACCCGTCGAAACGAGCGAATGCCCGCCCGCAGAAAGCGGACGGGCACTATTCACCCGCAACAAATCTCGGGCCGCGCCCACCTGCGACCGCAGGCCGGCGCACTCAACCCACACCGAACCCAGGGCCGTGCCCACCGCCACCGCGGGCGGACGCAACCGACCCACAACAAACCCAGGGCCGTGCCCACCGCGACCGCGGGCGGACGCACTCAACCCACAACAAACCCAGGGCCGTGCCCGCCTGCGACGGCAGGCGGGCACGGGAGGTTCGGAGAGCTGGGCCGAGCTACTTCGACGACGCCTGGGCGTGGTTGTCGGCCTCGCGGGCTTCGGTCTGGGCCTTGGCCCACTTGTAGTCCGGCTTGCCGGCGGGCGAGCGCTTGATCTCGTCCACGTACCACAGGCTGCGCGGCATCTTGTAGGAGGAGATCTCCTTGACCAGGGTCGGGCGCAGCTCCTCCAGGGTCGGACGGGCCTCGCCGCGGCAGGCCACGACCGCGACGACGCGGTTGCCCCAGCGCTCGTCCGGCACGCCGACGACCAGCGCGTCGAACACGTCCGGATGCGCCTTCAGCGCGCCCTCGACCTCTTCGGGGAAGATCTTCTCGCCACCGGAGTTGATCGACACCGAGCCGCGGCCGAGCATGGTGACGGTGCCGTCGTCCTCCACCCGGGCGAAGTCGCCGGGGATGGAGTAGCGCTTGCCGTTGAACTCCTTGAACGTCTCGGCGGTCTTGACCGGGTCGTTGTAGTAGCCGATCGGGATGTTGCCGGTGCGGGCGAGCATGCCGACCTGGCCGGAGCCGGGGGCGACCTCGTTGCCCTCCTCGTCGATGACCTTGGTGGAGCCGTCGATCTTCACGCGCGGGCCGCCGGTGTGGGTGGCGCCCTTGGTGGCCACGGCCAGACCGCCGAAGCCGGTCTCGGACGCGCCGATGGAGTCGGTGATGAGCGCGTTCGGGAAGCGCTCGATGAACTCGTCCTTGAGCACGGGCGAGAACAGCGCCGCGCTGCTGGCCAGCACCCACAGGGCCGAATGGTCGTAGGGCGCACCGGTTTCCGGGTTGCCCTCGGCGAGCGCGTCCAGGATCGGGCGGGCCATGGCGTCACCGGTAATGAAGATCATGTTGACCCCGTGGTTCTGCACCGCGCGGCAGACGCCGTGGCCGCTGAACTCGGGCAGCATGACGGCCTTGCCGCCGTCGAAGAGGCTGTGCAGGGTCGCGGTGAACGCGCCGCCGTGGATCAGCGGCGGGATCGGGTAGCGCACCATCGGGGCGCTGCCGCTGGCGCCGCCCTTGGACTGCTGCCACTCGTCCTCGACGAATTCACCGGTGTAGAAGTTGATGCCGCCGCCGAGCACGCGCCACCAGTCCTCCTGCCGCCACATGACGCCCTTGGGCATACCGGTGGTGCCACCGGTGTAGATCATCATGATGTCGTCGGAGGTGCGCTCCTCGAAGTCGCGCTCGCCGTGCGAGGAGGCCAGGGCCGCCTCGTATTCGACGGCGGTCGGGGGCAGCGGCAGGTCGGTGCCGTCCTCGACGGTGATCACGGTCTTGATCGCGGGCACGTTGGGGACCACGTTGGCCACCTTGTCGCTGTAGCGACGCTCGTGCAGCAGCGCGACCATGTCCGAGTTCTCGAAGATGTACTGCAACTCGTTCTCAACGTAGCGGTAGTTCACGTTGATCATGACTGCCCGCGCCTTGAAGATGGCCACCATGGCCTCGACGGCCTCGATGGTGTTGCGCGAGTAGACGCCGACCTTGTCACCCGGCTGCACTCCCTGTTCCTGCAGGTAGTGCGCCAGCCGGTTGGCACGGTCCTCCAGCTCGGCGTAGGTGACCGAGCGGGTGTCGTCAACCAGCGCGACACGTTCCGGCATGAGGTCGATGGTGTGCTCGACAAGGTCCGCAATGTTGTAGCTCACAGGGACCAAAATAGAACGTGTTCCTGTGTGTGACAAGCCACTGTTTTCGCACCCGTCCCACTGAGCGGAAGTGCCCCCCTGTCACAACAGTACGGTGACGTACCCCCGGATGGGGACAAACAGAAAGAGCGCACCCCGCTCAGCAGGGCGCGCTCTTCCGGACCGCACCGGTTCTTACGACTCGATGAGCGGCTTCAGCTTCTCGAACTGCTCCACGTCGCGGACGCCGACCAGCATCATGGTGACGCCCGCCTGCTCCCACACCTTCAGCTGGTCACGGACCTGCGCCTCGTTGCCGATGATGGTGGTGTCGAGGATCAGCTCGTCGGGCACCACCGCCGCGGCCTCGTCCTTGCGGCCGGTGCGGAAGAGCCGGGTGATCTCGTCGACCTGCTCGCCGTAGCCCATGCGCCGGTACACCTCGGCGTGGAAGTTGAGTTCCTCCGCGCCCATGCCGCCGATGTAGAGCGCCATGAACGGCCGCAGCCGATCCAGTTCGGCCTTGGGGTCGTCGGTGAGGATGACCTGCGCGGTGGCCGCGATCTCGAAGTCCTCGCGCGAGCGCCGCGCGCCCGGCCGGGAGAAGCCCTCGTCGAGCCATTCGTTGTACATGTCGGCCAGCCGCGGCGTGTAGTAGATGGCCAGCCAGCCATCGGCGATCTCCGCGGTCAGGGCCACGTTCTTGGGCCCCTCGGCGCCGAGCCAGATCGGCACGTCCGAGCGCAGTGGGTGGGTGATCGACTTGAGCGGCTTGCCGAATCCGGTGGCGCCGGGACCGGAGTAGGGCAGCGGGTAGTGCGGGCCCGCACTGGTCACCTTGCCCTCGCGGGCCAGCACCTGCCGCACGATCGAGACGTACTCGCGGGTGCGGGCCAGCGGCTTGGCGAAGGGCTGGCCGTACCAGCCCTCGACCACCTGCGGGCCGGAGACGCCGAGGCCGAGGATGTGCCGGCCGCCGCTGAGGTGGTCGATGGTCAGCGCGGCCATGGCGGTCGCGGTGGGGGTGCGCGCCGACATCTGCACGACCGAGGTGCCCAGCCGGACCCGGCTGGTGTCGGAGCCGTACCAGGCCAGCGGGGTGAAGGCGTCCGAGCCCCACGATTCGGCGGTGAAGACGGCGTCGAAGCCGGTCTCCTCAGCAGCCGCGATCAGCTCCCGCGTATTGGCGGGCGGCTGTGCGCCCCAATATCCGAGTTGCAAGCCAAAGCGCATTTCCGTGTTCCTTCCTAGAACATCCGGGACCGTTCGTCAGGGCCGCAGCCCGTACTCTTGCCACCGTCACTAGAACCTGTTCTACTCGATCTCGTGACTCTGGGGAACACCGAAGTACTGTCCGCACCGCTGCGGATGCAATTCGACTACACCCGCTCCACCGGTCCGACCATCGGGCGCTTCCTCACGGAATTGCGCGCTGGCAAGGTCGTCGGGGTGCGGGGTTCCGATGGGCGCGTGATCGTGCCGCCCGCGGAATACGATCCGAAGACCGCCGAACCGCTGACGGAATTCGTCGACGTCTCCGACGTCGGCACCGTGCAGACCTGGTCCTGGGTGGCCGAGCCGCTCCCGAGCCAGCCGTTCGACCGGCCCTTCGCCTACGCGCTGATCAAGCTGGACGGCGCGGACACCGCCATCCTGCACGCGGTGGATGTGGCGAGCCCCGCCGACATCAGCACCGGCATGCGCGTGCGGGCCCGCTGGGCGGCCGAGCGCACCGGCGACATCCACGACATCGTGGCCTTCGAACCGGGCGAGACCTCGGCTCCGGCAACGGCGTCCACCGCCGACGCGGAGCCGGTCACCGGCATCGTGACCCCGATCGACTTCTCGGTCAAGCACACCGCCGCACCGCAGGAAGCCGTCTTCCTGAAGGGCCTCATGGAGGGCAAGCTGCTGGGCGCCCGCGCGAAGCTGGACGGCAAGGTGTACTTCCCGCCGCGCGGCGCCGACCCGCGCGACGGCTCGCCGACCGACGACTTCGTCGAGGTGTCCGACAAGGGCATCGTGACCACCTTCTGCATCGTGAACGTGCCGTTCATGGGCCAGCGCCTGAAGCCGCCGTACGTGGCCGCCTACGTGCTGCTCGACGGCGCGGACATTCCCTTCCTGCACCTGGTGCTCGGCGTCGAAGCGAGCGAGGTCCGGATGGGCATGCGAATCGAGGCGGTGTGGAAGCCGCGCGAGGAGTGGGGCCTGTCCATGGCCAATATCGACCACTTCCGGCCGACCGGCGAACCCGACGCCGACTACGACAGCTTCGCGCACCACCTGTAGAGAGGCGCTGAAATACCTTGAGTAACACAGCAACCGACATCGCGGTGGTGGGCTTCGCCCACGCGCCGCACGTGCCGGAGACCTTCGGCACCACCAATGGCGTGGAAATGCTCGCGCCCTGCTTCGACGAGCTCAAGCAGAAGCTCGGCGTCGGCGTGTCCGATATCGACTTCTGGTGCTCCGGCTCCTCGGATTACCTTGCCGGACGCGCGTTCTCGTTCATCTCGGCGATCGACTCCATCGGCGCGGTGCCGCCGATCAACGAGTCGCACGTGGAGATGGACGCGGCCTGGGCGCTGTACGAGGCGTGGGTGAAACTCCGCTCCGGACAGGCGCAGACGGCGCTGGTCTACGGCTTCGGCAAGTCCTCGGCCGGTACCCTGCGCCAGATCCTGGGTCTGCAGACCGACCCGTACCTGGTGGCGCCGCTGGGCGTGGACTCGCTGTCCATGGCCGGCCTGCAGGCCCGCGCGGGCCTGGACGCGGGCCGCTGGACCGAGGCCGACATGGCCGCGGTGGCCGCCCGTACCACCGGCGGTGACATCGACAAGCTGCTGGCCGCGCCGAAGATCAACGATCCGCTGCGCGCCCACGACATCGCCCCCATCACCGATGGCGCGGCCGCCATCGTGCTGGCCGTCGGCGACCGGGCCCGCGAACTGTGCGAGCGTCCGGCCTGGCTGACCGGCATGGCGCACTACATCGACTCCCCCGTGCTGGGCGCCCGCGACCTCACCGTCTCGGAGTCCGCGGCCAAGGCGGCGAACGCCGTAACCGGCGGCGACGCGAGCGGTTTCGATGTGGCCGAGCTGCACGCGCAGTTCAGTCACGAGGAGCTGATCCTGAAGCAGGCCATCGGCCTGAACGGGGACACCCGGATCAACCCGTCCGGCGGCGCGCTGTCGGGCAACCCCATGTTCGCGGCCGGACTGGAGCGCATCGGCTTCGCCGCCCGCGAGATCATCAATGGCACCGCGAATCGCGCACTGGCGCATGCCGCCAGCGGCCCCGCGTTGCAGCAGAACCTGGTGGCCACCCTGGAGGCACGTTCATGAGCTACGCAGCTGCCGTCCTCGGCACCGGACAGACCCATCACGTGACCAAACGGTCCGATGTATCGATGGCCGGAATGATCCGCGAGGCCATCGACCGGGCTCTCACGGACTCCGGCCTGACCATGGCCGATATCGACGCCGTGGTCATCGGCAAGGCCCCCGACTTCTTCGAGGGCTCCATGATGCCGGAGCTGTTCCTCTCGGACGCGCTGGGCGCCACCGGAAAGCCGCTGCTCCGGGTGCACACCGCCGGTTCCGTCGGCGGTTCCACCGCCGTGGTCGCGGCCAACCAGGTCCAGGCCGGCGTGCACCGCCGGGTGCTGGCCGTGGCGTGGGAGAAGCAGTCCGAGTCCAACGCCATGTGGGCACTGTCGAACCCGGTGCCGTTCACCATGCCGGTCGGCGCGGGCGCGGGCGGCTACTTCGCCCCGCACGTGCGCGCCTACATCCGCCGCTCCAACGCCCCGCTGCACGTGGGCGCCATGGTCGCGGTGAAGGACCGCCGCAACGGCGCGCGGAACCCGTTCGCGCACCTGCACCAGCCCGACATCAGCGTGGAATCGGTGATGGCGTCCCAGATGCTGTGGGACCCCATCCGTTTCGACGAGACCTGCCCGTCCTCGGACGGCGCCTGCGCCATCGTGATCGGTGACGAGGAATCGGCCAAGGCCGTGGAGGCGCAGGGTAAGAAGGTCGCGTGGGTGCACGGCACCGCCATGCGCACCGAGCCGCTCGCCTACGCGGGCCGCGACCAGGTGAACCCGCAGGCCGGTCAGGCCGCGGCGGCGGCGCTGTGGAAGCAGGCCGGGATCACCAACCCGCTCGAGGAGATCGACGCGGCCGAGATCTACGTCCCGTTCTCGTGGTTCGAGCCGATGTGGCTGGAGAACCTGGGCTTCATGCCCGAGGGCGAGGGCTGGAAGCTCACCGACGCCGGCGAGACGGCCATCGGCGGGAAGCTGCCGGTCAACCCGTCGGGCGGCGTGCTGTCCTCCAACCCGATCGGCGCGTCCGGCATGATCCGTTTCGCCGAGGCCGCCAAGCAGGTCATGGGCCGCGCGGGCGACTACCAGGTGGAGAACGCGCGCAAGGCCTTCGGCCACGCGTACGGTGGTGGCTCGCAGTACTTCTCGATGTGGGTCGTCGGTAGCGAGCAGCGATGACCACCACCACCGAACACCCCGCACGGGTGGCGGGCGCGGCCTCGCAGGCCGCGGTGCGCGCCAAGGACAAGGACGCCTGGGTGGCGCTGTTCGCCGCCGACAGCATCGTGGAGGATCCCGTCGGCCCGTCCTTCTTCGATCCCGAGGGCGTGGGACACCGTGGCGCGGAAGCGATCGCGGCGTTCTGGGACAAGGCGATCGCCCAGACCGAGTCGATCGAGTTCCTCTTCGACGACTCGTTCGCGTGCGGGCGTGAGGTCGCCTATACCGGCCGCATCCGCACCACCATGGGTGGGCACATCATCGATGCCGAAGGCGTCTTCACCTACAAGGTGGACGAGGACGGCAAGATCCTTGCCCTGCGCGCGTTCTGGGAAACCGACCGCGCCATGGCGACGACGAAGAAGGCCTAGCGCCTCGAAAACCGAAGCGGGCGACTGGATTCATCCAGTCGCCCGCTTCTCTTTGTCTCCGCCCTGAGGAGTGAGAGGGGTACAGGGCGGATCAAACCATCAGTGCCTCAGTGCTTTACAGGGCAGCCGCCCTTGTAATCCACCTGGAACTCCTTGATGCCGTTCAGCCAGCCCGAGCGCAGGCGCTTGGGGTCGCCCAGCTTGCTGATGTCGGGCATGTGGTCGGCGATGGCGTTGAAGATGATCTCGATCTCGAGTCGAGCCAGGTTCGCGCCGATGCAGAAGTGCGCGCCGGTACCGCCGAAGGACAGGTGCGGGTTCGGGTCACGCAGGATATTGAAGGTGTACGGGTCCTCGAACACCTCTTCGTCGAAGTTGGCCGAGCGGTAGGACAGGATGACCCGCTGACCCTTCTTGATCTCCACGCCGCCGACCTCGACGTCCTCGAGCGCGGTGCGCTGGAAGGAGCTGACCGGGGTGGCCCAGCGGATGATCTCGTCGGCGGCGGTCTTGGGCCGCTCCTTCTTGAAGAGCTCCCACTGGTCGGGGTTCTCCATGAAGGCGATCATGCCGTGGGTGGTGGCGTTGCGGGTGGTCTCGTTGCCCGCGACGGCCAGCATCATGACGAAGAAGCCGAATTCCTCGGGCAGCAGCGCCTCGCCGTCCATGTCGGCGTTGATCAGCTGGGTGACGATGTCGTCGGCCGGGCAGGCGCGGCGGGCTTCGGCCATCTGGTACGAGTAGCCGAGGATCTCGGTGGAGGCGACCACCGGGTCGGCGTTCGATTCCGGATCGTCGTAGCTGGTCATATCGTTGGACCACTGGAAGAGCTTCATGCGGTCTTCCTGCGGCACACCGATCAGCTCGGCGATGGCCTGCAGCGGCAGCTCGGCGGCCACCTGCTCCACGAAGTCGCCGTTGCCGGACTCGACGGCGGCCTTCACGATGGACTCCGCGCGGGCGGTCAGCTCGGCGCGCAGGCCGTTGATGACGCGCGGCGTGAAGCCCTTGGAGATGATCTTGCGGAGCTTGGTGTGCTCCGGGGCGTCCTTGTTCAGCAGAACGAAACGCTGCAGATCGATCTGCTCACGGGTGATGTCATCCTGGAACCGCGGGATGGCGGTGTTCTCATAGGTGGAGAACACGTCATCGCGGCGCGAGACGGTCTTCACATCGGCATGCTTGGACAGCACCCAGAAGCCGTCGTCGGTGAACCCACCGACCTCCGGCGACTTCGGGTTCCACCAGATAGGCGCAGTTTTGCGCAGTTCGGCAAGCTCCTCGGCCGGCACTCGCTTCGCCCAAATTTCGGGGTCGGTGACGTCGAATCCATCCGGCACTCCGGGCCGGGCTGCAGTGTCAACCACCAGCAGTCTCCTTTGACCAACTGAAACACGTTCTACCGCTATTGAAGCACAGGGGGTAGAACAAGAGAAGGGACTAGGTAATAGTCCGGAACAGACTTACGTTACTGGTCGTGAACTCGTTGCAGTTCTGATCCGGAAGGAAAGACAATGGGTACTCCCGTCATCGTCGAGGCCGCGCGCACCCCGATCGGCAAGCGCAACGGCTGGCTCGCCGGCCTGCACGCCGCCGAGCTGCTCGGCGCCGCACAGCAGGGCGTGCTCGAGCGCGCGGAGCTGAACCCGGCTCTGGTCGAGCAGGTCGTCGGCGGCTGTGTCATGCAGGTGGGCGAGCAGGGCAACAATGTCACTCGCACCGCTTGGCTGCACGCCGGACTGCCGTGGCAGACCGGCGCCGTCACCATCGACAACCAGTGCGGTTCCGCGCAGCAGGCCGCGGGCATGGTGGCCGGCCTGATCGCCACCGGCGCCATCGAGGTCGGCATGGCCTGCGGCATCGAGTCCATGAGCCATGTTCCGTTGGGCGCCAACGTCGGAACGCACGCCGGGCCGCGCCGCCCCGCGTCGTGGGACATCGACATGCCCAACCAGTTCGAGGCCGCCGAGCGAATCGCCAAGCGGCGCGGCATCACTCGTGACGACGTCGAGGAGCTGGGCGTGCGTTCGCAGCGGCTGGCCGCGCAGGCGTGGGCCGAGGGCCGCTTCGACCGCGAGGTGCTGACCATCAAGAACGCCCCGCAGGTCGACAAGGAGGGCAACCTCACCGGCGAGTTCGCCGACATCAGCAAGGACCAGGGCCTGCGCGCGACCGACCGCGAGGGCCTGGCGAAGCTGAAGCCGGTGCTGGAGGGCGGAATTCACACCGCCGGTACGTCCTCGCAGATCTCCGACGGGGCCGCCGCGGTGCTGCTGATGGACGAAAAGGCCGCGCAGCGTGAGGGTTTGCGTCCGCGCGCCCGCATCGTCTCGCAGTGCCTGGTCGGCGGCGAGCCGGAATTCCACCTCGACGGACCCGTGCAGGCGTGCGAGCGACTGCTCGAGCGTTCCGGCATGAGCATCTCCGATATCGACTTGTTCGAGATCAATGAGGCTTTCGCTTCCGTGGTGCTGTCGTGGGCCTCGGTGCACAAGCCGGATTTCGATCGCGTGAATGTCAACGGCGGTGCGATCGCGCTGGGCCACCCGGTCGGCAGCACCGGATCCCGCTTGATCACAACGGCTTTGCACGAGCTGGAGCGCACCGACAAGAGCACCGCCATGATCCTGATGTGCTGCGGCGGGGCCCTCGCGACGGGCACGATCATCGAACGGATCTAGTCCCTCAACGATTTTCGGCCAGGTTGAACGTTCATCCGTCTCGCCCTGAGACGTGGCGTACGCCACACAAAATCCGGCACAGACAAGAAGATGATCTGTCAGCTATCTTATGGCTACCTCTGGCCCGTCCGGGAAGACCCCCGCGACGGGCCAGAACCGGGGCTCTTAAGCCCTTGGCAAGAACCGGGGGGTTGGCCCGCAAACGCCCAAGCCACAGCGGGTGAACCGGATCACCGCCTAGAAGCTTCAAGGAAATCGCGAATCAGGCGTAGGTTTTCAGTTACTGAGCCGCTAATATCAATGATACGTATCCGAGATAACGACTGTTAGTACAGCGAAGGGAATTGGGCGGCTCACAATGGCTGATTTCGCGGCGCGGCTGAACAAGCTGTTCGAAACCGTGCATCCCCCGGGGCGTAAGCCGCACACGAACGCAGAGGTGGCGGCCGCTTTGACGGCATCCGGCCACCCGATCTCGAAACCGTATCTGTCGCAGTTGCGGTCGGGACAGCGCACGAACCCGTCGGATGAGACGGTGGCTGCTCTGGCAAAGTTCTTCAAGGTCAAACCGGACTACTTCTTCAACGACATCTACGCGGCGAAGATCGATCACGATCTCGAGCTGCTGTCCCAGCTGCAGGGCTATGGACTCCGTCGTCTGTCGAGCAGGGCGTTCGACCTGTCCGAAGAATCTCAGAATCTCCTCACGTCTATGGCGGAGAAGTTGCGGGCAAGCGAAGGTTTGCCCGAAATTCCTCCGGATGGCACGGAATAAGCGCTGCCACAGAGCAACACAGTGCGGCTAGCTCGGAGGCCGCACTGTGTTGGTTTGTTACAGGGCTTGCTCCAGACCGGACATAAGGCGGTCGCCGGTGCTGCTTGCAGGGCAGTACCGGCGTCCCCGCCGGACCATGCGGTCCGCGTGAAGGATGTTGCACCGGTCTCAGCGCGCTGAGGCCATGTGGCGCAGACCCCTGCGCTGGTGCAGTATGCACAAAACTGGCATAACGCTGTCCAGGTGCACCCGGATGGCCGAATCAGTTGTTTTGTGCACTATGTCGTTTTGTGCACTGTGAGTGTTTCGGCCCATTGCACTAACCGCGACAAGCAAGAGTGACAACTTCAAGTGACAAGCAAAGTCCCGTACCACGCACGGCGGGTTCGGTGAGACGAAACCTCGGATACGAAGTCTCATCGAGAAGGCCCGACGGAATGCCACGCCCATGGCAATCACGCGAGGTGCGGGACTTGCGCATTTGCGACAAGATCTCAAATCGGTCGGTGATCTCCGCGTGATCAACTTCGAGGCCCTTCCGGACGGTAATGCCCGCCCGCCTCGAAAGGTAATGGAAGAGTAATGTCTACCGCTTGGCGGACCCCGGAACCGCGGCCCGCGCCGGCGCCGCGTCATAGGCGCGGGCGATGGCCTGCACCCAGCCGCGCGGGCTGACACCCGCGGGCGGCGAGATCCAGCGGCCGTCGATCATCGCCTCGCCGAACGGATTTCGCGCCCACTCGGCCACCCGCCGCGCCCGCTCGGCCACCGAGACCGGCGGCTGACCGGCCGCGGCCAGCTCCACACCGCCGCCGGACTGCAGGTAGAGCGCGTCCATGATCTGCGCGACCTGGTCCGATGCCTTGAGCTGGGTACCCGAACCGGTCTGTTCGTGCGCCACCACCTCCGGGAACCGGGCGATCAACACCCGGTGCAGGGTGTGAATCTGCTTGAGCAGCACCCGCGCCCGCCACCACAGCTCGATCACGATCCACACCGCGCCGATGGCGATGAGCAGCGCCGCGATCTGCCATATCGGCCAGAACCAGCCCTCGTCACCCGGATTCGGCACGGGCTCGTCGTTCACCTCGCGGCGAATCGACAGGGCGGCCAGCAAGCCGACCACCCCGGTGCCGGTCGTATACAGCGCGATGCCGCGGCCGAGGGTGGTCCAATCCAGGTTGCGCACACCGGTGATCACGATGAAGACGCACTCCACCAGCACGATCGCCCAACCGAAGGTGACCGACCAGAGCAGGGTCAGCAGCATGGCGAGCGCGCCGCCGCCGTAGATCATCATGGCGATCTGGCGCAGATTGCGACGCGACACCACCGGCCACGCGGCCGACGCCACCACCGAGGTGGCGGTGGCGAACATGATCCACGCCGCCGTCACCACCCGATCGCCCAGCCACATACCGTGCACACCGTTCGGCATCAGATGGTCAACGGCCAGACCGATTTCCGGCACTCCGACCGTCGCCGCCAGCGCCACCGCGGCCACCGCGATGACGATCGCGACCCGAGCCGTGGTCGCCGGTTTCACCAGCACGCGCCCGACGCGTGCGCCCGAGGCCATCCACACCAGCATGGCCACCAACCAGAAGGTCATGCCGCGTCCTTTCGGAGATGACCCAGGGCCCCTATGTGATTACGCAAGGTGCCGCCTCCGGGGCCTGACTCGGTCATCCCAGCGCCTCATCGAATCGAAGGACCGAGACGCCAGCGCCCCGGCTGTTGAACACCCGCAGGCGGGTCATCAGCATGCTCGCGAAAGTCTCCGCTTCCCATTCGCACTGCTCGTCGTCGCCCAGATCGATGGCCTTCTGATGCGCGCGCTGGCTGAGCATGTAGGCGATCAGATCGTCGCTGGCCTCCAGCACCACCTCGGTCGCGGCCTCGCCCGGATGATCGAAGACGATGTGGCCGAGCTCGTGCGCGAGGGTGTGCTCGCGGCTGGGCAGCGCCTGCGCCAGCACGATCACGTCCCGGTCCGGATAGCTGCGGCGCTGGCCGCACACGCCCGGACCCAGTGTGGCGCTGGCTATCTCGATCGGCCGCCGCCGCTCGGCGGAGATGGCGAGCACCACCTCGTCCAGGTCGGTGGCGTCGAAGTCGGCCGCCACCGCGCATACCGCGTCCACCGCGGCGGCCACCCGGCGGTAGGACCCGAGGCTATGAGCCTTGCTCTCGGTCATCGCGGTCCCCTCATGCCCTCGGTCCGAAGAATGCCGCGCGCGCGGCGTCGACCCGCCCCTGCGCCGCGGACGCGCTCTGGAAACTGACCGCACCCGACCCGGTGCCCGCCAGCGCCATGGCGATCAGGCCGCCGATCACCGACAGCGGCTTCCACGGCGGCAGCGGCGAGTTGTGCGAGGTCGGCTTCACATCCGGATCCGGTTGCGCCAGAACGGGAGCGGGCTTCGGCGCGGGAGGCGCCGGCGCGGCGGGGACGGCCTCCGGCGCGGGCTCGGCGACCACCGCGGGCAGCGCCGGAACGGCCGGGGGCTGCGGAATCTCCAGCGGAACCGGCGGCGCCGCGGGTGCGGCGGGCGGCGGAATCAGCAACAGCAGTAACGGTGAGGCGCAGATGGCGGCGGAACCGAAACCCGCCGAACCCACGGCCGCGGAACCGACGGCGGCCGAACCGAGCTCGGCCGAGCCCGCGCCCAGGCCTCCGACACTGGCGGAACCGAGGGCGGCGGAACCGGCGCCGGTCGAACCGCCGGCCGCCGAACCCACACCCGACCCCGCGCCGGCCGAACCGGCGGCCGAACCCATACCGGCGGAACCCGCACCCGAGCCGAGGCCGGCGCCCAGACCGGCCGAGCCGGCGAGCGCGGAACCCACTCCGGCGGAACCGATTCCGGCGGAACCGACGGCCGCGGATCCGGTGCACAGGGCGGCCGAGCCGGCCGAGCCGACGGCCGCGGAGCCGACCGCGGCGGAACCCGTTGCGGCCGAGCCGGTGCCGAGCAGCAGCGCCAGCAGCGCGGAGCCGGTGCCGACTCCCGCCGAGCCGACTCCCGCCGAGCCCAGGCCCAGCGCCAATCCGGTGCCCAGTCCGGCCGAACCGACGGCGGCGGAGCCGGTGCCCAGCACAGCCGAGCCGGTGGCGGCGCCGGCGGAACCGGTGCCCGCCACGGCGGAACCCAATCCCGCGCCGGCGGAACCGGTTACGGCCGAACCGCTGCCGAGCGCCGCCGAACCGGTGCCGCCCAGCACGGCGCCCAGGCCCGCGGAGCCGACCGCTGCCGAGCCGACGCCCAGTCCGGCCGAGCCGGTACCGAGGCCGAGCAGAATGGAGAGCAGGTCCTGGGGCCCGGCCACCGGGGCGGCGGGCACGGTCACGGCCTGCGACCGCGGAGCCCCCGGCAGCGACTGCGGGGCCACGGACCGGGGCTGCGCCGGATCCTGCCCGGTGGGTGCGGGGTCGAGTGGGATGCCCGGCTCCGCGTCGGCGGCAGCGGGCCCGAGCAGTGCCGAACCGGCGACAGCCGCTATCACTGCCGCCAGTCGCATTGCACGATCCACGATCATGCGACAGCCATCCCCTCATCGGTACCGCGCACTTGGCTTCTCTCCGCACCAGGGGTACGGAATCCCGATCCGCGACAGGCGGTTCGGGACAGGTTTCGAGCTCACACTGTCGCCCCGATTGCCGGACTGTTGCGGAACGCGGTCATCGTACCGGTCGCTACCTGATTCCGCACAAGTCCCGATCGCATTAGGGGTGCTCGCAAACCGTACGCCTGCGCTTACCCCCGCGTAGCCAATATCACCAAGCGCCCCAGGCCAATTGACCCGAACCGGTGCCTCACCCCCACCCCTCACAGCCGAATCCTGGCGACCGAGAGGTTTCACCGCCGTTCAGATTGCCGACAATTCAGACAGATCGCAGCAACCATCCAAACGACGATCGCCCCCCCAACGCGCGAAGCCGCCCCCGGGCGAGAGGTTCCGGGAGCGGCTCGGTGCGCCGGACATGCGGCGCGCGATGGATCCGATGGTGTGCGGATCCGGAGTGCGCGGCCGGGCTGTGGTGGCCGCGCACGTCGGGGGCGTCAGGCCGAAGTCGTGACGCGGTACTTGTTGAGGCTGTCGATGCGCTCGACGGCCTCGGTGATGATGCTGTCCATCAGGTCCGCCACGCTCGGCAGATCCTCGATGATGCCCGCGACCTGACCCGAGGCGAGCACACCGGCTTCGGTGTTGCCCTCCACCAGACCGGCCTTCAGGTACATGGCGGTGTTCGCGCCCATGATGACCTGCGACCAGGTGAGGTCCTTGTGCTTGCGGGTGTTGAGGCCCTCCTTGGCCAGCGTCGTCCACTTCATGCCGGTCATCGACTTGAACTTGGCGGCGTTGACCAGCGCGGCGTACAGGCCACGGATGTTGCCCGAGTGCTCGAGCTTCTCGACCAGCTCGGTCTTGAGCACGCGGTGCGGCATGCCGTCGACCTTGAGCGAGACCACGGTGTCCTGCAGCCCGCGCTTGAGGTACTCCTGCTTCACCGAATCCGGCACGCTGGAGTCCTGGGTCAGCAGGAAGCGGGTGCCCATGGCGACACCGGCCGCGCCGTAGGACAGCGCGGCGGCCAGGCCGCGGCCATCGAAGAAGCCGCCACCGGCCACGACCGGGATGTCGACGGCGTCCAGGACGGACGGCAGCAGCAGGGTGGTCGCGACGGAACCGGTGTGGCCACCGCCCTCGCCGCCCTGCACGATCACGGCGTCCGCGCCCCAGGAGGCGACCTTCACCGCGTGCTTCGCCGCGCCGATGGACGGCATCACGACGACGCCGTTGTCCTTCAGCTTCGCGATCAGCTCCTTCTTGGGAGCCAGCGCGAACGAGGCCACCTTCACGCCGTCGCGGATCATCATGTCGATGCGGTCCGGGGCGTCCGACAGGTCGGCGCGGATGTTCACGCCGAAGGGCTTGTCGGTCTTGGCCTTGGTCTTGGCGATGGCCACCTCGAGCTCGTCGAGGTCCATGGTCGCCGAGGCCAGGATGCCGAGGCCACCCGCGTTGGCGGTGGCCGCGACCAGACCGGGTCCGGCGACCCAGCCCATGCCGGTCTGCACGACCGGGTGCTCGATGCCGACCAGTTCGGTCAGCGGCGTCTTCAAACGCTGGGCGGTCATGCCGTCACTTCCTTCTCGCGGAAACCCTTCGGGTCCAGCACGGTCCGGATGATGGTGAGCTCTTCCTCGGTCGGCAGCCGGGTCTCGCTCGCCTCGGCCAGACCGGCGACCTCGAAGGACGTGTTCTCCGCGACCTCGTCCGCGGTCACACCGGGGTGCAGCGACAGCGCGCGCATGGTGTGGTCCGGGCCGTTGTAGTCGAACACGCCCAGGTTCGAGACCACCCGGTGCAGGTGGTGGAACCGGTAGGCCGGGTTCTCGGGGTCGATCTTGTCGTAACCGATGCCGGAGACGATGTCGACCTGGTCCACGAACACCCGCTTGTTGTGCTTGGGCACGAAGTAGCTGGTGGCGTGGTTGATGGTGTTGCCCGGCGCGCCGCGCACACCGAACATCTGGCGGGTCGGCTGCTTCAGCGGGCCGAACGCCGACAGGTTCTGGTTGCCGAAGCGGTCGAGCTGGTTGGCGCCCATGACCACGTGGCGGCGACCGGAGTTCACGACGTCGAAGACCTTCGAGAACGGGATCCAACCCTCGATGGGAGCCTTGCCGCCGATCGGCGGAACCTCGGCGAAGAACAGCGCCTCACCGTCGGACAGCAGCAGGTCGGGCTCGAAGGTGAGCCGCGCCAGACGCGCGCCGATGGTGGTGACGGTGGACATCGGGGAGGCCATGATCTCGCCCGCGCCCCGGAAGATCTCGGCGGCCGCGACGACGCAGATCTCCGCCCGAGTGAGCCCACCCGTCTCCCCGCCGCCGCCCCTGTGGGAATCGCTACGCGATGCAGTGCTGTTGGTGTCGCTCATTACTTCTGCTCCTCGGCGAAAGCCTTGACGGCGGCCTGGTATTCGGCCTCGGACACGTCCAGGTAGCGAGCCTTGAACTCGGCCCACGACTCGGGCGTCTTGGCGGCCTCGACGTAGTGGCGCTGGAACTTCTCGTCGCGGCCGTAGCCGCCGGAGAAGGTGAAGTGCGCGCCGCCGGGAGCCTCGACGACCCCGTCGACCATCATGCGGTTGAGGATGAGGGCCTGCGTCGGAACGGCTTTCACCAGTTCCTCGGTCTCGACCAGGCGGTCCACCGACAGGTAGCGCTTCTCGGCCGAGAGCATGTACAGGTCGTCCATGTACGGGTCGACGCCGGTGTAGGCGGCGTTGCCGTGCTTGTCGCCCAGGTCCAGGTGCACGAAAGCGGCGTCCAGGTTCAGCGCGGGCATGGCGACCAGGGTCTCGGTCTTGCCGTCCGTCTCGTAAGGCGACTGAACGGTTTTCAGCTCGCCCTCCCAGAAATCGACAACGGCCGAGCCCAATCCGGCGCGGATCGGCAGGAACGGCAGGCGGGCCGCGGCGGCCTGCAGACCGCACTTGACCATGCCCTCGTCCATCTCGCGCACGGTGATCGCACCCTCGGTGCGGGCCTTGGCGAACCACGGGTCGTAGAACGGCGCGGAGTCCAGGGACACGAAGCCGTAGTACGCCTTCTTCACCTTGCCCGCCGAGCACAGCAGACCCAGGTCCGGGCCACCGTAGGTGACCACGGTCAGATCGGTGACGTCCGAACGCAGCAGGGCGCGCACGAACGCCATCGGCTTGCGCCGGGAACCCCAGCCGCCGATGCCGATGGTCATGCCGCTGCGAAGCTCACCGACGACCTCGTCGAGGTTCATTCGCTTGTCGCGCATGGCTTTACTTCCCCTTCTTCTGCGCGGCCAGGTCGTCGTCGAAGCGCGCCCGGATCTCGTCGGCCACACCCGCGAGGTTCAGCTCCATGGTGAAGCCCTGCTCGAAGCGGTACGAGCGGTGCACGTCCTGCACGTCGATGCCGTTGAGCGCCTTCTTGGCGGCGCGGATCACGCGGCCGTCCTTGTTGGCGATGTTCTTGGCGACCTCCATGGCGGCGGCGTCCAGTTCGGCGCGCGGCACCACCTTGAAGACCGAGCCGTAGTGGTGCAGCTGCTGCGCGGTCAGGGTGCCCGCGGTGTAGAACATGGTCCGCATCAGGTGCTGGGGGACCAGCCGGGCCAGGTGGGTGGCCGCACCGAGCGCGCCGCGGTCGACCTCGGGGAGGCCGAAGGTCGCGTCGTCGGAGGCGACGATGACGTCGGAGTTGCCGACCAGGCCGATGCCGCCGCCGAGGCAGAAACCGTTCACGGCGGTGACGACCGGGACCTCACAGTCGTAGATCGCGGCGAACGCGGCGAAGCAGCCGTGGTTCGCGCGGATCAGGGCGGTGTGGCCGGTGTCGGCGTTCATCTCCTTGATGTCCACGCCGGCGTTGAAGCCGCGGCCCTCGGCGCGCAGCACCACGACCCGGGTCTCCGGGTTCTTACCGGCCTGGGTGACGGCGTCGGCCAGGGCGAACCAGCCGTCGGAAGGCAGAGCGTTGACCGGGGCGTAGTCGACAGTGACGACTTCGACGCCCTCGGTTTCGGTGTGACGGTTGATCCCCATCGCGAGTCCCATCGTTGGCAAAACAAGCAAGTGCTTGGTAGGTTAGCACGGTGGGAATCGAAGTAAACCTGTCCGGCTCGGTCGTCTTGGTCACCGGCGGCGTGCGCGGCGTCGGCGCCGGCATCAGCCGGGTGTTCCTGGACGCGGGCGCGACCGTGGTGGCCTGCGCGCGACGGCCCGGCGACACCCCCGTCGAGAGCAATGGCCGCACCATCGACTTCCTGCCGTGCGACGTGCGCGATACGGATTCGGTGCGCGGGCTCATCGAGACGATCGTCGAGAAGTACGGGCGCCTGGACACCGTCGTGAACAATGCCGGCGGCGCGCCCTTCGCCCTGGCCGCCGACGCCAGCGCCAACTTCCACTCGAAGATCGTGCAGCTGAACCTGCTCGCGCCGCTGCTGGTTTCGCAGATCGCCAACGAGGTCATGCAGAAGCAGGACACCGGCGGCTCGATCGTGATGATCTCCAGCGTCTCCGGGCACCGGCCCTCGCCCGGCACCGCGGCCTACGGCGCCGCCAAAGCCGGTGTGGACAGCTTGGTTTCGTCGCTCGCGGTGGAGTGGGCGCCCAAGGTCCGGATGAACTCCGTCATCTGCGGCCTGGTCAACACCGAGTCCTCGCACCTGCACTACGGCGACGAGGACGGCATCGCCTCGGTCAGCGCCACGGTGCCCATGGGGCGCATGGCCACCCCCGAGGACATCGGCCGCACCGCCGCCTTCCTGGCCTCGCCCCTCGCGTCCTACGTCACCGGCAGCGCGCTGCTGGTGCACGGTGGCGGCGAGAAGCCCGCCTTCCTCGAGGCATCCACCGCAGACGTTCCGGCCGTCTCGGGCCACTAGACCGATCGAAAACGAAGAGGTAATCGATATGACGGACAACAAGATCTGCGACGGCCGCGTCGTCATCGTGACCGGAGCCGGTCGTGGCATCGGCCGCGCGCACGCCCTGGCCTTCGCGGCCGCCGGCGCCAAGGTGGTCGTGAACGACCTCGGCGCCGAGCTCGACGGCGCGCCCAGCCCGGACTCCCCGGCCGCGCAGGTCGTCGAGGAGATCAAGGCCCTCGGCGGCGAGGCCGTCGTGAACGGCGACGACATCTCCGACTGGGAGGGCGCGCGCCGCCTCATCCAGACCGCCGTCGACACCTTCGGCCGCCTGGACGTGCTGGTCAACAATGCCGGCATCGTGCGCGACCGGATGCTGGTCAACCTCGGCGAGGACGAGTGGGACGCCGTCATCAAGGTGCACCTCAAGGGCCACTTCGCGCCCATGCGGCACGCCGCCGACTACTGGCGCAACGAGTCCAAGGCCGGCCGTCAGCCCGAGGCCCGCATCATCAACACCAGCTCCGGCGCCGGCCTGCTCGGCTCGGTCGGCCAGGGCAACTACTCCGCCGCCAAGTCCGGCATCGCGGGCCTGACCCTCACCGCCTCGGCCGAGTTCGCCCGCTACGGCATCACCGTGAACGCCATCGCCCCGGCCGCGCGCACCCGCATGACCGAGACCGTGTTCGCCGACATGATGGCCGCCCCCGAGGACGGCTTCGACGCCATGGCGCCGGAAAACGTGTCCCCGCTGGTGGTCTGGCTGGGCAGCACCGACTCCGCCGGTGTCACCGGCCGCATGTTCGAGGTCGAGGGCGGCAAGGTCACGGTCGCCGACGGCTGGCGGCACGGCGTCTCCGTCGACCGCGGCGCCCGCTGGGAGCCCGCCGACCTGGGCCCGGCCGTGCGCGACCTGCTCGCCAAGGCCGTCACCCCGGAGCCGGTCTACGGCGCGTAATACGCACCGCCCGAAGCGCTTCGACCGCCGGTACCCGTCTCGATGGGTACCGGCGGTTCGCGTTTCGGACTACTTCTTCTTGCTGATGCCCGCGACCAGGGAGAAGAGGGCGTCCAGCACCGGGGTCGGGGTCAGGGCGGTGGCGACCACCTGGACCTTTCCGGCGAGGCCGGGAATGTAGCGGGCGCTCGGTCGCTTTGCGGTGAGCGCCTTTTCGACCTCCTTGACCACCGACTCGACGGGCGCGGCGATCTTGGGGACCTGCTGGGACATCCGGCGCAGGCCCGCGAGGTGGGCGGCGTAGAGGGTGCGCTGGTCATCGGTGAGGTGGGCGGTGGTGGAGTCGACCATGTCCGTCGCGCCGAACCAGAGGTCGGTGGCGATCGGGCCGGGCTCGATCAGCGAGGTACGGATTCCCCAGGGGCGCAGTTCCATTCGCAGGGCGTCGACCAGGCCCTCGAGCGCGAACTTGGACGCGTTGTAGGCGCCGGTGCCGGGGGTGGAGATGCGGCCGGACAGCGAGGAGATGAAGACCACCCGGCCCTGGGTGGCGCGCAGGCGCGGAAGGACGGCCTGGGTGACGGCGACCGCGCCGAAGACATTGACCTCGAACTGGGTTCGGAGCTCCTCCTGGGTGAGCAGCTCCACCGGGCCGTCGACGACGACGCCCGCATTGTTGACCACGGCGGTGAGGTCGGCGGGCAGCACCGCGTCGAGGGCCGCGATCTGGTCGGGGTCGGTGACGTCCAGGACGATCGGGGTGATGGCGGGATTCGCGGCGGTCAGGGCCTCGCCGTCGGAGAGCTTGCGGACGCCCGCGTAGACCTGCCAGCCCCGCTGCGCCATCCGCAGGCAGATGGCTTTTCCGATACCACGGGCCGCTCCGGTGACCAAGACAGAATTCATGTGGTCAGCCTAATTCCGTCATGCCACGATGTGGCGATGGGGAATGTCCTGATTGTCGGAGACCTGCACGGAAACACCGAGCACGCGCTGAAGTTGGTGCGGGTCGCGGCACACCGTGACTGCGCGAAGCTGTTCGCGGTCGGCGACTTCGGGGCCTGGGAGCACGCGCCCGCCGGGCGGCGGTACTTCGACGTGGTGAACAAGGCCGCCAAGAAGGCCGGGATCACCGTGTACTTCCTCGACGGCAACCACGACAAGACCTCGCTGCTGCACGAGCTCTACGACGGGCAGCGCGACGACGAGGGCTTCCTGATCTGCCGCAAACACCTGCGGTACGCGCCCCGCGGACACCGCTGGACCTGGGAGGGCACCACCTTCGCCGCGTTCGGCGGGGCCCGCTCCACCGACAAGGGCCGCCGCCTGGCCTGGGAGGCGCGCAAGGCCGCCCAGCTCGACAAGCGCCGCCGCTACGGTTCCTCGAGAAGCCCGGATACCGCGGGCACGCTGTGGTTTCCGGAGGAGGAGATGACCGACGACGAGCTGGCCGAGCTGCTCGCGGCCGACAGCTCGCCGGTGGACGTGCTGCTCACCCACGACAAACCCCGCGCCTCGCAACCGAAGTGGAACCGCAAGGACAAGCCCGAGTGCTATCCCAACCAGGACCGCATCCAGACCGTGGTGCGCACCCTGCGGCCGGACCTGCTCTTCCACGGCCACCTGCACGTCCGCTACACCGACACCATCGCCGCCGGTGACGGCGACTGGACCCGGGTGGAGGGCCTGGCCTGCGATCCGGACGCCTCGCAGTACCTGGAGTATTCGACCGACCACACCTGGTATGTCCTGCAACTCCCTTATGCCGGGGCGGACACGGCCGAACCCCGTTCGCTACCCGCCTGATTCGTCGTAGGAGGAGGTGCCCTCGTCCAGCAGCGGCTCCTCCCCCTTGAAATGCGCGGGCGCGAACACGCGCAGGACGTGATAGCCGGTGATGACGACCAGCGTGCCCAGTGCGATACCGCTCAGGGTGAAGGTGTCGGTGAACTTCATGCTCACATTGCCGATGCCGATGATCAGGCCCGCCGCGGCCGGGACCAGGTTCAGCGGATTGCGCAGATCGACCCGGGCATTGGTCCAGATCTGCGCGCCGAGTAGGCCGATCATGCCGTAGAGGATGACGGTGATCCCGCCCAGCACGCCGCCGGGGATGGCCGCGACGATGGCCCCGAACTTGGGGCAGAGGCCGAACAGCAGAGCGAAGAACGCGGCGGCCCAGTACGCGGCCGTGGAGTACACCCGGGTGGCGGCCATGACCCCGATGTTCTCGGAGTAGGTGGTGTTGGGCGGGCCGCCGACCGCGGTGGACAGCATGGAGGCCGCGCCGTCCGCGGCGATGGCGGCGCCGAGTTTGTCGTCGAGGTCACCGCCGGTCATCTCGCCGACCGCCTTCACATGGCCGGCGTTCTCGGCGACCAGCGCGATCACCACGGGCAGGGCCACCAGGACGGCCGACCACTGGAAGGCCGGGGCATGGAAACCGGGCAGTCCGATCCAATCCGCCTGGGCCACACCGGAAAGATCGAGCCGCCAGTGGTCGGTGACCTTGCCGCTGCCGTCGGCGGAGTGGATCCGCCCGAACACCCGGTCCAGCAGCCAGGACAGCCCGTACCCGAACACCAGGCCCAGGAAGATGGCGATGCGCGCGAAGAAGCCGCGCAGCGCCACCACCGCCAGCCCGGTGAACAGCATGACCAGCAGCGCGGTCCACTGGTCCTGCGGCCAGTAGGTCGCAGCGGTGACCGGAGCCAGGTTGAAGCCGATCAGCATGACCACCGCGCCGGTCACCACCGGCGGCATGGCGGCGTGGATGACGCGCGCGCCGAAGCGCTGCACGGCCAGGCCGATCAGGAACAGGGCGGCCCCGACCACCAGGCAGGCTCCGGTGACCGTGGCGCTACTGCCGCCCTGCGCCCGGATCACCGCGGCAACGCCGACGAACGACAGTGAGCAGCCCAGATAGCTGGGTACCCGGCCGCGAGTGGCCAGCAGGAACAGGGCGGTCGCGACGCCGGACATCATGATGGCGAGGTTGGGATCCAGACCCATCAGGACCGGCGCGACGAAGCTCGCGCCGAACATGGCCACCACATGCTGCGCGCCGAGGCCGAAGGTGCGCGGCCAGGACAGCCGCTCGTCGGGCCGCACCACGGCTCCCGGTGCGGGCGTGCGACCGTCGCCGTGCACCGTCCAGCGGACACCCAAATCCATGAACTGCCCGCTTTCTCCCGAAGGTCCGAAATGCGTCCGCGGCCATCATAATCCGAGCAAACTTGCAGTTCACCACCCCACGCGGCCGGGGCCGATGTCGGGCACGTGGGCTTCAAGATCACCAATGCCCGGATTCACGGCCTGAACCCGCTCCGGAGACAATGCTCCGCAACCTTCACCGTCGCCGGTCCACGCCGTAGCGCCGCCCGATGTCGAACGGCAGCGCGTACGGATTCGGAGCCTCCGCCGAGCCGGATCCGGAAATATTCTGTGAGACACAGATATTCGACGGCTCCACGGCCGCGGGTAGCCATCGACGCAGGGCCGCCGCCACGGCCGGATCGGCGGTGAACTCGCGGCGCAGTGCGGCGACCCGCTCCCGCGCTCGCGCGTACGCGCGCTCGTGCGCCCGCGTAACCGACTGTGCCATACCGGAATCCGGTAGCACCAGGGTGGTGATCCGGCCGTCGAACGCCACCTCGACGCGCACGCCGCCCACCGCGGCGCCGGCGCGGACCCGTTCAACCGCGTCCTGGACGCGCCGGGCCAGGCGCGCCACCTCCTCGAACCAAGCATCCACGGAATTCGGCATGGGGAAAGCCTAGGACGGATCGATGAGATGCCGTGCGGCATAGAGAACTTCGCGCACTCGCCGTCAGGACTGCACGCGAATCCGCTGCATCATGTCGTGATCGGCGTGATCGAGATTATGGCAGTGCCAGACATAGCCGCGGACCTCCCCGTTCACGCAGCACACGTCGCCGAGCTGCCCGGATTGGTTGTAGCCCTGCGGAATATAGGTGGCCACCATGGGTTGCAGGCTTCCGTCGGCATTGAAAGTGCGGTCCTGCACGATGAGCGGGATCTCGAATTCACCGCTGGGCAGCCCGAGCGGATTGCCGTCGCGGCCGGTGTCGAATTCGTCGCGCAGATAATACATTCCGGCCAGTCCGGCCTGGATGTTCAATCGGGTGATCCCCATGGCGTGGTCGTGATACCAGAGGGTGGCCGCCTCCTGCCGATTGCCGTAGGTGAAGGCCGGCCCGCCACCATTGCGCCACCCGATCAGCGGATGCCCGTCGGCGCCCGGAGAATTCGCGCCGCCGTGCAGATGCACGGTGAAGCGCGGATCGGTGCGATCCGCCTCGGTCACGCCGTGCATCGTGGTGTCCACATGCGCAGCCAGCACATGCTCGCCCAGCTGATTGCGAAACCTGATGCGTGCCACACGATCCCGCACGGCCTCCAGGTTCGGGCCGAGCACCGGCTGCCCGAAGCCCCAGCTGCGGGTTTCGGGGAGGTCACGATGGTAGCGGTGTGTCCCCGACATCGCGTCCAATTCCCCTGCCGCCACGCGTGTTTCGGGAATGGGCAGCTCGTCGACGAAAGGCCGCAACGGCGGCGAGTGATAGTTGAACGGCGTCACCGGGGGCGCCGGAAGGGCAGGCAGCGGCACCGGCGGTGGCGGCAGGGGCGACGGTTCGGCCGCGGCCGAGGCCAGGTAGCCCATGCCCGCGATTCCGAAGGCCCCCAAGAGGAACCCCCGTCGCGGCAGGTTCTCATTCATCCAGCTCAACCCCTGGACAATGCCCGACTGTCAACGGGTCCGCCTTCGACGATAACCGACGAACGGGCACGCAACGCCGAAAGCCGCACACCGTAATCCGGTGTGCGGCTTTCGAAACGGTCGGGCGGGACTAGCCCAGGCGCTCGATGATGGTGACGTTGGCGGTGCCGCCACCCTCACAGATGGTGAGCAGACCGTAGCGGCCGTTCACCCGCTCCAGCTCGTTGAGCAGGGTGGAGAACAGCTTGGCGCCGGTCGCGCCCAGCGGGTGGCCCAGCGCGATGGCGCCACCATTGACGTTCACCTTGTCCGGGTCGGCGCCGGTCTCCTTGATCCAGGCCAGGACGACCGAGGCGAAGGCCTCGTTGATCTCGATGACGTCCATGTCGTGGATGGTGAGGCCGGTCTTCTCCAGCGCCCACTGGGTGGCCGGGATCGGCGCGGTGAGCATGAAGATCGGGTCCGCGCCGCGGGCGCTCACGTGGTGGATGCGGGCGCGCGGGGTCAGGCCGTACTCCTGCACCGCCCACTCCGAGGCGAGCAGGGTGGCACTGGAGCCGTCGGAGATCTGGCTGGCCAGCGCGGCGGTGATGCGGCTGCCCTCGGCGAGCGGCTGCAGGCCGGCCATCTTCTCCAGGGTGGTCTCGCGCGGGCACTCGTCGATCGAGAACTCGCCGACCGGGATGATCTCGCGGTCGAACTTGCCGTCCACGATGGCCTTGCGGGCGCGGTCGTGGCTGCGCAGCGCCCACTCCTCCATCTCCTGGCGGGAGATGTCCCACTTCTCGGCGATCATGGTGGCCGAATTGAACTGCGACACTTCACCGGTGCCGTAGCGGTGGTCCCAGCCCTGCGCGCCGACGAACGGCGAGTCGAAGCCGTACTGCTGGCCGGCCAGCATGGCCGCGGAGATCGGGATGGCGCTCATGTTCTGCACGCCGCCCGCCACGATCACCTCGGCGGTGCCGGACATGATGGCCTGCGCGCCGAAGGTGATGGCCTGCTGCGAGGAACCGCACTGGCGGTCCACGGTCACACCCGGCACCGACTCGGGGTAACCGGCGGCCAGCCACGAGGAGCGAGCGATATTGCCGGCCTGCGGGCCGATGGTGTCGCAGCAGCCGAACACCACGTCGTCCACGGCGGCCGGGTCCAGGTTGTGGCGCTCGAGCAGGCCCTTGATGGCGGCCGCGCCCAGGTCGGCCGGGTGCACGGCGGACAGCGAGCCGCCCCGCTTGCCGACCGGGGTGCGCACGGCGTCGATCACGTACGCCTCACGCATCGGCGAGTACTGGCGGCGGGACGGTGCTGACATGAAAACTCCTACTGCTCTAGGCGCGCTGGTCGGGGCTGGTGAGCCCGTCGAGAACGATGGTCAGGTACTGCTTGGCGAGGTTGTCCACGGTGATCCGGCCGCCGGGCTGGTACCAGCGCACCGACACCCAGACGGTGTCGCGCAGGAACCGGTAGGCCAGCTCGATGTCCATCTCCGGACGGAAGCTGCCGTCGGCGACGCCCTTGGCCAGCACCTGGTGCCAGAGCTCGCGGAACTCCTTGTTGTATTCGGCGATGTAGTCGAATCGCGGAGTACCACTGAGGCGTTTGGCTTCGGCCTGGTAGATGGCGACGGCGGCGTGGAACCGGTCGAAGGATTCGTAGGACGCGGTGACCAGGGCCTCGAGGGTGTCGCGCGCGGGCACGCCGGCCGACACGATCTCGCGGTAGCGTCCGAAGAGGTCGTCGAGGAACCCGCGCAGGATTTCGTCCACCATGGCTTCTTTGGAATCGAAGTGGTGGTACAGACTCCCGGATAGAATCCCCGCCGCGTCGGCAATGTCGCGCACCGTGGTGGCCCGCAGGCCACGCTCCGCGAATAGGTTCGCGGCGAGGCCGAGCAGCTCGGTGCGACGTGCCGATTTGGAGGGGTCTGGTTGGGTCACCCCGTCAATATACAACCAAGCATTTGCTTGGTCTAGGCGGTGTCTTATTGCGCCGCCTCCGGCGTCGCGGGGCCACGGCCCTGTTACCTCGGTCTTCCCTCCTCCGCTCCTCCGCTTCGTCGGTCCACACCGAGGCGGGCCGTGGCCTGTGAGTGCCGCATCACCTGCTGGTTGGCGATCAACGCATCGAGAAACGCAGGGGTGAGGACACCGACAGGTCGGCCAGCAGGCGGTCGCAGATGACAATGGGCGAGATCCCCGCCCGGGCCATGCGCGCCACCAGAGCCAATCGGCGCTCGGGGCTGTCCCATTCGACGGTCAGCGGATCGCGGCCCGGGCCGGCGTCCACGGTGGCCATGACCCGCGGCGGCGCGCCTCCCCGCGCGGGTTCCTCGATGAGTTTCAGCACCATGCCGCGCTGCCACGCGCGGTAGGTCTCCATATCCGCGCCGACCACCAATTTGTCGGTGGCGGCGCACAATCCCTGCGCGATCCCGTCGGCGAAGGCCACGTGGTCGTAGCGCAGGCGGCGGCAGGTCCGGACCACCTCGAGCAGGTCGGCCCGCACCTCGCACAGCAGGGCCGTTCGTTTTCGGCGGTGTTGTTCGGCTTCGGTGTCCAGATGCCCGGCGGCCCGGGACAGACCGAGGCGGCGGGCGCGATCGCGGTCGCGGATCATGTCCTGCCGCAACGCGGCACGCGGATCGCGCGTCACGTCGGATTCATCCACCGCGTGTTGTTCGAGGATCTGCGCCGCGCGCATGGCGGTGGCGCACTCCGAGTCGTGGTCGAGTAATTCCGCACCCAAAGTCAGTGCGGCCAGAACGACATTGTCGAGCCTGCGGCGCGCCAGGACGACCTCGCGCACCAGCTCGAGTTCCATTTCCTCGTGGGCTCGTTCTGGAGGTGCTTGTTGTCGGCGATCCGGACCCATGGGTCGTGCCCTTCGACTAGCGGTACCGGCCTAAACAAGGATTGCACAACGACAGGGTCGGCGCGCCAGCGATTTTCTTTTGCCCTCCGCTGCGCTCCGGGCGGGTGCGCGGCGTCCCGATTCTTCCCTCCTCCGCTCCTCCGCTTCGCTCCCCCGCTCCGTCAGTCCAGAATCGGGACGCCGCGAACCACCACAGTTCTTCTCCTTATGCAGAAAAGTCCGGCCCCGCCCATTCTTGGGCGGGGCCGGACTTTGTGGAATTGCGTTCGAAATCAGGCGCGCTGGCTCGAAATGGAGACGACCTCACCCGTCAGGTAGGTGGTGTAGTCGCTGGCGAGCATGGCGATGGTGGCGGCCACCTCCCACGGCTCGGCGGCGCGGCCGAACGCCTCACCGGCGGCCAGGCGGTCGAGCAGGTCGCCCGAGGTGACCTTGTCCAGGAAAGCGTGGCGGGCGATGGACGGGGCCACCGCGTTGATGCGCACGCCGTACTCGGCGGCCTCGACGGCCGAGCAGCGGGTCAGCGCCATCACGCCCGCCTTGGCGGCGGCGTAGTGGGCCTGGCCGTGCTGGGCGCGCCAGCCGAGCACCGAGGCGTTGTTCACGACGACGCCGCCGTGGCCCGCCTCGCGGAAGTACTTCAGCACCGCGCGGGTGGCGCGGAAGGTTCCGTTGAGGGTGATGTCGAGGACCTTGTCCCACTGCTCGTCGGTCATGTCGACGACCGGGACCTCGCCACCCAGACCGGCGTTGTTGACCATGACGTCGATGCGGCCGAACGCGGCCACAGCGCCGGCGATCAGGGCGTCGACCTGCTCGGTGGAGCTGACGTCGCACGGCACCGAAGCGACTCGGCGATCCGGGAACTCGGCCTGCAGGGCCTCCTCGGTCTCCTTCAGGCGACGCTCGTGCCAGTCGGAGACGACCACGTCCGCGCCCTCGGAGAGCAGGCGGCGCGCGGTGGCCGAACCGATGCCGGTGCCCGCGGCGGCGGTCACGACCGCGATCTTGCCCGCGAGCAGGTTGTGGCCGGGGGTGATTTCGGGGGCGGTGGACAGATCCGTCACGGTCGAGCCTCTCGGGGAAGTCCGAGCACGCGCTCGGAGATGATATTGCGCTGCACTTCGTTCGAACCGCCGTAGATGGTGTCCGCGCGAGTGAAGAGGAACATGCGCTGCCAGGCGTTCAGGTCATCGCCCTCGCCGTCGGCGATCAGGCCGGGCGCGCCGAGCACGTCCATGGCCAGCTCGCCGAGGTCGCGGTGCCAGTTGGCCCACAGCAGCTTGGTGACCGACGCCTGGCCGGCCGCGGTGCGAGCGTCCACCGACGCGCCGTCATGGCCGGACTCGAGGGTGCGCAGCACGTGGGCGCGCAGCACCCGCAGACCGACCCACGCCTTGTCCAGGCGATCGGCGATGACCGGGTTGTCGATGGCCCCGTTCTCCTTGGCCACGGCCTCCAGATCGGCAAGCTCCCGCGCGTAGCGGATCTGCTGGCCTACCGTGGAGATGCCGCGCTCGAAGGTGAGCGTGCCCATGGCGACCTTCCAGCCGTCGCCGGGCTGCCCGACCACCAGATCGGCGGCGGTGCGGGCGTTCTCGAAGAAGACCTCGTTGAATTCCGCGGTCCCGGTGAGCTGGATGATCGGCCGCACCTCGACGCCCGGCTGCTTCATGGGCACGAGCAGATAGGACAGGCCGTGATGGCGGGTCGAGCCCTTCTCGGTGCGGGCGACCACGAAGCACCAGTCCGACAGATGCGCCAGCGAGGTCCAGACCTTCTGACCGTTGATGACCCACTCGTCGCCCTCGAGCTGGGCGGAGGTGGTGACGGCGGCCAGGTCCGAACCCGCGCCCGGCTCCGAGTAGCCCTGGCACCACAGTTCGGTGACATTGCGGATACCGGGCAGGAAGCGCTGCTTCTGCTCCTCGGTGCCGAAGGCCAGAACGGTCGGGCCGAGCAGTTCCTCACCCAGGTGCGAGACCCGGGCCGGGGCGTCGGCCTTGGCGTATTCCTCGTGGAAGATGACCTGCTGGCGCAGGGTGGCGTCGCGGCCGCCCCATTCCTTGGGCCAGCCCAGGCAGGTCAGCCCGGCGGCGGCGAGGGCGCGGTCCCATTCGAGCCGCTCCTCGAAAGCCTCGTGCTCGCGCCCGGGACCACCCAGACCGCGCAGCTCGCGGAACTGGCCGTTCAGGTTCTCGGCCAGCCATTCCCGCACCTCGGTACGGAATTCGGCATCCTCGCGGGGCTCAGTCCCGCTGGCCGGTTCGGGGGTCTGGATCATGCTCACGTCGGTAGAGTAACCTACCAAGCACTTGCTTTGTTAGACCCATTCCCGGACAGCGAGGAAGCTCAGTGACATCTCCTCCGCAGACCACACCGCTCGCTCTGCACGCGGCGGCGCACGCCTACGGTGACGCGCCCGCCGTGGCCGACGGTGCCGTGCGACTGAGCTGGTCGCAACTGCTGGACTCGGTCCGTGAGACCGCCCGTGCGCTCATGGCCCGCGGCATCGAACGCGGCGATCGCATCGGCATCTGGGCGCCCAACACCCACCACTGGGTGACCGCGGTGCTGGCCACCCATTACGTGGGCGCGACCATCGTGCCGCTGAACACGCGGTACGTGGCCGACGAGGCGGCGGACACGCTGTCGCGGGTGCACGCCAAGGCGCTGTTCATCGCCGGCGATTTCCTCGGCCGCGACCGGCTGGCCGAATTGCGGGCGCACGCACCGGAACTGGGCATCGAGACCATCGTCGTGATTCCGGTCGAGGGCGAGGCGCCGGTGGAGAACGCCATCGCCTGGTCCGATCTGGGCAAGGTGGCCGAGACCGTGAGCCTCGACGAGGTCGTCGCGCGCGCGGAATCGGTATCGCCGGAAGATCTTTCCGACATCCTGTTCACCTCGGGCACCACCGGGCGCAGCAAGGGCGCGCTCATCGCGCACGGTCAGCTGCTGGCCAGCGCCCGGGCCTGGGCCGACTGCGCCACCCTGAACAGCGACGACCGCTACCTGGTGGTGCCGCCGTTCTTCCACAGCTTCGGCTACAAGGCGGGCATCATCACCTGCCTGGCCACCGGCGCGACCATCGTGCCGCAGGCGGTGTTCGACGTACCCGAGACCATGCGCTTGATCGCCGCCGAGCGCATCACCGTGCTCACCGGCCCGCCGACCATTCACCAGACCATCCTCGATCACCCCCAGCGGGATGCGGCGGATCTGTCCAGCCTGCGCGTCGCGGTCACCGGTGCGGCCACCGTGCCGGTCGTGCTCATCGAAAGACTGCGCTCGGAGCTGACTTTCGACGTGGTGCTGACCGCCTACGGCCAGACCGAGTCCGGCGGCTTCGGCACCATGTGCCGGCCCGAGGACTCCAGCGAGACCATCGCCAACACCTGCGGCCGCACCATCGACGGCTTCGAGATGAAGCTGGCCGACAACGGCGAACTGCTGCTGCGCAGCAGTCAGGTGATGCGCGGTTACCTCGACGACCCGCAGGCCACCGCCGCCACCATCGACCCGGACGGCTGGCTGCACACCGGCGATGTCGCGGTGATCGACGAGCGCGGGTACATGAAGGTCACCGACCGGCTCAAGGACATGTACATCTCCGGCGGCTTCAATGTGTATCCCGCCGAGGTGGAGCAGGCCATGGCCCGCATCGAGGGCGTCGCCGAGACCGCGGTCATCGGTGTGCCCGACGAGCGCATGGGCGAGGTCGGCAAGGTGTACGTGGTCCGGCGGGCCGGCTCGGAGCTGACCGCCGAAGACGTGATCGCGAAGGCCAAGACCATGCTGGCCAACTTCAAGGTGCCGCGGTTCGTGGAATTCCGCGACGCGCTGCCGTACAACGCCGCAGGCAAGGTGCTGAAGCGCAACCTACGTGATGAGGAGACCGCGTGATCGAGTCCAGCCCGGAGGCGGTAGCGCAGCGTAACCACGCAGGGCGCTCGATCACGCATAAGGAGGCAGTGTGAGCCAGGAATTGGGGCCCATCCCCGATGAGGGCGAAGTCGTCCTCTACGAGAAGCGCGGCCCGATCGCGGTCGTCACGCTGAACCGGCCGGATTTCCGCAACGCGCAGAACTCGGTCATGACCTACGCGCTCGACGCCGCCTTCACCAGGGCCGTCGAGGACGCCGAGGTCAAGGTGATCGTCCTGGCCGGGGCCGGAAAGCACTTCAGCGCCGGGCACGACATCGGCACGCAGGGCCGCGACCACCACATCTCCTACGAGAACCAGGCCGTCATGTGGTGGGACCACGTGGACCGGCCGGGCGGCGACCAGCGCTTCGCGCGCGAGTCCGAGGTGTACCTGGGCATGTGCCGGCGCTGGCGGGAGATCCCCAAGCCGACCATCGCCATGGTGCAGGGCGCGTGCATCGCGGGCGCGCTCATGCTGGCGTGGGCCTGCGACATGATCGTGGCCGCCGAGGACGCGTTCTTCTCCGATCCGGTGGTGCGCATGGGCATTCCGGGCGTCGAGTACTTCGCGCACCCGTGGGTGCTGGGTCCGCGCCGCGCCAAGGAGGTGCTGTTCACCGGTGAGCGCTTCACCGCGGCACAGGCTTACGAGTGGGGCATGCTGAATCGCGTTGTCCCGCGCGAGGAGCTGGAGGCGCAGACCTTCGCGCTCGCCGAGAAGATCGCGGAGATGCCGCAGTTCGGGCTGGCGCTCACCAAGAAGGCAGTCAACCAGTGCGAGGACCTGATGGGGATGCGCGCGGGCATGGACTCCGTGTTCGGGCTGCATCACTTCGCGCACGCGCACAACGCCGAGGTCGGCACGGGCTCTCTGGGCGGTATGGACGCCAAGTCCATGAAGGCTGCCGCTGCCACGGCGAGCCGTGAATCCAGCACCATCAACGACGGGGCAAAGTAAGTGGATCTCGAATTCGACAGCAAGACCGAGGAATTCCGCGCCGAGGTGCGCGACTTCCTGGCGGCCAACAAGCCCGCCGCTCCCCTGCCGTCCATGGACACCAAGGCCGGTTTCGAACTGCACCGCGAGTGGGAGGCCAAGCTGGCCGACGCCCGCCTGTCGTGTGTGGCCTGGCCCGCCGAGTACGGCGGCCGCGACGCCTCGCTGACCGAATGGGTCATCTTCGAGGAGGAGTACTACGCCGCGGGCGCGCCCGGTCGCGTCTCGCAGAACGGCATCTTCCTGCTCGCGCCGACCCTGTTCGAGCACGGTTCGCCCGAGCAGCTGGCCCGCATCCTGCCGAGAATGGCGCGCGCGGACGACATCTGGGCGCAGGCCTGGTCCGAGCCGGAGGCCGGTTCCGATCTGGCCGGTATCCGCTCCACCGCCAAGCGCACCGAGGGCGGCTGGCTGCTCAACGGCCAGAAGACCTGGAGCTCGCGGGCCTCGTTCGCGGACTGGGGTTTCGGCCTGTTCCGCAGCGACCCGGAGGCGCAGCGCCACAAGGGCCTCACCTACCTGATGTTCCCGCTCACCGCGGAAGGCATCACGGTGCGGCCGATTCCGCAGCTGGACGGCGAGCCGGGCTTCGCGGAGATCTTCCTGGACAACGTGTTCGTGCCGGATCAGGACGTGATCGGCGAGGCGAACAACGGCTGGAAGGTCGCCATGGCGACCTCGAGCAACGAGCGTGGTCTGTCGCTGCGCGCGCCGGGCCGGTTCAACGCCACCGCCCGCAAGCTGGTCGAGCTGTGGAAGGACTCGGCCGCCGAGTCCGACACCGCCGCCGCCGACCGCGTGGTCGACGCGTGGGTGGGCGCGGAGGCGTACCGCCTCAACACCTGGGCCACCGTGACCCGCCTGGCCGATGGCGGCCAGCTGGGCGCCGAGTCCTCGGTGAACAAGGTGTTCTGGTCGGATCTGGACATCGCCATGCACGAGACCGCGCTCGATCTGCACGGCGCGGCCGCGGAGCAGGAGTCGGCCTGGACCGACGGCTACCTGTTCTCGCTGGCGGGCCCGATCTACGCCGGCACCAACGAGATCCAGCGCAACATCATCGCCGAACGCCTGCTCGGCCTGCCGCGATAGCCACAGGGAGGACGACGACATGCGATTCGCATTGACCGCAGAACAGAACGACTTCGCCGCCAGCCTGCGCAAGATGGGCGAGGCCGCCAAGACTCCCGGCCTGGTCCGGGCGTGGGGCGAGGGCGAGGCCGCCGCCGGGCGCGCGCTGATCGGCCAGCTGGCCGAGGCGGGCGCGCTGGGGCTGACCATTTCCGAGGACAACGGCGGCTTCGGCGCGGGCCCGGTCGAGATGATCGTGGCCTTCACCGAGATCGGCCGGGCCGCCGTGCCGGGACCGCTGGTGGAGACCGCCGCCGCGATTCCCGCACTGCTGCAGGCGCTTCCGGACTCGGCGCTCGCCGCCGAGCGGCTGCCGGAGCTGGCCGAGGGCGCGAAGCTGGGCACCCTCGCGATGACCGCCTCCGCGGGTGCCAACGCGGGCCGCTCCGCCGGTGCCGCCACCGCGCTGGACGCCGACATCGCCGACCTGGTGCTGATCGCCGAGGGCGACCGCATCGCGCTCGGCACCGCCGGTGACCTGGTGACCTCGGTGGACGCCGCGCGCCGCCTCTTCACCGTGACCGCGGGCGAGACCCTCGCGGAGGGCGAAGGCGTTTCCGCCGCAATCGATCTCGCCTTCGACACCGCCGCCCTGGCCGCCGCCGCGCAGCTGCTCGGCGCGGGCCGGGCCATGCTGGACACCAGCGTCGAGTACGTGAAGCAGCGCCAGCAGTTCGGCACCCCGATCGGTCGCAACCAGGCCATCAAGCACCACCTGGCCAATGCCCACATCGGCCTGGAGATGGCGCTGCCGCTGCTCTACCGCGCCGCGCTGACCCTGGAGTCGGGCGCGGACGCCGAGACCCGGGGCCGCGACATCTCCGCCGCCAAGCTGGCCTGCGGCGAGGCCGCGTACCAGACCGCGCGCATCGCGCTGCAGGTGCACGGCGCGATCGGCTACACCGCCGAATGCGATCTGTCGCTGTGGCTGACCAAGGTCACCGCCCTGCGTTCGACCTGGGGCACCCCCGCGCATCACCGCGCCCGCATCGCCGCGGCGCTCCGGGCCGGGAACGTCGCATGAGCACCCCGGTGGCCGGCGCCACGCTCGACACCCCGTGCGCGGGTGGGGCACACACCCCGCTCGTCGCCCGGTGCGTCCGCTCGCTCATGGCCGCTGCCGCCGGTGCGGACCGGCCCGGCCACCGGACCTCTGACTCGAATCACTTCTACCCCTTGGGAGCGCAGGCATGAGCCTCACTGCCGAACAGCAGGAACTCGTCACCACCGTGCGCGCGGTGCTGACCAAGCACGGTGACAGCGCGGCCATGCGGCGCGGGCTGGAGACCGATCTCGGCTATGACGAACAGCTGTGGAAGCTGCTGTGCGAGCAGGTCGGCGTCGCGGCCCTGGCCATTCCGGAGGAGTTCGGCGGCATCGGGGTCGGCCTGGTCGAATCCCTGCTGGTGGTCGAGGAACTCGGCCGCACGCTGTCCGCGCCCCCGATGCTCGGTTCTGCCGTGCTGGGTGTGCAGGCGCTGCTGCTGACCGGGAACGCCGAGGCCGGCGAGCGGCTGCTGCCGGAGGTCGCCGAGGGCGCGCGGACGCTGGCCCTGTGCTGGGCGGCGGCGAGCGGCTGGGACGCCTTCGGGGTCGGGTCGACCGGTGAAACCCTCTCGGGCTCCGCGCATTACGTGCTCGACGGCGCGTTCGCCGACACCCTGCTGGTGCTCACCGCCGACGGCCTGTTCGAGGTCGCGGGCGACGCGGCGGGCGTCACCCGCACCGCCGTGGTCACCCAGGACCCGACCCGCAAGCTGGCGCGCATCGACTTCGACTCCGTGGCGGCGACCCCGCTGGGGCAGCTCGATGTCACCCGCCTGCGTGAGATCGCCTGGGCCGCAATGGTGGCCGAGCAGATCGGCGCGGCCGAGCAGTGCCTCGACATGACCGTCGAGTACTCGAAGTCGCGCGTGCAGTTCGGCCGCCCGATCGGCAGCTTCCAGGCCCTCAAGCACCGCATGGCCGACATGTACGTGCTGGTGGAGTCGGCCCGTTCGCTGGGCTACCTGGCGATCGCCGGTCTCGCGAAGGGCGCGGTGGAGCCGATCGACATCCAGGCCGCTCGCCTGCACGCCATCGACACCTTCAACTCGGTGGTCTCGGAGACCGTCCAGATGCACGGCGGCATCGCCATCACCTGGGAACACGACGCGCACCTGTTCTTCAAGCGCGCGCACGCCGACGCCCAGCTCTTCGGCACCCCGGCCCGCCCCCTGGCCCGCCCGGCCTAGCGCGACACCTTCGCGGAAACGGCCCGTACGCAGTTCGCTGCGTACGGGCCGCTTCGTGTTGTGCCCCATCTCACCCGTCCAAATATCGTTAGCCTATGTAACTAGATAGTTAGCTTATGTAACAATTGAGGGCGCGGCCGTTCTCGACAACGGCGCCGATCGGACGGCCGCCCTCTCGCAACTCGAACGAAAGTAGCTGCGACTCACCATCATTCACAGATGAGGACTTCCCAGTGACCACCAGCGCCCCGATCACCCGACCGGCCTTTCCCGCGGCCGTCGCCGCCGACAATGCCGCCGTAGCGAAGCCCGAGCAGCCCAAATCCGTGTGGGCGGTCGCCTTCGCCTCGGTCATCGCCTTCATGGGCATCGGCCTGGTGGACCCGATCCTGAAGCCGATCGGCGAGCAACTGCATGCCTCGCCCTCTCAGGTGACGCTGCTGTTCACCAGCTACATGCTGGTCACAGGCGTGGCCATGCTGATCACCAGCGTGGTCTCCAGCCGCTTCGGGGCCAAGAAGACCCTGCTCGCCGGCCTGGCCATCATCATCGTCTTCGCCGCTCTCGCGGGCAGCTCGAGCACCGTCGGGCAGATCGTCGGCTTCCGCGCCGGGTGGGGTCTGGGCAATGCGCTGTTCATCGCCACCGCCCTGGCCACCATCGTGGGCGCGGCTACCGGCGGCGTCGCCCGCGCCATCATCCTCTACGAGGCGGCCCTGGGCATCGGCATCGCCTCCGGCCCGCTGCTGGGCGGTTTCCTCGGGCACTTCACATGGCGCGCACCGTTCTTCGGCGTCTCGGCCCTGATGGCCGTCGCCTTCATCGCCCTGGTGGTGCTGCTGCCCGAATCACCGAAGCCCGCGAAACCGGCCTCCCTGGCCGCACCGTTCAAGGCCCTCGCCTACCCGGGTCTGCTGCTGGTGAGCATCACCGCGCTGCTGTACAACTACGGCTTCTTCACGCTGCTCGCCTACGCCCCGTTCCCATTGGACATGGGCACGTACGCGATCGGCTTCATCTTCTTCGGCTGGGGCCTGCTGCTCGCCCTGTCCTCGGTGTTCGTCGCCCCGAAGTTGCAGCGCGCCTTCGGAACCGTGCCGATGATCGCCCTCGCGCTGGCCCTTTTCGCCGCCGATCTCGCGGTCATGGCGATCTTCACCGAGCACAAGCCGGTCCTCATCGTCGGTACCGTCCTGGCGGGCCTGTTCCTGGGCGTCAACAACACCCTGATCACCGAGGCGGTCATGGAGGCCGCGCCGGTCGAGCGCCCCACCGCCTCCGCCGCCTACAGCTTCGTCCGCTTCGCCGGCGGCGCGGCCGCCCCGTACCTGGCGGGCAAGCTCGGCGAGCACCAAGCATCGCTCCCCTTCTGGGTCGGCGCGGCCTGCACCGCCGCCGCGGTCGCGGTGCTCGTCTCCGGCCGAAAGCTCTTGTCCCACATCGATGATCACGTCCCGGCCGCGCACACCCCGGCCGAGGCCCAGGCGATCACACTCGGCGACGACTGATCGCCCGCCGTTCGCGGACCGCACCCACAAGGTGCGGTCCGCGTTCGATCGCACCCCGTACGATCCCGCTCATGAACCAACCGATGCCGCCGCAGCAGCCCTACCAGCAGCAGTACCCGCAGCAGGGGCCCGGCCAGCAGCCGTATCCCCCGCAGGGCCAGGCCCCCTACCCGCAGCAGGGCCAGCCGCAGCAGCCTCCGGCCCCGCAGTTCCCGATCCTGGTGTCCACCATGAACGATGTGCCCGGCCAGGAGATCGTCCAGGTGATCGGCGAGGTCGCGGGCCTGACCGTCCGCAGCCGCGGCCTGGGCGCGAATTTCGCCGCGGGGTTCCGTGCCCTCGGCGGCGGAGAAATCCATGAATACACGCAGCTCCTCTACCAATCTCGACACGAGGCGATCATGCGGATGTGCCAACATGCAATCGCCTTTGGCGCCAACGCAGTGATAGCAATGCGGTTCGACTGCAATGAGATTGCCAATACCATGAGCGAGGTTGCGGCCTACGGCACTGCCGTCATCATCAAGCCGAAACAATAGCCATCGCGTGCTGGCAGTATCCGGAGTCGTGAGGGCTACCCGCGGCTCCGGTTGACATCGTCATTGGCAACGACGTAGCGGTACTGCGACCGCGTGTCGATCGCTTGCGGAGGGGGGTCGGATCGATCCGCCACCTAGCACGGAACGATCGATCCAGCTCTGCGAGGACCTGCCCCTTGGCAAGATTCCGCAGGCCGCTCTCGTCCTCGGAACGTCCGAGAATATTGCGAGCGGCGTTGATATCTGCTTGGAGCGTCTTCCCACAGAAGCGACACACGAATCGCTTCTGCGAAGTCCTGTTTCTCTTGTCCACAAAGCCACAGCCAGAGCAGCAACGAGATGTGTGTGCCGGATTGACCGCGGTGACACTGAGCCCATGCGTCTCGACGAGTGACTCGAGCTTGGTCCTCACCACCGCCCTGCCTGCACGTCGAACAACCCGGTTGAGCCGCGACGAGAGGCCGCCGATCCCGAAGTCGAGCTCTTCCACCACCAGTTCCCGAATGTTCCTGCGCGCCAGTCGGTTGAGCACCCGGCGCACCTCATTGCGGACATACTCACGGATCCGGCGGTTCAATCGGATAAACCGCCGTGATTCGCGCGGCCGGATTCCCTGACGCTGCGGCCTGGCCATCAGATCGTTCAACTCCTGGTCACGCAAGCAGAGCCAGCCGTAGAGCCTTCGACCGATCAGATCCCCATCACTGGTTGTGAATATGTTCTTCAGTCCCCAGTCCAAGCCGACCGAAGCACCTTGATTGCGTCCCCGCGCAGGCACAGACTCCTTGACCAAGGCGAAAGACACTTCTCCTGTCAGACTCACGCTGACCTGACAGAAATTGCGTACCCGTCCCGGGGCACTCGAGAAGTAGTCATAGCCTTGTAGCGGGATGTTCACGGGCTTGCCTTTGCGGAGGGTGGACACCTTCAACCAGTAATCCGCGCGCAGGCTGCGCGAGACCGACACTCCCGCGATCGGCCCATCCATCGACATAGTGCGCACTCGGGAGAGGTTGGGAAAGGGATGCTTCCGCAGCCAGCCGTCGGCCAGCTCTGCCGATCTGCGAATCGCCGCATCCGACACGACAACTCCCCGATTGGCATCAAGTAGACCGTCCCGCGCCCACCAGGCCATATAGGCATTGATTCGGTACAGGTCCTCGCGGATCACATCATCCTCGAGATCCAGACTCCGGATCACCTCTCGCAGTCCGGCTTTCGCCTTCCCCCGCCACGACGCCAGGGCGCCGTTGACTTGGTTGACGACCGATCTCCACTGACGCTGAGAAAGATACGACGGCAACGACTTCGTTTCCGGCACCGTCAGCCAACCCAGTTGCGAATCCCCCGCCTTCAGCTTGCGGACCTGCATGTATTGCACGTGCACCAGCCCTCGCTGCCACCACGGCAGCATTGCCGCCACAGCGTCGACCTTGCCCCGATTGGCGGTGGTCGGCAGTCGAAAGGCACGCATCATGCCCATGAACACAGCCACTGGCTCGAATGCCAGTTCGAAATCTATCGGTAGGAGTCTGGAATCGCCCGGTTCATCACGAGCCTCGGTGCGTCACATGCAATTTCGTCAGTGGTGGAGCACATCGACCTCGCGGACCGGCTTCTTGCGGCCGAATGTGGCGCGCAGGGGGTAGATCGCCATGACCGCCAGGAGGCTGACGGTGGAGGCGATGAGCTGGTTGCGTTGGTCGGGGTTGCGGGCCATGGCGACGAAGACGGCGAACAGGGCGATGATCACGGCCCAGCTGATGTAGGGGTAGCCCCACATGCGGTAGGTGAGGGCGGAGGGGTCCTCGCGGCGGAGGCGGGCGCGTAGGCGGAGCTGGGAGAACATGATCGCCACGTAGACGAAGGCCAGCACCACGCCGATGGAGTTCACCAGGAAGGTGAAGACCTTGTCCGGGGAGACGAAGGAGGCGATGACCGCACCCCAGGCGGCGATGGTGCCGAGCAGGACGGCCCGGGCGGGGACGCCGCGCTTGTTGAGTTTCACCAGGGCGGCGGGGGCGTCGCCGTCGCGGGTGAGGACGTAGAGCATGCGGGAGGAGACGTAGATGGCCGAGTTCAGCACCGACAGCACCGCGGTCAGGATGACGACCTGCATGATGGTGCCGGCCGCGGGGATGCCGATGTGCTCGAGGGCGCTGACGAAGGGGCTCTTCAGCACCTTGGCGTCGTTCCACGGCAGGATCGTGACCACCAGGAAGATCGAGGCCACGTAGAACAGGCCCACCCGCCACAGCACGCTGTTGGTGGCCCGGGTGACCGCCTTGGCCGGTTCCTTGGTCTCGGCGGCCGCGACGGTGACGATCTCGGTGCCGCCGAAGGCGAACATCACCACCACGATTGCCGAGAAGATGCCGGTGACCCCGTTGGGTGCGAAACCGCCATGGCCGGTGAGGTTCCCGAATCCGGGCTGCGACCCGGGCCAGAGCCCGAAGATCCAGGCCAGCCCGACCGCCAGGAAGCCGACGATGGCCACCACCTTGATGGAGGCGAACCAGAACTCGAACTCACCGAACGACTTCACCGACAGCAGGTTGACGGCGGTCATGATGATCAGCAGTCCGGCCGAGAGCACCCACTGGTCCAGGTCGACCCAGGTGCCGAGGATGGCCGCCCCGGCCACCGCCTCGGCACCGACCAGGATGACGTAGAGGTACCAGTACAGCCAGCCGACGGTGAATCCGGCGAACGGGCCCATGGCCAGGCGCGCGTACTCCCCCATCGATCCCGCGACCGGGCGGGCGACCACCATTTCACCGAGGGCGCGCAGCACGGCCAGCACCACCAGCCCGGCGGCCGCGTAGGACAGCACGGCGGCGGGCCCGGCGGTCTGGATGACCGATCCGCTGCCCACGAACAGGCCCGCGCCGATCGCGCCGCCGATGCCGATCATGGTCATGTGACGGCGTCGGAGCCCGGTGCGCAGCCCCTGCGGCTCGGGTGGCGTGGCGTCGGAGCCCACTGTGAGCGTGCCGTCCGGCCCCGTCACGCGCATCTCGACCGGTTCCGACATCTGACCGCCACCTTCTTGTGTTGCCCATAAATTGCCAGACCACCCTATCGGGCCTGGTCAGCCGGGGAAAATCGCCTCCGGAACCGGGCCGGACACGCACCGGCCCACTTCCCGAATCCGCTTCGCCGCCAGCCGCTTCCATGGCGGGCGTACCGTCGGAAGGTATGACCGAGACTCAGCGCGGCCGAGTACGCGTCGAACCGAGCGCCAAGCGAGTACGCGCCTACCTCGGCGGCCACCTGGCCGCGGACACCGTCACTCCGACGCTGGTGTGGGAGTCCCCGCACTACCCCACCTACTACCTGCCGGTCGCCGACCTGCGGGCCAAGCTGGAACCCAATGGCAAGACCCGCCCGTCCCCCAGCCGCGGCACCGGCACCGAGTTCGATGTGGTGACCGACGGCGTCGTGGCGGCCGGCGCGGCCGTCCGGCACCTCGATTCCCCGCTCCCGGAATTGCGTGACCTGGTGAAACTGGATTTCCATGCGATGACGGAATGGTTCGAGGAGGACGAACCGATCTACGTGCACCCGCGTGACCCCTACACCCGGGTGGATATCCTCGGCAGTTCCCGGCACGTGCGGGTGGAACTGAACGGCCAGGTGCTGGCCGATTCGCACGGCCCGCGCATCCTGTTCGAGACCGGACTGCCGGCCCGCTACTACGTGCCGCTCACCGATGTCCGGATGGACCTGCTGACACCGTCCGATACCGAGACGCACTGCCCGTACAAGGGCACCGCCGAATACTGGTCGGTCCGGCTCGGTGAGGAGGAGTTCCCGGACCTGGTCTGGATCTACCGCACCCCGCTGCCGGAGAGTCAGAAGATCGCCGGGCTCGCCTGCTTCTACAACGAGAAGGTCGACCTGTGGATCGACGGCGAACTCCAGGCCCGCCCGAAGACCCCGTTCAGCTGAGACCCTCAGTCCGCCAGGATCTCCGACACCAACCGGGGTAGCGCGACACCGATCGGGTCGCGCACGATCTCGGCGGCGTACTCGTCGTACGGGGTCGGCTCCGCGTTCACCACGACCAGGTCCGCGCCCGCGTCCACGGCCACCGCGCACATCGAGGCCGCGGGCTCGACCTGGAGCGTACTGCCCACGGCCAGAAAGATCTCCGCGGTCTCCGCGATCTGCACGGCCGCGCGGATAGCATCCGAATCCAGGTGCTGCCCGAACATGATGGTGGCCGCCTTGAGAATCCCGCCGCACCGCGGGCAGGCGGGATCCGGTTCCCCGGCCGCGACCCGCTCCAGCGTGGCCGCCATGGAATCGGTGAATTCGCAGTCTATGCAGACGACTTCGAACATATTGCCGTGGATCTCCACGACCGTGTCCGAGCCGGCCCGTTGATGCAGCCGGTCGATGTTCTGTGTGATGATCCCGACCTGCCGCTCCGCCGCCAGCCTGGCGAGCGCGCGATGGGCGTCGTTCGGGGTGGCCGTCCAGGCCGGATTGTCGCGGCGGGCCAGCCAGGCCCGTACCCGCAATTCCGGATCGGCCACATAGTTCTGATAGGTGGAGAGCAGTTCCGCGATCGGATCCTCGGTCCAGACTCCGCGCGGCCCACGGAAATCCGGAATCCCGGAATCGGTGGAGATGCCCGCGCCCGTCAGTACCCCGATCGGTCCCTTGCGTGCACGCCAGTCCGTCACGCCTGCCAGCCTAGGCCGTCGCACCACCCTTCCGCCTCCGGATTCACCGGCCGTTCAGCAGCGCGACCGCCTCACACCGCGATGACCGACAGCTGATCCTCCGCGCGCCGGTACTGCCCGGGGGCCAGCCCGTATTCGCGTTTGAACGCCTTGGCGAAGGCGAATTCGCTCTGGTAGCCGACCTTTCGGGCGACACCGGCCAGCGGGGTGTCGGTCTCGCGCAGCAGCCGGGCGGCGGTGAGCATGCGCCAGCGGGTGAGGTAGGACAGCGGCGGCTCCCCGACGGTGGCGAGGAACCGCCGGGCCAGGGTGGCTCGACTGACGCCGGCGACCGCGCCGAGTTCCGGCACGGTCCACGCCTTCTCGGGCGCGGCGTGGATGGCCCGCAGCGCATCCGCCACCGCGGGATCCTGGAACACCCCGGCCCAGCCGGTCGAGTCGGCCCGCTCGTCGAACCAGGCGCGCAGCAGGAACAGCAGCAGCGTGTCGAGCAGCGCGGGAATGACGGCATCTGTTCCGGGCCGGGGTTCGGCGATCTCACCGGCGAGCAGATCGACAGCGGACCGCAGCGCCGGATGCCGGCCGGGACGCGCCGGCAGGTGGATGAACTCGGGCAGGTCCTCCAGCAGCGGGTGACTGCGCTGCCTACCGAGTTCGTAAGCGCCGCAGACCAATACGGTGCGGGCTCCGGGACCCGCGATCTCGCGCGGTTCGCCGGGGGCGGCGACCTCGCCGATCGGCGTGCCCAGCGCGTCGACCAGATCGTGGTTCTCCCCGCGCGGCATGAACAGCACGTCGCCCGCGCCCATCGCGATCGGTTCCCCGTCCGGCGGCAGCACCCAGCACGAACCTTGCAGCATCACATGGAATCCAGCGCCCGGCACCTTCGGATAGCGCCGACCCCACGGCGCGTGGCGGATGAACAGCCCGCTGGCGGGGTTCCCGGTCCGAATGGCGGCGATGGTTTCGCTCAGGATGTCCACGTCTTCACCATACCGATCATTGGATGAGCGTTTTGGACATTCAGATGAGCAATGTAACCATTCAGATACTCATAGAGCGCCGATAACTTCGAAAGCATGACGAACAGCGAAACACCGCGGAAGCACCCGATTGTCGCCCTCTACGGCGCCACCGGCCACACCGGCGGGCACATCCTCGCCGAACTGCGCCGCCGCGGCCTCACCCCGATCCTGGTGGGCCGCAACGCCGAACGACTGCGCGCCGCCGCCGACGCCGCCGGACTGCCCGCAGCCGAGATCCGGATCGCCGACCTGAACGATCACGCCGCCCTGGTCGCCGCGTTCACCGGCGCGGACGTGGTGATCAGCAGCCTGGTCGCCTTCGTCGATCTCGGCGGCGCGGTGCTGACCGCCGCGATCGAAGCGGGCGCGCACTACACCGACACCTCCGGCGAGCAGCGATTCCTGCGCCGGGTGCTGGACGAGTACGGGCCGCGGGCCGAACAGGCCGGGGTGACGGTGATCTCCGGCGTCACCGACAACAATCTGACCGCCGACCTGCTGGCCCATCTGACCGTGCCCCGGCTGGCGGGCCCCGTCGACGTGGTGGTCACCCATCGCAGCCGCAGCGGTGGCGACGGCTCCAGGGGCAGCGCGAAAACCGTCCTGGCCAACCTGGATTGGTTCCGCGACGGCGGCTGGCACTACGAGGCCGGCGCGCTGCGCACCGGCCCGGCCACGCGGTATCGGGAACTGACCTTCCCGGGCGAGCCGGCCCCCATCGCGGTGACCAAATCCCCGCAGTCGGCGGTGCTCACCATTCCGCGCCACTCCGACGTGTCCTACGCGGCGGGCGCGATCGAACTCGCGTATCACGCGAACCTGAGCGGATTCACCAGCGAGGCACTCGATCTCATCCCGGAGACCCCCGATTCGGACCTGCGGTACGACGTGATCGTCGACGCCTTCGGCCGGGACGGGGTCCGGGCGCGGGCCGTGGTCAGCGGCGGCGATTCCTACCGGGATTCCGCACTGCTCACGGTGGAGGTGGCCGTCCGGCTCGCCGCGGGCGGCGTCCGCGCGGGCGCCCTGGCCCCCGCCGAGGCGTTCGACGCCGCCGACTTCCTGGATTCGCTCGCGCCGCACGGCATCACGTGGTCGGTCGAAATACAGTGAACCGATGAGCGACGACCGTCCGAAACTGGCCGTGGAATTGGATCTTCAGCCGCATCCCGAGGGTGGCTGGTATCGCGAAACCTGGCGCAGCCCGATGGAATTCACGCCGGAGGACTATCCGGGGCCGCGGGCGAGTGGCACCGCGATCTACTTCCTGCTGCTGCCGGGTGAGAAGTCCGCGCCGCACACGGTGGCCTCGGACGAGATCTGGTTCTGGCATCGGGGTGGTCCCCTGCTGCTGAACATCGGGGGTGAGGAGATCGTCCTCGGACCCGATGTCGAGCAGGGGCAGCGCCCCCAGGCGGTGGTTCCCGGCGGGATCAGCCAGGCCGCCCGTCCAGCGGGAGACGACTACGCGCTGGTGAGTTGCGTCGTCTCCCCCGGATTCGACTTCGAAGACTTCCGACTCGACTGAGCCTCAGTCGTCGACCCCGAGAATCCCTTCCGCGACCGCGTGGTCGATGGTCTTCTCGAGGTTCGGGCACGAGTCCGGCTTCCCGGTGGTGGGACCGGACTCGGCCAGCTTGCGGAAGACGGGGCAGGTGGCGGCCGGATCGGTCGTCCACTGCACCGTCTTCTGGTTGTGGCTGTGCTTGCGCACCTGCACCTGGGTGCCGCAGGTCTGACACGCGATCGGCGTCAGCCCGGACTCCATGTAGTGCTCTTTGTCGACGACCGTCTGGGCGCGCACCTGCGCTCGCTGTTCCGGCCGGTCCGCGAAATCGGGTGCCTTCGCCCAGGTGGTCATCAGGCGTTCGCCTCCTGCGCGGCGGCCGCTTCGGCCTCCGCCTTCTTGCGCAGGTTCTCCTCGACCTCGAGACCCCACTGCTCATTGGCCTTGGAGGTGTCGATCTCGAATTCGAAGCGCTGCGTCATCTTCGGGTCGATGTCGGCGACGTCGACATAGAACTGCTCGTACCAGCGGCGCAGCTGGTACACCGGGCCGTCTTCCTCGGTCAGCAGCGGGTTGTCGATCTTGGACTTGTGCTTCCAGATCTCGACGTCCTGCAGGAAGCCCTCGGACACGCCCTCGGTCATCTTGGCGGCGAACTTCTCCGCCTGCTCCTCGGGCAGCCCCTTCGGCTTCTCCAGCGACACACCCCATTGCAGCACGAACGAGTCCTGCGAGACCGGGTAGTGGCAGTTGATGAGGACCGTCTTGACCTCGAAGCCGCTGTAGATGTTGAGCAGCGGGTTGATCATGTAGGACGGGCCGAAGTACGACGCCTCGGACTTGAGCAGCACATCGATGCCGTTCTCCGCGGCCTTGCCGACGTCCGGACGGCCCTTGGTCTCGAGGTACTGGGTGGCGACGTGGCCTTCGAGGACGTTCTTGAAGTACGTCGGGAAGGCGTAGTGGATATAGAAGAAGTGCGCCATATCCACGACGTTGTCGATGATCTCGCGGCAGTTGGAGCCCTCGATCAGCAGCGAGTGCCAGGTCCAGTCGGTCCAGCCGTCGTTGCGGGTTTCCGACGGGGTGCCGTCGGCGTTGGTGTACGGACCCTCGACGTAGGGGATGGTCACCTCGTCGGTGGGCGGGTTGCCCTCGTGGTCGTGCCAGACATACAGCTGGCCGTTGCGCTCGAGCGTGGTCCACGCGCGGGTGCGGGCCAGCGGGGGCACGCGCCGGGCATACGGGATGCCGGTGCACTTGCCGTTGCCGCCCCAGCGCCAGTCGTGGAACGGGCACGCGATGGAGTCGCCCTTGACCTCACCCATGGAGAGGTCGCCGCCGAGATGACGGCAGTAGGAGTCCAGGACCTTCAGTTCACCCTGGCTGTTCATGAAAACGACCAGCTTGGTGCCGAAAATATTGACCGAGTGCGGCTTGCCGTCCCGGAAGTCCTTGGCCAGGCCTACACAGTGCCAGCCCCGGGCGAAACGGGTGGGCGCGGAGCCCACGTCGATCTCGCGGACCTTCCCGCGGGGCCCTTGGGGGGTTGTCGCCATTTCCTGATCCTCCTATGGATGTACTAGAACACGTTACAAAATCGGCTGGCCGTTTGCCAGCGATAGGACCAACTACCTGGATGGGGGCTCTCTGAGCTGGGCGTGAACCGCGTTCTCGACAGGAATAGGAACGTGTTCTACTCTCAGGGGCAAACGAAGACCGCTTCCGGTACCAGCACCAGGCAGGAGCAACTGGCGAGATGACGCAAGAAGTAGTTGAGCGGGTCGAGGCGCTGCTGCCCACCCTGCGTGAGCGCGCCCAGGAGACCGAGGATCTGCGCCGCCTTCCGGACCAGACCGTCAAGGATCTGCAGGCGACCGGCTTCTTCAAGCTCGTGCAGCCCAAGCAGTGGGGCGGCTACGCCTGCGACCCGGTGATCTTCTATGACCAGGTCCGCAAGCTGGCCAGCGCCTGCGGTTCCACCGGCTGGTGTGCCGGCATCCTCGGCATCCACAACTGGCACCTGGCGCTGTTCGACCAGAAGGCCCAGGAAGAGGTCTGGGGCAACGACACCGAGGTCCGGATCTCCTCCTCCTACGCCCCGATGGGCGCGGGTGTTGTGACCGAGGACGGCTCGGGCTACATCGTCAACGGTTCGTGGGCCTGGTCCTCGGGTTCCGATCACGCCGACTGGGTCTTCGTCGGCGGTCCGGTCATCAAGAACGGCAAGCCGGTCGACTTCGGCTCGTTCCTGATCCCCCGCAGCGAGTACGTCGTCAACGATGTGTGGCACGTCGTGGGCCTGCGCGGCACCGGCTCCAACACCGTCGTGGTCAAGGACGTTTTCGTTCCCAAGCACCGTTTCCTCAGCATGCGGACCATGGGCGAACTGAAATCGCCTGGCCTGGAGCAGAATACCGATCCGCTGTACAAGATGCCGTGGGGCAGCATCCATCCCGCGACCATCACCGCGCCGATCATCGGCATGGGCTACGGCGCCTACGAGGCCCACGTCGAGCACCAGGGCAAGCGCGTGCGCGCCGCCTTCGCCGGCGAGAACGCCAAGGACGACCCGTTCGCCAAGGTCCGGATCGCCGAGGCCGCCAGTGACATCGACGCCGCCTGGCGTCAGCTCTCGGGCAATATCGCCGACGAGTACGCGTGCATCGTCGCGGGCAAGGACGTCCCGTTCGAGATGCGTGCCGCCGCCCGCCGCGACCAGGTGCGCGCCACCGGCCGCGTGATCGCCTCCGTCGACCGCCTCTTCGAGGCCGCCGGCGCCACCGCGCTGGTGGAAGGCACTCCGCTGCAGCGCTTCTGGCGTGACGCCCACGCCGGCCGCGTGCACGCCTCGCAGGATCCCGAGCGCGCCTACGTCATGTACGGCACCCACGCGTTCGGCCTGCCGGTCACCGACGGAATGGTGTAATCCGTGACCGCCGTAGAGGAAATCACCTACGAGTCCACCTCGCGCTTCGCGCAGGTGCGGCCGGACCTGAAGCTGCACTACCACGAGGCGGGCGTCGGCAACGGCCCCACCATCGTGCTGCTGCACGGCGGCGGTCCGGGCGCGAGCTCCTGGTCGAACTTCGCCAAGAACATTCCGGTGCTGGCCAAGGACTTCCACGTCCTGGCCGTCGACCAGCCCGGCTTCGGGCAGTCCGACAAGCCGACCGAGCACCCGCAGTACTTCGTGCACTCGTCCTCGGCGCTCAAGGACCTGCTCGACACCCTCGGCATCACCGATCGCGTTCACCTGCTGGGCAATTCGCTCGGCGGCGGCGCGGCCACCCGCTTCGCGCTGGACTACCCGGACCGCGCCGGCAAGCTGGTGCTGATGGGCCCGGGCGGCCTGTCCACCAATCTGTTCGCGCCGGACCCCACCGAGGGCGTGAAGCTGCTGTCCAAGTTCAACTTCGAACCCACGAAGGAGAACCTGGAGGCGTTCCTGCGGATCATGGTCTTCGACCAGTCGCTGATCACGCCGGAACTCGTCGAGGAGCGTTTCGCCTCGGCCTCGCAGCCGGAATCCCTGGCCGCCACCCGCGCCATGGGCAAGTCCTTCGCGGGCGCCGACTTCGCCAAGGGCATGATCTGGCGGGACGCGTTCAAGCTGCGTCAGCCGGTGCTGATGATCTGGGGCCGCGAGGACCGCGTGAACCCGATCGACGGCGCGCTCGTGGCCCTGAAGATGGTGCCGCGTGTGCAGCTGCACGTGTTCGGCGGTTGCGGGCACTGGGCTCAGCTCGAGAAGTTCGACGAGTTCAACCGCCTGGCAACCGACTTCCTGCTCGGCGTCAAGGAGAAGTGACCATGAGTATCAAGGCACTCGGGTACATGCGCATCGAGGCCACCGACATGGCGGCCTGGCGCGAGTACGGCCTCAAGGTGCTCGGCATGATGGAGGGCAGCGGGCTCAACCCCGACGCGCTCTACCTGCGCATGGACGACTTCGCCGCGCGTCTGGTCATCGTGCCCGGCGAGCAGGACCGCCTGCTGGTCTCCGGCTGGGAGGTCACCGACGCCAAGGGCCTGCAGGAGCTGCGCGAGAGCCTGGCCAAGGC
>NZ_JBEXYE010000011.1:0-281033 GCF_040630785.1 Nocardia sp. NPDC005746
GGGGGGGGGGGGGCCTTCTTTTTTTTTTTCCCCCCCTCGCGGGGTGGGGGTCGACCCCTTTCTGCCCCCCCCCCACCACCACCCCCACGTGCGGCCGACCCCTCGACGGCCGCTGGAAAATGGTCAATGGGTTGCTGTGCGCTGGATTTCGCTCCGGAGTTCGGAGAGAAACGCACGAGCATCGGTGTCGTGTAAAGCCATTTCGGCCAGAGCCGCCCAGCGGCGGCGATGGGCGTCGACGAGTTCGGGGCCGCGCGTGACCATGCTTCCCGCGATCGGTTCCGAGGAGGCGAGGGCGTGGTCCTCGTTCTCGTAGATGACGAAACCGTGCGGGATCGTGGTGCTCGCCTCGATGTCCTGCGGAATCACCGCGATGGTGACCGTATCGAGGGTCTCGATCGAGATGATCCGGTCCAGTTGCGCGAGCAGCAGGCGATGGGGTCCGGGTCGAAAGCGCAGGGCCGCCTCGGTCATCAGGAATTCGAAACGCTTGGCGGGGTCGTACAGCACGCGCTGCCGATCCAGGCGCGCGGCGAGCGCGGCCGCCAGCGCGTCGGGCGCGTAGGGCGGATCGAAGGTGGCGAACACCCGGCGGGCGTAGTCGGCGGTCTGGAGCAGACCCGGCACCAGCGCGGGCTGGAAGTTCCGCACCACCTGCGCATCCTGCTCGAGGGCTTGCACATCGTCCTGCAGATGCGGACGGTGTGCCAGCGCGCCGGCCCAGTCCTGCACCTCGGGTGAATGTGCCGCCTCGGTGAGCGCGCGCAGCGACTGCCGAGAATCCGCGTCCGCCCCAACCGCTTCGGCCCAGTCGAGCACCTGCGGTAGCGGAGGAACCACGGTCCCCGCCTCGATCCGGGACAAGGTCGACTGGCTGATACCGACTCGCTTGGCCAACTCTCGCCCGGAGATTCCGGCAAGGTCCCGCAACCGGCGCAACTCCGCGGCCAGCTGCTGGCGCGGATTCGACTGGTGCACAACGGAACTCGCGGCGCTGACTGCCGCTTCCGTCGCGCCCACTGCCGGCTGATTCGATGAAACCATGATGATTCAGATCGAATCAGTTTGATTCAGCCGAGTCAAGCCGGGCCGGTCGACTCGTGAATCAGCGGGCTCGACGGGGGTGGCCATGGGGCGTCGTTCAGTTCGTGGGCGTGGCGTAGCCACGGACGGTCTCCTCCACCGAACGCCGCACGTCAGAACCATCGAATGGTTCTGTGCCGTCAAGGATTTCGTCCAGGATCGAGGCTCGATCCAGCGTCGCCGGAATGTGATGCGCATCTCGTGCGCTCACCACGACCGCCAGCAGCACCGTGGCGTAAACGCGCGACCGCGGCACGATCAACCGCCACCCGCGCCGCTCCAGTTCCCGGATCCTGGCCTCCACGGTGTCCAGTACGTCCTGAATCACCTGCAACTCGATCTGTTCGGAGTCATCGCACGGCATGGCGGCCACCCAATCCTGCCGTGCGGCTGTCGAGGAAGGTCAGCGCGAGCAGCGCCACGCCGAATCGCCATGCGCCGCACGAGCGCCTGCGGTGCGGCGTGGGCCGTCGCCGCCGACGACCGACGCTCCCGCCCCTCCGTCGCTCGGATTCGATGCGCTCGATGATGGACTGGGCCGACCACGGGCTCACGGTGGACATCACGATCTCCTCCCTGCCGATGCTGTGCCACCAGCACAGCACCGCCGGAGAATCGGTTGACGCAAAATCGGGTACCCGATCGAAAGTCGCCCGAAGATCCACCGCTCTACCCGATAATGCTCTATGCAGCACCCGATTTCGTGACCTGATCCACCCGGTTCGATGATGAGGGATGTCGGCATGGCCAGCGAAGATGACAGGGACGCGGCGGAAGCCGCTTCGGGCTCCACCTTGCCGCGACGGCAACTCGGTCGCTTTCTTCGGGAATGCCGGGATGCGAACGGGTTCACGATTGCCGCCGCGGCAAAGCTCACGGATCTCTCCGCGTCCGCGCTACAACGAATCGAGGCGGGCCAAACCCAGAAGGTGCGTAAGCAGGATGTGCGTGCGTTGTGCGAGATCTACGGGGTCGGCCCAGCCGACCTGCGTGCCGCTATCGATCTCGCGACGATCGCGCGAACGCACAGCTGGTATCACGCTTACGGTGGCCTGTATTCGGAGGCATTCAACATGTACACCGGTCTCGAAGCTGCCGCGGATCGGCTGACCACCTACCACGAGCACATCCCCGGGCTGCTGCAAACCGCCGACTATGCGCGGGCCGTGATCGGTGCATATCCCGGGTTCGCCAACCGCAATGGCATCGATCGTAGGGTCGAGCATCGAATGAGGCGGCAGGTCATCGTCACTCGCAAGACCCGCCCCATCGCGCTGGAGGTGCTGCTGCACGAATCAGCGTTGCACCGACTGATCGGCAGTCGCCCGGTCATGGCAGCGCAACTGCGTCATCTGGCCGAAGTCTCGAAGTTGCCCAACGTGACAGTGCGAATCCACCCGTTCTCGGCCGGACTGACCTGGGGCATGCCGCGCGGCTCCTTCACCCTCCTCGAATTCGAGCCCGACAGCGATCGAATCGAACCGCCGATCGTGTACATCGAAGGCGGCCCCACCCAGGACGTCTATCTGGAGAAGCCGGATGAGGTCCGGCTCTACAGTGAGCTCGCGGAGGCCATCCGCAACGCGGCACTGGAGGATGGGCCGAGCCGTGAACTGGTTCGCCGAGTCATCAAGGAGTTCGAGCATGAGCAGCACTGACCTATCCAGAGCTGCGTGGTTCAAGAGCAGTCACAGCGGGAGCCAGGGGGATTGCGTCGAGGTGGCCTGGCTCGGGGACGGCGGCATCGGCGTGCGTGATTCGAAGAACCCGGCCGGTGGTACTTTGGTTCTGCTTCCAGCCCAATGGGATTCGTTCATCGGCGTGGTCGCATCGGGGTCGTTCAACCGACGCTGAACTCGGCGTGCCCGGAAGGATTCGAACCTTCGGCCTCCTGCTTCGTAGGCAGGCGCTCTCTCCGCTGAGCTACGGGCACTCGGCCCCGCGCGGATGTCTGCCGTTGACATCTACTCGTCGTTGAGGTGCGCGGGGCGTGAGAAGTGGGTTCCCTCGGTGAGATTCGAACTCACACTGGACGGCATCTGAGACCGTTGCCTCTCCCATTGGGCTACGAGGGAATGGGCGTGGATGGCGAAAGGGCCGCTCCCCGCTGCGATGGTGCGGAGGCGGCCCTGACGGCTCGTGGGTCGAGGCCGTTAGGAGTCGCTCCGGACGCCGAGGCGGACGCGCAGGCGGCGGGCGAGGTCGAAGGTGGTGCGGGGCTGGTTCAGCTCGGTCACGGGGGCCGCCTTTCCTGTCGTCGTGGTGTGTTGGAACCACGGTAGCAACGGGTCGCGTAGCGGTAAAACGAATTTCGGAGCGGGGGAGGGCGGCGGGTCAGAGTGTGATCGGGCCGAGGTCGGCGGCGGTGCGGGCCAGTGCGTGCAGGGCGGGGTTGTCGGTGGTGGAGCGCCAGGTGAGGGCGAAATGCAGGGGCGGGGCGTCCGGCATGGGGAGGAAGACGATGCCGGGGGGATTGTTGTAGCGGGCGGCGATTTCGCCGAGCGGGTGGACACACCGGCCGGAGGCCACCTGGGTGAGGATCTCGTGGAAGGTTCGGGCCACGGGGCCACGGGACATGCGTCGGCCCGACGGAGTGTGGGCCGCGTTCATCGCCGTAGGCCGCTTCGACCACTGGTCGTTCGCCTGACCACCGGTCCCGCCGCCGCGACGCCCGGACCCGGGCCCGGACCGCTGACCGGACGCCGCCCGGGTTTCTCTACGGTTGACCGATGACGGCATCCGTGTCCGGCAGGCCCGATGGTCCGATCGGCCTGAGGATGAAGCGGATACGTCGGCGCCCAGTTGAAGGTCCGGGCGTCCGGATGGTGCAGGGTCGCGAGTGCCGCGCTCTGCCGCGCAGCGAGGAGTGCACGAGACGTGACTGACGCGACCGATTCCGCGCGTCTGGACCTGGCGGATCACCTTCCTCGCCTAACCGCGCGCGGAGTGATTCTCAGCCTGCTGGTGAGCAATCACCCGGCCCGCCCGACGCCCGCCCAGGTGGTGCGGGCCGCGGGCGCATTCGGCATCAAGGAATCCGCGGCCCGGGTCGCGCTGACCCGGATGGTCTCCGGCGGCGACCTGACCCGCACCCGCGAGGGCTTCCACCTGAGCGAACCGCTGCTCGAACGCCGGCAGCGGGTGCTGCACGAGGTCGACCAGCGGACCCGAGAGTGGAACGGGGACTGGGAGATCGTCATGGTCGCGGGCCCCGGGCGAGACCCGGCGGAACGCGCGACCTTGCGGGCCCGGCTGGCCCGCCTGCGCCTGGCCGAGCTGCGCGAAGGGGTCTGGCTGCGTCCCGCCAATCTGACCCGGCCGCTCGAACTCGGGGACGCGCCGGTGGAGATCTTCACCGGCCGGCCCGGGCGTCGCGATGCCGAACTGCTCGACCTGCTGTGGGATCTGCCCGCCTGGGAGACGCAGTCGCGCCGACTGCTCGACCTGATCGAGCGCGCCGAGAGTCCCGTCGACCGTTTCACCGTCGCGACCGCGATCGTCCGCCACCTGCTCACCGATCCCTTTCTGCCGCAACAGCTTCGGCCGCGACAGTGGTCGGCGGATCGCCTGCATCAGGTCTGGATCGCCTATCAGGACGAATTCGTCTCGATCCCGGAGGTCGGCCACGCGAACTGACCAAAATATTACTGATTGACTTCGACTGTTCGGAAAACGTAATGTCCGATTCCAGCAGTCGAAGGAGGCAGCCATGCAGACACACGAGGTGTTCAACCAGTCCGTGCCGCTCTACGGCCACAATGTCGCGGCCGACGCGACCCTGCTGGAGGGATTGGTCCGCGAGGGAGCCGAATGGGCGCTCGGCGACATCGAGCGCCTGGGCACGCTCGCCGGAACCGAACAGGTTCAAGAACTGGGGCGGCTGGCGAACGAGAATCCGCCGATCCTGCGCCCGTACGACCGATTCGGCCACCGCATCGACGACCTCGAATTCCATCCGGCCTGGCACGAACTGATGACGGCGGCGGTCGCCAACGGCCTGCACGGTGCGCCCTGGAGCGACCCGCATGCCGGAAGCCACGTGGCCCGGGCCGCGAAGTTCTACATCTGGAGCAACGTCGAAGCCGGTCACACCTGCCCGATCTCGGCGACCTACGCCGCGGTGCCCGCCCTGCGCGACGCCCCCGACCTGGCCGCGATCTACGAACCGCTGCTGTCGAATTCGAGCTACGAGGGCGGCCTGCGCACACCGCTGGACAAGCCCGGCCTGCTGGCGACCATGTCGATGACCGAGAAGCAGGGCGGCTCCGACATCCGCGCCAACACCACCCGCGCCACCCGGCAACCCGACGGGACCTACCGGATCCTGGGCCACAAGTGGTTCACCTCGGCGACCATGGCCGACCTGTACCTGGTGCTGGCGCAGACCGACGCCGGCGTCACCTGCTTCCTGGTGCCGCGTGTCCTCGAGGACGGCACCCGCAACAACGTCCGCCTGATGCGACTGAAGGACAAGCTGGGCAATCGCTCGAACCCGTCCGCGGAAATCGAATACGAGAACGCCCTGGCCTGGCGAATCGGCGAGGAGGGCCGGGGCGTGCCGACGATCATCAAGATGGTCAACATGACTCGGCTCGACTGCCTGATCGGAGCCGCCTCGGGGATGCGCCGCGGCGTCGTCCAGGCGGCCCATCACGCGACGCACCGCAAGGCGTTCGGACGCCACCTCATCGACCAGCCGCTGATGCGCAATGTCCTGGCCGACCTGGCGGTGGAGTCGGAAGCGGCGTCGCTGCTGATGATGCGGCTCGCGGGCGCGCACGATCGGTCGGTGCGCGGCGATCGGGCCGAGGCGGAGTTCCTGCGGCTGGCGCTCGCGGTCGGCAAGTACTGGGTGTGCAAGCGCTGGCCCGCCCACGCGGCCGAGGCGCTGGAGTGCTTCGGCGGCAACGGTTTCATCGAGGAATCGCAGATGCCGCGGCTGTTCCGGGAATCCCCGCTCAACGGTATCTGGGAGGGCAGCGGCAATGTCGCGGCGCTCGACGTGCTGCGGGCGATGGGCAAGAACCCGCAGACGGTCGAGGCGTTCTTCGCCGAAGTCGCGCTCGCCGGGCCGGAACCGAGCATCGACCGCGCGGTGCGTGAGATCCGGACCGGGCTGGCCGATCTCGCCGACGCGGAGATCGTGGCGCGCCTGGTGATCGAGCGCATGGCCCTGGTGCTGCAAGCGTCCCTGCTGGTCCGGTATGGCGACCACGCGGTGGCCGACGCGTTCATCGCCTCCCGGCTGGACGGTCACCGCGGCAGCGTCTACGGAACCTTGTCCGGTGCGACGGATTTCGCCGCGATTCTCGATCGCGTCATCCCGCAGGCCGGCTGACCCGGCCGGACGTCACAGCGAAGGAGTCGATGCATGCAGGGAATCGGTGACTGGGCCACGCGGCGAGCGCAACTCAGCGGCGACCAGGTCGCGTTCGTGTCCGGCGGCCACTCGTGGACCTATCGTGAGTTCGACGACCGCATCAACAGGTTGGCGAACCAGTTGCGGGACCGCTTCGGCATCCGGCGCGGCGACCGCATCGCCGCGGTCGTGCCGACCTCGGTCGAATGCCTGGAGATCCTGTTCGCCACCGCCAAGCTCGGAGCGATCTTCACCCCCATCAATGTCCGGTTGACGGCATCCGAGATCGCTTATGTGCTGGGCGATCTCGGCGCGGATCTGCTCTTCGCCCACACCTCGTTCCCCGCGGCCCGCAGTGCCGCGGGGGAACCGGGCACCCGCGTGCGGGCGATCGTCGAACTGGGCGAGGAATACGCGGCCCTGGTCGCCGACGCGGACCCCACGCCGGTGACGCCGCTCGCCCGCCGCGAGGACGTGGCGGTGATCATGTACACCTCCGGGACCACCGGCCGCCCCAAAGGGGCGATGATCACCCACGAGAACCTGCGGGCCAACGCCGCCGCGGTCGTCGCGGCCTTCGGTCTGCGATCCTGTGACGTCACGGTGACGGCGCTGCCGATGTTCCACATCGGTGGCCTGGGTCTGTACACCTTGCCCTTCATCTACATCGGGGCGCGCAATGTCATCATGCCGTCCTTCGATCCGGTGGCGGTCCTCGACGCGGTGGGGTCCGAGCGGGCGACCCAGTTGCTCCTGGTGCCGACCATGTGGCAGGCGGTGATGGCGGTGCCCGATCTGGACAGCTATGACCTGTCCTCGCTGACGTGCGCACTCACCTCCGGCGCGCCCGCGCCGCGCCCGGTGCTGGATTTCCTCGCGCGTAGCGGGATTCCGTTCCGTGAGGGATTCGGGATGACCGAATGCTCGCCATCCGTGGCACTGCTCGACACCGAATACGTCAGAGAGAAGGCGGGTTCCATCGGACGGCCGCTGTTCGGCATCGACACCCGGATCGTCGACGACCACGACCGCGACGTCGCGGTGGGCCAGGTCGGTGAACTGCTGGTACGCGCCGACAACGTGTTCGCCGGCTACTGGATGCGCCCGGAGGAGACGGCTCGGGCGTTGCGCGACGGCTGGTTCCACAGCGGCGATCTGGGATTCGCCGACCGGGACGGATTCATCACCCTGGTCGACCGGAAGAAGGACATGCTCATCAGCGGCGGTGAGAACGTGTACACCAGAGAGGTGGAACTAGCGATCGCAGCGATGCCGGGTATCCGGGATGTGGCGGTGGTCGGGGCGCCCCATGTGAAGTGGGGTGAAACGCCCGTCGCGTGCGTCGTGGCCGATCCTGGGGTGAGTCCGACCGAGAAGGAGGTCATCGCGTTCGCCCGGCAGCGGCTGGCCGGCTTCAAGACGCCCACCCGGGTGGTGTTTCTCGACGCCCTGCCGACGACCGCGACGGGCAAGATCCAGAAGAACGTGCTCCGCGATCGCCTGCTCGCCGAGCCGACCTGAGCGCTCGATCGGAGCGACCCCGCGCGACCCGGGTGGCCGACGTCCCCGGGTCGCCTACCTCCCGACCTCGTCCGCCCGGCTATCGTTGATTGGTCACGAATGGGAGAATTGCGGACGTGAGCGTCGCCATTATGAAGTACAGAATTCAGCACGGGGTGCCGGCAGGTGTCGCGGCACCCGTCGGAGGATAGTTCGATGTCGGACCAGGAAGTGCCGGGGCGGGGATCTCTGCCGGGGCCCGGCGCGAACCGGTTCGATGCCGTGGAACGGCTGCGCGCGAAGCTGGAAGCCATGCGGGCAGGCGACGCTTCCACGCCCGAAAAGGGCGATTCGAATCTCACCCGCCTGCCGCGTCGCCCGCGGCGCACCACCGATCCGGCCCCCGGCCCGCCGTCCATGCCCTGGAATCCGGCGGGCGGCTCCGCCTACGATCCCGCGCCGACCCGGCCGGTGACGCGCGCGGAACTGCAGGGGGAGACGGGCTGGCTGCCGATCGATCCGGGCCGCGCCCAGCACCCCGCGCCCGCTCCCGAGGCGGGCCGCGGCGACGGCAGTGTGATCGACTTCAATGCGGCGCGCCGGCGCCGAGCCGGTGACGATGCCCCGGCCACCGGCATGCGGCCCATCGCCAAACCGCGCCGCATCGGATCAGGCGACGGGCCCGAAACCAAGGGCGATCGCGGCTAGAGCCGTGTGAAGACCCAGCGGGCGCGTGGCTCGTCGCTGACGTGACCGAGCCGCGCGATCGGCACCGCCGACCCGGTATCGCCGTAGAGGGTCAGACTGGGGTCGGACGCCAGGCTGACACGATGATTGCCCGCGGTCTCGCTCAAATACCACAGGCCCGTGTCGGCGACCCCGCACACGGCCTGCCCCACGGAGTAGGTGACCGGATCGAGCTTGACCGGGTGCAGGCACAACCGGGTCGCAGAATTGAGCAGCTGGTACAGCGGACCCGCGGGTTTGTAGGTGATCAACACCGTCTCCCAGCGATTCAGGTCCGCGCCGTCGTCGACGATCGCCTTCGCGCCGGTGGGGGCCGTCACCGCCGGGCGCAGCGTATAGGCCGGTTGGGCTTCCAGGAAGATCCGATACCGGCCCGGGCGTAGTGGCTCGGCGGAGGCGGGGGTGATCGTGACTGCGGCGAGAATCAGGTGAATCACGATCACGAGAACGACGCGGGCGGACATGACGCTGCTCATCCTTTCAAGGTGGTGCGCGGACCGATTCACGCTGCGCACGGGGTGAATTCGAAACGCTCGGCGGCACGGACACGAACACGGTCCGCCACGCTTCCTATTCGAGGCCGATACTCGTCCGGCGTGCCCGATTTGCCCCGTCACGGCCGGAATTTCCGGAAGGCCGGGTGTTGTAGGTTCGACTGCGTGACTCGCGGCGAAGGAGTACCGAACCCATGACGACTGCTCGCAACGAGCGGGTCCGGGCCGACCAGACCGGCGAGACCATGGAGTTCGTCGCCGACTTGCGCGATATCGCCACGCCCGATCCGGGATTGCGGCAGGTCACCGACCCCGCGGTGGCGGCCGACCTGATCGGGCGGGAGGTGCGCGATCGGCTGTTGGCGGTGCTCGACGCCGCGACCGCCGACCCGGTGGTGCTGCTGTCGGGCGGAGTCGACTCGATCCTGGTCGCGGCGGCCGCCGTCGCGGCGGGTGCGCGCCCGCACGCGATCACCATTGTCTCCGAGGGCGGCACGGACCGGGAGAACGCGGAAGCCGCGGCGCGGGCCCTCGGCCTCACCCACGAAATCGTCGAGATCGACGAACACGCCGTCGTCGACCTGGCCGCGCACGCGATCGACCGCCTCGGCGTGCCGGAGCTGTGGGAGGTCACCTACGCCGTCCCACTGCTCGCCGCGCTGCCAGCCTTGGACCGCCTCGGTGCGGTCGGCCCGATCCTCACCGGCAGCGGCGCCGACGCGATCGTCGCGGGCGGCAGACAACTGCGGAACCCGATCGGCTCGCCCGAGGCCGTCGAGGAACTCGACCGCACCATCCGCAAGGAATCGGCGAACAACTTCGTCCACGCACGCCTGGTGCCGGACTTCTATCCGCGGATCATGGGGGAGTACGCCGACCGGTTCGTGCACGTATTCCAAACCGTCCGCATGTGGGAGGTCGCCGAGACCTTCGCCCCGACAGCGCTTTTCGGCGAGCACGACGGAGAACCGGCCGACAAGCTGTGCCTGCGACTGGCCTGCGAGGCCCTGCTGCCCGAATCGGCGCGCGGACTCGTCTGGGCGAAGAAGTCGGCGATCCAGCGTTCGGCGGGCATCATGGGCGCACTGGCCACCGCTGCCCGGAGGCGGGCTACGGCCATGCCCGGCGCGACCGCATACGGCGACCCGATGACCGAACCGTACGAATCGGTCGCCACCCGGCTGTTCCTGGCTCTGCTCGGCACGGATCGTGCAGGGCTCACCGCGGATCGAGAAGGAAAGGGCGTCCGATGACAATCAGCGGAACCTCAGGGGCGGGGATCCCCGACATCGTCGGCGCCGCCGGCCTCACCGACGACGACCTCGCCGACCTCTACGCCTACCCGGACACGACCGAGCCCCGCGTCCGCGCGAACTTCGTGGCCTCCGTCGACGGCGCGATCAGCACGAACGGCTCCTCCAGCGGCCTGACCAGTCCCTTGGATCAGCGCGTCCTGAAACTGCTGCGCAGCCTCGCGGATGTCGTCCTGGTCGGGGCCGCCACCATCCGAATCGAGGACTACCGGGGCATCCGGATCCCCGAATCGTGGCAGCAGCGCCGCAAAATCCAGGGCCTGGAACCGATTCCGCCGCTCGCGGTGGTCAGTGGCCGCGCCGACATCGATCCGGGCTCACGGCTGCTCGCCGACACGATCGTCCCGCCGATCATCCTGACCACCGCCGCCGCATCGGCCGCCGCCAAACGCGACCTGGCCGCCGCGGGCGCACAGGTCGTCGAGCTGGGTCCGGATCGCGTCGAGACCGCCGCCATCATGGACACCCTCGTCGGCCTGGGCATGCGCCGCATCCTGTGCGAGGGCGGCCCGAGCCTCGCGGGCCAGCTGGCGGCCGACGACGTGCTCGACGAACTCTGCGTCACCACCGCACCCACCGTGGTCTGCGGCGATGCCCGCCGCATCACTCACACCGAGCGTCCGGCGCAGCTCCGGATGGACTGCAAACACATCATCTTCGATACCGATGGCTTCCAGCTCGCCCGCTGGGCGCGGAAGCCATAGCGCGGGCGCCTCGATCCGGCGTGGCTCCGGTTCGACTCCGGCGCACGATGATTCGCGTGATCGGGCACTGATTGTTTTGTCGTGCCACGAAATATCGAGTGGCCCACTATATTCGGGCTGAGGCCCCTGCGCCTCGCGGGAAGTTGATCCAATCGTCGACGCCCACAACCGCGTGGGGCCACTGGCCAGGGCGTGTGGTACGGCTCACACGTCCGTTTCGGGGCGTGTCGCTCCCGGTACTGTCCTATTTCGTCAAACATGCTGAGCGATCACCATGGGCGATTACCCCCGAGCGGGCCCCGTACCGACGCAGACCGGTCCGGGGCCCGATCGGTCTTGCATGTCGAATGTGATGTGAAATCTGGTGTGCCGCAGTGTGATTGCTCCCGCTGTCCTGATTGTGTGGTTATCGTGGACTGATGGTTACGGGGGCTAAAGAGTTTGTCGTCAGGGCGCGGAATCCGCGCGCCGAGCCCGAAGTGACCGACCGGATGCTGGTCATCGGCCTGCTGCTCGCGGCGGCCGCGGTGGTGTGGCACATATGCGCACTGCCGATCGGCGATCCCTACTACGGACTGTTCAACAATGGCGTCGATCTGGACGTCTACCGGGCGGGCGGTGCGGTGATCCGCGCACGGCCGGGCCTGTACGACGGTCCGGTGGTGTTCGGCATGGAGTTCACCTACACCCCGTTCGCGGCCCTGGCCTTCGTGTCGCTCACGCTGTTCTCCCTCGTCACGGTCAAAGTGCTGTGGTGGACGGCCACCCTCGCGGCGCTCATCGCCCTCGCCGGGCGCAGCCTGATCGCCCTGGGATACCGGAACACGTTGCGCACGTGGATGTTCGCGCTGCCGCTCGCGGTGGCGTGCACGATGCTGGAACCGGTGCGCACGACCATCTGGCTGGGCCAGATCAACCTCTTCCTGGCGCTGCTGGTCGTCTGGGACCTCACGAGACCGCGCGCGGCATCGCTGCGCGGCGCGGGCGTCGGGCTCGCGGCCGGAATCAAGCTGACGCCGATCTTCTTCATGCTGTACCTAGCCTGTACCCGCCAATGGCGGGCCCTGGGCGTCGCGTCGGGAGCGTTCGCCGCGACCGTCGCGATCGGCTTCCTCCTGCGCCCGCACGAGGCCTGGTCCTACTGGAGCCGTCAGATCGCCGCCCCCGAACGCGTCGGCGCGGTCGATTCCCTGGCCAACCAGTCCGTGAACGGTTTCCTCGCGCAGCTGCTGCGCTTCTTCGACATCGAGCGCTACACGTCGAACCCGTTCGGTATGACGGTGTTCGAGCCACCGGCCTGGCTCTGGGTGCTCGTGGTTCTGCCGGTCGCGGTCCTCGGCCTGGTCGCCGCCGTTCTGGCCCACCGCGCGAACCGCGAGCTACTGGCCGTCACCGTGACGGGTATGACCGCCGCCTGCGTCTCCCCGTTCTCCTGGGGTCACCACTGGGTGTGGTTCATGCCCTTGGCGATTCTCGCCTGGCATTACGCGCGCGCCGCCACCGTCCGCTGGGCGATGCTGGCCCCCGCGAGTGTCGTCCTCATCGGATTCTGCTGGTGGTGGACGTTTTCCGATCGTCCGCCCATGGAGGGCTCCCCGCATCCGATCGGCATCGGCCTGTTCATGCTGCCCCGCGCAGACCGATCGGTGTGGTGGGCGTACCTCACCGTGCCGACCTACGCGGGCTGCTATCCGCTGCTGATGATCGCGACCAGCGCCGTGATCATCTGGCGCAGTGCGTGGTTCAGGGAACGAACGCGCCCATGGTCGGCAACCATTCGGTGATCCGCTTGTCCTCGAGCAGACCCTCACGATTGAACGGGTCGTCCTCGAACAGCTTGGTGACCGCGGCCAGATCGTCGGCCGAGACCAGGATGAGCGCCCCGGACCCGTCCGCGTAGGGTCCGCTGGTGAGCACGGTGCCCTCGTCGACGAGCGCGTTCAGCCAGGCCCGGTGCTCGGGACGGTGGATGTCGCGGGCCGGGACGGTGGCCTCGGAGTAGACGTAGTGGATGGCGAAGACGGCCATGGGCACGCTCCTGATCGAAGTCGGTGACGGATACGGAAGTGTCAGAGCGTCAACAGCATTCGGGTATTCCCGAGCGTGTTCGGCTTGACGTAGGACAGGTCCAGGAATTCGGCGACACCGGTGTCGTAGGACCGGCACATCTCGGCGTACACCTCCGCCGTCACCGGCGTGCCCTCGATCTCCGCGAACCCGTGCCGGGCGAAGAACTCCACCTCGAAGGTGAGCACGAACAGCCGCCGCAACTCCAGCTCGCGCGCCACCGCGATGAGCTGCTCCACGATCAGCCGCCCCGCGCCGGTGCCCTTGATGTCGGGGTGCACCGCGACCGTGCGCACCTCGCCGAGGTCGGCCCACAGCACGTGCAGCGCCCCGCAGCCGAGGATCACCCCGTCGCGTTCGGCGACCCAGAACTCCTGCACCGCCTCGTAGAGAGTGACCAGGTTCTTCTCGAGCAGGATGCGGCCGGCGTAGATGTCGATGAGGTGTTTGATCTCGGGCACGTCAGAGGTTCGCGCTCGGCGGACGACCGGCGCTCCCGCCGCCTGCCCGCCGATCGAACCGCTGTCTGGTGCCCGTGTTGTCATGGGGTGCACAGTAGTCGGCCCGCGTACCGATAGGCTTGTCGGTGTGTCGCACATCCAGCTCCCCCGCATCCCGGCCTGGTCCGGAAACCGTGGCCGGTCCCGCGGCCGGTGGGGGCGCTGGTGACGGTGCAGCGTGACGAGATCGAGGGGCGCTGGGCCGACCCCCGTCCCGCGGTGAGTCCGGGCTTCGTGCCCGCCGCTCGCCCGCAGGCCGACCGCCCGGACACCATGGCCGGGCACCGGGCGGAGACGCTGGTCGAGCCGAAGCCGGTGCCGTTGCTGAACATCGCCAACGTGCTCACGATCCTGCGCATTCTCATCGTGCCGCTGTTCCTGATGGCGTTGTTCGCCCGCGGCGGACACGACCCCCAGTGGCGCTGGGTCGCGGCGGCCGCGTTCGGCGTCGCCGCCATCACCGATCGCATCGACGGGCAACTGGCCCGCAAATACGGTCTGGTCACCGACTTCGGCAAGCTGGCCGACCCGATCGCGGACAAGGCGCTGATCGGGGCCGCGTTGATCGGGCTGTCCGTGCTGCACGACCTGCCCTGGTGGATCACGCTGGTGATCGTGGCCCGCGAGCTGGGCGTCACGCTGCTGCGGCTGGCCGTGGTCCGGCGCGGGGTGATTCCCGCGGGCCGGGGCGGCAAGGTCAAGACCCTGGTCCAGTCGGTCGCGATCGGCGTGCTGCTGCTGCCGCTCTCGGGCGCCTTCGCCACCGCCGGAATGGACTTGATGTACGTGGCCGTGCTGCTGACGGTGGTCACCGGTCTCGATTACGTCGTGCAAGCGGCCCGGCTGTGGTTCGGGTCGCCGGGCGGCAGTCGTGCCGCGTGAGGTCCGGCCCGACATCGACGGCCTGCTGTCGCGCGTAGCGACCGCCGGTCCCATCCCGCCCGACCCCCTGGTCACCTCCGCGCCCGCCGCCGACCTGGTGGCCGCGCTGCTCGACGCCGGTCAGACGGTGGCCACCGCGGAATCGCTGACGGCCGGACTGCTCAGCGCCGCCATCGCGGGAATTCCGGGCGCGAGCGCGGTGTTGCGGGGTGGGCTGATCGTCTACGCCACCGACCTCAAGGCGTCGCTCGCCGGTGTGAGTGCCGACACGCTGACCTCCGATGGTCCGGTGTCCGCGAGCACCGCCGAGCAGCTCGCCGTCGGCGCACGTGAGCGGTGCGGAGCGGACTGGGGAATCGGACTCACCGGAGTCGCCGGACCCGAACCGCAGGACGGCCGACCGGTTGGCACGGTATTTGTTGGTATAGCGGGTCCGGAGTCCACCGAGGTGCTTCGGTTGAAGTTGCCGGGAGACCGGTGGACGATCAGGGTGGGCGCGGTACGCGCCGCGGTCACCGAACTCGTCCGCTTGGTTCGGGGCGAGTGACGACACCGGGAACGCGCGGCCGACGCCGGACGTTGTCCAGTCAAACGCTGGGTCCGGCGAGACGAGTGTGAGGAGAACGAGATGACGCTGCTGCGAGAAGCCATCGGGGAAAGCCTGCGGCGCGCTCGGGTCGCCCAGAGCCGGACGCTGCGTGAGGTCTCCACCTCCGCGCGAGTGAGCCTGGGGTACCTGTCCGAGGTCGAACGGGGTCGCAAGGAGGCGTCGAGCGAGCTGCTCGCCGCCATCTGCCAGGCCCTGGACGTCCCGCTGGCGCAGGTGCTGTTCGATGTGAGCTCCACCATGGCCGACGCCGACAAGGCCGCCGCGAAGGTGCCCGTCCGGGGTGGCGACGGTGACGTGGCGATGGCCGCGGACGGAACTTTCGGCCCCCGCATCGTGATTCCGGCCCCCAAGTCGGATCGTCTGGTGCTGGTGGCCGCCAAGTGATCGCTGTACTGAGGGGCCGAAAGGGATAAATTCTCTGTAGGCTTCGTCCCGGAGAGGTCGTGCTGTTGCCGAAATCTCCGGAACGACCGTTGCACAGTGGAGATATGGGACAACAGGGGTGCGCGACGGTCGCGCACTACTGTCGCGCTACGGGGCGCGGCACGTCATATGGAGGCGGGATCAATCGATGGCTAATCCGTTCGTGAAGGCCTGGAAGTACCTGATGGCCCTCTTCGACTCGAAGATCGAAGAGCATGCGGATCCGAAGGTTCAGATCCAGCAGGCCATCGAGGAAGCCCAGCGCCAGCATCAGGCCCTGTCGCAGCAGGCCGCGTCGGTGATCGGCAACCAGCGCCAGCTGGAGATGAAGCTCAATCGTCAGCTGGACGAGGTCGAGAAGCTCAATGCCAATGCGCGCCAGGCGGTTATGCTCGCCGACCAGGCCACCGGCGCGGGCGACACCGAGAAGGCGATCCAGTACACCAATGCCGCAGAGGCTTTCGCCGCGCAGCTGGTCACGGCCGAGCAGTCGGTCGAGGACCTGAAGGTGCTGCACGACCAGTCGCTGCAGGCCGCCGCCCAGGCCAAGAAGGCCGTCGAGCAGAACGCCATGCTGCTGCAGCAGAAGGTCGCCGAGCGCACCAAGCTGCTGTCCCAGCTGGAGCAGGCCAAGATGCAGGAGCAGGTCTCGGCCTCGCTGCAGCAGATGGACTCCACCCTGTCGGCCCCCGGCACCACCCCCAGCCTGGACGCGGTGCGCGAGAAGATCGAGCGCCGCTACGCCAATGCCCTGGGTTCGGCCGAGCTGGCCCAGAACTCGGTGCAGGGCCGCATGATGGAGGTTCAGCAGGCCTCGATCCAGATGGCCGGCCACAGCCGCCTCGAGCAGATCCGCGCTTCCATGCGCGGCGACGCCCTGCCGTCGGGCGGCGCCCAGCAGCAGATCCCGCAGGGCCAGCCCGCCCAGCCGGCCGCGCAGCCCTTCAACAAGGGCCAGGCCGCCCAGCAGTAACTGCTGCGCGGAAAGTAGTACACGATGGGGAGATCGCGGGCCGACCAGAGTCCCGCGACCTCCCCTGCCCGTTTTCTCCGCCGAACCCGGACGAAAACCCCCGATCCCATCCCGGGCTTCCCCTCACCTTTCGGCCCGGCGGCAAACCCCCAGCAGTCCACCCAGCCCGAAACCTCCGCGCCCGGAACGGCTTCCGCACCGGCTCCGGCCGCACACCCGGCGCCGGGACCCAACCCGGTCGGTCACGCCGCTGCCGCTTCTCCGGCAGGCGCGCCTTTCGATGACCGCTCCGCCGCCCGAGCCGCCTCCGCGCCTGAGGAATTCGATCCCGCGCCGTCGACGACAGCCCCGCCCCACGCGCCCCGGTCGGCGCATCACGCCGTGCCACAGGTGCCGCCGACGGCCGCGGCGACAGGGTGGCGCAGCCGCAAGCGTCTGATCGGACGCGGCGTGCAGCCCGCCCCCTCGAACTCGGAATCGCAGCACTCGGGTGCGGTACCGGCCGCAGCCACTGGACAATTCGGCGCGCCGATTGATGCGGCTGCGCCACGCATCCCATCGGCGGGACCCGGTGTCGGGCGTCCCGCGTTCGCAGCGCCACCGACCTCCGTGGACGGAGCATTCAGCCGGGCACCGGGATTCGCGGATCGGCCGGTGAACGGGCGTGGAGCGGGCTCCGGTTCGGTGACGCCGGGTCCCGAGGTTCGAGCGTCCGGTCGGCGTGCGAAGACGCGGGCGCGGCGGGAACGGGCCACCGAGGCGGTGCGGGAGGTGTTGGCGCCTACCGGGTTCGAGCCCGAGGAGTTGGCGCAGCGGCTGCCGGACACGCTGCGAGGTGTGGGGGAGCAGGCGTTGGTGGCCGTGCGGAAGTGGGCCGATCCGCGGGAGCGGGAGTTGCGGAAGCGGCGGCGGGCTCGGCGGCGGAGTTTTCGGCTCGGGACCGCGTCGGGGTTGACGACGGCCGGAACCGTTGGGCTGGTGTTGATCTCGGCTCCGGCGTGGGCGGTGGTGGTTGTCGGTGGCGGCGCGGTCGCGCTGGTGACCGGGACCGCGGTGACGGCGCGACGGTATCTGGATATGCGGCGGGAGCCCTTGCCGCAGGCGGCGTTCGTGCCGCGGAAGTTGCCGCCGATCCGATCGGCGGCGCGGGCTTCGATCGCGCGGTTGGTGCGGGCGGAGCGGGCATTGCACGGGTTGCACGCGCAGATCGCGCGGTCGGGGCGGCTGCCCGCCGAGGATCTGGACGACACGCTGGAGACGGCCGCTTCCGGTGCCGCCGCACTGCACGCCCTCGCGCAGGATGTGGTCGCGATGGAGCAGGCCGCCGGTGCGCTCGGATCGAATTCGCCTCTGGGCGAGCATGTTCGGGCTGTCTCCGTGCGACTCGACGGCGGCGTGATCGAATTCGAGGGCATGGTCGAGGCCGCCGCTCGGGTGCTGGCGGTGCCCGAAAGCGCCGCGGTGGCCGATGATCTCGGCTGGGCCATGGTCGGATTGCGCGATGCCGCCGATCGGCTCGACGGCTGGGCGCAGGCGCTCACCGAGCTGGCCGACCAGCGGTTCCGCGCCAATCCCTGACCTCACCCCGAAAACCCGGCGGCTTCGGAAGCGCACTCCGTGCCTCGGGAAGCCCGGATCACGCGGCCTGCGACAGTTGACCCGCTCACGGGCGGCGAACCATGGATCGGCTGAATGTGCCGCCCGCCAGCGCCGGGCCCTCCACCGCCTCCACCAGCGTGGTGAGTGCTCATCTGCCATCTGCGGGTTTTCGGGCGGCGGTGCTCGTGCCGGCCACTCGGTGCACGTCATCGCACGGAATCGTGACGCGGCCCTGCCCAGGTAGATGGCCGATAGCCGGGCCGAAGGCGTTTCGCGCGCACGCCGGAGGTCTCGGGGTGAACCCTGATTTCCTCCCCGATATCGCTGCTGACCTGGTGATTTTCTGGGTTGCCCGACGCAGTATGGATGGTGTCGGATCGCGCGGACGGCGGTTCGGAAACTAGGAGGCAAGGAATGTTCTGGAAGATTCTCGGCGTCGTCGTCCTCGTCTGGATCGCATTCATGATTCTCGGCGCGCTGATCAAGAGCCTGTTCCCCATCCTGATGGTGAGCGCGGTCATCTTCGGCTTGTACCTGCTGTACAAGGCGGTGTCGGGGTCGAAGGACAAGTCGCCGTTGAGCAAGTTCTGACCGTACGGCCCGCGACGGACCGTCTACCCGGGGAGACCCGGGCGGGCGGTCCGTTCTCCGTATGATCGCGGTATGGCTACTGCTGTCGTTGCCACCGCTTACGGTGGACCGGAAGTCTTGTCGCTCATCGACGTCGACGTGCCCGAACCGGGGCCGGGCGACGTCACCATCGCGGTGCGTGCCGCCGGGGTGAATCCCTTCGACTACAAGCTCTACAGCGGTGCGTTCGGCACCGATCCGAGCAAACTGCCGATCCGGCTGGGGCTCGAGGTGGCCGGGGTGGTCACCGCCGTCGGCCCCGACGCGGTGGGCCCGGCCGGGCCGATCACGGCCGGTGACGAGGTCATCGCGACGGTGGGCGGCGGATACGCCACCGCTGTCACCGTGAACGCCGCGCGCGTCGTGCCCAAGCCCGCCGATGTGGACTGGAAGCAGGCCGCGGGTGTGCTCAGTGTCGGCGGCACCGCGGTGCACCTGCTCGCCGCCACCGCCGTCGGACCCGGCGACACCGTGCTCGTGCACGGCGCGGCGGGCAGCGTCGGCGCCCTGGCCGCCCAGCTGGCGGTCGCGCGGGGCGCGCGGGTGATCGGCACCGCCTCGCCGAGTCGTCATGAGCGGCTGCGGGCCTACGGCGTCGAACCCGTCGCCTACGGTCCCGGCCTCGCCGATCGGGTGAAGGCGTTGGCCCCCAACGGAATCGACGCCGCCATCGATACGGCCGGCACCGACGAGGCCGTGGACGTCTCCCTCGAACTGGTCGCCGACCGCGGCCGGATCGCGAGCATCGTGGCCTTCGGCCGCGCCGCCACGGACGGTTTCAAGGTGCTGGGCCAGGGCCCCGGCGCCGACCCGGGCACCGAGATCCGCGGCAACGCCTGGCGTGAACTGCTGCCGCTGCTGTCGGCGGGCAAGCTGGATCTGGCCATCGCGAAGACGTTCCCGCTGGCGGAAGTGGCTGCGGCGCATACGTTCGTGATGGAGGGCCACGCCGGTGGAAAGGTCATTCTATTGCCCTGACCGGCCCCGCCTGTTTTGGCGAATCGTCCTCTGCACGCACCGCACACGGCATATGTTGTTGCCCACAACATATGCCGTGTGTGCGGTCGCAACCCAGTGACCGCCGCGTGCAGCGTCATGGAAAAGAAGGTCACCCTGATGAGGACGAAAAGCGCGCTCCCGCCGAAGAAGTCCGGACGTCGACGGGGTCTCACCGCCGCCGCGCTGGCCCTGTCCGGCCTGCTCACCCTCACCGCCTGCGGATCCAATTCCAGTACCGACACCTCCACGTCCAACGCTCCCGCCGGTGGCGGGGGGAACGGGACGGTCGGTGTCATCCTCCCCGAGACGGCCACCTCGGCCCGCTGGGAATCCTTCGACAAGCCCCTGCTGCGAAGCGCCTTGAACCAGGCCGGATTCGACGCCGACGTGCAGAACGCACAGGGTGACGTCCAGAAGTTCACCACCCTCGCCGACGGCATGATCGCCAAGGGCGTGAAGGTCCTGGTGATCGCCGCCATCAACAGCGAGGTCGGCAGCGCCGTCGCGGCCAAGGCCAAGAAGGCCGGCATCCCGACCATCGACTACGACCGCCTCAACCTCGGCGGATCCTCCGACTACTACGTGTCCTTCGACAATGTGAAGGTCGGTGAGCTGCAGGGCCAGGGAATGGCGACCGCGCTCAAGGACAAGCCGGGCGCGCAGGTCGTCGAGATCGAGGGTGCGCCGACCGACAACAACGCCACCCTCTTCCACCAGGGCCAGCAGAAAGCCCTGCAGCCCCTCTACGATTCGGGCGCGCTGAAGCTGGTGCGCAGCCAGCCCATCGACGACTGGAACAACCAGAAGGGCGGCACCACCTTCGAGCAGATCCTCACCGGCAACGGCGGCAAGGTCGACGGCGTGGTCGCCGCCAATGACGGCCTGGCGGGCGCGGTGATCACCGTGCTGAAGAAGAACGGCCTCAATGGCAAGGTGCCGGTGACCGGTCAGGACGCCACCGTCGACGGGCTCAAGGCGGTGCTGCGCGGGGACCAGTACATGACCGTGTTCAAGCCCATCAAGGAGGAGGCGGAGAACGCGGCGAAACTCGCCGTCGCACTCGCCAAGGGCGACAAGGCCGCCGCGGACGCGCTGGCGCAGGCCGTGAGCCAGGACCCCAAGGGCAAGCGGGACGTGAAATCCATACTGCTGCAACCGCAACCGATCACCAAGACCGAGGTCAAGCAGGTGGTGGACTCCGGCTTCGTGAAGGCCGGCGACGTCTGCTCCGGCGACGTGAAGTCCGCCTGCTCCACGCTCGGCATCGCCTGAGGATCGCCGCGCATGAGCGGTCAAGCGCGGAGGAGGCAGCGCAGCGTAACCACGCAGCGCTCCGGTCATGCGCGAAAGGACACAGCATGAATGAGCCGCTGCTCCGGATCACCGGCCTGAACAAGAGTTTCGGACCGGTGCACGTGCTGCACGACGTGGACCTCACCGTGCCGGCGGGCGAGGTCACCGCACTCGTCGGTGACAATGGCGCGGGCAAATCCACGCTGGTGAAATGTGTCGCCGGAATCCACGCCGCCGATTCGGGCGAGGTGCGATTCCGGGGCGAACCCGTTCACCTGCGTGGCGCCAAGGACGCGGCGGCGCTCGGCATCGAGGTCGTCTACCAGGACCTGGCCCTGGCCGACAATCTCGACATCGTGGCCAACATGTTCCTCGGCCGGGAGCGCGGCAAGCCGTGGCTGCTGGACGAGGCGAGCATGGAGGAGGCGGCGCGGCGCACCCTGGCCTCGTTGGGGGTGCGCACCGTGAAATCGGTGCGCACCCCGGTCGCGGCGCTCTCCGGCGGGCAACGCCAGACCGTGGCGATCGCCAAAGCCGTGCTGTGGAACAGCAATCTGGTGCTGCTCGACGAACCCACCGCGGCGCTCGGCGTCGCGCAGACGCGACAGGTGTTGGATCTGGTGCGGCGGCTGGCCGAACAGGGGCTCGGCGTGGTGTTGATCAGCCACAACCTGGCCGACGTGTTCGAGGTCGCGGATCGGATCGCGGTGCTGTACCTGGGGCGGATGGCCGCGCAGGTGCGGACCGCCGATGTCACCACCGGGCAGGTGGTGGAGTTGATCACCGCCGGGCGCTCGGGGGAGCTGGGGTTGGCGCGGCCGGAAGCGGTGGCGTTGTGAGCGAGGAATCCACCGGTATGACCAATGTTTCGGAAGCGATGGCCGAATCCGGTACGGCCGTGACCGACTTCGGAATCGATACCACGACGCTGTCTGTGCGAGAAGCCCTGAGCGACTACATGGCTCGGCTGCGTGGCGGCGAGATCGGTTCGCTGCCGGCGATTCTCGGCCTGGTGGCCCTGATCGTGTTCTTCTCGGCTCTGTCGGACGTGTTCTTCTCCCTCAACAACATCGCCAACCTGCTGGCGCAGGGCGCGGGGCAGACCATCATCGCCATCGGGATCGTGTTCGTGCTGCTGATCGGCGAGATCGATCTGTCGGCGGGCACGGCCTCCGGGGTGGCGGGCGCGGTGCTGGCCATGCACTACGTGGAGAACGGGAACCTGTTGACCGGCATGGGGTCGACGGTGTTCTTCGTGTTCAACGCGATGCTGGCGCTGGCGGCGATCCTGGCGGGGCTGCTGCGGATCTGGCCGGGCGTGGCGTTCTCGCTGCTCGGCATTCTGCTGACGGTCCTGGGCCTGTCCGCGAATCCGTGGGTGGAGATGCTGCTCGCGGTGTGCGTGGGCGCGGCCATCGGGTCCATCACCGGGTTCCTGATCGCCAAGATCGGGATGCCGTCGTTCGTGGTGACACTGGCGCTGTTCCTGGCGTGGCAGGGCGTGATTCTCCAGCTCATCGGCGAAGGCGGGGTGCTGGGGATCAGTTCCTCGCACGTGCTCGACGCGGTGGCGAACGGGAATCTGTCGACGGTGGGCAGCTGGGTGCTGTGCGTGGTGGCGGCGGGCGGGTACGCCGTGGTCACGCTCGGCGGGCACGTGCTGCGCCGGCGGCGCGGGCTGGTGACGCGGCCGACGGCGCTGGTGGTCGTGAAGGTCGCGGCGCTCGTGGTCTTCGCGGTGGTCGTGACGGCGCTGCTCACCGTCAACCGGTCGCCGAGCTCGCTGATCGTCATTTCCGGTGTGCCGTACGTGGTTCCGATCGTGCTGGTGCTGCTGGTCGCCGGAACCTACGTGCTGACGCGGACCACCTACGGCCGTCACATCTACGCGGTCGGCGGCAATGTCGAGGCGGCGCGGCGCGCGGGCATCAATGTGACCCAGTTGCGGGCCAGCGTCTTCGTCATCAGTTCCGCGTGCGCGGCGGTCGGGGCGATCGTCTACTCCTCGAAGGTCGGTTCGGTGGATCCGCAGGCGGGCGGGCTCAATACGCTGCTGTTCGCCGTCGGTGCGGCCGTGATCGGCGGGACGTCGCTGTTCGGTGGGCGCGGGCGGGTCGCCGACGCGGTGATCGGCGGCGCGGTGCTGGCGGTGGTGTCGAACGGGCTGGGCCTGCTGCGGCAACCGGCGGCGGTGGTGTCCATCGTGACCGGGCTGGTGCTGCTGCTGGCCGCCACCGTCGACGCGCTGTCGAGACGCCGCGTGGCGATGTCCGGCCGGTGAGCCGCGCGATGGTATATCCGAGTTCATGACCGTCGCCCGTCCGGACGAGGTGCGCCGGTTCAACCGGTCGACCCTCCTGCGGCTGCTACACACCGGAGGCCCCGCCACCCGCGCGACCCTCGCGGCCGAACTCGGGCTCAACCGATCCACCATCAAGATGCTCGTGGACGGGCTCGCCGAGGACGGCGTGGTGGAGGAGAAGGTGCCGCGGCTGGCGCGCGGGGCCGGCCGGCCGTCGCTGCTGGTGCTGCCGCAGCCCGAGGCGGCGGTGGTGCTGGCGGTGGACGTGCAGGTCGAGCACGTGGGGATCGCGCTGGTCGGGTTCGGCGGGCAGATCATGGGCCGCAACAGCTGGAATCTGCGTGGGCGGCAACGGGAACCGGACGAGGTGATCACCCACGTCGCGGAATCCTCGGCGATCCTGGCCGAGGATCTGGGGCTGCGGCCGGTCGCGGCCGGCGTCTGCGTGCCGGGGGTGGTGCGGCGCGCCGACGGGCTGGTGCACAATGCCGCGAATCTGCGCTGGGGCGAGGTGGCTCTCGGGCAGCGGCTGCGGGCGGTGCTGGAGCTGCCGGTGACGGTCGGCAACGACGCCGAATTCGGTGCTCTCGCAGAGCATGTCCGGGGCGCGGGGCGCACCGCCGCCGATGCCGTGTTCGTTTCCGCCGATGTCGGGGTGGGCGGCGGGCTCATCGCCCAGGGCGAGCTGCTGCGCGGGCAGGCGGGGTATATGGGCGAGATCGGGCATATGACGGTGCGGCCCGGCGGGCGAAAGTGCTACTGCGGCAACGAGGGCTGCTGGGAGACCGAGGTGGGGGAGGCGGCGCTGTGCCGGGCCCTCGGCATGCCCGAGCACGGGCCGCGCGGCGCGATCGTGGCCGAACTGCGTGCGCTGGGCGGGGATTGGGAATCGCCGCTCGGCGAGTACCTGGACTGGATGACGCTGGGGCTGGTCAATGTCGTGAACATTCTCGGACCCGAACTGGTGGTGCTGGGGGACCTGTTCACCGCGCTGCCCGGCCCGGCGATCGCGCGGGTGCGCGAGGAGGTGCACCGGCGCAGCATGGTGAGCCGCGCGTTCGGCGGGGTGCGGATCGAGAAGTCCTGTCTGGGACCGGATCTCAAACTGCTGGGCGCAGCCGAGGCGGCGTTCGAGGGCGTGCTCAGCATGCTGTGAGGCGGCGTTCGCAGCGCGTGACGGCTCGGTCCGCGGCGCGTCGGGCGCGGTGTGATTCGTGGTCGGGTGCGAAGTTCGTGTCCTGCTGGCGCGGGCCCGCGCGGTCGGAGTTGAATACAGGCATGGAGCAGCTTCCCGAGGACTGGCAGCGGGGGATCGTCATCGTGGCGCATCCCGACGACATCGAGTACGGGGCCGCCGCCGCGGTCGCGCGGTGGACCGGGCAGGGCAAGGACATTCGCTACGTGCTGGTCAGCAGCGGTGAGGCCGGCATCGCGGGGCTGTCGCCCGCCGAGGCCGGGCCGCTGCGCGAGGACGAGGAGCGCGCCTCGGCCAAGATCGTCGGCGTCAGCTCGGTCGAATTCCTCGGCTATCCCGACGGCCGCATCGAGGAATCCCTCGCCCTACGGCGCGACCTGGCCGCCGCCATTCGCCGCCACCGCCCCGAGATGGTGATCCTGTTCAACTTCGGCGACACCTGGGCCCGCGGCTACGTCAACTCCGCCGACCACCGCGCCGTCGGCCGCGCCGCGCTCGACGCCGTCTCCGACGCGGGTAACGAGTGGATCCATCCTGATATCGCCGATCTCCCGGCTTGGTCCCCGCGCTGGGCCGCCGTCTACGGCGTCGGCGATGGCAGCCACGGTCTCGACGTCACCGACACCGTCGAGGCGGCCGTCGAATCCCTCACCGCCCACCGCCGCTACCTCGAGGTCCTCAGCCCCGAACCCGTCGAGGCCCAGGCCCGCGCCGTCATCGAGATGACCACCGGCCCCAAGGAGGGCTTCCCCGCCGCCCGAGCCCTCAGCTTCGAGCTCTATCGCTTCGCGGGCTGAGCTGGGACTTCGCCGCCCGCCCGGCGACGCGGAACCGGAAGGTGGGTGAGGTTCCGGATGTGTCGGGCGGGTGTGGGACGCTGGCTGCGTGCGAGTAGCGGTGGTGGCCGGGCCTGATCCGGGGCATGCGTTTCCGGCGATTGCGTTGTGTGAACGATTGCTGGTGGCCGGGGACGAGCCGGTGCTGTTCACCAGCCCGCGCTGGTTCGACGCCGCGCGGGAGGCCGGGATCGGGGTGCGGCGGCTCAAGGGCCTCGCGCCTCGGGCCGAGGACGACGACAGTGACGCCGGGGCGCGGATTCATCAACGGGCCGCGCATATTTCGACGGAGATCCTGCCGGATCTGAGCGCCATGCTGCCCGAGCTCGTGGTGTCGGATGTGCTCACCGCCGGCGGCGGGATGGCCGCGGAGCGGTTGCGGCTGCCGTGGGTGGAACTGTCGCCGCATCCGCTGTACCTGCAGTCGAAGGGGTTGCCGCCCATCGGGAGTGGCCTCGCGGCGGGGGAGGGGCTGCGCGGACGGGCGCGGGACTCGGTGCTGCGCGGGCTGAGCTCGCGCGCCGTGCGACGCGGGGAAGTACAACGTGAGCAGGCGCGGGCCAGTATCGGCCTGCCCGCGCAGGATCCGGGGCCCGATGCCCGGCTGATCGCCACGCTGCCCGCCCTGGAGGTGCCGCGGCCGGACTGGCCGGAGAACGCCCACCTGGTCGGGCCCCTGCTGTGGGAGCCCACCGATCACATCCTCGACCTGCCGCCCGGCGACGAACCGCTGGTCATGGTCGCCCCCTCCACCGCCCAGACCGGCCAGGTCGGTCTCGCCGAGGCCGCGCTGGCGGCGTTCGAGGGCGCGGGCGTCCGGGTCGCCATCTCCACCCTCGACACCCCGCCCACCGACCTCCCGTCCTGGGCCACAGCCGGTTTGGGTCGTCAGGACGAACTGCTGCGCCACGCCTCGGTCGTGATCGGCGGCGGCGGACACGGTCTGCTCGCCAAGACCCTGCTGGCAGGGGTCCCGATCGTCACCGTCCCCGGCGGCGGCGACCAGTGGGAACTCGCCAATCGCGCGGCCCGCCAAGGCAGTTCCCTGTTCGTGCGGCCGCTGACCCCCGAGGCCCTGCGTGACGCGGTGAAACGCATCCTCGACGACCCCGCCTACCGGAGCGCCGCCGAGTCGGCCGCCGCCGGCATCGCCGACACCGTCGACCCCGTCGAGATCTGTCACGCCGTGGTGCGCTGACACCGCCTGCTCGGCGAGAGCCGGACCAGCTGCGCGAGCTCCGAACCAACCGGTCGCGCACGAGCCGGGCGATCCGGTCGGACCGGTAGGCCACCGGCCGGATCCGGTCGGTGGCGTAGGCTCGCGGCCGTGCGGCTGACGGAGTTTCAGGAGTTGATGCATACCGAGTTCGGCACGGCGCGCGCCGACGCGCTGCTGGCCGATCACGTGCTGCCGTCCATGGGGCGGACCGGCGCGCAGGCCATCGAGGCGGGGGTCGATCCCCGCGACGTGTGGCGGGCGCTGTGCGCGGAATTCGATGTACCGAAGTCGCGCTGGTGAATTCGGGTTACCCGGCCGACTGCTCCGACTGGGTCTTCTTCGCGTAGTGCCGCGTCGCCTTGGCGCGATTCCCGCACGCCGCCATGGAATGCCAGCGGCGGGTGCCGTTCTTCGAGGTGTCCAGGAACCACAAAACACAGTGCGGGTGCGCACACTGCTTGATGCGTTCGGGGGAGCTCGCCAGCAGGTGTAGCAGGTTGTCGGCGGCGAGCCAGGCGGGTAGCCAGGCCGGGTCGGCGACCTCGGGGACCCCGGCCGGGCCGTCAGGAGTCAGAGCGCGGCGGATGCGGCCGTGTGCGAGCACCGCATTGAGACCGTCGGCGATGTGCGGATCGTCCGCGGAGTCGGCCTTGACCACGCGCAGGATCGCCTCCCGAGCGGCGAGCAGCGCGTTCAACGTGTCCTCGTCGGCGGGGGCGTCGAGGTTGTTGTCGGCCAGCCACTGCCGGGCGCCGGCCACGTCGGTGAGCAGATCCTGCGGGCCCGTCTGCGCGATCCAGCGCGTGTTGAGCAGGTCCAACGCGGGCGGTTCACCGAGGTGGGGGCGTGGTTCGGGCACGTCTGAGGGTAACCGGCTCCGTGTCGTCATCGGATCATCCACTCCCTTCTAACCAGGCAAATCAACTATAGGGGTTGACGCCGGGTGATCCCTGCGATTAGCTTCTAACCTGTCAAACCAACAATATGGGTTAGATCATTCCGAAGGGATTCATCATGACCGCACCCGTCCTCGCCACCGGGCACATCGGCCTCAATGTCACCGACCTCGACCGCTCGGTGTCCTTCTATCGACGCGCGCTCGGCTTCGAGCAGCTCGGCGCGGGCGGGGAGGGCGCGCAGCGCTTCGCCTTCCTCGGGCGGGACGGGCAGTTGCAGGTCACGCTGTGGCAGCAGAGCGACGGGGAGTTCTCGGCGAAAACTCCCGGCTTGCACCACCTCTCGTTCCAGGTCGACACCATCGACCAGGTCCGTGCGGTGGAGACCGCGCTGAAAGACCTGGACGTCGCGTTCGCCCACGACGGCGTCGTCGCGCATGGCGAGGGCGCGGCCTCGGGCGGCATCTTCTTCATCGACCCGGACGGCATCCGCCTCGAGGTGTACGCGCCGTCGGGTGCCGAGCACGCCCCCGCTCCCTCGGGCGGCGCCCCGACCTGCGGGTTCTTCTGAGCAGGAATATCGGACTCATACCGCGGGATTCGCATGACCGCGGCGCCTCCACACCGAACCGAGCCCCCGAACGGAGACGGACATGAACGACATACGGGTCCGGGACCTGCCCGGCGGGGTCGCCTATCACGCCGGGGAACTGGCGGTGCAGCGGCGGCTCGGCCAGGCCGACACCGCGCAGCGGGTCGGCCGGATGATCCGGCCCGACATTCCGGCTGCCGCCGCGCAATTCCTGGCCGAACAGCCGATGATCGTGCTGGCCGCCGCCGATGACGCGGGCCGTATGTGGGCAAGCCAGCTGGCCGGGGCGCCCGGATTCGTCCACGCCGCCGGTGAGCGCTCCATCGAGGTCGAGGCGATGCCAGTAGCGGGCGACCCGCTGGCCGAATCGCTGTGCGGCACAAGGCATGTCGGGATGATCGCGTTGCAACCGCAGACGCGCCGCCGCATGCGGGTCAACGGGGTGATCGCGCCCACCGCGACCGGACTGCGCATCGACACCGAACAGGTGTATTCGAACTGCCCGAAGTACATTTCCCGCCGAGGGGTCGAGGAATGGGTCGCGGGCGGGGCGCCGGAAGTGCGCCGCGGCACGGAGTTGGCTGCCGCGCAGCAGGAGCTCATCGCGCGCGCCGACACATTCTTCGTCGCCTCCGCCGACGCCGACGGGCACGCCGACGCCTCCCATCGCGGCGGCAATCCCGGGTTCCTGCAGGTGCTTTCCCCGAACCGCCTGCGCTGGCCCGACTATCGCGGCAACTCCATGTTCATGACCCTCGGCAATATCGCCGTCGATGCGCGCTGCGGCCTGCTCGTGCCCGACTGGCGCACCGGGACCACCCTGCAACTCACCGGAACCGCCGAGATCGCCTGGGACGAGGCGGTTTTCACGCCCGGCGCGCAATGCGCCATCGATTTCACCGTCACCGAGGTCGTCGAGATCTCGGGTGCCACGCCACTGCGCTGGACCGACCCCGAGCTGTCGCCAGTCAACCCCTGACCCCCGATCCCCGTCAACCCGAAAGGCTCACCGCCATGCGTCCCCCACTGCCGCCCTTCGATCTGGAATCCGCGAAGCAGAAGGTTCGCGCCGCCGAAAACGCTTGGAACACCCGCGATCCCGAGAAGGTCGCGCAGGCGTACACCGAGGATTCCGTCTGGCGCAACCGCGACGAATTCCTCACCGGCCACGCCGAGATCGTCGACTTCCTGAAGCGCAAATGGTCCACCGAGAACGGCTACGCCCTGCGCAAGGACCTGTGGACCTTCACCGAAGACCGCATCGCCGTCCGCTTCCAGTACGAATGGCACGACGACGAGGGCCAGTGGCATCGCAGCTACGGCAACGAACTCTGGGAATTCGCGCCCGACGGTCGCATGTCGCGTCGCGAAGCCAGCATCAACGATGTGCCGATCGCCGAGTCCGAGCGCCGCATCTTCGGCCCGCGGACGCCCGAAGAGGACAACGCACCCCTTCCCCTGCGGTAGCAACAAGATCAAGGAGCTCTCACCGAGGGGAATCCGGACAGATTCGTCGGTGAGAGCTCACTGATCGTGGGTGCCCGGGCATGCGGACGCGCGCCGGGACGGGCGCGGCAGACCGGCTTCGGGTGGTGAGCCGGGTCAGGCGAGCTGTGCGGGTTCCGGCGGGGTGATGACCGGGGCGTGCGTGGGGCGGGAGGCGCGGGCGTACAGGGCGAAAACCAGTGCGCCCGCAAGGATTCCGGTCACCCCGGCCGTCATCGTCGCGGTGTTCAAGCCGTCGACGAAGGCGTGGCCGGGTGTCTTTCCGGAGCCGACGTTGCGGAAGACGGTGCCCAGCACGGCGACTCCCAGCGCCAGGCCCAGCTGCCGCGCGGTATTGATCGCCCCGGCCGCGGTGCCGCTCTGGTGCGGCGGGACCGCCGCCAGGCCCACCGCCACCAGCGGCGGGGCCATGATGCCGACGCCGGCGCCGATCAAGAGATAGCCGGGAATCGTGGCGGTCCAAGAGGATCCGAGGTCGATGAGCGTCAACAGCGTGCTGCCCGCGCCGATGACTACCAGGCCGCCGCCGATCGTCCACTGCGGTGCGACATCGTGCAGCAGCCGGCCGAAGACGCCCGAGACCAGGAAGGCGCACACCGACAGCGGCAACATGGACAGTCCCGCCCGCAGCGGGGTCAGGTGCAGGTACTGCTGCAGCCACAGCGAAAGCAACGGGCTCGTGGAGAACGCGGCGAAGCTCAGGCCGGCGGCGGCGATCAGCGTGGCGGTGAAGCCCGCCCCGCGCAGCAGGGCGGCAGCATCGGTGCGGCGCTGCTGGATTCGACGACGACGAACGCCGCCAGCGCGACCACGCCGGTGATCAGCGCCGGCGCGGCCCCGCGATCACCCCAGCCGTGCTCGCCCGCGCGAATGATGCCGTAGGTCACGGCGGTCGCCGCCACCGTGAAGCTCAGCATGCCGGCCAGGTCCACGCGGCGGTCGGCACGGCGTGGCGACGGCCCGAAAGCGATGGCGGACAAGGCGATCGCCAGCGCGGCGATCGGCAGGTTGACGAAGAAGATCCACCGCCACGACAGCAGATCGGTCAACGCGCCGCCCAGTACCACGCCGACACCGGCGGCCGCGCCCGACACCGCGCCCCAGGCGCTGAACGCGATCCCGCGATCGCGGCCGGTGTAGGTGGCGTGCAACAGCGACAGCGTGGTGGCCAGCATGGCCGCGCCGCCAATGCCCTGTGCCGCGCGCGCGGCCACCAGGACACTCGGCGATCCGGCCACCCCGCAGCCCAGACTCGCGGCCGCGAACAAGGCGAGACCGATCAGATAGGTGGGTTTCGCGCCGAACCGGTCGGCCAGCGCGCCGAGCATGAGCAGCAGGGCGGCCAAGGCGAGCGCGTAGCCGTCGATGACCCATTGCAGTCCGGACAATCCGGCGCCCAGATCCGCGGCGATATCGGGCAGCGCGACATTCACGATGGTGACGTCGATGAGGAGCATGAACGAGCCGAGGCACGCGGCCAGCAGCGGAAGCCATTTCCGCACGGGAACCTCCAGGGAGCGATTTCGTCACCTAGACTGGCCACGAAGGCTGGTATCCCCTAGCTGTACCGCTGCAGGCGAAAGATTCCTCCCATGGATGCTGAACACGCGGATGAATCCGCCATTCTGGATACGCTCGACAAACGGATCATCCACGGCCTGGTCACCGACGCGCGCATCCCGTTCGCCCGGCTCGGCGCGATTCTCGGCGTGTCCGAGCAGACCGTCGCCCGCCGCTACCGGTCGCTGCGGCGGCGCGGCCTACTCCACGTGGCCGGGCAGGTGAATACGGTGCCGCTCGGTCGCACCCGGTGGATCCTGCGCATGCGGACCGCGCCGAATCGGGCGGTCGCATTGGCCGAAGCGCTCGCCCGGCAACCGGACGTGAGCTGGGTTTCCCTGCTGGCCACCGGATTCGAGGTCACCTGCGTGTGCCGGCCGCGATCGGTGGAGCGGCAGGACGAGCTGCTGTTGCGGATGATCCCGCGCGCCACCCAGGTGCTCGAGCTGACCGTGCACGAGGTGATGCGGCAGTTCCCGTTCGCCGAGGAGTGGCCGCGCTACAGCGGGCTGCTCACGGCCGAGCAGCTGCGTGAACTGGGGCCGCGGCCGCCCATGTGGGAGCCGCGGGGGCCGGAGAGATCGGTCCAGCTGTCGCGGGAGGACGAGGCGATGCTGGCCATCCTCGGGCGCGACGGGCGGGCTTCCTACGCGCGGATCGCGGGCGTCACCGGGTGGAGTGCGAGCCGGGTGGCGCGGCGCATGAGCGAGCTCATCGAATCCGGGGTGCTGTACTTCGATCTCGACTTCGCCTTGGAGCGAATGGGTTACGTGTCACGGGCCATGCTGTGGATGCGGGTGCGGCCCGGGGATCTGGAGGCGGCGGCCCGGGCGATCGCCACGCATCCGGAGGTCGCCTTCGTCGCGGCGACCACGGGGACCGCGAATCTGGTGGCCGCGGTGGTGTGTCACGACACCGCGCACCTGTACCGGTATGTCACCGAGTCGCTGGGGGTGCTGCCGGGGATCAACGATGTGCAGGTGCTGTCGGCGTTGCGGATGTTCAAGCAGTCGTCGACGCTGTTGGATGACCGGAAGGTGGGGATCGTGCCCTGAGGCCGGTCAGCTTGCCGATCGGTTGCTACCAGGTGTTTCGCGTGTCGTTCAGCGCGTCGCTTGCATCGAACACCTGTTCGTCTAAGCTCGTCGTCGGAAGTTGTCGGTGCCTCCCTCTAACGTGGGCGCCAACCACAGTATGAGACTCACCCGTTGAGAAGGGGACAGACGATGGCACCTCCGGCTTTCGATCGTGACAAGGCCCTCGAACTGGCGTTGGCGCAGATCGAGAAGGGCTTCGGCAAGGGCGCGGTCATGCGCCTGGGAGAAGAGGCGCGCCAGCCGATCGCGGTGATTCCCACCGGATCCATCGCGCTGGACGTCGCTCTCGGCATCGGCGGCCTGCCGCGCGGCCGCATCGTGGAGATCTACGGCCCGGAATCCTCGGGTAAGACCACCGTCGCACTGCACGCGGTCGCCAACGCGCAGGCCAACGGCGGCGTCGCGGCGTTCATCGACGCCGAGCACGCGCTGGACCCGGACTACGCCCGCAAGCTCGGTGTCGACACCGACGCGCTGCTGGTCTCCCAGCCCGACACCGGTGAGCAGGCGCTCGAGATCGCCGACATGCTGGTGCGTTCCGGCGCCATCGACATCATCGTCATCGACTCCGTCGCCGCCCTGGTGCCGCGCGCCGAGATCGAGGGCGAGATGGGTGACAGCCACGTCGGTCTGCAGGCCCGCCTGATGAGCCAGGCGCTGCGCAAGATGACCTCGGCGCTGAACAACTCCGGCACCACCGCCATCTTCATCAACCAGCTGCGCGAGAAGATCGGCGTTATGTTCGGCTCCCCCGAGACCACCACCGGTGGTAAGGCGCTGAAGTTCTACGCCTCGGTCCGCCTCGACGTGCGCCGCATCGAGACGCTGAAGGACGGTTCCGACGCGGTCGGTAACCGCACCCGCGTGAAGGTCGTCAAGAACAAGGTCTCGCCGCCGTTCAAGCAGGCCGAGTTCGATATCCTCTACGGCTTCGGCATCTCCAAGGAGGGCTCGATCATCGACATGGGTGTCGATCAGGGCTTCATCCGCAAGTCCGGCTCCTGGTACACCTACGAGGGCGACCAGCTCGGCCAGGGCAAGGAGAACGCCCGCAAGTTCCTGCTCGAGAACACCGACGTGCGCGACGAGATCGAGAAGAAGATCAAGGAGAAGCTCGGCATCGGCGCAGACGTCACCGCCGAGGAAACCGCCGCCGACTTCTGACATGACCTCGCGGGATTCCGAAGGGCCCCGGCGCACCCCGCCGGGGCCCACCCCCCAACTGGACGCGGTGGAACGCCTCCGCCGCCAACTGGAATCCCGCGACGCCAAGTCCGCCCGCCGCGGATCCCGCCCCACCACGCCTCGCTCCGCCGAGCCGAGCCACGACCTCTTCGGCCGCGATTCCGCCGACCCCTACGCCTCGGCAAGCGGCTGGAACTACGGCCCATCCGGCGGCCACGCCGACGCCTACCACGCCGCCCCCGAACGCGGTTCCACGAGCGATGACCGCTCCACCTGGCGAACCGCCGATGACGCACCGACTTCGTCCGACTCGGCTCGGTCGAACTCCCATACCGCGGATTACGATCCGGAAGCCCCCGGCTCCGCAGGCCCCGAGCAGCGAGCCCGCCACGACAGCGAATCCTCGACCGCGCAAGCGGCTGTCGGTGGGCGCGAACCCGATTCGAAGTCTGCGGCTCCGGCTGACCGGCTGGCTGCGGCACGCGCCGCCTTGGCCGAGGCCACCGCTGTCGCCGCAGCCAATGCGGCAGCGAACGCAGCTGCGTCGGAGTCACGGGGTCGGCGGGGGAGTCGGGAGAAGACGGCCTCGGCGGAACAGTCGAGCACTGCCAGGGATCAGGATGAGGGGATCACCCGCCGCAGGGGACATCGGGATAGCAGGAACTCGGTTGCGGGGGAAGCGTATTCACGCGATGACGAGTATTCGACTTCGGGGGAGTCGTATGGCCGAGATGAGGAGAATTCGGGTCCGGGGTCGGATGGCGGCAGGCCCGATGCGGATCGGGCTGGTGGACGTGGCCGTCGCGGTGGTCGTCGGCGCGACGAGTACGGGGAACGGGCTGCTGGGGGCGATGGCGCCTACTCCGAGGAAGACGACAGTCGGCGTGGGCGGGGCGGTCGTCGTCGGCGCGGGGCGTATGCGGACCGCGCCGGGGGTGATAGTCCAGATTTCGACGATGATGGGAGTCGTCGCGGGCCGGGACGTCGCCGTGGACGGAATGGGTCCGGTGAGGAGTCGGCCGGATCGGGCGCGCCCGCTGGTGGCGGCACCGAAGCGCAGGCGAAGGATATCTGTCTGCGTCTGCTGACGGACCGGGCGCGGAGTCGGTTCGAGTTGGCTGATCGGCTGGCCGTCAAGGGTTTCAACGCCGATGTGGCGAAGCGGGTGCTCGATCGGCTGACCGAGGTCGGGTTGATCGACGATGCGGCTTTCGCGCAGCAGTGGGTGCATTCGCGGCACACGTATGGGGGCAAGGGGAAGAAGGTGCTCGCCGAGGAATTGCGGCGCAAGGGGATCGCACCCGAACACGCCGAACCGGCACTGGAGGCGATCACCCCCGCCGACGAGCTGACCCGCGCATCGGACCTGGTCCGCCGCAAGGCCGCAACCCTCTCCCCGGAACTCGACCGAGACAAGGCCGTCCGCCGCCTGGTCGCGATGCTGGCCCGCAAGGGCTACAACCCCGGCACAGCGTTCGAAGTGGTGACCACCGAACTCCCGCCCCAACCCACCCCCCGCCGCGAAGCCCCGCCCGCCGCCTCCGAGCCGCCCGCCGACCCGAACCCCACCCACCCCCGCCGCGAGCCCCCCTCCGACGACACCGAATCCGCAACCGAACTGATCCGCACCAAACTCCGCACCCTGTCCCCAACCCTCGACCGCGAAACAGCCACCCGCCGCCTGGTAGGCCTCCTGGCCCGCCGCGGCTACACCTCCGCCACCGCCTACAAGGTCGTGACCACGGAGCTGAACACCGCCGACTTCGGCAGCGGCGCCCCCGATCGAGCCGACCGGATATCCACTGGAACAGCGGCCTCCCCGCGCCGCTCGAAGCTCTCGTCCCCGCCCCCGACCGACTCGGCCGACGATGACGAGCAAGCCCGTGCGGCCGAACTGGTGCGTGCGAAAATCCGCACGCTCCCCCGAAACCTGGACCACGCCAAGGCAACCCAACGCCTTGTCGGTCTCCTGGCCCGGCGCGGCTTCAGTGCATCGACGGCCTACGCGGTGGTGAAAGCCGAACTGGCCGAGGCCGATCGCTCGGGTGACTGATCACCACCGTTGAGGCTCACTTCGCCGGCGCGCGTAGGTAGTCGCGCTGGGCGCAGGAGTTCGGCCGATGTCCACTGGACGGCAGGTCAGTGCAGGACCCCGCCCGGGCGGCGGGTGGACAGCGCGCGGCGCGCATGCCGGTGCCCGGCGTGGCGGAGCGGGCGCTGGGCGGCGAGGTGCGGTGACTCGGGCTCCACAGGTTTCTCCCGGCGGGCGGTGCGCAGCCGGTGTGCGGCCTCGCGGGTGAGGTGGGCGCCGAGGATGGCGGCGAAGCTGGTGAGCCCCGCGAGGAGCGGGGCGAGCACCGTGGCCAGGAAGAGCCCGAAGACGAATTCTCTTCGAGCGCTGACGTCTTCGGTCATGAAATTCAGTATGCGAGCTGGGGGAGCGGCTTGTCCGGCGGTCGGGCAAGCCGCACCGGTCAGTTCGGCGGTTTCTGCAGGGAAACGTCGGACACCATGGCGTCCATGCCGGGCGGGGCGGTGATGGTGCCCGCCGCGACCACGGCTCGGGAGCCGCGTTTGCGGGTGCGCAGCCACTTCTCGACGCGGGTGGCGAGCACGGTCAGCGTGTAGTTAATGATGATCATGATGATGGCGATCACGATCAGCGACGGGATCGGGTTCTGCTGCGCGGCACCGAGTTGGGTGCCCGAGCGCACGATCTCGAGGTAGGTGATCTGGTAGCCGAGCGCGGAGTCCTTGAGCGCCACCACCATCTGCGAGATCAGCGCCGGCATCATGGCGGTGACCGCCTGCGGGAGCAGGATCGAGACCATCACCTGGGTTTTGCGCATGCCCAGCGCCACGGCCGCCTCGGTCTGCCCCTTGGGCAGCGCGCGGATGCCCGAGCGCACGATCTCGGCGATGACCGATCCGTTGTAGACCGTCAGCGCCGTCACCACCGCCGCCAGCGCCAGCTGATCGGAGGGGAAGGCGTTCTGCTTGGCGAACAGGTAGTAGAGGAAGATCATCAGGACCAGCACGGGAATCGCCCGCGAGACCTCCACCACCACGGCCGCGAACCAGCGGATCGCCCGATGATCCGACATGCGCAGAATGCCGAACAGCATGCCCAGCACCAGCGCCAGCACGATCGACAGCGCCGCCGCCTCGAGCGTGCCGCGCAGACCCGGCAGCAGGTAGGTGCTCCAGACCTGGCTCTCGGTGAACGGCTTCCATTTGGCTTCGGTGAACTGCCCCTTGTCGGCGAGCCCCCGGTAGACGAACCACAACACCGCGGCGACAGCGGCGATCGCGATGACCGAATAGATCCGGTAGCGCACCCGGGCGCGGGGGCCGGGCGCGTCGTAGAGCACGGACGCCGCGGTCATCGCGCCACCTCGTATCGTTTGGCCAGCCAGCCGAAGAACAGGCCGGTCGGCAGGGTCAGGATCACGAACCCGAGCGCGAAGATGGCGCCGATATTGAGCACCGCCGCCTCGTTCTCGTTCATCTCCGCCATGAGCAGCGCCGCCTCGCCGACACCGATGGCCGAGGCGATGGTCGAGTTCTTGGTCAGGGCGATGAGCACACTGCCCAGCGGCGCGATGACCGCCCGGAAAGCCTGCGGCAGCACCACCATGCGCAGGTTCTGCCCGAAGGTGAACCCCAGCGAACGGCCCGCCTCCGACTGCCCGAACGGCACCGTGTTGATGCCCGCTCGCAGCGACTCACAGACGAAAGCCGCCGTGTAGACGCTCAACCCGACGATCGCGAACCGGAAGTTGTTCTCGGAGATGCTGTTCGGTCCCTCCGCCGCGAGCCGCAGCCCGAGCGTGGAGTACAGGCCGATGGAGCAGAACACGATGATCAGCGTGAGCGGCGTGTTCCGAATGATGTTGACGTACAACGTGCCGATCAAGCGCGCGATCGGAATCGGCGACACCCGCATGCCCGCGACGAGGGTGCCGAGAATCAGCGCCCAGAACCCCGAATAGAGCGTCAGCTTGATGGTCACCCAGAACGCGTCGAGCAACTTGGTGTGATAGTTGGAGATCAAGTCGAACACGACTGCCCCATTCCTCCGATCGGAAAACGAAGCGTGCCAGGTGATTCCGTGAGCGATGTCAGCGGGAAATCACCCGGCACGAATCCGTGGATCAGTACCGGTCGACCTTGGGCGGCTCGGGAACCTGGAAGCCGGTGGCGCCGAACTCCTTCTCCAGCGCGGCCTTCCACGCCCCGGAGGCGATCATGGCGTCGATGGCGTCATTGATCTTGCCGCGCGATTCGGTGTCGCCCTTCTTCACGCCGATGCCGTACTTCTCGACGGTGAACGTGTTGCCGACCACCTTGAGCGCGCCCGGCGACTGCGCCGCGTAACCGCGCAGGATGATGTCGTCGGTGGTGACCGCGTCGACCGCGCCGGACTTGAGCGCCTCCACGCACAGTGAGTAGGTGTCGTACGTGATCAGCTGCACCTCATGGGCGGCGACGTACTTGTCCTTGATGTTCTGCGCCGGGGTGGAGCCCTTCACCGAGCACAGCTTCTTGTTGCCGTTCAGCGAATCCGGTCCGGTGATGTCGGTGTTGTCCGACCGCACCAGCAGCGACTGCCCGGTCTGGAAGTACGGGCCCGCGAAATCGACCTTCTCCTTGCGCTTGTCGGTGATCGAGTAGGTGGCGACGATGAAATCGACCTGCCCGTTCTCGATCAGCGTCTCGCGCTGCGCGGACGGCGACTCCTTGAAGGTGATGTTCTCCGCCTTCACGCCCAGCTTGTCGGCCACGTAGGTGGCGACGTCGACGTCGAAGCCGCTGAAGCTACCGTCCTTGTTGTGCAGGCCCAGGCCCGGTTGGTCGTACTTGATGCCGATGGTGAGTTTGCCGTCGGCGGCGTGCTGGCTGGCGGTCTTGTTGCTGCTGCCGCCGCACGCGGTGACAGCGAGAGCCAGGGCAGCCACTCCGGCGGCGATCCTGAGCGCGGGGTTGATCCTCATCGAACGTCCTGTTCTCTTGTGGAGTCAGTGGGAGAGGATCTTGCCGAGGAAGTCCCTGGCGCGATCCGATTTCGGTGCGGTGAAGAAGGATTCGGGTTCGGTGTCCTCGACGATCTGCCCGTCGGCCATGAACAGCACCCGATTGCCGGCGCGGCGCGCGAAGCCCATCTCGTGGGTGACGACCAGCATGGTCATGCCGTCGCGAGCCAGCCCGACCATGACCTCGAGCACCTCGGACACCATTTCCGGGTCGAGTGCGGAGGTGGGCTCGTCGAACAGCATCACCTTCGGGCTCATGGCCAGCGCGCGGGCGATGGCCACGCGCTGCTGCTGTCCGCCGGAGAGCTGCGCCGGATACTTGTCGGCCTGATTGGCGATGCCGACCCGGTCGAGCAGCTCCAGTGCCCGGGCTCGCGCCTTGGCCTTGTCGGTGCGGCGCACCTTCACCGGCGCCAGCATCACATTGTCGAGAATTGTCTTGTGCGCGAACAGGTTGAACTGCTGGAACACCATGCCCACGTCGGCGCGCAGCTTGGCGAGGGCCTTGCCTTCCTCGGGCAGTTTCACCCCGTCGACGGCGATCTCACCGGAATCGATGGTCTCGAGCCGGTTGATGGTTCGGCACAACGTCGACTTGCCGGAGCCCGAGGGTCCCACCACGATCACGACCTGCCCCTTGGGCACTTCGAGATTGATGTCACGCAAGACGTGCAGCGAGCCGAAGTGCTTGTCCACATTCCGCATCGAGATCATCGGCGCGGGAGTGCTGATGGAATCGGCCACGTCGGTCATGACCAGTGACCCTAACCACCTTGCGCCCGAAATGCTCGTCTTTGCCGGTCCGGCCCGGGTTGTGCCGAGACTCGACACCCGCGCGTAACCAGCGATTGACGCCGCCGAGACCAGCTCGGCCGGTCGGGCGTTGATTCGGCGACAATTCGGCGACCATCCACGGCACGGCCGCGGGGTCTGGGTGCGCGCGGCACGGACGGGTTTCGGCCGAGGCCCGGACGGGTTTAGGGCCTCCGCCGAGCAGCTATTACCCTGGTTGGGTGAATTCCCCGGCCCGGACCTACGAGGTCCGCACCTACGGCTGCCAGATGAACGTGCACGACTCCGAGCGGCTCTCGGGTCTGCTCGAGGACGCCGGCTACGTCAAGGCCGTGGCCGGCGATACCGCTGACCTGGTCGTCTTCAATACCTGCGCGGTGCGCGAGAACGCCGACAACAAGCTGTACGGCACCCTCGGCCACCTGGCGCCGATCAAGGCCGAACGCGAGGGCATGCAGATCGCGGTCGGCGGCTGCCTGGCGCAGAAGGACCGCGACACCGTGGTCAAGAAGGCGCCCTGGGTGGATGTGGTGTTCGGCACCCACAACATCGGCTCGCTGCCGGTGCTGCTGGAGCGGGCCCGCCACAACGAGCAGGCCCAGGTCGAGATCATCGAATCGCTCGAGGCGTTCCCGTCCACGCTGCCCGCCAAGCGCGAGTCCGCGTACGCGGGCTGGGTGTCGATCTCGGTGGGCTGCAACAACACCTGCACGTTCTGCATCGTTCCGGCGCTGCGCGGCAAGGAGGTCGATCGGCGGCCCGGCGACGTGCTCGCCGAGGTGCAGGCGCTCGTCGAGCAGGGCGTGCTCGAGGTGACGCTGCTGGGTCAGAACGTGAACTCCTACGGCGTCTCGTTCGCCGACCCCGAAGAGCCGCGCGACCGTGGCGCATTCGCGAAGCTGCTGCGCGCCACCGGCACGATCGAGGGCCTCGAGCGGGTCCGCTTCACCTCCCCGCACCCGGCCGAGTTCACCGACGACGTGATCGAGGCGATGGCCGAGACCCCGAATGTCTGCCCGCAGCTGCACATGCCGCTGCAGTCCGGCTCGGACCGCGTGCTCAAGGCCATGCGCCGCTCCTACCGCAGCGCCAAGTTCCTCGGCATCATCGAGAAGGTGCGTGCCGCCATGCCGCACGCCGCCATCACCACCGACATCATCGTCGGCTTCCCCGGTGAGACCGAGGAGGACTTCCAGGCCACCCTGGACGTGGTGCGGCAGGCGCGGTTCACCAGCGCGTTCACCTTCCAGTACTCGATCCGCCCGGGCACCCCGGCCGCGACCATGCCCGACCAGCTGCCCAAGGAGGTCGTGCAGGAACGCTACGACCGGCTGATCGAGCTGCAGGAGCAGATCTCGCTCGAGGGCAATCAGGCGCTGGTCGGTTCGACCGTCGAACTGCTGGTCGCCGAGGGCGCGGGCAAGAAGAACGACAAGACCGCCCGCATGTCCGGCCGCGCCCGCGACGGCCGCCTGGTCCACTTCCGCCCGACCGCGAACCCGGCGCCGGGCAGCGAGATCCGGCCCGGCGACATCATCACCATCGACGTCACCGGCGCGGCCCCGCACTACCTGATCGCCGACGGCGAGGTGCTGAGCCACCGCCGCACCCGCGCGGGTGATGCCCATGAGCAGGGCATCACCCCCAAGACCGCGCCCATCGGCGTCGGTTTGGGCCTGCCGAGCATCGGTGCGCCGGTGGTGGTCGAGACGGCGGCGGCGGGCTGCGGGTCCGCCTGCGGCGAGTAGTCGCAGGTGGGGGTCGCTGGTCAACTACGCTGCGTCATAGGGCAGGATCGCGGGAGACGTGCGCCGTCGGCTCTTCGCCCGCGCACGCCGCACCCAGTCACGGCGCGGGAGCGCTACGGCGTCAGCGAGGATCAGCATGACCGAGCAGCAGCCCACCGGCTCCGACGAGCCTCGTGACCGGCCGGAGCAGCCGGAAGGCGAAGCAGCACAATCGGATACGGCGTCGCAGCAGGCGCCCGACGCGAACGAGGAGAGCATGAAGGCGGCCGACCACAGTCAGGACTTCGAGCAGTTCCGCGCGGACCTCGAGGCCGTCGAACGCAAGATCGCCGGCGAGATCGACCCGGGCATGCGCGCCATGGTGGTCGCCGGTTCGGTGTTCGTGCTGCTGGCCTCGCTGGTGCTGCCGCACGCGGGCAAGACCCGCGGCTTCGACGTGCTGCTCTACGACACCGTCGCCCAGGCCGACCACATCGGCCTGCCGTCGCGGGTGTTCGTCTGGTTCGTGGTGATCTTCGGCATCGGTTTCTCGGTGCTCGCGCTCATCACCCGCCGCTGGATGCTGGCCTGGATCGCCGTCGCCGGTTCCGCCGTCGGCAGCGTCTTCGGCGTGCTGTCCATCTGGCACCGCCAGACCCCCGGCCTCGGCAACTACCACGGCGCCGGCCCCGGCGCCGGCCTCATCCTGGCCACCCTCGCCATCATCGTGCTGACCTTCCACTGGGTCCGCGTGGTCTGGGCCCGCACCTCGGTCCAGCTGGCCGCCGAGGAACAGCGCCGCCTGGCCGCCGCCAAGGCCGAGGACCAGCAGCGTCGCCGCCTCTTCGGCGAGGACTGAGCCGCGGCACGATATTTCGACAGGCCCGGTCGCAACCGAATCGGTTGTGACCGGGCCTTTTCGTGGGATCTCCAGCGTTCCGCCGAGCGAGGCGGTCATCGTGTGATTCGCGGGGGCCGTCCTGTTCGATGGCGACTTCGCGGGGCGCTGCGAATTCCCAACGGCTTGGATGCCGCCGCGGCCCGGCCCGCGGGAAGGTTGATCGGGTGGCGATGGTACGAAAGAGGCCCGGCGGCAACCTGATCGGGTTGCCGCCGGACCTTTTCGACCGGACGTGCGGCGATCGTCCGGGCCGCGACGCGGCCCGGGCGATCGGTGTTTCAGCGCTGGCTGACCGCGCCTTCGGCGGCGTCGGCCCATTCGCGCCACTGCTTGGCCTGCTCCAGAGCCTTCTCCGCGTCGCGGGTCTTGCCCGCGGCCTGGGCCTTGGCGGCCTGCTCCTCGAACTGGGCGACGCGCTCGCGGAACTGGGCGGCGCGGGCCATGGCCTCGGGGTCGGTGCGGCGCCACTGGGCGTCGGCGGCCTCGCGGACCTTCTTCTCGATGGCGCGCAGACGCGATTCCAGGTCGTGCATGCGCTCGCGGGGCACCTTGCCGATGGCGTCCCACTTCTCCTGGAGTTCGCGCAGGGCGTTGCGCGCGGCATCGAGCCCCGTCTCGGGGTTGATGTGCGCGTAGGCCTCGAGCAGTTCCTCCTTGAGGGAGGCGTTCTGCTCGAACTCGTGGTCGCGTTCGCTGGCCGCGGAGTTGCGGGCGGCGAAGAACACGTCCTGTGCGGCCTTGAAGCGACGCCACAGCTGCTCGTCGGCCTCGCGCGGAGCGCGACCGGCGGCCTTCCACTCCGTCAGCAGCTCACGGAAGATGGCGGCGGTGCCGGACCAGTCGGTCGAGCCGGACAGTTCCTCGGCGCGGCCGCAGAGCTCTTCCTTGCGGCCCTTGGCGGCGGCGCGTTCGCGATCCAGATCGGCGAAGTGCGCCCCGCGGCGGCGGTTGAACGCCTCGCGGGCCTTGGAGAAGCGGCGCCACAGCGCGTCGTCGACCTTGCGGTCCACGCCGCGAATGGTCTTCCACTCGTCGAGGATCTCCCGCAGCCGGTCGCCGGCGACCTTCCACTGGGTGGATTCGTTGGCGATCTGCTCGGCCTCGGCTGCCAAGGCCTCTTTGCGCTCGGTTTGCTCGTGCCGGGTGCGGTCCTTCTCCTCCTTGGCGTGCGCGGCCGCCTCGTCGGAGTGTTCGATGATGGCCTGCAGCCGGGCGGACAGACCGTCCAGATCACCGATCACCGAGGCCGTCGGCAACGTTTCGGCAAGCGCGGTGGCGGCGGTCTTGGTCTTGCGGGCGTCGGTGCCGGCGGCCAGGCGGGCCTCCAGCAACGCCACCTCGGTGGCCAGATCGTCGTAGCGGCGGCCGAAGTGGGCCAGGCCCTCGGCGGCGTCACCGGCCTGCCAGGAGCCGATCACCCGCTCGCCGTCGGCGGTCTTGACCCAGGCGGTGCCGTCGTCGTCGACCCGTCCCCACTGGCTGGGGTCGCTGACGTTCGGTACCACGACCGGGTGCGGATGCGCCGCGGCCGGGCCGGGCATGGCGTGCGGTTTGGGAGTTTCGGGTTTGCGGCGCGGGCCCCCCGGGCGGGGTGCGGCGGCGGCCGCCGGTGATGGCTTGGCGCTCTCGCTCGGGGCAGGCACGGCGGCGCCGGGCTGAGGCGTCGGGGTCGACTCCGGGTGGGTAGCCTTCTCGTTTCCGTTGTTGTCGGTCATAGCTCCTCGTCCCTGCCGCGCGTCACGGCTGCCTGGTTACGCCCTAGCTCATCGGTCTAGCTCATCCCATTCAACCAGGCTGAGATACGAAATGCTGTCTTTGAGCCCGCTTCGGCGGCGCGGCGATCGGCGGGGGTGGGGCTGGTGAGGTGCGGTAGCGCTACGGTTGACGGCGTGTTCTGTGTTGCGTCACTGGTCCCCTCGCCGCCCGTGCTGGTTCCCGAACTGGAGGGCGCGGCCGGGTCGGCCGTCGAGGGGGCTGTCGCGGAGCTGCGAGCTGCGGTGTCGGCTGCGGGCCGGGAGTTGGCCGCCCGCGTGTCGCGATGGGTCGTCGTCGGCGTGGCGGAGCCGGGGGAGGGCGCGGGCGATTCGGGCCGGGTGATCGGCGCTGACGCGGTGGGCACATTCCGGGGATACGGCGTGGACGTGCGGGTCGGTTTGTCAGGCCCGGTTGCCGAGCGTGTCGCGGATGTCCTGTTGCCGCTGCCCGCGCTGATCGCGGGCTGGCTGCGCGAGCAGGTCGCACCCGAGACCGTCGCGGAATGCCGTCTGATCTCGGCCGATGCCACCGCGGAGGAGAGTCTGGCCTTCGGGCGGGCGCTGCGAGCGGAACTCGACGCCGAATCCGAACCGGTCGGTGTCCTGGTGGTTGCCGACGGCGCGGCCACCCTCTCCCTGAAGGCCCCCCGCTACCTCGACGAGCGAGCGGAGGGCGTGCAAGCCGACATCGACCAAGCCCTGAGCGCCGGCGACCGCAAGGCCCTCGCCGACCTCGACACCGCCCTGTGCGCCGAGATCGAGGTGGAGGGCCGGCCCGCCTACCAGGCATTGGCCGGACTGTTCGCCGCCGACCCGGCCGATCCGCAGGTCGAAACCCGCTACGCCGCAGCCCCGTTCGGCGTCGCCTACCACGTCAGCGTGTGGCTCCCGACGCTCTCCGCCGATGGCGGGGTCACCGCGTGACCCGCCCCGTCGCGGTCGTCGGCCCCACCGCCACCGGAAAGTCCGACCTGGCCCTGGATCTGGCGGAACGCCTGGACGGCGAGATCGTCAATATCGACGCCATGCAGCTCTACCGCGGCATGGACATCGGCACCGCGAAACTTCCGGTCGCCGAACGCCGCGGCATCCCGCACCACCAGCTCGATGTCCTCGACATCACCGAAACCGCCACCGTCGCCTCGTATCAGGCGGCGGCCCGCACCGACGTGGAGGCGATCATGGCGCGCGGCCGCACCCCGGTCATCGTGGGCGGCTCCATGATGTACGTGCAAGCGCTGCTGGACGATTGGGATTTCCCGGCCACCGATCCGGAGATCCGCGCCAAGTGGGAGACGGTGCTGGCCGACCGCGGCACCGTCGCCGTGCACGAGGCGCTGAAGCAGGCCGATCCCGTGGCCGCGCAGACGATCCTGCCCACCGACGGCCGCCGCATGGTGCGCGCCCTCGAAGTGGTGGAGCTGACTGGGCAGCCGTTCGCCGCCTCGGCGCCCCAGATCGGTGAACCCCGTTGGGGGACAGCCATTATCGGTGTCGATCGTGAGACCGCCGAACTGGATGCCCGCATCGAACTGCGCACCGCGAAAATGTTCGAGTCCGGCCTGCTCGACGAGGTCGAGGGCTTGCTCGCACACGGTCTGCGCCATGGCCAAACCGCCCGCCGCGCAATCGGTTACGCCCAAGTCCTGGATTTCCTGGACAACGAATACGACCTGAACGAAGCTCAGGAGCGCACCTTCATCGGCACCCGGCGCTATGTCCGGCGACAGCGGTCGTGGTTCCGCCGAGATCAGCGGGTGCGATGGGTGGACGGCGCGGATCCCGCCTTGGCGGAGACCGCGCTGGCCCTCCTCGAGCCTCACCGATGAGGGACGAACAGGAACAACCACAGTGACGCGTCGCGCGAACACACGCACCGCCGCGGTCGGGGTGTGGCAGGCCTACCTGACCACCCGCGCCGCACGCACCCGGGATTCCCGATTCCTGGTGCAGGGCATGCGACCCATCAGCCGCGCCCTCGAATGCCGTTGGCCGCTGGAGACTCTGGTCTACCGGCTGGGCGATCCGGAACCGTCGCCGTGGGCGCGGCAGGTGCTGGACTCCAGTGGCGTGCCGAGCATCGGCCTGGTGCCGGAGGTGATGGCCGAACTGGCCGAACCCAGCGAGCCGGTGCCGGAACTGGTCGCGGTCGCGGTGACGAAACGGCCCGAGCTCGAGGACTTCGCGCCGGGCACCGCGGACGATCCCGCGACCGTCGTGGTCGTGGATCGGCCCGCGTCGGCGATCCGGTTGGGCGCGTTGATCCGATCCGCGGCGGCGTTCGGGGCGGGCGGGGTGATCGTGACCGGTTCCGGTGCCGACCAGTACGACCCGCAGAGCGTGCGCGCGTCCGACGGCGCCCTGTTCGAGGTGCCCGTGCTGCGCACCTCCGGTCCGGCGCAGGTGGCGGCGTTCCGGGACCGGCAGCGGGCGCGTGGCGTCCCGACCCGGATCGTCGGCAGCGACGATCGCGGCGGCCTGGCCCTCGACGACGCGAAATTCGACGGCGGCACCGTGCTGGTACTCGGTGACGACACCGACGCCCTGGCCCCGGGTTGGCGGCAGGTGTGCGACGAACTGGTCTGCATTCCCACCGACGGCACGCTCGGCATGCCGTCCGCGGCCGCGGTGGCCCTCTACGAAATCTCCCGGCAGCGCCGGGCGCTACCGTAATGACCATGACGAGCGAGAGCAGCGCCGCTGATATCGAATTCAGCAAGGGCCACGGCACCCAGAACGATTTCGTGGTGCTGCCCGACCCGGACGCCTGGCTGCAGCTCACCGAATCCCGGATCGCAGCCCTGTGCGATCGGCAGCGTGGGCTCGGCGCGGACGGGGTGCTGCGGGTGGCCCGCGCGGGCGCGCTGATCGAGACCGGCGTGCTGGCCGCACTGCCCGAGGGCGTCGACGTCGACGACTGGTTCATGGACTACCGCAACGCGGACGGGTCCATCGCCGAGATGTGCGGCAACGGGGTGCGGGTGTTCGCGCACTACCTGGTCGCGACCGGGCTGGAGCAGCGTTCCGAGTTCGTGGTCGGCTCCCGCGCGGGCGCGCGGCCGGTGGTCGTGCACCACGCCGATCCTGTGCACGGTGAAGTGACCGTCGCCATGGGCATTGTGAAGAACCTCGGCCCCTCGACGGCGACGCTGAGCGGACGTGAATTCACCGGGATCGGCATCGACGTCGGCAACCCGCACCTGGCCTGCGTGGACCCGGACCTGACCCCGGCGCTGCTCGCGGACCTCGACCTCGAGCATGCCCCCGGCTTCGATCACACCCTGTTCCCGCACGGTGTGAACGTCGAGATCCTCACCCCGTTGAACGTCGGCTCCGACGGCGAGCGGGGTGTGAACATGCGGGTGTACGAGCGCGGCGTGGGCGAGACCCGATCCTGCGGCACGGGAACCGTCGCGGCGGCCGCCGCGGCCCTCGCCCGCGACGGTTTCGACCTCGCCTCGGACACCGGGCATGTGAAGGTCCGCATTCCCGGCGGCGTGGTGACCGTCGGCATCGAGAACGGTTCGGCGTGGCTGCGCGGCCCGTCGGAGCTGGTGGCGACGGGCCGCATCGCGGCCAAATGGTGGCAGGACGCCTGAGCGGATCTTCACGCCGCGCTGACGGTGAGGAGCTGCTTCGTGGCGATACCGTCCAGCGCGGAATCGCCGGTGGCGGAGTTGCCGGCGAGCACCGGGTAGTCGGTGTAGCCGGTCGCGCCGCCTACGTACATCAGGTGCGCGTCGCGGACGGTGTTGAGCGGCGCGCCGACCCGCAGGCGTTCCACCAGGTCCGGATTGGCCAGGAACGAGCGGCCCAGCGAGACCAGGTCCGCGCCCGCGCCGAGGAGCGCCTCGGCCGCGGCCGCACCGCCGTCGGCGGGTAGCGGGACGCCCCAGCCGAGGTTCGGGTTCGCGATCAGGGTGGTCGGCCACAGGCTCCGGATGCGGTGGAAGAGGCTGCTTTCCGGGTCGGCGAAGACCACGTGCAGGTAGGCGGGTCGCCGCTGCGCGAGGGCGGACACGAGCGCCGGGTACAGCTCGTCGGTGTCGGTTTCCGCGATGCCGTTGACGTTCACCCCGGGGGCGATCCGTACCCCGACCCGCTCGGCTCCGACGGCCGCGATCACGGCGTCCACCATCGCGACGGTGAACCGGATCCGGTTGGCGATCGACCCGCCGTAGGCGTCGGTGCGCTGGTTGGTGTTGTCGGACAGGAACTGGTGCAGCAGATAGCCGTTGGCGCTGTGGATTTCGACGCCCTCGAATCCGGCCGCGATCGCATTGCGGGCGGCGGTGACGAAATCAGCGACGGTGTCCTGGATGTCGGCGACGGTGAGTTCCCGTGGGGTGACGGCGTCCTGGTGTCCGGTGGGGGTGTGCACGGTGTCGGGCAGGGCGATGGCGGAGGGTGCGACGGGAGTCAGTCCGCTGTTGTCCGGGTGCCCGACGCGGCCGCCGTGCTGGAGTTGCAGCACCATGCGCCCGCCCGCGGCCCGCACCGAGTCGGTGACCCGCCGCCAGCCCGCGATGTGCGAATCGGTGTAGATGGCCGGGATATTCGGGTAGGTCAGTCCGACCTGGTTGGGGGTGGCGGCTTCGGCGATGATCAGTCCGGCGCTCGCGCGCTGGGTGTAGTAGGTGGCCATCAGCTCGGTCGGGGTCCCGTCGGCGGCCGCGCGATTGCGGGTCATCGGGGCCATCACGAGGCGGTTGGGGAGTTCGACCGCGCCGACGCGGCCGGTGGTGAAGAGGTCTGTGTTCGTCATGCCGGTAAGGTAAAACCTGACATCAATGTGAGGTGCAAGCCTTGGATTCCGGAGTGCCGCATGCGAATCGGTGAGCTGGCAAAACGTACCGGCGTGAGCGATCGGTCGCTGCGCTACTACGAGGAGCAGGGGCTGCTGGTGGCCACGCGTACCCCGGGCGGCCAGCGCGACTATCCGGAGCTCGCCGTGGACCGGGTCATCCACATTCAGGAGCTGTTCGCGGCCGGCCTCAACAGCAAGAAGATCTTCGAGATCCTCCCGTGCATGCGTGACACCGACGGCGGCGCGAACGAACGCGCCACACCCGAGCTGGTCGGCGAATTGCGCGCCGAACGCGACAGGATCGATCGCACCATCGCGGACCTGCTGCGGTCCCGCGAGGTGCTCGACGATGTGATTGTGCGCGCAGGGGAGCGGTTCGTGGCCAGGTCGTGAGCGGTGGCCCGCGGGCGGGCGGCGGTCGCCCCGAAATAACCGAGTGCGGCCGTTCGTTGGGACGTGGGACTATGGAGGTGTATGAGTAAGCCAGAAACGTATGAGTTCACTCCCGCCGAGGACCTCGACGAGGAGACCAACGACGCGCCCGAGACCGGCCGCAATGGCTGGTCGGCCGCGCCGACCGTCGGCGAGCAGCAGCTCGAGGAGCGCGCCGCGCTGCGTCGCGTCGCGGGTCTGTCCACCGAGCTCGAGGACGTCACCGAGGTCGAGTACCGGCAGCTGCGACTGGAGCGGGTCGTTCTGGTCGGTGTCTGGACCGAGGGCACGGCTGCCCAGGCCGACGCGAGCATGGCCGAGCTGGCCGCGCTTGCGGAGACCGCGGGTTCGGAAGTGCTCGACGCGCTGATCCAGCGCCGCGACAAGCCGGACAAGTCCACTTACATCGGCTCGGGCAAGGCCGACGAGCTACGCGGCATGGTGCTCGAGCACGGCGCCGACACCGTCGTCTGTGACGGTGAGCTCTCGCCCGCGCAGCTGACCGCGCTGGAGAAGATCGTCAAGGTGAAGGTCATCGACCGCACCGCGCTGATTCTGGACATCTTCGCCCAGCACGCCACCTCACGTGAGGGCAAGGCGCAGGTCTCGCTGGCCCAGATGGAATACATGCTGCCGCGACTGCGCGGTTGGGGTGAGTCCATGTCCCGGCAGGCCGGTGGCCGTGCGGGTAGCAACGGCGGTGTGGGTCTGCGTGGTCCCGGTGAGACCAAGATCGAGACCGACCGTCGCCGGATTCGCGAGCGAATGGCCAAGCTGCGCCGCGAGATCCGCGAGATGAAGACCGCCCGCGACACCAAGCGCGCCAGGCGCTCGTCCAGCGGCATCCCGCAGGTCGCGATCGTCGGCTACACCAATGCGGGCAAGTCCTCGCTGATGAACGCGTTGACCGATGCCGGAATCCTGGTGCAGGACGCGCTGTTCGCCACCCTGGATCCGACCACCCGCCGGGCGGCGCTCGAGGACGGGCGTGAGGTCGTGTTCACCGACACCGTCGGTTTCGTCCGCCACCTGCCCACGCAGTTGGTCGAGGCGTTCCGGTCCACCCTGGAAGAGGTGACCGGCGCGGATCTGCTCCTGCATGTGGTAGACGGTTCCGACGCGCTGCCGGATCAGCAGATCAAGGCGGTTCGCGAGGTCATCACCGATGTGCTGAAGGAAACCAAGACGCCTGCTCCGCCGGAGTTCCTGGTGGTCAACAAGATTGACGCCCTGGATCCGCTGGAGGTGACGCAGCTGCGGGGTTGGCTGCCCGATGCGGCCTTCGTCTCCGCTCGCACCGGCGAGGGGGTGGATCAGCTTCGGGACCGACTCGGTCAGATTCTCGGCGGGCTGGATGTCGAGGTCAGTGTGTTGTTGCCTTACACCCGTGGTGATCTGCTGGCTCGTATCCACGCGGACGGTAAGATCCTCAGCTCCGAGCATGAGGAAACCGGTACCCGGGTTCGCGCACGTGTGCCGAACAGCCTTGCTGGTCAGCTCGCTGAATTCGCGCATGCGGGCGGCACGGCCGCATAGGGCCAGAACAACCGAAGACCAAAGACGCCTGGAGCAGGAAGAGAGGGTGGCCGAGCTTGCGAGGCCCCCTCACCTACCAGCCCCCGCACGGCTCGGCCGCGCATCGTCCCGGGGCAAGGGCAAAGGGATCTTTGGGTTGTCTGTAGAAGGTGATGCGTGCGGTCCGTGGGCTGGGGGTGGCGGCTCCAGCCTGGCGTCAGCCCAAATCCGGTAGGGCAGGCGAGGCGACCACACTCCGCGTAGCTCTGCGCACGCCCTTGTGACACGAGCAGCCGTGACGCACGCAGCCCGAAGGGCCCCACCTTCAGTAGGGCTCGGGCTTTGCATGATCGAGGGAGGGTCACCCGTCAGGCGAGTGACCACCATTTGACCGGTGGGCGTGTGCCATCGCGCAGCCTGGCCAGGGAGGCGGCCATCAACTCACCCGCACGGTGGCGATCGTTGACCCGGGGTGTTCCGGTGGGGTCGATGTGGCGTGGCGCGATCCACCCTGTCCGGCCCGCACGGTCGGAATCCTTCGGCATGACAACGGTTTTCCAGCCGCCGGGCCCGTCATGGATCAGTGCGTGGCAAGCATCGCAGGCCAAGGTCAATTCTTCGATGTCGGTCCGACCGCCCTTGGCCCACTCGGTGACGTGGTGCACCTGGGTCAGCGTGGCGGGTGCGTTGCATCCCGGACGGGTGCAGCCACGCTCGGTGGCGATCAACGCCATACGCTGTGCGGAGTTCGCGAGCCGCTTGGTCCGCCCGAGGTGCAGGGCCTGCCCGGCGTGATCGAAGATCGCCAGGAACGGCGTCGACTTCTCGGCCAGCCGCAATGCTTCTTCCAGCGGCACGGTCCCACCCGACGCGGTCGTGGACACCCCGGCAGCCGCTTCGACCTCCGCCAGCGACATGGTGATGATCGTCGAGACGGGCAGCCCACGGTGCTGACCGGGAACGGTCGGACCCATCTCGGGCCGCAGGAACGCCAGCAGCGCGTCATGGTTGCGCTGCGCGGCGGTGCGGTCGTCACGGCGTGCGGCGCGCTCCAGCCCCGCAAGGGCTGCGTCGTCGAGTCCTTCAGTGGACCAGGGGCTTTCGGCATCATCGGGGTTGCACATACCGGGCCGGGCCAGGCTGGCGAAGATCGGGTCGAGCACGGCCCGCAGTGCGGGAGTCACCTGCGCGGTGATGGCCGACATGCCATCGACGCCCTGCTTGCCGAAGCTGATCCCGCGCCGACGCTGCCGGTCACCTTCGTCGGTGAGACGCCCGTCGGGATCGAGGTAGCCCAGGATCCGGTCCCCGATCTTGGGCAGATCATCGGGTGCGGATTCGGTGGCGAAGTGCGCGAGCTGGAATTCGGCGCGGTCGCGGGTATCGGCGTCGACCTTCCCCGGAATCTTGTCCATGATCTTCGCGATGTGGCGCGCGGAATCGGCTGACACCAAACCCATTTCCTGGAACGCCGCCGTCCACGACAGCCACGGCTTGACCATCCGCCCGGCTTCCCGCCGCATCCCCAGCAATTCCGCGGCGCGCACCCGCGCGCAGGCTTCGGCGTGCCCGAGACGCAAGGTCTGCTCGAGATATCTCGAAGTCCGTTTCACCCCGGCCTTTTCCGGCAGCCCCCGGTTCTCGACTTCCCGAATCATCTTGTGCTCGAACGCGGCCGTGCTGCGCCGCATGCTCTCCCAATCCCGCAGCGCATCCACGAGGTCGTCGTCCTCGATCGGGTCGAGGGATTCGGCGATCAGGACCTCGGTCGCGACGCGCATCATATCGATGGCATCCGCCACCATGATGTCGTCCGTGAGAACCTGACCTGCCGAATTCATACCCCTATTCTATCGCGCAGTCCTCATCGAGATGCATGAATTAAATTGTTGCACAACCAATTTCAGACTTTACCAATTGCCGGAGCGGACCGACCGCCCCGGCGTCCATGCCTCAGGCGGGTTGGATATCGGGCAGCTTCCAGGTCTTCTCCGACAGTGGCGGCTGGGGTCCGTAGAAGCGGAACATGATCTCGAAGTTCCGGCCGGACTTGGTGGGAATCCAATTGGACTTGTTGCCGTCGGGTGCGCTGGGGTCGAGGTAGAGGTCGACCGATCCGTCGGAATTGGTCTGCAGGCCAGGGGTATTGGATGCGCGACTGGCCCAGTCCACGTCGCGGATCGGGGTATGGGTGCCGCGGTCGTAAGCGGTGGCGGACCAATAGAGCGACACCGGGACGTGGGCAGGCACGTTGATCTTGTAGTGCTTGCCGTCATCGAGGTCTTTGCCGTCGGAGTCGTTGATGGCGACCAGATAGAACTGCCCTTTGCCAAGGTTCTTGGCGGCGAAATAGGCGAACGAATATGCCATGCCCCGGACGTCGACCGGATAGTTGGAGGGGTCGGTGAATCCGTCGCTCATCGCCTTGACCAGTTGCTGGTTGGCCGGGAGCGCCCAATGCGTGTTGTCGAAGTACGGGGGCGTGAACGATTTGACGTAGAGCTGTTCGAGCCATTTGCCCGCGTCGGTGGCGGCTTCGTCGAACCGCTCGAGGTTCGCCGAGTCCGGCTGGTAGGGAGCACCTTTGGTGATGCCAAGGCTGGAGAGCTGGTCGATCATCGCCATATCGCGCGGCAGCCACACCTCGGCCTGCACGATCCTGTTCAGGTTGGTGAAGAAGTCCCGGTTGTAGGGAATGGTGGAGTCGAAGTCCTTGCCCGAGGCGTCGACATACGGTGTCGGAGGCGGGTTTCCGGCGGCGTCGAGCCGATACAGGCCGATGCGCTTGCCGTAATTCACCGCTGCCGCGATATCGGCGTCACTGCCGCTCTTCAGATTCGAGCGCATGATGGCGAATCCGGCATAGGTCTCCGAGCGCAGGGGGATGAACCCGTCCGGGATCTCGCCGGTGTAGCCGGGCGGCAGGATCAGGTATCGGCCACCCGCGCCCTTGTCCGTCCCCGCGGGGCCGACATCGGCGAGTGGGGTCTGCCAGACCGAGTCGATGGAGCCGGTGATCGTGGAGTCCCCTTCGGCGGGTGGGACATCGATCACGACGGGCCCGGACGTCGTGTCGTAGAACGGCATCAGATAGATGGCGTTCGGGTTCGGGGTAAGCGTCTGGTTCTTCCAGTCCAGCAGCTTCGACCAGTACACGATCTGGTTCGGTCCGGCGCCGACCGCGATCGCGGCCTGCAGCATCCGGTCGTAGTTGACGGCAGGCATACCCCACACGACCGCGTCGAACGCCCGGGAGGAGACCACATCGCGGTCGATGTCGGAGTCCGACTTCGCGGACGTGCTGGATTTCGGGTCATCGTCGTCGCGCTTCGAGACCGCGACCACGCCACCGCCGATCGCCGCGCCGAGTATCGCGGTGGCGGTGGCGCCGAGAATTGCTGCGCGCCGGGACACGGTGGGTCCGGATTGGCCTGCTTTGGCTACTTCATCGCTATCTGATGGCATGGTGTGAAACTAGCGCTGGTCAATCGGTTGTAGCGGATTGCCACGCGCCCAATATCAAGGCTCTTGCAACGTCTCCAGTGAAGGAGTGGGTACATGAAGGCGATGCGATCCGGTGCCGTGGTTATCGGCGCGCTACTGGTATGCGCCACCGCGGCCGCCTGCGGCAACGATTCCTCGAGCTCGACCACCACCAATACCAGCGCCGCGTCCGGAACCAAGGCCAAGGCCGTGGACTATCCGCCGAACCAACCGGCGATCGTCACCGTCGAGAACTTCGCCCGAGCCGAGACCGACCGTGAGTTCGCGATGTCGGTGCAGGATGGCGGAATCGGCAATTTCCACCACATCCGCGAGCCCATGCCGATCGATCGCCAGACCGTGATCCGGGCCAACCGCGACACCCTCTACTCGTCGGCGGTCATCGATCTCGACGCCGGCCCGGTCTCGATCACCCTCCCCGACGCCGGCGATCGCTTCATGTCCATGCAGATCATCGACGAGGACGAGTACACCCCGGAGGTCGTCTACAAGGCCGGCACGTACACCTATGACCGCGACAAGATCGGCACCCGGTACATGATCGCCGCGGTCCGCACCTTCGTCGACCCGAACAACCCCGCCGATGTCGACGCCGTCCACAAGCTGCAGGACGCCATCGCCATCGAACAGAAGAGCAAGGGCGCCTTCGAGATCCCGCAGTGGGACAAGCCCAGTCAGGACAAGGTTCGCGACGCCCTGCTCACGCTGGCGACCACCCTGCCCGACACCAAGAACTCCTTCGGTCCCCGCGGACAGGTCGACGAGGTCCGTCACCTGATCACCTCCGCCTCCGCCTGGGGCGGTAACCCGGAGAAGGACGCCCTCTACCTCAACATCACCCCGCCCGACAACAGCGGCAACGTCGACTACACCCTGCGTGTGAAAGACGTTCCCGTGGACGGCTTCTGGTCGGTCAGCGTCTACAACGCCGAAGGCTATTACCAGCCCAACCCGCTCAACGCGTACTCGGTCAACAACGTCACGGCAAAGAAGAGCGCCGACGGTTCCTACGACATCCAGTTCGGCGGCTGCGACGGGCAGATCCCCAATTGCCTGCCCACCACGCCGAACTGGAACTACATGGTCCGCCTCTACCGTCCGCACCAGAACGTCCTCGACGGCACCTGGTCCTTCCCCCAGGCCCAGCGCATCGGGTAGTCCGCCGCTTCCCGACTGGCGGCGCGCCACCGGCTGGAGGCTGTGACCTGCGACTATTCTGCGCTGCATGGGTTCCGGTGGCGAGGTGACCGGCCCGGCGGATCGTCAGGATTCGGCGGGCGACACGGGCTCGGACGAGCCCGGCGCCGCCTGGTCGACGGGGCTGTCGTTGACCGGGGCCGCGGTGTTGTTCGTGGTGCTGCGGTTGTTCGCGGTGTCCGATTACGACTGGGTGCGGGCGGCGTCGGTGGCCGACACCATCGGCCTCGACGACGCCCCGCGCATGGTGCTCGCCACCCTGATGGCCGATCCGAGGGTGACCGCGGTGGTGCTGGCGGTGCTGGTGCCGGTGTCGCTGGTTCACCAATGGCGGCTGGGGATGCCGTCGTTCCAGAACGCCGGGAATCTGGCGATGCTGATCGTCGTGGTGTTGTTCGGGGCGGTGCTGCTGATCACCATCCGGCTGTGGTGGATGCTGATCATCGTCGGCGTGGTGGGCGTGCTCGTGATCGCGTTGCAGACCACAGCGCATCGGGATCCGGAGGGGCGGCGCTTCGCATTGGGCGTGATGCATCGCAGCGGGGCGGTCGCGATTCTTGCGATGCTGGCGGCGGCGGCGATCGTGCGGGTGCCGTGGGCGCCGTTGGAGCGCATCGAGACTCGCGACGGCACGGTGATCGGGTACGTGCTGGCGAACCCGCCCGGATTCCTGAAGGTGCTGACCGATGAGGACCGGGAGATCATGATCATCGGGATCGATCACGTTCGTTCCCGCGAGGAAATCCAGGCGAAGTCGTGACGCCCGGCTCCTGACGGTGGGAGCGGTGGGCCATGTCGGGTCCCAGGGCGCGCAGGACTTCGAGGGCCTCGACGGAGGGGGAGCCGGGCGGCGGGGTGAACACGCGCAGACGCTGGTCCTCGGCCTGGGTGTGCAGGAGTTCGTAGTCGAATTCGATCGTGCCGATGTCCGGATGGCGAACGCGCACATGGCTTTCGCGGCGGACGGCGACCTCGTGGCGTTGCCAGAGGTCGGTGAATTCGGGGCTCGCGGTTTCGAGGCGCTCGATCAGAGCGGTCGAGGCCCGGTCGTAGCAGCGGCGGGTCGCGGCGGCGCGCAGGTCCGCGACGCGCAGGCGGCCCAGCCGGTCGTGTTCCTCGGCGGGATAGGCCTCGCGAACCGACGGGTCGGTGAACCAGCGCCACGCGATATTGCGGTCCGATTCGGCGATGGCGCACACGCATCCGAACAGCGCCTCGGCCAAGGCGTTCTGGGCGAGCAGATCGCCGAGGTCGGTGATGAGCTGGACCGGGGTGTCACTCAACCGGTCGAGCAGGTAGCGCAGCGCGGGCCGCACGGTGTTCCCGGCGCGCACCCCCTCGGGCGGGCGATGACCGGCCAGCAGATACAGGTGGTCCCGCTCGTCCAGGCTCAACCGCAGGCTGTGCGCGAGCGCGGCCAGCACCTGGACCGACGGCTGGGAACTGCGCGCCTGCTCGAGCCGCATCACATAGTCCGCGGACACGCCGGACAGGTGCGCCAGCTCCTCGCGCCGCAGGCCCGGCGTGCGCCGACGCGGTCCACCGGCCAAACCCACATCCCCCGGCTGTAGTCGCTCTCGGGACCGGCGCAGGAAATCCGCCAGCTTGTCGCGGTCCATCGTCATGCCCTCCATCCTGCGCGACCCGAACTCGATCCTCGACCGCCCCGGAGCGCACGCGGTCATCGGACTACTGTCCGGCGGCGGGCGCCGGACAGGAAGCCGTAGCTGAGCATGCGCCGCAGCACCACCCGCTGCCAGTCCTGCCGCTTCAGCTCCTCCACATCACGGGCAAGGGCGTGGTCGCGGTCATCTCGCCGTGGAACTATCCGCGCCGAATCCGGCGTGTGCCCGTTCCTCGGCCGGCCCGTCGTCGAGCGGCTGCTCGGGCGGCAATCTGCTGGATCGCGAACATGCGCGGCATCGGCGCTTTTGATCCTCGACCCTGGCCCTCCGGAACGCATTCCCGCCGCAGGCTGGCGGATTCTCGTGAGTCGTATGGCAGCGCTTCGGCATTGCCGCGGCGCTGACCAGCCGCCGGCTTCGCGGGTCGGGCCGATGGCGTGCGACTGCGCGAGCACCTCGCGCACCGGGGGCGCCGGCCGACGAGTCCGCGTCGGCCGCGTTGAGTGCGGCGCCCACGACGCTCGGGTGCGCGGAGGCTGAGGTCGCCCTCCTCGGGGCTGGGAGCGCCGCTCCTAGGGAAAGCTCTCCGCTCCTCACCGCTCCGAGTTCGCGAGAAGGTCGATCCCGTCGAGCGATACGAGAGGAGCCGGATATGGGTGAGGCGGAAATGCGGGAGGTCGCGGTGGGTGACGCGCGTGTGCCGTATCGGGTGCTGGGTGCCGGGCGTCCGTTGGTGCTGGTGCACGGCGGCGGTGCGGGCGCGCGAGCCTGGGATGGTGTGGCGGACGCGTTCGCCACCGCCAATCTGGTTGTGCTGCCGAATCTGTCGGGCAGTGATCCGGCTCGCGACGATGGCGGTGAGCTCACCATCGAGCTGCTCGCCGAGCAGTTGGCAGCGGTTGTCGCGGACCTGGGTGCGGGGCCGGTCGATCTGGTGGGGCATTCACTGGGCGCGGTGGTGTCGGCCGCGTTGGCGGCGTGGCGGCCGGAGCTGGTCCGCAGCCTGGTGCCGGTCGCGGGTTTCGCCGGACCGGGTGACGAGTATCTGCGCAACTCACTGACCGTGTGGCGTGATCTCCTCGGTGACGCGGACACCTTCGCGCGGTATTCGATGCTGCTGGCGTTCAGCCGAACGCACCTGCGGTCGATCGGTCATGTCGCCGTGGAGGAGCTCGCCAGCCGGTTCCAGTCCACCCCGGACCGCCGTCGCCAGATCGAACTGGCTCTGCGCCTGGACATTCGGGCTCTGCTGCCTCGCGTCCAAGCACCGACGCTGGTGATCGGGGCGGCCCAGGACGGGTTCCTGCCCGTGGAGAACGCCCGGGAGCTGGCCGCCGCCATCCCGGGCGCGGTGTACGAGGAAATCGATACCGGTCACGTCGTGATGGTCGAGCGGCCGCGCGAATTCGTGAAGCTGGTCAGCGATTTCATCGCCTGACCGGGGTCAGCTGGTCGGCTGCGGTCGCAGGGTGAGGCTCTGCTGGGCGTAGCCGATCGGGCCGCGGAGGTCGTGCAGGACCGTGGTGGTCAGGCCCTGGCCGCTGTGGCCGAACACCACCGAGGTGTCCATCCCGACCCACGGGGCTTCGGGCTGCCGGTACAGGTGGATGGTCATGTCGACGTTCGGGAACATCCATTTCGTGGGTTCCTGCCGGACGGCGATGCCGTTCGCGGTGTCGACCAGCGCGATGTAGGAGGCCAGCGGATCGGCGTCCTCGCCCTCGACCAGGTCCACGGCGGTGGTGATCCACGCGGTGGCGCGGCCGGGTTCGGGGACGCCGACCTGCCGGGCCTCGATCGATTCGATGTAGCCGCCGGGCCAGACGGGGGTGAGGGACCACGGTGCGAGCGAGTCGGGGGCGGGCAGCCGGTCCGGTTCGCCGCCCGCGACGATGCCGGTGTCCTGCGCGCCGAGGAACCAGGCCCGCGCGCTGATGGTGTCGCGGCCGCCGATGACCACCGTGGCTTCCACCAGTTCGATGGTGCGGCCCGGTCGGATGGTCTCGACGCGAATCTCGAACTCCTCGAACGCGATCCGGCCGAGGATGTCGAAGCCGATGCGGCTCAGCACCAGGTCGGGGCGATCGGTGCGGGCGCGCAGGATCTCGTGCACGATCAGCCCGGCCACCGGGCTGAAGTGCTGCTCGCCGGAGGACCAGGCCCCGCCCGCGTGGTGAGTGGGGACGAAGCGGCGGTCGCCGACGCGCCGGAAGTAGGCGGTTTCGGGTGCGGTCGTATCCATCACGTTTCTCAACCTACGGGTCGAGTTTTGATATAGCCAGTCGGTAGACCAGCTTTGTGGTTGATCTAACGGACCCTAGGGGCGGATATGATCGGGCGATGAGTACGACCGTGGACGAGGAAGCCGCCCCCACCGGGCGCGCGGCCCGGCGCCGTGATCGCCGCAAGGCGGAGATGATCGCGACCGCGCTGCAGATCCTGTCCGGCAGCGGCTACCAGGGCATGCGCTTCGAGGACGTCGCGGAACGCACCGACATCGCCAAAGCCACCCTCTACCACTACTTTCCGAGCAAGGACGCGCTGGTCTCGGCCGCGCTGGAGAAGCTCACCACCGATGTGCTGACCCGCCTGCGCGAAGCGCTCGACGCCGCGGCCGACCGGTCACCGGCCGAGCAGCTGCGGATTCTGATCGCCGAACAGCTGCACATCCTGACCGTGCTCTACCCCGAAGTGGGCAAGCTGTTCTCGTTCCCCGCCCCCTGGCCCGCCGAGCACAGCGAGGCCATCAAGACCATGCGCCGCCGCCACGACCGGATGTTCCGCGAGGTGATCGACCGCGGCATGGATTCGGGCGCATTCGATTGCCCCGATCCCGCGGTGGCCCTGCACTGCCTGCACGGCATTCTCAATCACGCCTCGATCTGGCTGCGTCCCGACACCGACCCCGACCACCACGCCCGGGACGGGGTGGTCGAGGCCTCCCTGCGGCTGTTCATCCGAGGCTGACCGCGGGCTCGATGGCGCACCGCTTGATCAGCAGGATGATCGCGAGCAGCGGATACACCAGGACCGGCAGCATCGTTCCGGCGTAGAACGTCTGCCCCGCGGTGATGGCGGTACCGGTCAGCAGCGTGAAATCGAGCAGGCCGTGCAGCACGGAGTTGAGCACGTTGCCGCGGCTGACTCGCCGGACGGACAGCGAACGGCGAGTCGGCGAGAGGCGGGCCGACGTGACATCGGTGGTGCTCATGCGCAGAACATACCGGCCGTTTCTTCCGTCTGGTGATATTCCGATCCGTCCCACCCAGTTGGACGATTCGCCCGTTCCTCTTCCGGTCGACCGGGCGGCTCGTCAGTCTGGTCGGATGCCCATCAGTGTGGAGGGAGCAGCGTGACCGATCCGTCGCCCGCGAATCCGCTCCGGCTGTCCGAGCTCGGTTCGGACCCGGCGGCGGTGCTGCGGCTGATCACCCATTTCGACGCCTTCGACGAGTCCGCCGCCAATGCCGACACCGTGATTCGCGCCGCCGCACTCCTGGCCGAATGCCCGGCCGGAGCGAGCTGGCCCTCGGGCACCGTCATCCGCTACGACGCCGCCGGTCGCCTGCTCCCCGCCACGGCCGCCCCCGCCCACGCATCCGGCTCGGACCCAGCCGTCTGGCTGGAGCGTCACCCGCCGACCTCGCTTCCGGCCACACCAGGCGCGGACGCCACCCACGCGCAGGATGCGGATCGTGCGCGCGAAGGGGCGGCTCCCCGACCCGGCGACCGCGGTGTGACGGTTGACGGCACGGGGAATCGTCTGCACGGCAACGAGATCCGGACGGGCGTGCTCGCGTCGCCGCCGCAGCGGTGGCCCGCGGAGACGTCGGCCCGGCCGCATCCCTTGGACGGCGTCGTGCTCGATCGCCTCCGGCATTGTCTGCGTGTGGTGGCGGCGCGGCAGGTGGCCGATCCGCTGCGGATGGATGATCCGGCGCTGCTGGAAGTGGTGCTGTCGGAGAAGGAGCGGCGAGAGGATCGGGTGCGGGCCATGCGGCTGCTCGGTCTGGATCCCGGGCGCGCCACGCGAGTGCTCGCGGTGACCGGGCCAGGGGCGGCGGCGGCCGTGCGGATCATCGGCGAGCACGTGCCGATCCTGCGGCAGGCGGTGATCGGGGCGACGACGGCCGTGCTCGTCCAGGATCTGGCCGCCCTGGGTGGATCCGCCGGTCGTGCCCTCGGCTCGGAGGGTTCCACGCGGCCGTCCGGCCCCCGTACGGCGGGATCCGCGGCGACGCCGCGCGCCGGCGAGGAGTCCGCGTCCGGACCCGGGCGGCCCTCCATGGTGGATCGTGGACTGTCGGATACCTTGAATGCCGCTGTGGTGCAAGCATTCCCGGCGTCCCGGGCCGGCGCGGCCGGTCCCTGGATCGGGGTAGGCGAGCGGTTGCCCGCGCTGGCGGCGGCCGCGTCGTGGGAGCAGGCGCGGCGGGCCTTGCGGTTCGCGTCCTCGACGTGGCACGGGCGCAGGGTGATCGCGTTCGAGCGCTTGGGGGCGCTGGAGCTGCTCGCGGATCTGCCGGTGCAGCGCCTGCTGGGAACCGCGGATGTGACGCGGATCAACGAATTCGCCGCGACCGAGGCGGGCGCGCTCGCGGTCGACACGCTCGAAGCGTTCTGTGTCTTCGGCACGCTGCGGCGCACCGCGACCGAGCTGCATCTGCACCACTCCACGGTGGCCGCGCGAATCGCGCAGGTGGAGGCCGTGATGGGCTGGGATGTCGACGACGCGCTGGACCGGTTCACGGCGACGCTGGTGCTGTTCGTGCGCCGGATGGCGCTGTCGTCCGCGCAGTTGGCGGGTCCGTCCGTGGTCGACCCGACAAGCGTCGGGTCCCGGCGGTGATACCGGCGACGGGCGGCGGGTGATCCGGGTCACGTCGATGGCCGACGATCGATGGGCACGGCACCGCCGCCGTTGCGGGAGAAGGAGATTCACAGCATGGCCATCGTGGAACCCACCAAGACCTGGAAGCTGCTCGAGGAGCGGCTGGCCGTCACCACCAACGAGCGCCACCGTCAGGTGCTCTCGATCGTCATCGATCACATGAAGGCCGAGGCCGTGCCGGATCTCGACGGTCTGATGAAGACCCTGACGGCGGAGCCGGACTACCACTTCTGGCAGTTCGGCCAGGATGTCGGCCCGAAGGGCTGGGACGGCGTGCGCGACTACTACGCGGCGTTCGTGGAGAGCAAGTCCAACATCCTGGAGTTCGAGCTGGACCGCCTGCTGGTCGACGACGACTGCGTGGTCACCGAGGGCTACCTGCGCCAGATCTACCCCGGCGCGTACGCCGGCCAGATCGGCCTCCCGGTCGAGGACCCCGAGGCCGACTACCTGATCTCGTTCCGTCAGCTGCTGCTGTGGCCGGTGGACGAGGCGGGTCTGATCATCGGCGAGGACTCCTACCACTCGGGTCCGGTGGAGATCCGCAAGCTGTCGTTCGACGAACTGCCCAGCGAATACGTCGAACTCGTGTACCCGGGTATGTGACAACGGCGAGACTCGGCAGATGGAAGGCGAATCGGACATGACGGACCTATCAGTGGCAACCCCGGCGGCGCAGGCCCCGGCCGAGCGGCGCGCGGACATCGCGAGCCTGCTGCTCGACCGGCTCGGTGACGAGCGGCTCGGCCTGCGCACCCGGGAGCGGGACTGGACCTGGGACGCGGTGGTGCGGGAGTCGGCGGCGCGCGCCGAACTGGCTCGCGACCTGCGGCGCGACGGGCCGTTCCACATCGGTGTGCTGCTGGACAATGTGCCCGACTTCGTCTTCTGGCTGGGTGCGGCCGCGCTGGCGGGCGCGACCGTCGTCGGCATCAATCCCACGCGCGGCAACGCTCAGCTGGAAGCCGACATCCGCTATGTCGACTGCCAGCTGATCGTCACCGACGCCGCCGGCATGGCCCGGCTCGGCGCCCTGGACCTGGGCCTGGAACCGGATCGGTTCCTGCTGGTGGACGACCCGGCCTATATCGAGCGGGTGGCGGCGCACGCGGCCGAGCCGGTCGCGCACGCCGGCGCCGAGGCGTTGCTGCTGTTGCTGTTCACCTCGGGCACGACCGGCACCTCGAAGGCGGTCAAGTGCACCCAGCGCCGCCTGGCCATCCTCGGCTACGCGGCCAGCGACAAGTTCGGGCACATCCGCGCGGACGTGGACTACTGCTGCATGCCGCTGTTCCACGGCAACGCGATCATGGCGTTGTGGGCTCCGGCCCTGGTGAACGGTGCGACGGTGTGCTTGACCCCGAAGTTCTCCGCCACCGGATTCCTTCCCGACGTGCGGTATTTCGGCGCGACCTTCTTCACCTACGTGGGCAAGGCGCTGGGCTACCTGCTCGCCACCCCGGCGACCCCCGAGGATGCCGGCACCACCCTGGTCCGTGGTTTCGGCACCGAGGCGTCGGTGGCCGACCAGGCCGAGTTCCGCCGCCGCTTCGGGGCTGAGCTTTTCGAGGGGTACGGCTCGAGTGAGGGCCCGGCCCTGGCGGCGCTGGATCCGGAGGCTCCGGCCGCCGCGCTGGGCCGTCCGGCGCATCCGGGCGTGGCGGTCGTGAATCCGGACACACTCGAGGATTGTCCGCGCGCGGTATTGGATGAATACGGTCGCGTATTGAATCCGGACGAATCGGTCGGCGAGATGGTCGACAAGGCGGGCGCGATCGTATTCGAGGGCTATTACAAAAACGATGTCGCGGATGCCGAACGTTTGCGGAACGGTTGGTATTGGACAGGTGACCTGGGCTATATCGACGAAGCCGGATTCCTGTATTTCGGCGGTCGCAAAGGCGATTGGCTGCGCGTCGACGGTGAGAACACCTCGACGCTGTCCATCGAACAGGTCATCCGGCGGCACCCGGCGGTCATCGCCGCCGCGGTCTACGGCGTGCCTGATCCGCGCTCGGGCGACCGGGTGATGGCGGCCATCGAGGTCGCGGACCCGGACGCCTTCGACGCCGCCGAGTTCGCCGAATTCCTCACGGCCCAGGACGATCTCGGCTCCAAGGGCGCGCCGCGCCTGCTCCGGGTCTCCAGCAGCCTCCCGGTCACGGGATCGAACAAGGTGCTCAAACGTGAACTCCAGGAACAGCGCTGGCACACCGGCGAGCTGCTCTTCCGCTGGTTCGGCCGCGGGAAGCCCGAATACGAACGCCTGACCGATTCCGGCAAATTGGAACTCGAAGCCGAGTTCGTCTCATTCGGCCGAGGGAACCTGTTCTAACCCTGATTCGGTGACCTGCGCAGACTTTCGTTAGCATGGCGTAATCGAAGGTTCTGCAGGGAGGGTTGCCTTGTCTCACGACGGTCATGGGTCCGAAGAACAAACGCCGAAGGGGCTGACCGACGGCGCGCCGTTGCACGTCGATCTCACCGATACCGATCGCCGGATTATCGACGCGATCATCGCGCCGTCGCGGGCCTGGTTCAGCCCGCGCTTCTACGGGATGGAGAACTTCCCGCTCGAGGGTCCGGTGCTGCTCGTCGGCAATCACAGCCTGGCGGGCGGCACCGACGCGCCGCTGCTCGCGCACGAGATCCTGGTGCGCCACGATCGGCTGGTGCGGGGGCTCGCCGAGAACGTCCTCATCGACGTGCCGGGGCTGCGAGATGTGTTGCACCGCTGGGGAATCGTGCGCGGCAACCGCCGCAACTGCACCACGCTGCTCGAGCAGGGCGAAGCGGTGGCGGTGTTCCCGGGCGGCGGGCGCGAGGCCATGCGCGGCAAGGGCCAGAAGTATCAGTTGGTGTGGGAGGGCCGCACCGGCTTCGCCAAGATGGCCATCGCGACCGGCGCGCCCATCGTCCCGATCGCCATGGTCGGCGGCGACGACGTGTTCGACATCGTCTTCGACGGCGATCACCCGGCCATGTTCCCGGTGCGCAAGGCCGTCGAGGGCCTGGGCCTGCGCTCGACCCTGACCCCGCCGCTGATCCGCGGGCTGGGTCCCACCCTGGTGCCCAAGCCGGAGCGCTTCTACTTCTCGCTGGGCACGCCGATCGACACCAGCCCCTGGCGCGACATCCCCGACACCGACGCCGCGGCGAACGAACTGCAGGCCGTGGTGAAGAAGGCCCTCGAAGGCGAACTCGACTTCCTGCTCGGCGAACGCGACCGGGACCGCGGGCGCAGCCTGCTGGGTCGCACCCTGGGCCGCCTCGGCCTCTAGATCCGACTCCCCGAACCCCCGGTAGGTTTACCCGGGTTCAGGACCTCCGTTCCGCGACGTCAAGGGCGACTGTCGCAGTTCGGACCACTTTCTCGGCCCGTGAAGTTAACCTCCGTTCGACTTTCGAGTACGGTATTGAGCACAGGCGATGGTGCCGATGTGGTCACTGTAGGAGGTTGGCGTGGAGCGCACCCTTTTCGAACCCGAACACGAGCTGTTCCGGGAGTCGTTCCGTAAGTTTCTCGATCAGCATGTGGCCCCGAACCACGAGCAGTGGGAGCACGACGGCGTCGTCGATCGCTCGGTCTGGCTCGAGGCCGGCAAGCAGGGATTCCTCGGCATGGCGGTGCCGGAGCAGTACGGCGGCGGGGGCGAGGCCGACTTCCGCTACAACGCCATCGTGACCGAGGAGGTCACCAAGGGCATGTACTCCGGCCTGGGTTTCGGCCTGCACAATGACGTGATCGCGCCGTATCTGCTGGAGCTGGCGAACGAGGAACAGAAGCAGCGCTGGCTGCCCGGCTTCTGTTCCGGCGAGATCATCACCGCGATCGCGATGACCGAGCCCGGCACGGGTTCGGACCTGCAGGGCATCAAGACCCGCGCGGTGAAGGACGGCGACGACTGGATCCTCAACGGCTCCAAGACTTTCATCACCAACGGCATCAACGCCGACATCGTGATCGTGGTCGCCCAGACCGATCCGGCCGCGGGCGCCATGGGCTTCTCGCTGCTGGTGGTCGAGCGCGGCATGGCCGGTTTCGAACGCGGCCGCAATCTGGAGAAGATCGGCCTCAAGGCGCAGGACACCGCCGAGCTGTCCTTCGCCGACGTCCGCGTCCCGGGTAAGAACCTGCTGGGCACCGAGGGGCAGGGCTTCATCCACCTGATGCAGAACCTCCCGCAGGAGCGTCTGTCCATCGCCGTCATGGCCGCCGCCGCCATGGAGGGCTGCCTGGAGCTGACCTGCCAGTACGTGCGCGACCGCAAGGCCTTCGGCAAACCGATTGGCGCACTGCAGAACACCCGCTTCGTGCTGGCCGAGCTGGCCACCAAGACCACCGCGGTCCGGGTCTTCGTCGACCGCTGCATCGAACTGCTCAACGATCGCAAACTGAGCGTCGAGGAGGCCGCCATGGCCAAGTGGTGGTCCACCGAGGAGCAGCTCGACCTGATCAACCGCTGCCTGCAGCTGCACGGCGGCTACGGCTACATGCGTGAGTACCCGATCGCCAAGGCCTACATGGATGCCCGCATCCAGACCATCTACGGCGGCACCACCGAGATCATGAAGGAGATCATCGGCCGCAGCCTGAAGCTGACCTGACCCGGGTGCCGGCTTCCGTGGAACGCGACCGGAATGCGTTCCGCGTCAGCGCTTTCCGCGGAGGCCGGGTCGGATGCCGACCCGGGTGGCCCCCGCGACACGCGATGGGTTGCTCTAATACTGGGTGGTCCTCGACGACCGGGCCGTCACGAGGCGGATCCGGCAGTATCCGGAGACCGGCTTCCGAATCACCAAGCGTCCATTTGCCCTGTCGGGGCTCTCGGATCTGTCATGATCCCATCGGGACCGGCGGCGGGCCGGATGACCGAGGAAAGGCGTGTCGCGTGAGTTCAGAGCTGGTTGTCCGCACCCTCGAAGACGGCGTCGCCACCCTCACCCTGAATCGGCCCGAGAAGCTGAACGCCCTGACCGCGGGCAGTTTCGAGGAGCTGCGCGCCCACCTGGACGCGCTGTCCGGCGCGGACGTGCGCTGCATCGTCCTCACCGGCGCCGGCCGCTCCTTCTGCGCCGGGCACGACCTGGAGTCGCTCGCCGCGGGCGACGCCGTGGAATCGCGCTACGACGAGGCCAAGACCGTCACCATGCTCGAGGAGTTCCCGGCCCCGGTGATCGGCAAGATCCGCGGACACTGCTTCACCGGCGGCCTCGAACTCGCCCTGGCCTGCGACTTCCTGGTGGCCGGTGACACCGCGCAGTTCGGTGACACCCACAGCCAGTGGGGCCTGGCCCCGGTCTGGGGCATGTCGGTCCGGCTCCCCGAACGCGTCGGCATGGCCCGCGCCAAGGAACTCAGCTTCACCGCCCGCCGGATCAGCGGTGTCGAGGCCGCCGACATCGGTCTGGTGAACCACTGCGTCTCCGATGTCGGCCTCGACGAGTTCGTCGCCCGCCTGGCCGCTCAGATCGCCGCCAACTCCGCGGGCTCGAACCGAATCTACAAGTCCCTCTACGCCAATTCCCGCGACCTGCCCCGCGCCGAGGCCCTGCAGACCGAAACCGACCTCCCCTTCGGCATGCCCGACGACGCCATGGAGCGCCTGACCCGGCGCTGACGCGACCGCCCCGGGCGGCGCTCCGGATCAGACCTCGAGGGTTTCCTCGATGTCGCGCAGGCGGTGCCGGGCCAGGGCCAGGTTGCCGCGGGTGCGGTCGATGGCCACGTACAGGAACAGGCCGTGGGAGCGGCGGCCGCGCAGGGGGCGCACCAGGTGGTACTGGTTGTTCAGGGTGATGAGCATGTCCTCGATCTCCTCATTGAGGCCGAGTTGCTCGATGGTGCGCAGTTTGGCCCGCACCACTTCGGTATTGCCGGCCGCCGCCACCTCGAGATCCAGGGATTTCGAGCCGCCGAGCATGCCCAGGGGCATGCCGCTGCCGTAGTCGACGACGGCGGCGCCGATGGCGCCGTCGAGCATCATCATGTCCTTCAGGGCAACTTCCAAGTCCGCCATGGGTTTTCCTCTCCTAGCCGTGACGGGTTCTCGCGATCGGTGACGCTACGCCGGTACGGGCCCGGCGGTAGGTGGTTTGCTGAAGAATTCCGCAAGGTACGCAATTAACAACTTACGCAATCAGTTAGGACGGGTGGGCGCGAAAAAACGGCGGGCGCAACCGTTTCCGGTTGCGCCCGCAGGCATCACGTCAACGGGTCAGCCGCAGAGGCTGCCCGTGGCCGTGGCCGCCTCCAAAATCAGCGCGGCCTCCGCGTCCTCGCCCGCGCCACCCGGCAGCCGCGTCGACAGGTGCTCCCGGGGCACGCCGGCCGCCAGCGCCGAGCAGTACGCCTTGCCCAGGTCGACGGCCGCGAGCTTCTGGTCCAGATCGACCAGGATGTCCCCGTGCTCCTCGAGGTAGCTGACGAACACCTGCTCCTGCCCGGTGAGCGCGCGCTCCGCGGCGGCCATTCCGGCGGTCGCGCCCATCGTGGCGGCAGCGGCGGCAACCAGTGCGAAACCCGAAGCGAGACGGCTCTTCTTACCCACGAACTCTCCTTCAACATCGAATGAACCCGGCGAGCGTACCGCGCGCCCGGCCGATGGCCGCGTTGCCGAAGGCGATGGGCTCGGACTACTTCAGCGCCGCGTGCAGCAGCGTCACCCCGGCGGTCAACGCCGCGCCGGCGACCGGCCAGCTGGTGCCCGCCGGTTGGGTCGACAGCACCACGACGGCGTACCGGTAGGGCTGATCCGGCGACGTGCCGACCAGGCCCGTGGTGTCGAGGGTGGTCGACGAATTCAGGTCCATCCAGCCCTGTTTGACCGCCCAGCTCTTGCCGGTGAGCCCGTCGGGGATGCCGAAGAACTGATCGGTGCCGTCGGCGGCGGTCCGGGCGGTGTCGCGCAGTGCGCCCAGGATCAGATCGCGGGTCGCGGCCGGGGCCGCGGTGGTGATGTAGTGGAAGATCGCGACGACATCGCGTGGGGTGGTGAGGGTTTCGCCCCACTGCGCGGTGTCCTCGGGCGCGGTGGTGGCGGTCAGCCCGATCGCCGCGACCATCCGATCGATGATCGCGTTGTCGCCGCCGGCCTCCCAGAGCTGATCGGCGATGTCGTCGTCACTGGCCGAGAGCATCTGGGTCACCCTCGTGGCGGTATCCGGATCTGGTTGCGCGCCTTGGCTTCCCAGGGTGTCGAGCGCGATCAGGAGCTTGACCACCGACGCGGTGTAGAACTGCTGGTCGGCATTGAGACTGGCGATGGCCGTCCCGGTGGTGGTGTCCACCACGTCGATTCCGACCGTGGTGCCCGGCGAGGCCGCCTGGACGGCGGTCTGCATCTGCTGGGCGATGGCGGTCACCGAGATGGGATGCGGCGCGGCCACCGCCGCGGGCGCGGTGGCCTGCGGCGCCTGACCCGGCCCGGCCTGGTCGTGCGAGGTGGCGAAGGCGGCGGGCGCGCCCAGCGCCGACAAGGCGACCACGGCGACGAGACCTCCGGTCGCGATCCACGACCACCGTGCGCGCGGGGTGTGGGCCTGAATCGAGCTCATGCTCCATTACATCGACACGAAGCTCGAGACATTTCCAGCGGAAACCTGTCAATTTCCTGTTAAGCACGCGTCGATCTGATCTCGGTTCGGCGACGGCGCTGACCGGCTATTTTGTGGCGAACTAAGATTATCGCTAGGTCGGGGATTATCCCGATGGAGGCAACCATGAGTGCATACCGTGATATTTTCCGAAATGTCCTCATAAGAAGCCTCGCCCCGGTCGGATTCGGGGTGCTGGCGCTGATTGTCCCGGTGTCCTCGCACGCCGACTCGGACCATGGAAACGGCTGTGTTCTGTACTCCGACAACACATCAGCAACTGTGGACTCGCTCCGGTTCAGATGTGCGCTCGAGCAGGTGGACGCGATCTATCGGGACGCCCCGCGCGGCGACGTCCCGGTCGGCGCGAAGGACGGCTGGGTCGCCGCACCCCTCCAGGCGCAGTCCTGGACATCGCTGGTCTGGATCGGCAAGGACTTCTACACCGGTCCCACCGGCGGATACCTGCACAACCGCATGACCCCCGCGGATCTGGAAGCCTGGCCCGCCACGGTGTATGCCGGGCCGTCCGTCGTCGACGGCGAGCCCGCCTGGATCCTCGACTACGCCCCGTCCCCGACCCCAGCCGTGTACGACGAGATCCGCGAGGTCACCCCCGGCGTGTGGCTCGGCTACACGTGGTTCCGCCTGGGCGGCAACTTCATACCGCAGTTCAGTTTCGTCCTGGCCTGAGCCGCCCGGCGGCTTCGGATCAGCGCGCACGTAACCGTCGTGCCCGGTGGTCTCGGATTGATAGACGTGGACTCCGTTGTCCACGAAAGGAATTCGATGACCACCTCGCTGTTTCTCCCTGCCCGCGTCCGGGTCGTGCGGTCATGAGCGCGCCCGCGGAAACCGAGGTGTGGGCGCCGGTCGGGCGCACCGTGGGGGCGGTGTGCGCGGTCGGTATCCTCGTGGTCGGGCAGTTGTACGTGGTGCTGCCGGTGCTGAATCGGCTGGCGGCGGACTGGGATACGTCCAAATCCGCGGCCACCTGGACGACCACGGCCTTCGGGCTGGCCTACGGGGCGGGCTTCCTGGTGACCGGGCCGCTGTCGGATCGGTGGGGGAGGCGGCCGGTCATCGTCGGCGGGCTGGCGGCCACCGTGGTGAGTACCCTGCTGGTGGCGGCCGCGCCGGGGCTGGTGACCGGGCTCTCGGTGCGAATCCTGCAGGGGCTCACGGCGTCGTTCTTCGCCCCCGCGGCGTTCGCCTATCTGTCGGAGCGGATCGCGCCGGAGCGCAGGATCTTCGCGCTCACCTGCCTGACGAGCTCGTTCCTCGGGGCGGGGGTGGTGGCGCAGGTGCTGGCGCAGCTCATCGGGAACGCGCTGGGCTGGCACGCGATCTTCGTGGCCGGGGCGATCGCGTTCGCGGTCTCGGCGGTGGTGCTGCGGGTGGTGCTGCAACCGCCGGCCCGGTCGGCGGATCCCCTGGCGGACGACGGTGATTCAGGAACCGGTGTCGTGCCGTCGCGGTCGGTGTTCGCGCCGTTCGTGGAGCTGCTCCGGCAATCCCGCCTCGCCCTGCTGTATCTGAGCTGCCTGGCGATCCTCGGCTCCTTCGTGGGCGTCTACACCGGCATCCAGCTCGCCCCGCCCGAGGGCGTGGGCTCCGGCAACGGCGCGCTGCTCGCCCTGCGGGCCAGCGCGATTCCCGCCATGGTGGCGATTCCGCTGCTCGCCGGGCGGCTCGGCGGCATCACCCCAGCCACCCGGCTGGTCGCCGCGCTGGGAGCCGCCGCGCTCGCCGTGGCCGTGACCGCGGTGCCGCTCGGCGGGGTCTGGGTGGCGGTGTGGTTGTTCGTGTTCGTCGCCGCCATCGCGGTGGCCGCCCCCGCCGCCGTCCAGACGATCACGGCCCGCGCGGGCGCGGCCCGCGGCGCGGCCACCGCGCTGTACACCTTCGCCCTGTTCCTCGGCGCGAGCGCGGGCCCGCAGCTGGCCAATCTCGTGGCTCGGCACGGCTATTCGGCGGTGGCCCTGGCCGTCGCGGCGCTTTCGGCGACCGGCGCCGCCCTGGCCGCCGCAGCCGGGTTTCGATCGGCGTGGTTGAAATGATTCTCGAAAAGGTCTGCCCCCCATACTGTTTCGATCACGGTCATGAGTTCCAGCGCGAAGCCCCGGCTCGCTGGGCGGCAACCCTCCGGGCGGTGGGGTGCTCCGGGTGACGACCGGATGGCGGCGAGCGTCGCCATAAGCGTCTTGTTCTCGGAGGGAAAATGTCTGTAGCTCAGCTCGATTCGGCATCCGCGACCGTGGTGGAGACGGCCGTCGGCGAGGTGCTGCTGGTGGCTGATCGGTTCCGCGGGATCGCCGCGGACGATCGCGCCTTCACCGTGTCCGGTCTGGTGGCCGCGCTGCGCGCGGGTCGCTGGCGGACGGCGGAGGAGCCGCTGACCGTGCGGCTCGGGCAGGGGGTCACCCGCCACGATCTCGACTACGTCGAGCACGTGGCGATCGTGCACGCCCCGGCGGGCTTGCGGGTTGCCGGGGCGGTCGCCGAACCGGCCCCGCGCCACCAGGTGCACAAGTATCAGCACTCGAATGTGCTGCTGGCCGGGCTGGTCCGGGAATCGGAGACCGCGTTCCGGGCGGATCTGCGGATCCACGGCGACAACGAACTACTGCTCGACCATCAGACCGGCGAGCACGTGCAGGGGATCGTGATCGTGGAGGCCGTGCGCCAGCTGTTCCTCGGCGCGTTCGAGCTGGAGTACGGCCGCCGCTGGCCCGAACAGCACTTCTACATCGTGTGGAACAGTATCGAATTGGAGTTCAAGTCCTTCCTGTTCCCGCTGCCCGCCACCCTGCACGCGACGCTGACCCCGGTGTCCATCGACGATCCGGGGAAGCTGGAATTCAGCATCGAGGTGGAGGTGCGCCAGCTCGGCCGCGCTGTCGCCACCGCACGCATCGGCTACGCCGCACTGCCCAACGAACGCATCTCGCAGATCGAACGGCACAAGGCGGCCAAGGCGATCGCGGCTTACCTCGACGAGGTGGCATGAGCGCGGGCGCGGCGTTCTTCGACGTCGACGAAACCCTGATCACCGTCAAGAGCATGTTCGCGTTCCTGCGGTTCTGGCTGGCCGAGAACGGCGACGACGGTGGCGAATACGCGCGCCTGACCGGGGAGATCCAGCAGCGGGCCGCCGCGGGCACACCGCGGGAGGAGGTGAATCGGCACTACTATCGGGTCTATCGCGGAGTCGAGGCCGCGGCACTGGACGCGGCCGGGCGACGCTGGTTCACCGAATTCGCCGCGAGCGACACCGTTTACTACACCGACACGGTGGAAAGGCTGCGCGCACACCGTGATTCAGGGCACGCCACGGTGCTGCTGTCGGGCTCCTTCGGCGCGGCCGTCGCACCGGTGGCGGCGGCGGTCGGAGCTGACCACCTCATCACCACCGTGCCCGTCGCCGACGAGCACGGCGTGCTCACCGGCGAGGTGTGGCGGCCCATGATCGGCGAGGCCAAGGCCGCGGCCGTCACCGAGTTCCTGCGCGAACACGCGATCGCGCGGGAGAACAGTTTCGGCTACGGCGATCACGCCAGCGACCTGCCGTTCCTGCGGGCCGTCGCGCACCCCGGCTATCGCGGTGACGACGCGGTGCTCGCCGTCCACGGCACCGGCTGGATCCACCTGTCCGACCGGGTCGGCGCCTCCGTCGACGACCCGGGCCGCCTTCTCTCCGACCAGGAAGTGCTCTCCGTATGGTGACCAAGCGCTACGAACTCAGCCCGACCACGCAGGGGCCGCTCTACCCGCCGAGCGAAGTGCTCGACGCGGACGGCGATTTCATCGTCGTGGGATACCTGACTGTCCCGGGGCCCGGCGGCGCCGTCACCCGACGGTGGGGGCGGGCCATCGTCGCGGCCGACACCCCCGTGCCCGCTTTCGGTGAGTCGGCGGCCTACACGATCGTGCGGGAACTGCCCGACGAGCTGTCGGCGGAGGACGCGGCGGGGGTCCTGCACACGCTGCCGCTTCCGCTGCCCGCCAACAACTATCCGGTGGTCTTCGCGCCCGATCAGCTTCCCGAGGCCGCGAGTGTGACGCGGCCGAGCTACCCGTTCCACGAGACGCCCATCCCGGACTTCCGGCCCGAGGACGGACGCAAGCTGACCGGACCGGTGACACTGGGGGACTGGCTGCGGGCCCGCGGCACCCTGGACGTGACCGTGGATTTGGACGATGCGCGGCAGGCGGAGTTCCTGTTCGAGTTCACCGGGCTCATTCCGGATTCGCTGTACACGGTGATGTCCTTGCGTGCCAAGGACTTGGACCCGGACGCGCCCACCCGGCCCGGGCCGCTGGGCGTGCCCAATGTGTTCGTCACCGACGAGCACGGCACGGCGAGCTACCGGGCGGTGCTGCCCAACCCGTTCCCGGATCCGGCGCTGCCGGGCGCGAACCGCATCATCAGCGTGGTCGTGCTCTGGCAGAGCTACCAGCAGAACTACGGCGGCGCGATAGGGCATTTCGGGCTGGGCGGTGATATCCACGCCCAGCTCAAACTGCCGGACCCGTCCTTCGACGAGTTCCTGACCACCGACTGAGGTCGATCACCGCGCGGCGCGGTACACCCGTCGCGCGGTGAGCACCAGCGGAATCTGCAGCGGGAGGCGGAGCAGGGCACCGGCTTTCAATGGCAGGGCGCGGTCGCTGCTGAGCCAGTCGTAGGCCATGTACAGGTTGCCGGGGAAAACGGCGACGAACAGCAGCGCGGCGAGCCGCGCGCCCAGGCCGCGGGTGCGCGGGATCGCGAGCAGAGCGCCCGCGGTGAGCTCGGCCGCGCCCGAAACGTGGGTGTAGGTGCGGGGTTCGCCCGGCAGCTGGGGCGGGATCAGGGTGTCGAACGGCTTGGGCATGAGGAAGTGCAGGGTGCCCATACCCAGCAGCAGGCCGGCGAGCGCGAGGGCGCGCCCCCGAATTCCATTGGTGCCGACGGGTTGGATTGTCGCCGGAGAGTGCGACAGATCTGCTGTCATTGGTGCAGCATAACCGGTTGGTATGTATTGCTCGACGGGCGGCGGGGATCCGCGTTTCCGCGCGGTGTGTCGTCGCGGGCGAGTGGCCGATCACCAAGGGATAGCGCACAATTAGGCTGCCGTCCGGGTCGAGCAGGGGATGTTATGAAGGCGCACAAAGGGCTTGCGATGGCCCTGCTGGTCCTGAGCATGACGATCGGATGCTCGAAGGAGGCCGCCACCCATCCGGCCAATGTGCCCGCCCAGGCGGTTCCGCAGCCCGCGCCCAAACAGAACAATTCCGCGATCCCGGTCGGACCCGGACCCCAGGGCACCTACACCGTGCAGGCGCAGCCCGCACCCGGCAGCTGCCACTACCGCAAGACCGCCGACGGCCAGCCGCTGCCCGACCCGGCCTGCACGCCGGGCGCGCTGAATCCCACAGTGACAGCGGCCAATCTGGCCGACACCATCTGTAAGTCGGGATACACCGCCTCGATTCGGCCCAACAGTAATATCACCGGCCGCGAGAAGACCGAGAACATCAAGTCCTACGGCTACAACGGCGACCCCCGCGACGGCGAGTACGACCACCTCATCTCCCTCGAACTCGGCGGCGACCCCAATGACGCGCGCAACCTGTGGGTCGAGCCGCCGTCCCCGGGGCACAAGGACGGGGCCGGGCCGAACAACCCCAAGGACGGCGTCGAGTCCAAGCTGCACACGCTGATCTGCGACGGCAAGGTCGCCCTCAGCGACGCGCAGGTCGCCATCGCGACCGACTGGACGACCGCGCTCGCCACGGTGGGCTTCCCTGCCGGCAAGTGAATGCGGCGCGCGCGTCGGCCCCGGCGTGCCGCCGCGAAACCACCTCACGCCGCTGCCACCGGCCTACGATCGAACGATGCCGGCGTCGCAGGACCGCTCGACCATGATCGAGGGCCGGGTCGTGCACAAGCTGAACAACGCCCTGGAGATCACCTTCAGTGTGGGGCCCGAGGACGCGCTGGCCACCGGGGTGCAGGGCGCGGGCAACGGGCTTGCGGCCAAGGCCGCCATCCTGTTCGGCTTCAAGAACGGCGGGACCGGCCGGCATCGCATCACCTACGCCGACGGATCGGTGGTGTGGGTGGAGTCCAAGGACTCCGCGCCCACCGTCATCAGCCGCGGTGACGGCACCTCCATCGGCTCGATCCAGCGCGCCGACACCTCCACGGCCGTCGGGTCCACGGCGGGAACGCTTTTCCACTTCGTGCCAGACCCGGACGAGCCCCGCACACCCGAGCTGTTCCGGCTGCTCGTACTCGACCGCATGGGCGCGGAGGTCGGCCGGCTCGACGTGGTGCGCACCGCGGGCGGCTGGACCGTGCGCCGGCTCGTGAACGACGTCTACAACGAGTCGTTCTGGTGGGATCGAGCGGGACAGCCGCTGCCGGTACCGATCCTGGGCACCCGGCTGTGGCTGAAGCACCCGCTCGACCCCGTCGAACGCGATGTGCTGCTGGGGGTGTGCGTGGACATCGCGCTCGGGCTGCGGCCCTACATCACCGCCATGCGCTAGCCGTCAGTCCGCGACCTTGATGATCAGCTTGCCGACGTTCTTGCCGGTGAGCAGACCCTGGAAGGCCTCGACCGCGTTCTCCAGGCCGTCGACGACGTCCTCGAGGTAGGTGAGCTTGCCCTCCGCGATCCACTGCGCCGCGGTCGGCTGGAACTCGCCGATCTGATCCCAGAACTCCGACACGATGAAGCCGCGCACGGTCAGGCTCTTGCGCAGGATGTTCGAGGTGAGCAGCGGCAGCCGGTCCGGGCCGGGCGGCAGATCGGTGTCGTTGTAGTTGGCGACCAAGCCGCACAACGGAACCCGGGCATAGGTGTTCAGACGCGGCAGCACCGCGTCGAACACCGCGCCGCCGACATTCTCGAAGTACACGTCGATGCCGTCCGGGGTGGCGGCGGCCAGCTGCTCGGCGAAATCGGGTGCGCGATGGTCGATCGCGGCGTCGAAGCCGAAGCGGTCCCGCAGCAGTGCGACCTTCTCCGGGCCGCCCGCGATGCCGACGGCCCGCGCGCCCTGGATCTTCGCGATCTGGCCGACCGTCGCGCCGACCGGGCCGGTCGCGGCCGCGACCACCACCGTCTCGCCCGGCTTCGGACGGCCGATGGTGAGCAGGCCCGTGTAGGCGGTCAACCCCGGCATACCGAGCACGCCGAGCGCGGTGGTGAGCGGCGCGGCCGCCGGATCCAGCTTCTGCAAGGCCTGCACGTTCTCCACCGAATGCGTCTGCCATCCGGCCCAGCCGAGCACGATATCGCCGGGTTGCAGTGCCGGATCGGTGGATTCGATCACCCGCGACACCGCGCCGCCGCACATGGTGTCGCCGACCTCGACCGGCGGGGCGTAGGACGGCGCGTCGCTCATCCGCCCGCGCATGTAGGGGTCCAGCGACAGGTACAGCGTCTGCAACATCGCCTCGCCCGGCCGCGGGGGCTCGAGCTCCACGGTCTCGGTCCGGAAGTTCTCCTGCTCGGGCATCCCGACCGGGCGGGAGGCGAGCACTATGCGGGTGGATTTCATGCGTACATTGTGGCGATTTCGTGGGGATTCGCGCCCGGTTCCGCGTGCCCGTCCTCGTCACCGGGATTCGCCAGCATGATGGGTGGCATGGCTGAACAGATGAACACATGCGCGGACTGCTGATCGTGCTGGTCGTGCTGGCGATCGCGCTGATCGTCGGCGACCGCGTCGCGGTCGGCATGGCCCAGAACGAGATCGCCCGCCAGATCGCCGCCGATTACAAGCTGCCCGAGCAGCCCAAGGTGACCATCGGCGGAATTCCCTTCCTCACCCAGGCCCTGGATGGCACCTACGCCGACATCGGCATCCGGATCGGCGACTGGAGTGACCCCGACATCTCCGTCCGCGACCTGGACGTCAAGCTCACCAATGTCTCGGCGCCGCTGGATGACGTCATCAACAAGCGCACCGAGAAACTCACCGCCGAAACCGCCACCGCCACGGCCCGCGTCCCCTACGACACGGTCCAGCGCTATGCCCCGGCCGGGGTCGAGTCCATCTCCTACAGCCCCGAGGGCCTCCGTGTCTCGGGCACCTTCACCGTGGCCGGTATCCCGGTTCCCGCAACGGTCTTCGTCACCGTGGCTCTTGCCGACAACGGCATCGTCGTGACCCCGACGTCCATCCAGCCGGCGGCGGGCGGCCCCACCCTGTCCCTGGCGGCGCTCAGCGAATCCCTGACCTTCACCATCCCGCTGGAGAAGCTTCCCCTGGGGGCCCGCTTGACGTCGCTCGAGCCCGCTTCGGACGGCCTGCACGTCACCGCCGTGGCTCACACCGTCCGGTTCTCCGACCTGTCCTGAGCCGCTGCTCAGCGGCCGAACAGCTCAGATCCGGGGTAGGTCGGCCCAGTCCGGGGGGAGGACTTCGCAGGACACGTCGGCGATTTCGCCGAGGCGGGACGGGGGGACGCCGATCCGGCTCAGTTGGATGAGGCCCTGGGTGGTCATGATGACGCTCGCGCCCAGGGTCGAGAGCAGGGCCTCGTCGGGGTGCGGCATGGCCGGGCGGAGTCGGTCCGCCACAGCGGTTTCCATGGCCGTGGTGGTGCGGGTGGCGATGGTGGCCACCTCGGGGATGCGGGTGGCGAGGTGGGCGATGCTGTTGAGCATGAGGCAGCCGCGGTGGTCGGGGTGGGCGGCGCAATCGTCGATGACGGCACGGCAGAGGGTGCGCACGGCGTCGCGCGCGGAGCCGGGGGCCGACTCGAGGGTCTCGCGCACGAAGCGGGCGCGCTGCTCGCAGTAGCGCTCGAAGGCGGCCAGGAACAGGCCGCGTTTGCTGGTGTAGGCGGCGTAGATGCTGCCGTTGCCGATGGCGGTCGCGCGGGAGACGTCTTCAACCGACGTGGTGTCGAAACCCTTCGCCCAGAAGAGTTCCACCGCGGCAGCGAGCAATGCCTGCTCGTCGAACTGCCGTGGTCTGCCCATGGGGTCACCGTATCAATCTGCGATCTCGCGCACTCCGCTTGTTATGGAGCCGTGCCTCCAGAATAATAGTGGACATGTCAGCCAAATCTTCCGGTCCGAACCGCCGCCGGGTGGGGATCCTCGTCTTCGATGGTGTGAAGATGCTCGACTTCGCCGGTCCCGCCGAGGTCTTCATGGAGGCCAACCAGGCGGTGCACGGCTACGACGTGGTGTTGCTGTCACCGGACGGACGGGAGGTGCAGACCTCGATCGGCGCGAAGGTGGCGGTGAACGGGGCCGCGGCCGACGCCGGACCCTTTGACACCGTGGTGATCCCGGGCAGCGAGCTGCCCGCTTCGGTCTTCGTGACACCCGAACTGCGGGCCGCGGCCCGGCACCTGTCCGCGCGCACCCGGCGGCTGGTGTCGATCTGCAGCGGGACCGCGGTACTGGCCGAACTGGGCCTGCTGGACGGGCGGCGGGTGACCACGCACTGGAAGTTCGCACCGGACCTGGCCCGGCGCTTCCCGGCGGTCGAGGTGGATGCCGATGCCATCTTCGTGCGCGACGGAAACCTGTACAGCTCCGCCGGAGTCGCGGCGGGCGTGGATCTGGCGCTCGCATTGGTGGAGGAGGATCACGGCGCGGATGTGGCGCGGCGGACGGCGCAGCTGCTCGTGGTCTATATGCAGCGGGCGGGCGGCCAGTCGCAGTTCTCGGCCTCGCTGACCGGTCCCGTGCCGCGCAGCCCGCTGGTGCGCCGGGTCGTCGATCTGATCTGCGCGGATCCGGCCTTCCCGCACACGGTGCAGACCCTGGCCGCGCACGCACAGGTCAGCGTGCGGCATCTGACCCGGCTGTTCCGGTCCGAACTCGAACGCTCACCGGCCGAATACGTGGCCTTCATCCGCTTCGGTGTCGCTCGCGACCTGCTGCACGCCGGGTCCACGGTGACCGAAGCGGCCATGATCGCGGGCTACGGTAGTGGTGAGGCGCTGCGCAGGGCCTTCATTGCGCGCCTGGGCATTTCGCCGCGCAGCTACCAACAGCGGTTCCGGACGACCGGGTCGGCGAGCTGGGCGGATGTCCAGGAATCGGCGGTGGCGGCCGTGTCCTGAATCGTGGATTTCGCGGCCCGTAGGGCGGGGCGGCGCGAGGTGTTTCCGGACGAAAATGACTACCGTGGCGCCTGCCCCCATTCCCGGCGTCGCGGAAAGGATCACAATGTCCGGAAACCCGCACTACCTCTCGCTCGAACCGGCCGCCCAGGAGTTCGTGGACGCCACCTCCCAGCCGCCGTTCCTGTACCAGCTGCCCCCGGAGGAGGGCCGCAAAGCCGTTGACTCGGTGCAGGATTCGCCCATCTTCAAGCCCGAGATCGACGAGGAGTGGATCACCGTCGAGGGTGGTCCCACCGGGTCGGTGCGCGCCCGCATCGTCAAGCCCCAGGGGGTGACCGAACCGCTGCCGGTCATCGTCTACACCCACGGCGCGGGCTGGGTCTTCGGTGACGCGCACACCCACGACCGGCTGGTGCGCGACCTCGCGGTCGGCACGCGGGCGGCCGTCGTGTTCCCCGAATACGATCGCTCGCCGGACGTGAAGTACCCGGTCGCCAACGAGCAGTCGTATCGAATCGCGCAGTGGGTCACCACCGATGGCGCGAGCAAGGGCCTCGACGCCACGCGGCTCGCCGTCGCCGGCGACTCGGTCGGCGGCAATATGGCCATCGCGCTGACCCTCATGGCCAAGGAGCGCGGCGACGTCACCTTCGCCCAGCAGGTGCTGTTCTACCCGGTCACCGACGCCAACTTCGACACCGGCTCCTACCGGCAGTTCGCCGAGGGCTACTTCCTGACCCTCGACGGCATGAAGTGGTTCTGGGACCAGTACACGACCAGCGCCGAGGACCGCGCCCGCATCGACGTCTCGCCGCTGCGCGCCACCGCCGACCAGCTCGCCGGACTGCCGCCCGCCCTCGTCATCACCGCCGAGGCCGACGTGCTCCGCGACGAGGGCGAGGCGTACGCCGCGAACCTGCGCGCCGCCGGCGTTCCCGTCACCCAGGTCCGCTACGGCGGCATCATCCACGACTTCGTCATGGTCAACGCCCTGCACGACACGCACGCCGCGAAAGCCGCTGTGGCCCAGGCCGTCGCGACATTGCGCGCGGCGCTGTACCCGGCCTGACCATCGACCCCAGCTCAGGAGCAAACCGTATGACCACAACCCCGACCGTCGTCCTGGTGCACGGAGCCTTCGCCGATTCCTCCAGCTGGAACGGCGTCATCGAAACCCTTGCCGCCGAGGGTATTCCGGTCCTCGCGGCAGCCAACCCCCTGCGCGGACTCACCTCCGACGCCGACTACATCGCCTCCGTCGTCGACAGCGTCGACGGCCCGGTGGTGCTGGCCGGTCACTCCTACGGCGGCAGCGTCATCAGCGTTGCCGCCCAAGGGAAGTCGCAGGTCACCGCGCTCGTCTACGTGGCGGCGTTCATTCCCGAGATCGGTGAGAGCGCACTGGAACTGACCGGCAAGTTCCCGGGCTCCACCCTCGGCCCGACCACCCGCCCCGCGACCTATCGCCGGGCCGACGGCAGCGAAGCCACCGAACTCTACATCCGCCGGGAAGAGTTCCCCCAGCAGTTCGCCGCCGACGTCCCCACCGCCGCCACCATGGCGGTGATCCAGCGCCCGGTCGCCGTCGCCGCCCTGGAGGAACCGGCCGCGGCCGCCGCCTGGCGAACCATCCCGGCCTTCGCCGTGCTCACCACCGCAGACAAGAACATCCCCGTCGAGGCCCAGCGCTTCATGGCCGAACGCGCCGGAGCCCACACCACCGAGGTCGACGCCTCCCACGCCGTCACCGTCTCCCGCCCCGACGCGGTCGCCGACCTCATCCTGCGCGCGGTCCGCCACAACCTCTGAGCCCCTTCCCGACACGAAGCGTGCCTACACTGGGCCCGGTGTCAGCGCCTACCTTGTTCGATGCTCCGGTCCTGCATCGGCTGCGGGACTGTGAGCGGGTTCTGATCGCCGGGGCCGGTGGGGGTTTCGACGTGCTCAGCGGGCTGCCGATCGCGCTGTCCCTGATCGAGCAGGGGCGCACGGTGTTCCTCGCGAATCTGACCTTCACCGCCGCGAAGCGCACCTCGGCGGTGGAGGTCGGACCGGGGGTTTTCGACGCGCGGCCGGATTCCGATGGGCCGCGGTCCTATTTCCCGGAGAAGCATCTCGCCGCGTGGTTGGCCGAGCGGGGGTATGGCGACCGGGTGTACCTGATCAAGAAGGGTGGGACGAAGGCGGTTCGGGCCGCCTATCGGTGGCTGGCGGACGAATTGGGCGTCGACGGGATCGTATTGGTCGATGGCGGGACCGATCTGCTGATGACCGGCGACGAGGCCGGGCTGGGGACGCCGGTCGAGGACATCACCAGTCTGCTGGCGGTGCAAGCGCTGGATGTGCCGGTGAAGGCGGTGGCGTGTGTCGGATTCGGGGTGGACGCGCATCACGGACTGTGCCACGCGCATTTCCTCGAGAACGTGGCGGCGCTGGCCACAATGGGCGCCTATCACGGGGTTTTCGGTTTGACGCCGGGTATTCGGGCCGTGGACGAGTGGCTCGAGGCGGTGGCGTACGTGCAGGGGAACACGCCTGATCGGGAGAGCATCGTGTGTGCGTCGATCACCGATGCGGCGCGCGGGGAGTTCGGGGATCACCGGTCGGTGCCGCGGACTCGGAGCGGGGATTACGAGCTGTTCATCAACCCGCTCATGTCGATGGTGTGGGGGTTCGACCTGGACGCGGTCGCGGGACGGGTGTTGTACCGCAACGAGATCGAGGATGCGGCGACACCGTACGACGTCGCGGCCGCCATCGAGGCGTTTCGCGATCGGATCCCGCTACGGGCCAGGCGCGCGATTCCCGGCTGACGAAGCGGGGTCACGGCTGTAGTCGGTCCGGTTGGCTGTCCTTGCGGGCTCGCCGGGTGCGGAGCCAGCGGCGGGCTCGGAAAGCCAACCAGCCCAGGAAGATGAGCAGCAGCAGGATGGCGGCGAAGGCGAGGACGGGGACGGCCAGGGCCAGCACCGTCAGGAGCAGGGAGGTGCCGTCCTCGGCGGTGGAGACCACCGGGTTGCCCACGCCCGCAGTGGTTCCCGTGACGAAGGGGCGCGCCACCGTACGGCCCGCGTGGACGCTGCCCGCGGTGACCGCGCCCAGGATGGCGGCGACGGCGGGCGGGAGGTTGGAGGAGATGCTGGTCTCGGCGGTGAAGAGAATCGCGCCGGAGGCCGGCGCCACCAGGGTGCCGATGGCATGGAGGACCGAGTCGATGGCGGGGATCTTGTCGCCGATGAGGTCGAAGACCAGCAGCAGGGCGATCACGATCAACGCGGGGGTGGAGGAGAGCCAGCCGTAGGAGGAGCCGAGGTCGATCCAGCCCATGCGGTCGGCGGCGCCCACCACCAGCAGGGGAAGCCAGGCATTGAGTCCCGCCGCGCCCGACAATCCGAACGCGCCGAGGATCGCTCCGACGGCCGATGTGATCTCCATGGGACCAGTGTGCAGGCATCGGGGGGAGGCGGCCGGTATTTGGGAGCGGTTGCGGGACTGCGCGGTTCATTTGAACAGGGCGTTACGGTTTCCCCCAACCGGGCGGGATCGGGTGGCGGGGCGGGTGGTGCGGCGCGAGAATTTCGTCGTCGGCCCGGGGTGCGCGGTCGGGGAGAGAGGGACCGCCATGGCGGATCGGCGACACCTGGGTGGCGCGTTGGTCGGACGCGTGCGGGCGAAGGTGGCCGAGGACGGGCTGCTGTCGGTCCTGCGCGACATCGGGTTCGTCAGCCTCGGGAAGTACGGGCAGTTCCTGGTGACCGCGGTGACGGTGCCGCTCACCGCGCGGATGCTCGGGGTGAGCGGCGTCGGGCTGCTGGCCATCGGGATGTCGGCGTACTTTCTCGGATCGCTGGTCGTGGATCTCGGGATCAACACCTTCCTGGCCGCGCTGCTCGGGGATGAAGGACTCGATGAACTGCGGGGGAGTTACCTCGCGGTGCGGGCGGCCGGGCTCGGCGCGCTCGGGGTGGCGCTCGCGGCCGGACTGTCTGTCGGAGCCGGAGCGCACCTGCGGATGATCCTGCTCGGATTGTTCGTGGGCGGATTCCTGTCGATGTCCGAGGACTGGCTGCTGGTGGGGCAGGCCAGATTCGGGGCCTCGATGTCGTATCAGATCGCCGGGCGGGTGGTGTATCTGGTGCTGCTGGTCGGGGTGCTGCCGCGACTGCCGCACGCCGAGGTGGTGCTGGTGTGCCTGCTGCTGTCGTCCGCGGTCACGGTCGCGCTGACCTGGTGGGACGCGAACAAGCGGTTCGGGAAACCGGGGCGGCCGAGAAAGGTGGTGATGATCCTGCGCAAGGGCGCGCCCGTGCTCGCCTCACGGCTGCTGGTCACCAGTTACGGGCAGGGGACGGCCACCGTGTACTCGTCGGTGCTCGACGCCGCCTCGCTCGGGTTGTATTCGGCGGGCGACAAACTCGTGCGCGCCACCCAGTCGCTGCTGGATCCGATCGGGCTGGCGCTGCTGCCCCGGATGGCGCGCGAGCGCACCGAACCCGGCTTCTGGCGGCACGAGCTGCGCGCCCTGGCCGCCTGCGTGATCGTGGCGGCCGTTGCGGTGGCGGGGATCTGGATCGCCGCGCCGCTCGCGGTGCGGGTCATCTACGACGACGAGTTCCGCGCCGTGGTGCCGATGCTGCGGGTCGAGGTGTGCATCCTGATCGCGACCGCCACCACCTCGTTCGTCACCACCGCGATCCTGCCCGTCCGCCAGGACACCGTCGGCATCATGATCGGCGCGGTGATCGGGACCGCGGTGGCGGCCACCGCCCTGCTGCTCACTCTGCGCACCCACTCGGTGTGGACGCTGGTGTGGGGCACGGTGGCCGCCGAATTCTGTGTCGCGGCCTGGTATCTCGCGCGCACCGGGCAACTGGCCGCGCGCGAGCGGCGTCAGCCGGCGCTACCGGCCAGCCACTGATCCCACGGCAGCGTCCAGTCGCCGTTCTGCCACACCTCGAGCTGCGCGCCGCCGGTATTGCGCACCTCCACCACATCACCGGGCTGCGCGAAGTTGAAGAACCACTGCGCGTTGTCGAGATTGAGGTTGAGGCAGCCGTGCGAGAGGTTGGTATTGCCCTGCGCCCACACCGTGGAGTCCAGCTGATGCAGGTAGATGCCGTCGGTGCTGATGCGGGTCGCCCAGCCGATGGTCTCCTTGTACCCGAGCCGCGAATTGATCGGCAGCCCGTAGGACGAGGAGTCCATGATCACCGGGTTGGCCTTGTCCATCACCGTGTAGGTGCCGGGCATGGTCCAGAACGTGAACGTCTTGCCCGCGACGGTCTCCGATCCGCCGCGCCCCATGGAGGTGGGCATGGTGCGGATCAGCTGACCGTTCTCGAACACCTGCACCTGTTTGGTGTTGTCGTCGGCGATGGACACGTGCGAGGGCCCGATCACGAAGCGCGACTTCGCGTCCTCCTGCCCGAACAGCCCGTTGCCGACCTCCACGCCGTACAGGTTGGCCGCCACGTTCACCTTGGTGCCCGTCTTCCAGTACTCCTTGGGCCGCCAGTGCGCATTGCGGTTGTCCAGCCAGTACCAGGAGCCCTCCACCGGCGGATCGGTGGTGACGACCAGTCGCTTCTGCGCGGCCGCCCGGTCCGGGATGTCCTCGTCGAAGTGCGCGACGATGACCATGCCCACGCCGTAGCTGTTGCCGTCGACGATGGCCTGCCCGCCCGTGGTGTTGAAATACACCTTGGTCTGGTTCTTCGGGTTGATGGTGGTGAAGGTGGAGGTGACCGGTCCGATGGGGCCGGTCACATCGACACCGGAAGCCTTCAGCGTGTAGGTGCGGCCGTAGCCGAGCTGGTCGTTGGGCTTCCACGCGGTCTTGTCCGGCGTGTACGTGCCCTCGATGACCTTGCCATCGTCATTGGAGAGCACGACGTCGGTCAGCACGCCCCCGGTGGTGCTCACCTTCACCGGCGCCGACGGATCCACCTTGTCCGAGCCCGCCGCGGGCGACACCACGATGGACTGCTCGACCGGCGTGCGCGGACCGACCTTCCCGCTCGGGAGATTGGACGAGCAGGCCGCCAGCACCAGCGTGAGCGTGACCAATACGCTCGCTGCGGCGTTCGTCCGAAAACGGCGGGGTGGCATGGCTTCCCTCCTGTAATCGCCGTGCGCCGCATCGCTGCACAGCATCTTGTTACTGCCCAGCGTAGTAGATTACTCGCCGCTTTCGATCGTCCGTCACGAGGTCATCCCTGAGAAATGACACCGATGTGAGACCCGCGAGCGACACGCCGGTCGGCAGTGGTCATTTCAGCGCCTGTTCCTTGATAGCGAGTTGCTGTTGCCCCTTCTGGAAGGTCACCTCGCGAATTCCCAGTGCCTCGTGCAGCTTGCCTGCGGGCAACGTCACCGGTTTGGGCGCGGGCCCGTCGCCGGGTTTGGGCAGGGGATAGGCGGTGGTGGTGCCGCTGTAGAAGGTGACAGTGCCCTCGGTCTTCGTGAACAGCTGGTGCACATGGCCGTTGAGACAGGTGACCGACGAGAACCGCCGCAGGTAGCTGAGCGCCTGCGTGGCATCGTCTGTGCCCCAGCCCCATTGGGGGTACATGGCGAACAGCGGGATGTGGCTGAACACGATGATCGGTGTGTCGCTGGACAACCCGGCCACATCCTTCCGGACGAAGTCGAGCTGATCCTGCCCGAGATGGCCGAGGTCCTTCAGATTGAGCGTATTGACCAACCCGATCACGTGGACGCCCGCGATGTCGAAGCTGTACCAGCCGTCGCCGCGCGTGCCGTTGCCGAAGACTGACCGGTATCGAGAGCCGCCGTCATCACTCGAATCATGTTCTCCCGGAACCGTGAACACGTGCGGCGTCGACAACCCGCCCATCATCTGCTTGACCTGATCGAACTGCTCCGCCGTCGCCAGGTGGGTCAGATCACCGGTGTGGATCACGAAATCGGGCTGATAGCCCAGCGAATTCACCTGCGAGACGGCCTCGGAGAAGGTGTCGGTGACACTGGTGTTCGCGGTCCCGGTGAACCCGATGTGGCTGTCGCTGACCTGTGCGAACCGCAGCGTCGGCCGGGCCGGGGCGGCCGACACGCTGCCCGCCACGTGCGACACCACCTCGCCGCCCACCACCGCCAGGCCCACCGCCGCGCCGAACCAGGCGCTGTGCCGCATGAGCTGGCGGCGGGTCATCCGCTGCGGATCGCGGGAGTCTTCCGCGTGGTCGTCGCCGGGGAGATCGGTGCTCACGGCGTCACCACCACGGTCGCGTGCATGAACGGATGGATCGAGCAGACGTAGGCGAAGGTGCCCGGCCTGGGGAAAGCGAACGTGTAGGTCGCGCCCGTCCCCAGCGTCGGCGAGCGGAAGCTCCCGTCGTTCGCCACGACGGTGTGCGGCTCCTCGTCCTTGTTGGTCCAGGTCACGGTGGTCCCGGCCGTGACGGTCAGCGAGCTGGGACCGAACGCGAAATTGTCGATGGTGACGGCATCGGGCCCGGCCGGCGCCCCGGGCGCCCCGGCGGCGGAGGTGCCCGCCGCCGAGGTCATCCCGGGCATGGCCGGGCCCCCGCCGTCCGGCACCATGCCGGGCGTGGCGGTGCCGGAAGCGAAGGTGAATCCGGGCGCGGCCGGATCCGCGGCTTTTCCGCCGCCGGTGGAGCCGCACGCGCTCACCGTGAGCAGGGCCGCCGCGGCGACCCCGACGGCGACGGCTACACGTCGCGGGGTACAGGTGGGTCTCATGAATCCGGTCCTCCGTCCGGGATGGGTCCGTTCGCTGTCGCGAACCGGTCATCCATGGATAGGGGAGCGAGTTACACGGGAACCGTTGCGCCCGAACACCATTGATCCCTAGGCGGGCTCGGTGGGCGCGAACACCTCGATGGTGCCGTTGTTCTCGCGCACCTGGACCAGCGGCAGCGGCGCGGGCGCCACCGGCAGCTGATGGGTGACCACCTGACCCTCGATCGAGAACGACGTCGAATGGCAGGGGCAGCGCAGCCGTTCGGCCGGGGCGTCCAGCCACAGCTTGCAGCCCTGATGGGTGCACACGCCCGACACCGCGACCGGATTCCCCTTGTCGCGGCGCACGAATCCGTTCACCGTCCCCACGTCGAAGGCGACCGTCGCGCCCTCCGGCAGATCCGCGGACCGCGCGATCGGCAGCCACGCACCGGAATTGGGCGACAGCGGCGTCTGCCGCGCGGCGGGTGGTGAACCCTCCTGACCGTGCCCGAGCAGGGTGCGATCCACGACCGCGCCGACCGTGGCGGCGGCCGCGGCGGCGGAGGTCCCGATCAGCAGATTGCGGCGACGATGCCCGGTGGGCGCCGCCGATTCCGGCTCCGGCTCCGCCATCTCGGCGGCCAGCCGCCGATGCAGGCCGCTCAGGAACTCCTCGCTGGGCGCGTCACTGCCCAGCCGGGCGGCACGCAGCTCGATGGCCGTACGCATCTCCTCGGCCTCGGCCTCGTCGGGGGTGAACCCCGTGGACCGCTTGCCCGCCAGTAGTTCGTCGACGAACCGCCGCACATCCCGCCCGCTCACCGCACACCTCGCTCAGTCAGCTGGGCCGCCATCCGCACCGCCCGATGCTGCAACACCTTCGCATTCGCCACCGTCACCCCGAGGGTCTGCGCCGATTCCCGGATCGAGAGACCTTGCAGGAAACGCAGTTCCAGGATCCGGCGGTAGCGATCCGGGAGGTCGGACAACACCGCCTTCGCGCGCGCCTCGGCGCCCGAGTCGTGGAACTCCTCCGGCGGATCGTCGGCGATGTCGCCGTCGATGGTGGTGATCTCCCGGCCCATGCGGGCCTTCCAATGCGCGGCCAGCACGGTGCGGGCGGTGGCCCGCAGGTAGGCCCGCACCTCGGGGATGCTGGCCGTCATGCGCAGCGGTTTCAATGCCGCGGTGAACACCTCGGCGGTCAGATCCTCGGCATCGGGCCGGTTGCCGACCTTGCCGAACATCATCGCGTACACCCAGGTGGCGTTGTCGCGGTACACCGCTTCCCAGCCCGGGTAGCTGTCACCGGACACCAGCCGCAACTCCCGACCCGAGCCGGAAGGCGCGTCCGGCCGCGTCCGGCGCTCGGACTCGACCCGTCGCACCATGAACCGCCGCTTCCCGCATCCATCGAAGAACTCGACGCGTGTTCACGTCTGTCAGTAGATAGCGGGCGGGGTTACAGCGCGGCCGTTTCGACCGCATCGGGCACGATCGGTCCCGGACCGTGCCCTAGCGGGCGGGCCGCAGCAGCTCGCCCAGCACCAGCCCGCGGACGGTCTTCGCGGCCACGACCAGCCAGGCGGCGACCAGCAGCGCGTAGAGGGCCACGGCGATGACCGCGAACAGATTCGCGCCGGTGTGGCCGTAGAGGGCGGTGCTGCCGGTGACACAACAGCCGAGCGGGAAGGTGAAGCCCCACCAGGTCAGGTTGAACGGCATCGAGGCGCGGGCGTGCCAGGTGACCGCGACCGCCAGGGCCAGCCACAGCATGGCGAATCCCCAGGTGGGAACGCCGAACAGCACGGTGAAGACATCCATGCCGGCGGCGGTGCGCTCATCCACCACGCCGGGGGCGACACCGGCCAGCGCGCTCGCGGCGGTCACCGACTGGCCCAGCGGGCCCAGCACCAGCCACACGGTCGCGACCATTCCGGCGGGTGGCAGCCCGTGATGCAGCAGCCGCGACCAGACCAGGGTGATGGTGACCAGCGAGGCGATCAGGCTCAGGCCGAACATGGCCAGGCACGCCACGAACATGGTCAGCCGGGCCTGCCCGGAGGGAGTGTGCGGCACCAGCAGCGCGCCCAGCGCCGCCGACACCATGGGCGGCACCACCGGCATGAGCCAGCCGCCGAACGCCGAATCGGGATCGAAGTGGTGCCGGGTGATCATCCGATAGGGGATGCTCGCCGCGGTCAGCAGTCCGAGAACGGTTCCCGCCGACCACAACACCCAGTCGACGGTCACGGCGGCGGACAACCCGATGACGTCCTTGCCCAGCATCAGGGTGCCCGCGCCGACGGTCATCAACGCCATGGGCGCGGCGCCGTAGAACTGCATCATCACCGGATGCATCCCGTGCCCGCGGGCCTCCTCGGGATAGCGCCGCCAGTGCAGCGCCCACGCCCCGGCCAGGACGATCAGGATCAGCGCGGCCAGCGCCCACGCGAGAGTCGCGGCGCCCCGCAATCCGGGAAACTGCACCGGCAGGGTCGCCGCCGCGTTCCCGATGATCCCGGTCCCCATCACCACGGCGAACCAGTTCGGCGCCAGGTACCGCAGCGGCTCCCTGCCACCCGAACGTTCCGCGGTCGCCGTGCCCACGCGGGCGGTGGTCGCGGTGGGAACGGTTCGGCGGAAGGTCACTGTGGTCATGCCTCAACCTTGGCCCGACCGCACTTCCGCCGGTAGCGGCCGCATTCCGATGGATGCATAGACTCGGTCTATGCCCTGGTTCAGTGAACCGATGGGGCCGCCTTGCGCAGGACCTCCAGGAACGCGCGCATCCACCGCGGATGGTCGGGCCAGGCGCGGCCGGTGACCAGATTGCCGTCGACGTGATCCGGGCTGTCGACCCAGCGGGCGCCCGCGGCGGCGATATCCGGTTCCAGGGCCGGGTAGGCGCTCGACGAGCGATCGCGCAGCACCCCGGCCGCGGCGAGGATGAGCGGGCCGTGGCACAGGGCGGCGATCGGCTTGTCGGCCTGGGCGAAGTGCTGGACGATGCGGCGGCAGTCCGGATCGCCGCGCAGATACTCGGGCGCGCGGCCGCCGGGCACCACCAGGGCGGCGTACTCGGCCGGATCGACCTCGCCGAACGCCAGATCGGCGGGCCAGGTGCGACCGGGCTTCTCGGTGTAGGTGTCGAAGCCCGCGGTGAAATCGTGGACCACGAACTGGAGTTGTTTGCGTGCGGGAGCCGCGATGTCGACCTCGTACCCCTCCTCCAGCAGCCGCTGGTACGGGTACATGACTTCGAGGTCTTCGGCGGCATCGCCGGTGATCAAGAGCACTTTCGTCATGGCGCACCTCCCAGTCGATGGTATCGGGATCGGCTGCGCGGCTACGGGTTTTCGGTTCAGCGGAGGGTTCTCGATTCAGCCGACGACCCGGGCGCGCCGGTCGTTCGGCACCGGCCGCAGGTGGCGCACCACCGCCAGGTCGGCAGGCTCGGCGTGCAGGGTGTCGTAGCGGTCGAACACCGCGGCCAGTTCCGGTGACCAGCGGGCGAATTCGGCGCGGATCGCGCCCTCGGTCTCCAGCTGGCAGACCACGCCCAGGGCGGTGAGGAAGCAACGCGCGAAGGGGGTGAAGTAGGCGGGCATGTCCAGTTGGCGGTGGACGTTCGAGAGCCGGGGCGCCAGGACCGAGCGGACGTGGCCGCGCAGCCAGGCGGTAGTGAGGCGGAAGGTGGGCACGGTGAGCGGCTCGCCGACGGCGTCCAACCCCTCGGCGAGCGCGGCGACGTCGTAGTCGCGGCCGGGGCGGACGAAGCCGTGGCGGCGGACCGCCGCGTTCAGTTCCGGGATGCCGCCGTTGAACGCGGCGTCCATCACCTCGCCGACCAGTTCCTCGAATCCCGGGGGCGGCCAGGGCGTGCAGGCCCCGAAATCCACCACGCCCAGCCGCCCGTCCGGGAGGATCCGGAAATTTCCCGGGTGCGGATCGCAGTACAGCAGGCCGGTACGGGTCCACGCCGAGAGCAGGAAGCGGATGATCAGCATGCCGACCCGGCTGCGCTCGGCGGGCGTGCCCGACTCGATGATCCGCGAAACCGGTGTGCCGGTGAGCCATTCGGTGACGATCACATCGCCCTGCTGGACGATCACGTCCGGGATGGCGAAGTCCGGGTCGCCCATGTAGGCCTGCGCGAAGCGGCGCTGATGGTCGGCCTCGGCGACGTAGTCGAGTTCGTCGGCGACGCAGGTGCAGATGGCCTCGGTCACCGCGGGCACGTCCGCCCCGGGCGCGAACACCGTCGCCAGCACCGAGAGTCGGCGCAGCTGTTCGAGATCGGCGAGCACCGCCGCGTGCGCGCCCGGATACATGACCTTCACCGCCACCGGGCGGCCGTCGTTCCACACCGCGCGATGCACCTGCCCGATCGAGGCGGCCGCCGCCCGGCGGTCGTCGAATTCGATGAACCGCGAACGCCACTGCTCGCCCAGGCCCGCGATCATCGCCTCGTGCACGGTGGCGGGCAGCATGGTGGGCACCGATTCCTGCAGCTGGGTCAGCGCGGTCCGGTAGGGCGAGGCGATCTCGGCGGGCAGGGCCAGCTCGTAGAGCGAGAGCAGCTGGCCGAGTTTGGTTGCGCAGCCCTTCAATTCGCCCAGCACTTCGAAGATGTGCTGGGCGGTGCGCAGCCGGATCTCGGAATCCACCTCGGCGGCCGAGCGGCCCAGAGCGCGCTTGCCGACGCCGGCGGCCTGGCGGCCCGCGAATGCGACCGGGAGACTGGCGATCCGGGCATTGCGGACGGCAGCGCGAATCGGCGGGCCGCCGGGGTCGCCCGCTGTCCGTTCCCGGATTCGCCGAATCGACATTGCTCACCCCATTGTGTGCGCGGCAGGGCCATCGTGTGCGCGGCAGCGTCAGGGTCTGCGGAATAGCCCATGCACGTGCAGTTTGGCACACCAGAGCCTAAACTGTCTGGGACGTATCCGAAAGTTGTCGAAAGGTGACGGGATGGGTGCCCAGACGGTCGTGGCCGATGTCGCCGACGAGCTCGCTCGCCGCGTCGCGACCGGGGAATACGCACCCGGTGACCTGATGCCGTCGGTTCGCCAGGTCGCCGAGGAATTCGAGATGAACCGGGCCACGGCGCAATTGGTGCTGGGCCGGTTGGAGTCCTACGGTTTCGTCGACGCCCACCGCGGCCGCGGGTTCAGCGTGCGCGACGTGCGCCGCGCCGGCGGGGTGGACGTGTACCGGCGGCTGTTCCGGCTCAGCCTGCACGCGCCCGAGGTCGCCTCGGAGATGTTCGGCAATATCGTGGCCGCCGAACGCGCCATCGTGCTCGACGCCCTGCTCGACTACACCGCCGCCGAGCGTGGCATCGCCCCCGCGGAACTGGCCGCCCGGGTCGACGCGCTCGAAACCGAGGCCCGCGGCCCGGAACCCGACCACGCCCGCCTGCTCGAGTTCGAGCTCGGTCTGGTGCGCGCGATTCTCACCGACCTGGGCCACACCATGCAGCGCGCGGTGCTGAACTCGGTGGGGGAGATGCTGTTCGAGGTACCCGAAGCGGTCGAAGCGTACTTCGCGGTCTCCGCCGATCTGCACGTCCTGGTGTGGCGTGCCCTGCTCGCGGTCTGGGAAACCGAGGGCGGGCCCTCACCGGCGCAATTGGCGCTGTTCGAGGACCTGTTCGCGATCTATCACGAAAAGGTGCGGGCCCGCTTCGAGGAATCGGTAGGGCTGGACCCGGATTCGGGGACCCGCCCGCACAGCGCGACGGCGTAGGCGTCGCGCTGCGTCGGACTCACGAAACGGGCCGGGATCTCGGGCAATTCGGGAAGATGTCTCAGACGATCAGCCTCCGGCGAGCATGGCCGCCGCCACGAGTGCGCTGATAATGGCTAGCGCCAGCACCGCGAGGATCACCCGGGCGCTCTTGGTGGGTGGTTCGGCGGGCGGTTGGTCGGCCATGCGTTCATCTCCCTCGTCGGTAACGGGTCGTGCGCGGCTATCGTATTCCGGCGGCTCCCAAGATGTTTGGTGTCCCCCGGGTTCCGGCATAAACACTGCCATTTCCCCGGCCACGCCGGGGAAACCGGGGTGGCCGAATACGAAACGCACGACCCGCTGACCTACGGTCGGCCGGGCACCCGCGGCGCCCGACTGTACCGGTCAGTAACGACCGAACAACACCGCCGCATTGTGCCCGCCGAATCCGAACGAATTGTTCAGCGCGAACTCCACTCCGGTCTTGCGCGGCTGCGTGTGCACCACATCCAGCTCCACGTCCGGATCCTGGTTCTCCAGGTTCAGCGTCGGCGGAATCACCTGATCACGCAGCGTGAGCACCGAGATGATCGCCTCCAGCGCGCCGACCGCGCCCACCGAATGCCCCAGCGCCGACTTCGGTGCGTACACCGACGGATGCGTGCCCACCGCGGCGGCGATCCCCTTGGCCTCGGCCAGATCCCCGATGCTGGTTCCGGTGGCGTGCGCGTTCACGTGATCCACTTCCTCGGGCCGCACGCCCGCGGATTCGATGGCCCGCCGCATGGCTCGCGCGCAGCCCGCGCCCTCAGGATCCGGGGCGACCATGTGATAGCCGTCGGCGGTGAGACCGGCGCCCAGCAAGCGGGCCAACGGCTTCGCGCCGCGCGCCCGCGCGTGGTCCTCGGATTCGACCAGCAGCAGCGCGGCCGCCTCACCGAACACGAAGCCGTCACGGTCCCGGTCGAAGGGGCGGGAGGCCCGTTCGGGTTCGTCGAGCCGGGTGCTCAGGGCGCGCGCCATCGAGAATCCGGCGATGGCGACCGGATTGATGTAGCCCTCGACGCCGCCCGCGACCACCATGTCGGCCTCGCCGAGCACGATCGAACGCCAGGCGTGCACCAGCGCCTCGTTGCCGGACGCGCAGGCCGAGACCGGGGTGACCAGGCTCGCGCGCGCCCCGATCTCCAGGCCGACCACGCCGGAGACGCCATTGGGCATGGACATCGGCACCGCGAACGGCGAGACCTTGCGGTAGCCGTGGTCGCGCATGGCGTCATTGGCGTCCACGATGGTGTCCGCGCCGCCGAGCCCGGTGCCGATGCACACGCCCAGGCGGTCCTTGTCGACGTCGGGGTTGCCCGCCATGTTCCACAGGCGTTTTCCCATCACGTACGACATTTGCTGCACGTAACACATGCGGCGCTTCTTGACCCGATCGAGTTCGCCGGTCGGATCAGCCGCGAGTTTGCCACCGATGGTTACCGGCAGGTTCAGCTTGGTGATCTCCGGGTCGTCGAGGGTGCTGATGCCACTGGCTCCGGACAAAAGTCCCTGCCAGGTGCCCTCGGTGTCGGGGGCGATCGAGGTCGTCATCTCCACGGCGGTGACCACGACATTTCGGAATCCGCCATTCCGGGTGGAGAATTCTGCGAGGCTATTCACTTTTCGCGTGTCCTTTTCGGCCAATTGGCAAGTCCTGCAGAGAATTCGCGAGCGCCTGCGAGGTTAACCCGAGAATCGCCGGAGTGTGGCACCGACACTCGGGACCGGTAAGTAACCTGCGTGGCCTCCGATGGAAATGCGACCGACCGGATTTGGGCGGGATTTCCGGCCGCCCGCTCGACTGTCGCGGTCCGGCGGCTCCGGGTACATTGTCTCAGACGGAGATTCGCTGCAAGGAGACCGATCGCATGACCGAGGCCCCGCACCGGCCCACCGTGACCAGCCCGCCCGTGATCGCCCGCCGCTGGACCATCCACGACATCCCCGACCAGACCGGCCGCACCGCCGTGATCACCGGCGCCAACAGCGGACTCGGCCTGCGCACCGCCGAAGCCCTGGCCGCCAAGGGCGCGCATGTCCTGCTGGCCTGCCGCAACGAGATCAAGGCCGCGGTCGCCCTGGAACAGGTCGGGGCCGCCGCCACCGGACCGAAACCCGAAGTGCTGCCACTGGATCTGGCCGATCTGGCCTCCATCCGCCGCGCCGCCGACCACCTCGACGTCCGCGGTACGCCGATCGACATCCTGGTCAACAATGCGGGAGTCATGGCCCTGCCGCGCGATCAGCGCACCGCCGACGGGTTCGACGCCCAGTTCGGCACCAATCACCTGGGCCACTACGCGCTGACCGGATCCTTGCTGCCGTTGCTGCTGCGCGCCCCCGAACCACGAGTGGTGACCGTGTCGTCCATCGCGGCGTGGGGCGGGGTGATCAACTGGCTGGATCCGAACTGGCGGCGGGTGTACGTGCGCTGGCCGGCCTACAGCCAATCGAAACTCGCCAATCTCCTGTTCACCGCGGAACTGCACCGCCGCGCCGGGGCGGCGGGGGTGAATCTGACCGCGGTGGCGGCGCATCCGGGTCTGTCGGCGACCAATCTCTACACGTCCGCGCCGGAAAGGGGTGCGGCGGCGGCCCTCGCGGCGGTGCAGCAGCGAATGCTGTTCTCGCTGGCCCAATCCGACGCGAAGGGCGCGCTGCCGCAGCTCTATGCCGCCACCACGCCCGGGCTGGCCGGAAACTCCTACTGCGGGCCCGCGTTCGAAACATTCGGGTATCCGCGCCGGACGCTGCGGAATCCGATCGCCCACAGCCGTTTCCAGGCGCGACGGCTCTGGGAGCTGAGCGAGAAGCTGACCGGCGTCGCATACGCCTGGTCCTGATCGTCACGTGCTCTCGGTGAGCGTAAGGCTCGGCAGCGGAACGGTTCCCGCCTCGTCGGTGGTGTCGAGCCGACCCTGGGGTGTGGCTCGCTTGCCAGTGGGGAGCGCGGCGACGAAGGCCCGCACCGCCGACGGGTCTGGTCCTCACCAGCCCTCTGGCCCCGGATCCGTCCGGGTCCGCGCCATCGCGAAACACTGTGTCGAAGAACGGAATTGGCAACCGCTCACCGACGGCGCAGGAGCATTCCCCGGATGTAGGCGGCCTGGCCCGCGTGCTGGATGTCGTCGTCGATGACGCTGATGAGGCGGACGCCGAGGGTGACCGGGGGATCCCAGCGGGTATCGACGACGCGGGGGAGATCGGCGTCGGTGAGAGTGGAGACGTAGGTGATGGTGGCGGCGTGGACGGCGTCGTAGTAGGCGAGCAGGAGGTCGGCGGGGACGGCGGCGAGGGCGGCGACGTCGGCGGGGCGCTGGGCGTAGCCGGTGGCGGTGTCGTCGAAGGGAAGGTCGAAGCGGGTGGACCAGCCGCCGGCGGTCCAGAGCTGGTCGGTGCCGGCGACGTCGGCGATGTGGTCGTCCTGGACGCGGGTGAGGTGCCAGATCAGCCAGGCGACGGAGTTGGCGTCGCCGTCGGGCTGGATGCCGAGCTCGGCCTGGGTGAGGTCGGCGACGGCGCCGTGGACGTTCTCCTTGATCCGGCCGAAGGCGTCCACCAGCAGGTCAGCGCTTGTCATGGTGCGATCCGATCGTCGAGGGACGGAGGATGTTCCGGGCTTGCTACAGGCTGAAGGCGATCGCGCGCAGCACCAGCACGGCGATGAAGACGACCGTGAATGCCAGGTCGATCTGGACGCCGCCGAGACGAATCGGCTTGAGGACCCGGCGGACCGGGGCGATCAGCGGCTCGGTCAGGCGGTGCACGACATCACGGGCCTTGCGTAGCGCGGGCGGGGTGTCGCCGAGGACGCCGATCCAGTCGATGATCAGGCGGGCGATCAGCAGCAGCATGAACAGCGTCAGGGCGAGCCCGATCAGTGAACCCAGTAATGACATGGCGGACTCCTTCTTCGTGGCCGGCCTTACGTCGATCAACGCCCGGCGTCGGTCGAAAGTGCCCCCCATCGTCGACCATGACCGTCCGGTTCGCGGGCGGGCTCGCCGGAGCCGTGCGAGAATCTGGGCTGCTGTTCGCCCAGCTCACCCGCGACCGCACAAGGAGTCCCCGTGCGCATGAAGTATCTGGTCGGCCTGCCGGCGGCCGTCCTCTCGCTGACCCCGGTCGTCGTCGCCGTCGACGCCGCGACCGCTCAGGCCGCCGCGCCGACCTGGACCTGCAACGCCCAGACCTGGGACGGCCAGACCCTGCCCACCCTCACCGTCGACGCCAAGCGCGGCAAGCATCAGGCCGCGGGCGTCGCGCAGACCAAGTGGGGCGGCATCGCCAAGTACGCGACCATCGACTGCAAGCCCAACAACTGAGCCCGGACCCGTCGCGTCAGATGGCGCGACGGTGGTTCAGATAGGCGAAGGAGGCGAGGCCCAGCGGGATCTGGCACCAGAAGGTGAGGAGCCGGAACCCCAGGGCCGCGCCCACCGCCACCCCGGCGGTCAGGCCCGCGACCGCGGTGAGGCCCGCCGCGATGGTGATCTCCTTGGTGGCCACGCCGTTCGGGGACGGTAGCAGCGGAGCCAGCGCCACGGTCACCAGTTCGACCACGAAGGTGTCCGGCAGGCTGAGATCCGCCCCGACCGCGTGCAACACCGCCCACAACGCCACCACCATGAGCAGCGGCTGCAACAACGCACAGATCCAGAGCGCCGCCGCCCGCCGCGGCCGGAAAGCGGTGGTGGCCACCGACTTCCACGCGAACTCGGCATCGGAGCGGGCATGCCGCAGCCGTTGCGGCAGTCTTCGCCAACCGCCCTGCGCGGCCACCCGCCGATGCAGGACCAGGCCCGCCACGGCCGCCGCCACACCGGCCGCGATCAGCACCGCGACCATGATCAGCGCTGTGCGCCAAGGATTCTCGCCCGCGAAGTGATGCCACGTACCCGATGTTCGCGCACCGAGGTCGTGCCACGGGGGCTGTGCGCCATTGCGACTCATCAAACTCGGCGCGGCCAGCACCGCGACCACCACCAGCGGCACCCGGACCATGAGCGCGGCGAACCCCATCAATCCCATGGACGCCATCGCCCCGGCATGGCTGAGCCCGGCCCGGCGCAGGAATCGCAGGCGCAGCAGCAGTGAGGCCGCGGGCACCAGCCCGATCGCCGGCACCGCGAGCTGCAGGGCGAACAACTGCCCGGTGGTCGTCGGCCGCGCGGGGATGGAGCCGCGCAACATGAAAACCGAGGTGGGCCACAGGGCGAGGGTGGCCAGCGCGGCGACCAGCAGCCAGCGTGGGTCCGCTCCGGCGAGGGCGTGCACTCCGGTCAGGACCGCGTCCCGCTGCCAGACGGCCGCGGCCGCCACCAGCAGGGTGCACACGACAGTGGGCAGGGCCTTCCTCGCCGTCGCGGGAACGGCCGCCATCCGCCCCTCCTCAGGTATCGCAGACGAAATTTCCCTGGTGAATCGCATACGCGGGGAACATTAACGCGATCGGAGGGCCGTGACCAGGGCTGTCTGAATAGTCCTGTGCGCCATCGGCAACGGAACGGTCGTCTTGTGAACGCGCCCCGGTGATACGCCGTATACCCGAGTAGGCTCACGAACGGATGGGGAGACAAGTCGTAATACAGGGACACGACATGACGAAATCCATGATCACCGAGACCCGCGAGACCGGCTCGATGACTCCGGTGGAGTTGCTGGCGGAACTCGAACCCGTGGCGGAAGCGAATCTGAACCGGCATCTGGGGTTGGCCAAGGAATGGCATCCGCACGATTACGTCCCGTGGGACGAAGGCCGCAATTTCGCCGCCATGGGCGGAATCGATTGGGAACAAGATCAATCTCGACTCAGTCCGGTCGCGCGCGCCGCCATGGTCACCAACCTGCTCACCGAGGACAATCTGCCCTCCTATCATCGGTTGATCTCCCACGCCTTCTCCCGCGACCGCGCGTGGGGCGCCTGGGTCGACCGCTGGACCGCCGAGGAGAATCGCCACGGCATCGTGATTCGCGACTATCTGATCGTGACGCGCGCCGTCGATCCGGTCGCGCTGGAACGCGCGCGAATGATCTGCCTCTCCCAAGGCATCGACGACCCCACCGGGACCGGCGACAACACCATCCTGCACGGCGTCGCGTACGTGACGTTCCAGGAGCTGGCCACCCGCGTCTCGCACCGCAATACCGGCAAGGCCTGCCACGAACCCCGCGCCGACCGCATGCTCACGCGCATCGCGGCCGACGAGAACCTGCACATGGTCTTCTACCGCAATATCTGCGCGGCCGCCCTGGACCTGGTTCCCGACGACGCGCTGGCGGCCGTCGCGGCGGTCGTCCAGAACTTCCGGATGCCCGGCGCCGGCATGCCCGAGTTCCGGCGCAACAGTGTCCTCATCGCCAAGTACGGGATCTACGACCTGCGCCAGCATCTCGACGAGGTGGTCATGCCGGTGCTGCGCCGCTGGAACATCTTCGATCGCACCGACTACTCCGGCCGCGGCGAGCGGATCCGCGACGACCTGGCCGCCTACGTGGAGCGGCTCGGAAACGACGTCCTGCGCTTCGAGGAACAGCGCGACCGCGCCCTGGCGCGCGAAGCCGCCCGCCGCGAGCGGTGAGCTCCCGGCGCCGAAATGTGAACAGCCACCGCGTTGTCCACAGCGCGCCGTTCTCACCGAGCCCACCCGGTCGACCGCCGCTAGGGTGTGGTGCACGACGACAGGGGGAACCATGGCGGACATGCTGCGCGCCGACATCACGGCGCTGCGCATCATGGCGGCGGGTCTCAGGGGTGAGGCCGACGCCGTCACGGATATCGACCCGGTGGATCTGATCGCGAAAGTCGGGCAGGCCATGCCCAATTCGGCGATCGGCGCGGCCGCGGTCACCGTCGGCGAGCCACTGCTCGCCTCGCTCGGGCACATGGCGGATCGGTTCCGATCCTTCGCTGCCGCGGCCGATCACGGAGCCACCACCTACGAAGCCACGCAGCTGGCGCTATCCGCCGAGCTGGACGGGTTACTGCACGCCACCTCCTGACCGGCGGCGTCCAGCCTCGACCGGCACGCATTACCAGGAAGCAGGTTCGGTAGGCGATCCGGTCACGGGCGGGAGGGGCGGTGGCGCGAGCGAGCCTGTCCCAGGTGTGCGGGTGGGATCCCACTGCCGCCGACCGCGCGAGTACCGCTGTGGTGGAAGCCGATTCGGCGTTCTCCGCGGCGCGGACACGGGTGGCGCGAGCGGTCGACACCGCCGTTTCCGGGTGGCGGGGAGCGGCGGCGACCGCGGCGGCTGTGCGGGCCGTGGAATCCCAGCTGGCGGCGAACCATATCGGCGCGGCGCTCATCGAGGTCGCGGACGCGCTCGCCGAGGCGGGCGCACTCGATCGGGTGTGCTCGCTGGTCGGCCACATCCGCGACGAGGCGCACGACAATGGATGCCGGATCGCCGAGGACGGCACGGTCACCGGCCCGCGCTCCCAGATCGGGGACCTGGCGCTGGACTGCATCTTCCAGGCCGGGTTCGACGCGAGGGCGCTGGCCCTGCAGGCGCGGCTGGTGCCGCTGCTCGACACCGCCGGGGAGATCGACGAGCGGGTCGGCGCCCGGCTCGCCGCGGCCGCAATCGCGCTGACGGAATTGCGGGCGGATCCGCGCGGCGGTGGGCCGAGTACCCGGATCAGCGGGTTCCTCGAGGGAACCGCGCTGCTGCCAGAGGACCCGAAAGCGCTGGGTGCGCTGTGGAAGGCGCTCGGCCCGGCCGACCGCGACGAGCTGTTCGCGGCCGATCCGCTGATCGGGAACCGGGACGGACTGCCCGCGCTCGCCCGCGACCACTACAACCGGCTGGTCGTGCGGAAGCTGCGCGCGGCGGCGGTGGCGGAGGACCGACGGCTGGTCGACCGGCACCCCGACTGGTATCGGGGTGAGAATCTGCCCACCAGCAGCGGGGATTGGACGCGGCTGCGGGAGTGGGAGGCGGCGCGAGCCGAGACGCTCACCAGGGTCGCGGGATACGAGGCGCTGGAGGAGCAGCTCGGTCCGGCGCCGCGCGGCCGCCTCCTGCTCGCGGTCGACACCGCTGGGCACGGTGCGATCGCGCTGAACAATCCGGACACGGCCGCGAATGTGGCGACCTTCGTGCCGGGCACCGGCTCACCGCTGACGGCGATCGGGGCCGGGGTGCGACGGGTCCGAGCGCTGCTGGCCGCCGCCGAACGATCCGATCCGCCGGCGCGGACATCGGTCATCGCGTGGTACGGCTACGACGCACCACCGGATCTGGCCGGGGCGCTGGGCGATCGGCGAGCCCACGCGGGCGCGCTCGCACTGGACCGGTTCGAATCCGGACTGCGCGCAAGCCATCTGGGCCTCGCGTCCCATCAGACCGTTCTCGGCCACAGCTACGGGAGCACGGTGATCGGGGCGGCCGCCAGTGGAGCGAACACGCTGGCCGCCGATGACGTGGTACTGGTGGGAAGTCCTGGGATAGAAGTTGACAATGTTTCAGAATTGCGTTTGATGGGTATTCCGGCGGGCCACAACAGCGCGCATGTCTATGCCACTGCCGACCCCGCTGACCCGGTTCCCGTGTTCGGTCAATTAGTACACGGTGTTAACCCGGTCGATCGCGAATTCCGCGCAACGGTTTTCACTTCGTCGGGGGCAACTCTCGACCTGCCTGTGTTGCGGGCCTTGCCATTCGATGTGCTGTCGCACGGAAACTACTGGGAGCCGGGCAATCCGGGCCTTCGCGCCCAGGGTGACATCATTGCGGGCCGCTATCGCCAATGAGGCCGAGCGGCCTGTTCGTTGCGCCGAGATAGCCGCAACTGCGGGTAGCGGATTCGTTGCGGACCATGCCGTACCACTACTGTGGGCGCCCGACCAAACTAGTTTGAAACGGTTGGGTTCATGCTAGGGTTTCGTGAAGTTGGAGTGGGAAGTCGGAGACAAATGCGCACTGAGAACATCAATAGGAAGTTCAAACTGCATGACGAGCGCAGGATCGCCGCCCAACTTCCCGAGCAACTTCTTGGTTTGGATGTTGTTGGATTTGGGAAACCGGATGAGTTTCCGGGCGAGTTGCTGAACTACTTCGGCGAATTCGCGAACGGCTCGATCCCGCCGCGCTCGCGCATCTACCGCAATGCGCAGCCCAATCTCATCGACGCCTGGCTGCTGGAGCTGTTGCGCGGCGCCCGCATCGGTGACCGCTTCTACCTCCGCACCGGACTCGAGTACTTCCCGTGGGCCGACTGCCGCGTGCTCGACCACCGCTGGCTCGAATCCCTGCGCCGGGTCCTGGGTGCCAATCAGGGCTACATCGCGCACGACAAGAGCTCGGCCGTCATGACCCTCGGCACGCAGTACGAGGTGCTCGGCTTCGCGGCGGGCGCGGGCCTGCCCGGCGCCGTCGACGCCGGCCCGGCCGAGGACGTGCCGACCCGTCGGATCGTCCATGCTCCCGCGGTGATGGCCGTCCACGACCTGACCCCCGCCGCCGCTCTCGCAGGCACGCCCGACGTGGCCGCCGCCGCGGTGCCGGATCTATCGATCCCGCAGGTCACCGAGGTGATCCCGGCTCCCGAGCCGGCCGTCGCGCCCACCCCGGAGCCCGAAGCCGCCGCACCGCGAGCCGCCGAACCGGTCGCCGCGGAGCCGGCGGCCCCGGCCGACGAAGCGCCCACCCAGCTGCTGACTCGCATCGTGGAGCCGGCCGAAACCGACTGAACGCCCGGCTCGCGATCGAACCGGTCGGGCCCGTCGTACGTTGTACCGTTTACGCCGGGCATTCACCGAGTTCGAAAGAGTCGATATGTCGACAATCAATGGGCTGCCCGCCCATGTCCTGCTGGTGCACGCGGTGGTGATACTGGTCCCGCTGACGGCGGGCCTGCTGATCCTGTGCGCTGTATGGCCCGCGGCCCGCGCCCGGCTGATCTGGCTCGTGGTCGTGCTGGCCGTGGTGGTGACCGTGCTGACCCCGATCACCGTCGACGCGGGGGAGTGGTTCCAGCGTCAGCTGGGCATGCCGCCGCTGCTCGACGAGCACGCGCGGCTCGGGCGGCAGATGCCGTACTTCGTTGCGCCGCTGCTGGTTCCGGCCGCGCTGCTCGCCTTCGTGCAGCTGCGGTCCCGGCGGGAACGGCCGCTGGGCCGGGCGCTGGTGGCGATGATCGCGGTGCTCGCGCTGGCCGCCGGCGGGGCCGCCACCTGGCAGACCTTCCGGGCCGGGGATTCGGGCGCGCACGCGGTGTGGAACGGCGTGGTGAATCACTGAGAAGGCGACTGTCGTGACCCGGCGGCCGGTCTGCGGGGCGGCCACCGAGTCACGACAGTGCGGCACGGTCAGATCTTGCGGATGACCGTGACGACCTTGCCGAGAACCTGGGCGTCATTGCCCGGAATCGGCTCGAACAGGGGGTTGTGCGGCATCAGCCACACCTGGGAACCGGTGCGCTTGAAGGTCTTCACGGTGGCCTCGCCGTCGATCATGGCCGCCACGATGTCACCGTTGTCGGCGACGTTCTGCTGGCGCACGACCACCCAGTCGCCGTCGCAGATGGCCGCGTCGATCATGGACTGACCGACGACCTTCAGCAGGAACAGCGAACCCTCGCCGACCAGTTCGCGCGGCAGCGGGAAGACATCCTCCACCGCCTGCTCGGCCAGGATCGGGCCACCGGCGGCGATCCGGCCCAGCACCGGGACGTAGGTCGGGATCGGGTGGTCGTCCGAGGGCTCCGCCTCGGCATTGACCGCGCGGAGCTGCGATACCCCGGCGGTGGCGCGCACCACCGTCTCGTCCAGGCCCCGGACGTCCACGGCGCGTGGCCGATTCGGGTCGCGGCGCAGGTAGCCCTTGCGCTCGAGCGCCCGGAGCTGGTGCGCCACCGAGGAGGTGGAGGTGAGGCCGACGGCATCGCCGATCTCGCGGATGCTGGGCGGGTAGCCGCGGTCGTGCACCGAGGTGCGGATGACCTCCAGGACCCGGCGCTGACGCACGGTCAGATCGGCGCCGGCGCCGGACGATTCGGACAGGGGGCCGTTACCTTCGGGACCAAGGGGTCCGTTCTCACCGTCCACGCCGCCGTGTTCGCTCACCGCCGCCGTCCTCCGTTCACTGCTGTCGCTCACCGGAATTCGTTCCCGCACGCGCCGTGTTGTACGTCCGGGCAACTCGTGACTCGACTGTAGACCGTGTGACGCGTGTGATCAAACATCTGTTCGACGCATGTCGCGGAAATCAGTGACATTGGCGGTCCGCCGTGATAGAAATTCGAACATCAGTTCATCGAACACATGATCGAGTCAGTTGTCCAGCACTCTGCGGCCCGCCCTACCTTGGAGGTTACTTCGATGCGCGCCATGGTCAGCGAGATCGACACTCTGGAAAGCGATTTGGGATTCGACAGCCTCCCCTGGGAGCTGCGTTCCGATCAGTCCCCGGCCACCCCGTCCGGGGCCTCGGCACACCCCGTCCGGAACCGCCGGCCCTGCCGCGCGCGCGTGCGGCCGATGCCTCGCCCGGGTGTTCGAACCGATCATGTCGTCGTGCGACACGCCGCGGGACGCGCCCGTGGAACGCATCCGCTGGACCGGGTGCAGCGCGCTCGGACCGGCCTCGCCGCGCTGGCGATCACCGCGCTGCTGAGCGCTCTGGCCGTGGCCGGCCTGATCGGCCTCGCGCAATTGCGCTCCGGTGACTTCGATTCGCAGACCACACCACCCACGGTGCAGATGGTGCAGCCCCCGGTTCGATAGCGGTGGTGATGCTCGGCCGATTGCCCGGTCGTAGCCGGTTTCCGGGATGGGGATCACCGGCCACGACGTGGCCGAAATTGCAGATTGAAAACTGAAACGTGTTGCTACCGTCCCCCTGAATGTGACAGAGGCTACATCCGCGCGACCGCATCGCGGCGCGCGAGCGACAGGGGGCGTAATGCCGAGAGTTCGAGGGTTGGTCCGGGTGGCCGGAGTGCTCACCTGCCTGATGATCGGGTTGGTGACCGCACCGGCGGTGCACGCCGAAGCCGTCTATGCCGAATATCTGGACCTGCCATCGGTGAACGGGGACGGCGCGGCGGGCGGCGGCTTGAATCCCGCCCTGCCCCTGGATCCCGACACCCTGCGCGGCGCGCTCGACGCCGCGCGCGCGGCGGGGGTGCCGCCGCGGCACTACGCCACGCTGCTGCACCAGTACTGGCTGGTGGTCGCCACCCGCAATGCCGAGATCGATCTGGCCGGGTGGGATCCCGGGCGTGGCGTCGCGGCCAACACCGCCACCTTCACCCAGGTGTACGTGAACTACCTGCGGCTGAACAACTCTCACCCGGAATACTGGTGGACCGGCCTGGCCGGATTGGCCGGCGGCTCCTTCGCCTCGGGCTTCTTCGACATGGGCGACGTGTCCGCGATCGTCAGCGTGCCGGGCATCCATCAGCTCGGCGACGCGGTCGCCGACCTGTTGCGCGGCACGCCCGGGCCGCTGCTCGACATCCTGCCCTCCGACATCCGCGCGCTGGGGACCGAGGGAGAGCGGCTCACCGCCGACGATCTGGCCTGGTACCAGACCCGGCTGATGATCATGCAGAAGCACATCTTCATCGACCAGGTGCCCATGCACGAGGCGTACGCCGCCGCGGGCGCGGCCGGGGTCGAGGAGATGTACCAGGCCGGGGTGCTCGACGAGAACGCCATCACGGCCTGGCGGGAACTGGCCGAGGGCGCCCCGGCAGGGCTCGCCGACGCCGCGCTGCGCATGACCGACCGGGAACAGAACCAGATCATCGCCGACCAGTGGGATGTCACCTCGCACGGTCGCGGGGCCATGGGGCGGGTGCTGACCTACGTCAGCACCATCGCCGGGAAGGCCGCCGTCCCCGGCGTGCGGGCGCCCGGCGTGTTCGCGCCCACCACCCTGACGTCGGGAAACATGTCGCTACGGGCCCCGCTGCCCGACTTCAACTGGGCCGACCGCGACACGCGGTGGAACTACATCACCAACGACCTGCTGCCCCGCTACCTGGAACTGTGCGCGAACCCGGCCATCGCGAGACCGGTTCTGGCCGAACCGTTCTCCGTCAAACTGGTCCAGGGGCGGCTCGTCCAGCGGCTGCCGGACCTGCTGGCCGACATGACCTCGCAATGGCGGTTGACGGCCTGATTCGGCGACGCCGACCCGGGCGGACGCCGCAGACCGCGTCCGCCACGGTATCCTCGAGATTGCTCGAGGTTGCTGTGGAACCCAGGCATCGACGAAGGATCCCGGATGCATTGCCCGTACTGCCGCCATCCCGATTCGAGGGTGGTCGACTCGCGTGAGGCCGAGGAAGGCACCGCCATCAGGAGGCGACGTGCCTGTCCGGAATGTGGGCGCAGGTTCACCACCGTCGAAACCGCCATCCTGTCGGTGGTCAAGCGCAGCGGTGTCACCGAGCCGTTCAGCCGTGAGAAAGTGATCCGCGGCGTCAGCCGCGCCTGCCAGGGTCGCGAGGTCGACTCCGACGCCCTGAACCTGCTCGCCCAGCAGGTGGAGGATGCCGTGCGGGCCAAGGGTTCCCCCGAGGTGCCCAGCCACGAGGTCGGCCTGGCCATCCTCGGACCGCTGCGCGATCTGGACGAGGTCGCCTATCTGCGCTTCGCGTCGGTGTACCGATCCTTCAGCTCCGCCGAGGATTTCGAGCGCGAGATCGCCGATCTCCGCAAGCACCGCGACGAGCACGCGGTCGGGGCGACCGCGGAGTAACAGCGTCCCCACAGGGCGCTGCGCCCCGCGTCCCACTGATTCACGGTCCGGCCCCGAGTAATTCGGAGCCGGACCGATCCGTATCCGACGGCGCTGCCGATCGGGATTCGTCAGCGCTTCTGCGGTGGGCGGCGCGCGGCGTCGATCGCCTTCTCGATCCGCTTCGCCGAGACCGGGTACGGGGTGCCCAGCTGCTGGGCGAACAGGCTGACCCGGAGTTCCTCGATCATCCACCAGATCTCGACGATGTCGCGTCCGCCACGACGGCCCTCCGGGAGGTTGGCCACCAGCCGGTCGTAGGCCGCGTGCACGCGATCGAGTTCGGTCATGCCCGCACGGTCCCGATTGGCGGCCGCGGGCAGCGCCTCCAGCCGCAGCCGGGCGGCCTCCAGATACCGTGGCAGTTCCCGCAATCGGGCGCTGCCCCACTCGGAGATGAAGCCGGGGAAGATCAGATCGTCGAGCTGATGGGTGACGTCGTCGGTGGCGTCGCGGTCACGCGAGTCGGCGAGGGCGGCGCGCACCCGATGCGCCTCGGCCAGTACCGGAACCACCGAGCGGACGATATTCGCCACCGCGGTGGTGAACTGCGGGCGGACCTTCTCCACCAGGGCCTGGAACTGCTCGGGGCTGCGCACCGGCCCGCCATTGGCGGCGATCAGTTCATCGGCGGCGCAGGCGCGGCAGTCTTCCACCAGGGCGTGGAGGGTGCCGTACGGATTCTGGCTCAGCGCAAGCCGATCCGTGGGCGGCAGGCCGGCGGTGACGGCGCGGGTACTGGTGGTGATCGCGCCCAGGAGCAGGGCGCGGGTGCCGGTGCGCATGGCGGTGGCCTGCTCGGCGGGGGAGCTGAGCACCCGCACGGCCACGCCCTCGGACTCGGCGACCAGGGCCGGATAGCCGGTGATGGTCTGCCCGCCGACCTGGCGCTTCACCGCGGACGGCAGGGTGCCCAGGGACTCGGAGGTCCACACGGCGGCCGGGGACCGCTCCGCGGCATTGTTGGCGCGCGCCACCGACTTCGAGACCTGTTCGGCGAGACGAGTTTTCAGCTCGGCGAGGCTCTTGCTGCGGGCCACGATCGTGCCCGACGGGTCGATGGCGGCGAAGGTCATGCGCAGATGGTCGGGCAGGCCCGCCGGGTCCAGTGTGGCGGCGGCGATGGTCACCGCGCCGAGCTGGGACAGCTCCCGCGCCAGGCCGGTGCGCAGCGGTTCGGCGCGCGGGGTGAGACGGTCCAGCGCGGCCTTGGCGAAGTCCGGGGCCGGAACCACGGTGCGGCGCAGCTGCTTGGGCAGCGTCTTGATGAACGCCGAGGCCAGCTCCTCGCGCATACCCGGTACCAGCCAGTCGAAGCCGACCGAGCGCACGTGCGCCAGCTGGGCGATCGGAATGTGCACGGTGACACCGTCGTCGGCCTGGCCCGGCTCGAACTGATAGGTGAGCGGGAAGGTCAGCTCGCCCTGACGCCAGCTGTCGGGGTAGGCGGTCGGATCCAGCAGGGCCGCGTCCTCGTTCACCACCGTGGAGGCGGTGAAGTCCAGCAGGTTGGGGTCGGTGCGCTGGGTCTTGCGCCACCAGCTGTCGAAATGCCGTACCGAGACGATGTCCGAGGGGATGCGCTTGTCGTAGAACTCGAACAGCACCTCGTCGTCGACCAGGATGTCGCGACGCCGCGCCCGATGCTCCAGATCGGCGACATCCTCGAGCAATTCGCGATTGCGCGCGAAGAAATCGTGCTTGGTCTGCCACTCGCCCTGCACCAGCGCATGCCGGATGAACAGTTCCCGCGACAGCTCCGGATCGATGCGGCCGAAATCCACCCGGCGCTGGGTCACCAGCGGAATTCCGTACAGGGTGACCCGTTCGTAGGCGGCCGCCGCACCTCGCTTGGCCGACCAATGCGGTTCTGAGTAGGTGCGTTTCACCAGATCCCCGGCCAGCCGCTCGGCCCACTCCGGTTCGATCCGCGCCGCCGTCCGACCCCACAGCCGTGAGGTCTCCACCAGCTCGGCCGCCATCACCCACCGCGGCGGCTTCTTGGCCAGCGACGACCCGGGGAAGATCATGAACTTGGCATTGCGCGCCCCGAGGAACTCCCGGCTCTCCGCCTCCCGCACCCCGATATGCGACAGCATGCCCGCCAGCAGCGCCTGATGAATCGACGTCACATCCCACGGCAGCGAGTCATCCACCGGCCCGGCCTTGGCCGCCGGCGATTCCGCGAGTCCGCGCCTGCCGGAGCCGGATGCGCCGCTGCCCGAGCCGCGCGCGCCACGAGCCGTGTCGCCGGCGGCAGGCGAATCGCCCGAGGTCTTGTCGCCCGCGCGCCTACCGCGCCCAGCGACGCGCCCGCGCTCGCCATCGGCGCGTTGCGTGCCGCCGGACTGCCGGGAGTCGTTGCCGCGCTTGGCTTCCGGGGTGCGGCCCGGGTTCGCGCCCGACCTCGCATCATCGGCTCCGGCGGACCCGCGGCCGCGGCGACCACGGGTGGCCTCGCCGCCGCCGTCGGATCCGGTTGCGGTGCGGTCGAATTGGGCATCGGAGCCCTCCGTGTTCCAGCCCAGGCCGCGGGTGATGGTGCGGAGCTGGCCGTGCAGGTCCTGCCATTCGCGGATGCGCAGGTAGTGCAGGAACTCGTCGCGGCACATGCGGCGGAACTGGTTGGAGGACAGGGCGTTGCGCTGTTCGCGCAGGTAGTCCCACAGGCGCAGGGAGGACAGGAAGTCCGAGCCCTCGATGGTGAAGCGGGCGTGCTTGGTGTCGGCGGCCTGCTGGTACTCGACGGGCCGTTCGCGGACGTCCTGAATCGACAGGGCCGCCACGATGATGAGGACCTCGGCCAGGCAGCCGCCGCGGTTGGCCTCCACCAACATGCGGGCCATGCGCGGATCGACGGGGATCTGCGCCATCTCGCGGCCGATGGGGGTGAGGACGAGTCCGGCGTCCGGGATCTCGCGCCGCGCGGAGGCGTCGGCCTCGGCGCGGGCGAGCGCGCCGAGCTCCTCGAGCAGGGCGATGCCGTCGCGGATGGCGCGGCCGTCCGGCGGCTCGACGAACGGGAAGCCCTCGATGTCACCGAGTCCGAGCGCGGTCATCTGCAGGATGACGGCCGCCAGATTGGTGCGCAGGATCTCCGGTTCGGTGAACTGCGGCCGGGATTCGAAGTCGTCCTCGGAGTACAGGCGGATGGCGATACCGTCGGCGACACGGCCGCAGCGGCCCGACCGCTGCCGCGCCGAGGCCTGCGAGATCGACTCGATCGGCAGCCGCTGCACCTTGGTGCGCATGGAGTAGCGCGAAATACGCGCCGTACCGGGGTCGATCACATAGCGGATGCCCGGCACCGTCAGCGAGGTCTCGGCCACATTGGTGGCCAGCACCACCCGTCGTCCGGTGTGCGCCTCGAACACTCGGTGCTGCTCGGCCGCCGAGAGGCGCGCGTACAGCGGCAGGATCTCGGTGCGCGGCAGGCGCAGATCACGCAACGAGTCGGCGGTGTCGCGGATCTCGCGTTCGCCGGACAGGAAGACCAGGATGTCGCCGTCGCCCTCGGCCTGCAGTTCCCGCACCGCGTCGCCGATGGCGTCGGTGGGGTCGCGGTCGACGATCGCGGTGTCCTCGTCGTCGGGATCCTCGGAGGTGACCGGAACCTCCAGCGACAGCGGCCGATACCGGACCTCGACCGGATAGGACCGCCCCGAGACCTCGACAATCGGTGCGGGCGTGCCGTTCTCGTCACTGAAGTGCCGCGCGAACAACTCGGGGTCGATGGTCGCCGAGGTGATGACGACCTTCAGATCCGGCCGCTGCGGCAGCAGCTGCTTGAGATATCCGAGCAGGAAGTCGATATTGAGGCTGCGCTCGTGCGCCTCGTCGATGATGATCGTGTCGTAGCGGCGCAGCAGCCGGTCGCGCTGGATCTCGGCGAGCAGGATGCCGTCGGTCATCAGCTTCACCAGCGTGCGATCCGACGCCTGATCGGTGAACCGCACCGTGTAACCGACCACGTCGCCCAGTTCGGTGTTCAGTTCCTCGGCGATGCGCTCGGCCACCGTGCGCGCGGCCAGCCGCCGCGGCTGGGTGTGGCCGATGGTGCCGCGAATTCCGCGCCCGAGCTCGAGACAGATCTTGGGCAGCTGCGTGGTCTTGCCCGAACCCGTCTCACCGGCAACGATCACGACCTGGTGCGCGGCGATGGTCGCGGCGATGTCGTCGCGGCGCGCGGAGACCGGTAGTTGTTCGGGGTAGGCGATGGCCGGGACGGCGGCCCGGCGGGATTCCACCCTGCGCTGGGCGGCGTCGAATTCGGCTTCGAGGGAGGTGAGATCGCCGCCGCGGGCCTTGTCGAGCCGGCGACGCAAGCGATGTTCGTCGCGGATCGAGAGATCGGCCAGGCGGGAACGAAGCTCGCGAGAGGTGGCGGCGGTCCTGGTCATTGCACTGTCAACGATAGCGAAGAGTCGGTCCGTGCCGGTCGCCGCGGTCTCGGACCGCCCGGTCGCACGCTTGCCGGAAGTGTGCCGCATCGGCGTATCGTCCGCATTCGAGCGGATCGTCATGCGACGATCTGGGCCATGGTCGTCAGAGGTGGTACGCCCTTGTGGATCCGGGCGCTGCGGGTCGTCTTCGCTGTCGTGGGCATCGTCGCGCTGGTCTGGATCCCGCTGCGCAACCTGGATAATCCGGACTACTCGTACCTGAACTTCTTCAGCTACTTCACCATCCAGTCCAACCTCATCGGCATTGTCGTGCTGCTGGTCGGCGGCCTGCGCGACCCCGGTGGCCGCCGGTGGGAACTGGTGCGGGGCGCGGCCACCCTCTATCTGACGATCACCCTCATCATCTACGCGGTGCTGCTGTCGGACATCGACGTCCAGCTGACCGAGAAGTGGATCAACGACATCCTGCACCGGCTGATCCCCATCGTGCTGATCGCGGACTGGTTGCTGGTGCTGGCTCCCGGCATCAAGCCGACCGTCAAGCTGGTCCTGGGCTGGCTCGCCTTTCCCCTGGCCTACGGCCTGTACGTCCTGATCCGCGGTCCCTTCGCCGACTGGTACCCCTACCCGTTCATCGACCCGCGCGAACAGGGCTACGGCTCCCTGACCATCGGCCTGGCGGTGATGGCCGTGGTCTTCGCGATCCTCGGCGTCATCGTGGCCGCGGTGACCGGCGTGGTACCCCGGGCGGTCGCCCGTCGTTGACCCGCGGGCTCAGATCGCGCGGGTCATGAACACGCTGTGCGGGTCCTCGGCGTAGTCCGCGAACGGCCCGCCGCGCTCGAACCCGTAGCGCTCGTACAGCCGCACCGCGGGCTGATAGAACTCCGACGATCCGGTCTCCAGGCTCAACCGCGCGTACCCGCGGGCCTCGGCCTCGGCGAGGATGTGCCGCAACATCTGTGACGCGACTCCGCGCCCGCGGTACCCGGCCGTGGTCCGCATGGACTTGATCTCCCCGTGCGTCGGATCCAGCTCCTTGAGCGCCCCGCATCCGGCGAGCTCGGTCCCGTCCCATGCGGACCAGAAGGTGATCTCCGGCTTGCGCAGCGCCGCCACGTCGAGCGCGTGCATGCTGTCCTCCGGCGAGTTCGCCAGCATCTCGGCCACATGCGCTTCGAGCAAACCGATCACCCCGGGCCCGGTCAGATCATCGACCACAATCCGCATGTGGTCAGGCTAGCGAGCCGCTGGCCCAGGGTCGTGCGCGGACTGACCTGGAGCGCCAACTCGCCGACCTGGCGTGCCGTCGGTCCCGGTGTGCCCTGTACACAGCCGCCCGACCGGCGATACTCGGTGTGGCCGGAAGGGTTTCGTGATCTTGTCGGGTTACTCCGCCGGTATTCGGAGCGTCGTGGGGCGAACCGTGAAGTGCACATTTCCGAGAGTGCCGGCGCGGGGCGTCGGATACGTGCACGGCGGCCCGAAGCTCGAAGACGGCCCGGTAGCCGCAAGGCTCCGGGCCGTTGCCATGTCAGCGTCCGATCAGCGCTCACCCCACCTCGGTCAGCGCTCGGCGGCACCGGCCTCCAGGGCGCTCAGCCGCGCGTCGACGCTGCGCATCTCCTGCAGGATGCCCTTCATCGCCTCGGTCATCTGCTCGACCGAATGGCGCAGCAGGTTCAGGTTCGCGCGCAGATCGGCGATCGGGTCGACCGGATCGTCGGTTCGACGCGGGCGCTCGGCTCGACTGTGACGCATGGAGCGACTCCTCTGTTCATTGTCTCGATACGAACGTTTCAGGGGCGCCGGGCGAGTGAATCGGCCGGGCAATCGGTCACGAGTGGCGGTGCGGGGCGGGGGATTCGGCAGCGCAAGTTCCGGGCGGCGCGCGCCGAGGATGTCAGCATGGAAGGGGAGCCGGTCGCCGCGGTGAGAGGTGGTGGGGCGTGGGGTTGTTCGTGGAGCAGTACGGGCTGGTGCGGTGGAGCGCGGTGATCGCCTTCTGCCTGGCCGCCGCCCTGGTGGTCGCCAGGCTGGCGCGGGTGCGGCCGGTCGGGTGCGACGGGCCGCGCGCGGACCGCGAATCCGATGCCGCGCATCTGGTGATGTGCCTGGTGATGGTGGGAATGCTGGTGTTCCCGACCGCCGTCGACGCGCACGCGGTGCGCGGGGTGCTGACGGCCATGGTGGTCGTGTACACGCTGGTACTGGGTGAGCGGATCCTGCGGTGGCGCAACGGGATCGGGGACGCCGGGGCGGGTGCCGCCGGGGCGGGTGCCGCCGGGGCGTTCGCGTATCACGTGCTGGCGGCCGCGGCCATGTTGTACGCGATGAGCGGGCACGGGGCGCACGAGCACGGTGTGCCCGGGCTCGGGGGACCCGCGCCCGGGCCGCTGCTGGCGCTCGCGGCGCTGTTCGCGCTCGACGCCGTCGTCATGCTGACGCCGGGCCTGCGCCGCCGTTTGCCGGGAGTGTTCCCGCACCCCGGCGGTACGGCCGGAGCCCCGGCCGTGGTGCCGCACCTGGTGATGGACCTCGGCACCGCCTACATGCTGGTGGCGGCCGCCGCCGGTTGAGCCCGCCGCCCGTTCCGCGCAGCCGGGGGCCGTTCGACCTGTTCACCGTCCTACGGGGTTAGATAGTGAGCAAAGGTCGGTTCGCCCGGTTGGGGGTGGCCGGTATCGGGTGATGGAGGTGCTCTGGATGGGTTCGCTGTGGCATGGCTTCGCCGATATGGGTGCGGTCGAGCGGGACGGGTCGTTCGTGGTGGCGCGGGGCGAGGGCGCCCGCATCTGGGACGAGGGTGGCACGGAGTATCTCGATGCCACCGGCGGACTCTGGTTCGCCAATGTCGGCCACGGCCGCCGCGAGATCGCCGACGCGGTGGCCGCGCAGCTGACCCAGGTCGCGCACTACTCCAACTTCGGTGACCTGGTCTCGCCGGTGACCCGCGATCTGGCCGAGCGGCTCTCCGCGCTCGCCCCGGTGCCGGGCAGCAAGATCTTCTTCACCTCGGGCGGCTCCGACGGCATCGACACCGCCGCCAAGCTGGCCCGCCGCTACTGGCAGGAGATGGGCCGCCCGGAGAAGACCATCCTGGTCGGACGGCAGAAGGCGTACCACGGCATGCACGTCGGCGGTACCTCGCTGGCCGGGATTCCGGTCAACGGCGAGGGCTACACCGGGGTCTTCATGCCCGACACCCGCACCATCGAATGGGATCAGGCCAAGGCGCTGACCGCGCTGATCGAGGAGCTCGGCGCGGAGCGCATCGCCGCCTTCTTCGCCGAGCCCATCATCGGCGCGGGCGGCGTCTACCTGCCGCCGGAGGGCTATCTGGCCGAGGTCCGCCAGATCTGCCGCGACAACGACATCCTGTTCGTCGCCGACGAGGTCGTCACCGGCTTCGGCCGCATCGGCGGATCCTGGTTCGCCTCCTCGCGTTTCGGCCTGGAACCGGATCTCATGACCACCGCCAAGGGCCTCACCTCGGGCTATGTGCCGATGGGTGCGGTCTTCATCGCACCCCGCATCGCCGAGCCGTTCTTCTCCGGCGGTGTGTGGTGGCGGCACGGCTACACCTACGGTGGTCACGCCGGTGCGGCCGCCGCGGCCATGGCCAATCTCGACATCTTCGAGCGCGAGCACCTCCTGGAGGCCAGCAAGAACCTGGAAGCGCTGCTGCACGAGCACTTCTCGCCGCTGGCCGACCATCCGCGTGTGGCCGAGGTGCGCAGCGGCCTGGGCGCGGTCGCCGCGGTCCAGCTCGCCGATCCCTCCGAGGCGCTGGGGATGGTGAAAACCCTGCGCGCGCACGGCGTCTCGACCCGCGCGGCCGGTCAGGGCGCGCTGCAGATCTCGCCGTCGTTCGTCATCACCGAGGCCGAGGTCGTGCAGATGGCCACGCGGTTCGCCGGCGCTCTGGGCTGAGCGACGAGCGGATCAGTGATCGTGCCCGCCGGACAACTCTCCGGCGGGCACGTGGCGTAGCCGGGCCACGGCCAGCACCGCCACCAGCAGCGCGCCGACCGCGGCCACCCCCGCGGTGATGTGCACCCCGTGGATGAAGGCCGTGCGCGCCGCCACCAGCACCGACGCGCCGACGCTGTCGGGCAGCGTCGCCGCTACCTGTACCGCCTCGCCGAGGGTCTCGCGCACCGCGTCCGCGCCGGGCAGACCGTGCGGCAGCGAGTCGGCGAGATCGGCCCGGTAGATGGCCAGGCTGATACTGCCGAGGATCGAGATGCCCAGCGCGCCACCGAGTTCCGCGCCGGTCTCGGACACGCCCGAGGCGGCTCCGGCCTGCTCGGGCGGCGCGGAGCCGACGATCAGTTCGGTGGTGATGCCGAAGACCGGCGCCAGCCCCAGCGCGATGAGCAGCGACGCGACCACCGCCGCGACCGGTCCGCCGTCCACCGTGAGCCGGGTGAGCATGGCCAGACCGATGGCGGCCAGCACCATTCCGGCCCCGATCAGATACGCGGGCCGCACCACGCGCACGATGCGCGGGGCCGCCTGCGAGCCGATGATGAACCCGACACTGGACGGCGCCATGGCGATGCCCGCCGCCATCGGCGTCATGTCCAGCACCAGCTGGAAGTACTGGGCCACGAACAGGAAGTAGCCGAACGCCACGAAGATGGCGATCACATTGATGCCCAGCGCCGTCCGGAACGCGCCGAGCCGGAACAGCCGCAGATCCAGCATGGGATCGGGCCGCGTGAGCTGCCGTCGCATGAACAGTGCGCCCGCCACCAGGCCGACCGCGACGGCCACCAGCGCCACCGGCCCGAGGCCGTCCTGCGCGACCGTCTTCATGCCCAGCACCAGCGACACCATGGCGACCACACTCAGTGCGGCACTGGTCAAGTCGAGCCGCCCGGCCTCGGGATCGCGGAACTCCGGCAGCACCCGGGGACCGAGCACCAGCAGCAGCGCCATCACCGGGACGGCCAGCAGGAACACCGAGCCCCACCAGAACCGTTCCAGCAGTACGCTACCCAGCAACGGGCCGACCACGCCGCCCGCGGAGAACGCGCTCACCCAGGTGCCCACGGCCAGCGACCGCTGCCGGGGATCGCGGAACATGGTGAAGATCAACGACAGTGTCGAGGGCGCGATGGTCGCACCGGCGACCCCGAGCAGCGCCCGGCACCCGATCAGGAACTCGGCGGTGGGGGAGAAGGCCGCCACCACAGACACCGAACCGAACAACGCGCCGCCGACCAGCAGCAGACGTCGCCGCCCGATCCGGTCGCCGAGCGTGCCCATGGTGATCAGCAGACCGGCCAGCATGAAGCCGTAGACGTCGATGATCCAGAGCAGTTGCGTGCTGCTGGGATGCAGCGTCGAACTGATCTGCGGCACCGCCAGATGCAACACCGTGAGATCCATGGCGTAGACCAGGCAGGCCAGCGCGAGCGCCCCGAGGCCGATCCATTCGCGGCGCCCCGCCAGCTCCGGCCGCTCGCGGGCGGCTGTGACGAGGGCGGTATCCACGACGAATCGTCCTTCCGGTGGGGGTATGGCCGCAGGGGCGACGGCGCGCCCTCCACCTCTCACCGCCCACCGACGGACGCGCAACCGAATTTCGGCCCGGCAACGGCAGTATGCTGCGGAATGGTCGAATTCGAGAGCTACCGGGCCAATCTCGAGGTGGCCGACCTCACGCCCACCGTCGAATTCCTGCGCGATGTGCTGGGCTTCGAGGTCGAGGTGGACGAGCCCGCGATGGGACTGGCGCTGCTGCGGCGCGGCGGGGTCGGACTCGGGGTGGTGCGCACGCCGAATCCGGCGGTCAACGAGACCACCGCGGGATATGTCGGCGTGGCCGATGTGGACGCGCTGTACGCGCATTGCCGGCGGCACGGCGGCGAGATCACCGCCGAACTGGCCGAGCACCCCTGGGGGCTGCGCGATTTCGTGCTGCGCATTCCCGGCGGCCACCGGCTCGCCTTCGGTCAGCGCATCGCTCGGTGAGTCGCTAGATCACGATGGGATGGTCGGCGGCTACCCGCCCGCCGATCCGGGCCCAGCCGTCGGAGTCCCATTCGGTGAACAGCTGCGAGCCCTGCCCCTGCGTGATGTGCAGGCCGCGGGTGAGCAGCGCGGTCAGCTCGATGGCTGCCGACCCGGTGGCCTCGTCCTCGGGAATTCCCAATCCCGGGGCGAACATTCGGGCGCGGACGCCGGCCCGCGGTTCGTTGGTCCAGGCCCAGCAGTAGTGCTGGCCGCCGGGGAAGTCGGCCGGGTCGAGGGTGGCGAGCAACGCCGGATCCTCGAACTGGTGGAATTCGAACGACGGTGACCAGGCGGCGCGAGCGCGGGCCCAGGCCAAACCCTCGGTGAGCGCGACCTCGACCGGTCCGGCGGGGACATCGATGACCTTCACCGGCGTGCGCTGCTCGTTGAGCCACCACGTGGCGCCGATGGCGGGCAGCCCGGCGAAGGACAGTTCGACGGCCGGGGTGTAGATGCGCATCGCCGCCCGCCCGTCGGCCGGGTCGTCGACCACCGCGGTCAGCGCCTGGCCCGCGCGGGCGGCGAGCGCCTGATGGTCGATGTGCTCCACGGCGGAGCGGCGGACGATGCCGAGCGGGCTGCCGAATCGACCGGCCGCGTCGGTGAACACACGCACGACCTCGATCTGGGCGCTATCACTTTCCGGAACGGTCATGTCACGCGAGCTTACCGACAGTTATCGATTCGCGGGAGGTCCGCAGATATCGAGCATGTTGGCCAGGGCGCTCTTCTCGGTGGGTTGCACGCTCAATCCCCAGCGCTCCTTGACGCTCACCCAGCGGCGCGCGTACTCGCACTGGTATGCCTGCCGCGGCTGCCACTGATCCGGTGATTTGGCGCCCTTCTCCTGATTGGCTTGTTTCTGGACCGCGAGCAGATTGCCGACGTCGTTGGCGAACTTCTCGCGCTGCTCGGGCTTCCACTGCGAGGCCCCCGAGCGCCAGGCGTCGCCGAGCGCGACCACATGGTCGATCTCGATATTCGAGGATGTGAAGCGGTCGTAGGGAATTCGCTCCCCGGTGTAGGGATCGTCGAGTGTCCCCGACAGCACCAGGCACGAATTGCTGTCGCCCACAAGGGTTTCTGTGAGGTCGCGCTTCATCACCTGTTCGCGTGCGGTGCACCCGCCGCTGAGCACCGGCTCGCCGCCGCGCCCGGACCAGCCGGGGCCGAAGGCGTTGCGGTCGTAGGTCTCCCAGTTGCGGTTCCACGCGACGGGGAGGCGGTCCAGTCCGGCCCGCGCCCGGGCGGCGTCGAGGATCGGGGTGCCCGCCTGCTCGGGCGGCGAGGGCGGTTCGGCGGTGGGGGTCTCGTGGCGATTCAGATATAGCGCCAGACCACCCGCGGAGAGCGCGATGAGAAGCACGGAGGAGGCGAAGATTCTGCGCCGGCGACGCCGGGCTGGGGTCCGGGAGCGCGGAGGCATGCGGGGAGTCTAGGTGGGCAATTCGGATATTTCGGGCATTGTTGCCGGATTGCAGCAAGCTACTGGCAAATATGCAGGCAGATAAGACGAAGGGCCGGACACCCCGTGGTGTCCGGCCCCTCACCGAGAATCCGCGTCCCGGGCAACGCCCGCGATCGACTAGACGGCGGCCGCGGCCAGCGCCTCGGTCGACGCCACGGCCTGGCCCACGCCCGCCACGATCGCGGCCGCGCGCAGCGCCTCGAAGATCACCTCGCGCGACACGCCCGCCTCGCGCAGGGTGTGCTCGTGCGCCTCCAGGCAGTGCTGGCAGCCGTTGATCGAGGAGACCGCGAACGACCACAGCTCGAAATCGACCTTGTCCACGCCGGGAGTGCCGATGATCTGCATGCGCAGGCCCGCGCGCAGATCGTCGTAGCGGCCCTCCAGGAACGCCTTGCCGCGGTAGAACACATTGTTCATACCCATGATCGACGCGGCGCCCAGCGCGGCGTTGTACGCCTCGGCCGACAGCACGTCGGCCGCCTCCTCGGCGATCTCCCGCAGCGTGGTCGCGGACTTGGTGGCCGCGGCCGAGGCCAGCAGGGTGCCCCACAGCTGCTGCTCGTTGAGCACGGTGCTGCGCGCCATGGAGGACAGGTTGAGCTTGAGGTCCTTGGCGTACTCGGGCAGCGAGTTCTTCAGGTTATCGATGGTCACGACGAAATTCCTTACGAGCCTTGCTTACACCGACGCGGTCATGAGCTCGCCGGCCTGGATGGTCGGGTCGCCCTTCTTCCAGTTGCAGGCGCACAGCTCGTCGGACTGCAGGGCGTCGAGCACGCGCAGCACCTCGTCGACATTGCGGCCCACCGAACCGGCGGTGACCGACACGAACTGGATCTCGTTGTTCGGGTCGATGATGAAGGTGGCGCGGTCGGCGACGCCGTCGGCGTTGAGCACGCCGGTGGCCGCGGCCAGTTCCCGCTTCAGGTCGCTGAGCATCGGGAACGGGAGGGTCTTGAGGTCCTCGTGCTGTGCGCGCCACTGGAAGTGGACGAACTCGTTGTCGACGGAGGCACCCAGCACCTGCGCGTCGCGATCGGCGAACTCCTCGTTCAGCTTGCCGAAGGCGGCGATCTCGGTCGGGCACACGAAGGTGAAGTCCTTGGGCCAGAAGAAGACGATGCGCCACTTGCCGGCGTAGTCGTCGCTCGAGATCTGGGTGAAGTAGTCGTCGGGCTGCTGAGCGTTCACCTTCGAGAGATCACCGCCGATGACAGCCTTCAGGTTGTACGCGGGGAACTGATCGCCGATGGTCAGCAGTGCCATGAATGCTCCTCGTTGTAGTCATGCCGATTGTGTCGAGACTTCTGTAGATGATCCTGGCCGAACAGGGGTGAGAGGTAAAGGTGATCGGTCGCACTACACTCATAGGCGTGACTGATCAAACTTATCAGCCCACCCTGTCACAGCTGCGTGCGTTCGTGGCCGTCGCGGAGTACCGGCACTTCGGTACCGCGGCGACCCGGCTCGGCGTGAGCCAGCCCACGTTATCCCAGGCGCTGGCATCACTGGAAAACGGACTGGGGCTGTTGCTGATCGAGCGCAGTACGCGTCGTGTGCTGGTCACCGCCGACGGCAAACGTTTGCTGCCACAAGCCATCGCGACCCTCGAGGCCGCTGACCGATTTGTCGCGTCGGCCGCCGGGGAGGGGCTGCGCGGCACCCTGCGGCTGGGCATCATCCCGACCGTCGCCCCCTACGTGCTGCCCACCCTGCTGCCCGAATTGCGCAGGCGGGTACCCGCTCTCGCGCCGCACGTCATCGAGGACCAGACCGCCCGGCTGCTCGACGGCCTGCGCTCGGGCGTGCTCGACGTGGCCATGCTGGCGCTGCCCGCCGACGCGCCCGGCCTCGTCGAGATACCGCTCTACACCGAGGAGTTCGTGCTGGTCGTGCCGCGCGGCCACGAGCTGGCCGGCCGCTCCGACCTGACTCCGGCCGACCTCGACGCGCTGCCGCTGCTGCTCCTCGACGAAGGCCACTGCCTGCGCGATCAGACCATGGACCTGTGCCGTACCCACGACGCGCACCCGGGCGCGGTCGGCGACACCCGCGCCGCGTCGCTGGCCACGGTGGTGCAGTTCGTCGCGGGCGACCTCGGCGTCACCCTGATCCCGGCCATGGCGGTCCCGGCCGAGACCGCGCGCGGCACCCTGGAGGTGGCGACCTTCGCCGCGCCCGCGCCGGGCCGCACGGTCGGGCTGGCGTTCCGGTCCTCCACCGCGCGCGGCGACGACTACGAGCTGCTCGCCGAGATCATCCGCGAGGGCCGTCCGCGCTGAGCCCTCGCGCCGGACCGGCCCGCCGGCCGCCACGACGAATCCGACAACCTGCGCGGTTGCGTCACTCTGGGGCGTCTGAAACGCTCGAGCCATGCGCGTCCATCACCTCAACTGCGGCACCATGGGATTCGGCGTCATCGATCACTGCCTGCTCGTCGAGACTCGCGACGCGCTCGTGCTCGTCGACACCGGGTTCGGGCTCGAGACCGTGCGGCAGCCCGGAAAGATGCTGGGTGCCAGCCGTTTCCTGATGGGCGCGAAACCGTCCGAGGGTGAGACCGCGATCCGCCAGATCCAGGCGCTGGGCTACGACCCGCGCGACGTCCGGCACATCATCCTCACCCACCTCGACCTGGACCATTCCGGCGGCCTCTCGGACTTCCCCGAAGCCACCGTGCATATTCACGGACCCGAATTCCGGGCCGCCACCGCCACGCCCACGCTGTCCGAGAAGCTGCGCTACCGGGCCGCGCAGTGGGCGCACGGACCCAAGTGGATGGTGAACGAGGTCGAGGGCGGCGAGGACTGGTTCGGCTTCACCGCGGTGCGTGACCTGCCCGGGCTGCCGCCGGAGATCCTGGTGGTGCCGCTGCTCGGTCACACCCGCGGTCACGCCGGGGTGGCCATCGATCACGGCAACGGATGGCTCCTGCACGCCGGTGACTCGTTCGTCACCGAATCCAGCATCCACCCCGAGGAGCCGTTCACGCCGTTCTGGTGGAAGGTGTACGAGACCGGGTCCATCGCGGGGGAGGCGTACCGGCTGAACCAGCGGCGATTGCGGGAACTGCGGAAGCTGCACGGGGACACGGTGACCGTCGTCAACTCCCACGACGCGGGCCTGTTCGCGCGGATCGCCGGGCGATGAACGACCGGTGGGCACGGAGGCTTCCGGCCGCGAGTGATCCACTGTTCGTCTACGGCACCCTGCGGTTCGAGGCCGTGCTGACCGCATTGATAGGCCGCGTCCCGCGGATGGAGCCCGCGCGGTCGATCGGGCGGCGGGCCGCCGCGCTGCCCGGGCGGGCGTATCCGGGACTGGTCACCGCGACCGACGCCGTGACAGATGGCTTCGTGCTCACCGGGCTCACCGCCGACGACTGGCGGGTGCTCGACGCCTTCGAGGACGACGAGTATGACCTGACCCCGGTGTCGGTGCACACGGGAGAGCGCGTCGGGTACGCGTGGACCTACACCTGGACCGCCGAGGTCTCCGGGGCCGATTGGTCGGCCGCGGCCTTCGAGACCGGGCACCTGCCGTATTACGAGTCGAAATGTGCTGCGTGGCGGCGAGATCTGGTCCTGCTCAGCGAGACTGTATGACACGGGACACACTCGTGCGGTAGAAGTTGGTCGCATGGATGCACAGGGCATTGATCGGACCGTGACGGGCGCGCGCTCACAGGCGCTCGGAGATCTGCTGCGGCGCAGCGCCGCCCGGGTCCCGGCCAAGACCGCGCTGGTGTGGCGCGATCGGCGCGAGAGTTACGCCGATCTGGACGTGGCCGTGAACCGGGTCGCGCACAGCCTGGCCGATCGCGGTGTGGGGCAGGGGGATCGGGTCGCGATCTACTCGCACAACTGCCGCGAGTTCGTGCTCCTCTACTTCGCGCTGGCCCGGCTGGGTGCGATCTCGGTGCCGATCAATTTCATGCTCACCGCCGACGAGGTGGCGTTCATCCTCGAACACAGCGGGGCGGTCGGTTTCATTGCCGAGGACGGCCTCGCCGAGCAGGCCGAGGCCGCGGTGAAACAGCTGGGCGACGGCCAGATCCGGCTGCTCGGCCACATCGGCCTCGGCGAGCTGCCCCCGACGACCGGATGGGAGGACGTGAGCGCCTGGGAAACCCATTCCGACGCCTCCGCCCCCGAGGTGTTCGTCGCCGACGACGACCCCATCCAGATCATGTACACCTCCGGCACCGAGTCGCGCCCCAAGGGCGCGGTGCTGTCGAGCCGCGCGCTGATCGCGCAGTACACCAGCGTCGTCGTGGACGGCCGCATGAGCGCCGACGACATCGAGGTGCACGCGTTGCCGCTGTACCACTGCGCGCAGCTGCACTGCTTCCTCACCCCCGACCTGTGGCTGGGCGCGACCAGCATCCTGCTGCCCGGCCCCGACCCGGCCACGGTGCTGCGCACCATCGAGACCGAGCGGGCCACCAAACTGTTCTGCCCGCCCACGGTGTGGGTCTCGCTGCTGCGCCACCCCGACTTCGACAGCTACGACCTGTCGTCGCTGCGCAAGGGCTACTACGGCGCGAGCATCATGCCGGTCGAGGTGCTGCACGAACTGGCCGAGCGCCTGCCCGGCGTCGGCCTCACCAACTTCTACGGCCAGACCGAACTCTCGCCGCTGGCAACGGTTCTCGCACCCGAGGACCAGCTCGCCAAGCCCGGGTCGGCGGGCCGTCCGGCGCTCAATGTCGAGACTCGGGTCGTGGATGACGACGACAATCCGGTCGGCGTCGGTGTGGTCGGCGAGATCGTGCACCGGTCCCCGCAGGCCATGCTCGGCTACTGGAACGATCCCGCCAAGACCGCGGAAGCCTTCCGCAACGGCTGGTTCCACAGCGGCGACCTGGGCGTGCTCGACGCCGACGGCTACCTCAGCGTGGTCGACCGCAAGAAGGACATGATCAAGACCGGCGGCGAGAACGTGGCCAGCCGCGAGGTCGAGGAAGTCCTCTACGAACACCCCGACGTCTCCGAGGCCGCGGTGGTCGGCATCCCGCATCCGCGCTGGATCGAGGCGGTCGCCGCGATCGTGGTGGCGCGCACCGGAACCGAGCCGGACGCGGCCGCCGTCCTCGCCCACTGCAAACAGCGCCTCGCCGGATACAAGGTCCCCAAGTACGTGACCTTCGTCGAGGCGCTGCCCAAGAACCCCAGCGGCAAGATTCTCAAGCGCGAATTGCGCACGCGGCACGCGCATCTGGCCGCGCAGGACTGATCACCCGATCAGATCCACATGGGCGATGTTCGCCCGATCGCCGGGGTCCGCACTCGGGGCCCCGGCGAACCAGGCGTCGAGAATCTCGCTCAGCTGCGCGCGCGAGGTGAGGCGCAGACTCAGCGCCAGCACGTTCGCGTCGTTCCACTTCCGCGCTCCCTCAGCGGTATACGCGTCCACGCACAGCGCCGCCCGTACCCCGGCGACCTTGTTGGCCGCGATGGACGCGCCGGTGCCGGTCCAGCAGCACACGATCGCCTGCTCGGTCCGGCCGTGGGCGACATCGCGCGCCGCCGCCTCGCAGGCCCACGCCCAGTCGTCGCGCTCGTCGGGATCGAGGGCCCCGTGCACGGTCACCTCGTGCCCGCGCGTCCGCAGCTCCTCGACCACGGCCGTGGCCACCCCGGTGTCCTCGTCTGCCGCAACCGAAATCCTCATGCGGTCATTCTCCTCATCGAGGGCCGGGATCGGGGGGACTAGCGCTTGGTGACGCGCGCGAGCGCTTCGGGATAGCGCGCCCCGGCCACCGATTCGACCGGAGCGGCGGCTTCGATACGGGCCAGATCCTCCGGCGACAGGACGATCTCGGTCGCGGCCACGTTCTGTTCGAGGTAGGCGCGGCGCTTGGTGCCGGGGATCGGAACCACGTCGTCGCCGCGGGACTGCACCCAGGCCAGGGCCAATTGCCCCGCGGTGACGCCCTTCTCGTCGGCCAGTTCCCGCAGGGCCGCGACGATGGCGAGATTGGCGTCGATATTGCCGTCGGCGAACCGGGGCAGGCGGCGGCGCATGTCGTCGGCGGGCAGGTCGGCGGTGGAGGTGATCGCGCCGGTGAGGAAGCCGCGGCCGAGCGGCGAGAAGGGCACGATGCCGATCCCGAGCTCCCGGCAGGCGGGCACGATCTCCGCCTCGATGTCGCGGGTCCACAGCGACCATTCGCTCTGCAGCGCGGTCACCGGGTGGACGGCGTGGGCGGCGCGGATGGTGTCGGCGGAGGCCTCGGAGATGCCGAGGTAACGGACCTTGCCGGCCTGGACGAGTTCCGAGAGCGCGCCCCAGGTCTCCTCGATGGGCACGTTCGGGTCCACGCGATGCTGGTAGTAGAGGTCGATGTGGTCGACGCCCAGCCGCGCGAGGGACTCGTCGCAGCACTGCCTCACATACGCGGCGTCGCCGCGTGCGCCGAGCGTGCCCTGCTCACCCCAGACGATGCCGAACTTGGTGGCCAGCACGACGCGGTCGCGGCGGTCGGCGACAGCGCGGCCGAGCAGTCGCTCGTTGGTCTCCGGGCCGTAGACGTTCGAGGTGTCGAGCAGGGTGACGCCGAGGTCCAGGGCCCGGTGGATGGTGGCGATGGACTCGGCGTCGTTGTCCTGGACGCCGTAGGCTCCGCTCATGCCCATGCAGCCGAGGCCCTGGGCGCCGACGGTCAGCTCGCCAAGCTTCCTGGTAGCGATCATGCGATGAATCCTCCTCGGTAGGAATGGAATTCGCGGCGGTTCGCCGCCTGCCCTCGACGCTACGACCTGGAGTGCGCTCCAAGTCAACCGCGTCGCGGGATCAGCGGCGGTTGGGCAGGTGGTGATGCAGCAGGACGGTGAGCTGGGTGCCCGCGTCGGTGAAGGGGAGGGCGGATTTCAGGGCGCGGCTCTGCACGATCGCACCCTCGATGACCGAGAGGGCGAAGCCGGACAGGGAGCAGGCGGTGGCGCGCTCGATGCCCGCGTCGACCAGGCCGTCGGCCAGCCGGGCGGTCCATTCGGAGAAAGCCTGACCGGCGGCCGATTGCAGGGTCGGGTCGAGTTCGTCGAGGGCGGCGGCCATCATGAACGATCCCGCGCGGAACTCGCTGGTCTCGAGCTGGCCGCGCCAGAAGCCGAGCAACTCGTCGACCCAGGCGTCGAGGGAGGGCGCGACCGGCAGCGCGTCGGACATGCGGCTCACGTGGGAGTAGACCATGCGCGACACGATGCGGGCCGCGGTGGCCACCAGTTCCCCCTTTCCCGAAGGGAAGTGCTGGTAGAGCGAGTTTCGGGAGGCGTTGCTGCGTTTGAGGAGTTCGTTGAGACCGGCCGCGTGCACGCCGTGTTCCTGGACGGTGGTGATGGTGCTCGCGATCAATCGGGCGCGTGGTCCCGCCGTCATTGCAATTTCCTCCAGCCCTTGTGTGAACCGATCGGTCCATGTTAAACCTAACCCATGTGGACCGATCGGTTCATATGGGAAAAGAGGAAATCCGCGCATGTCAGCCCAGATCGCCACCGCCACCCCGGTAGCCCACGCCGCCCTGATCGGCCTGGGCGTGTACCGGCCACGCCGGGTGGTCCCCAACGCCGAGATCGTCGACCGCATCAACTCCTCCGACGAATGGATCCGGACCCGCTCCGGCATCGAGGCCCGTCACTGGGCCGATGACGACGAGACCATCGTCGGCATGAGCACCGCCGCCGCCCGCGACGCGCTCGCCGCCGCCGGGGTCACCGCCGAGCAGATCGACGCGGTCATCCTGGCCACCTCCTCGCAGATGGTGTTGGGACCGTCCGCCGGAGCCGTGGTCGCGACCGAACTCGGCATGCAGGACACCGCCGCCTTCGACGTCTCGGCCGGGTGCGCGGGCTTCTGCTACGCGCTCGCCAACGGGGCCAACCTGGTGCGCGCCGGTCAGGCCCGCCACGTGCTGGTGATCGGCGTGGAGCGGCTCTCGGACCTGCTCGACCAGGACGACCGCACCTGCGCGTTCATCTTCGCCGACGGTGCGGGCGCGGTCGTGGTGGGCGCCTCCGACGTCGAGGGCATCGGGCCGGTGGCCTGGGGCTCGGACGGCAGCCAGACCGCCGCGATCAAGCAGGACAAGGACTTCAAGACCTACTTCGCCGAGGTCGCCGCGGCGGAGGCGAGTGGCGGCACCAGCGAGCGGCCCTACATCCGGATGAACGGCGCGGCCGTATTCCGCTGGGCCGTAACGTTCTTGGAGAAGGCCTGCCGTGACGCGCTGGACCAGGCGGGCGTGAACGTGGAGGATCTGGACGCGTTCGTGCCGCACCAGGCCAACGGGCGCATCACCGACGCGCTGGTGCGGGCGCTGCACATGCCCGAAAACATCACTGTCGCACGGGATATCGCGGAGGCGGGCAATACCAGCGCCGCGTCGATCCCGATGGCGATGGAGCAGCTGCTGCGCTCGGGCGCCTCGAAGCCGGGCGACACCGCGCTGCTGCTGGGCTTCGGCGCGGGCCTGGCCTACGCCGGTCAGGTGGTCACCCTCCCCGCGATCGCGTGACGAACGGCCCGCGGGCAACGAAATCCGTTGTGTGAAACGACGAAAAACGAAGCGCCCCGCACAGCCAGGCTGTGCGGGGCGCTTCGCTACGGAGCCGATCGACTAGACGGTCACGCTCGCACGCAGCGCGTGCGGCTCGATCGCGCCGCGGACCAGGGCCCGCTCGTCGATGGTCTCGGCCTTGTAGGGCAGGGTCGACAGCGTCTCGGTCATCTTCGCGACCGGGTCCGCGATGGCGGCCGGGGTGCCGAAGATGAACGTCCACTCGTGCTCGTCGCTGACGTACGGAACGACGGTCTCGAACAGGTTGTGGAACCGGGTCCACGAACGCTTCAGGGTCTCGTTGCGCCACATGGTCTGACAGCCGGCCTGCGCGGCGAGCACGCCGCCCTCGGCCAGCAGCGCCTTACAGCGGTTGAGGAAGTCGTCCTCGTAGAGGCGGTTGTGCTGCGCGTCCTCGACCCGCTCGTCGGGCAGGTCGATGCAGATCATGTCGTAGCGCACACCGGCGGCCTCGGCCTTGGCCAGGAAGTCCCAGCCGTCGGCGTAGTGCATCTTGATCGGGCCGGTCTGCGCGACCGCCTCGGCCAGGTCGGCCTCGGAATAGCCGTAGGGGAGGTGCTCGGCGCACAGCTCCACCTCCAGCTGGTCGATGTCGACGTGGTCGACGAGCGAGGCGCCCGCGGCCACCGACATCTGCGAGGCGACACCCTCACCGGAACCGATGATCAGCACCTTGTCCAGCTTCGCGGCCAGCGCGTACCCCGGGACCAGCATGGCCTCGTGGTAGGTGAGCTGCGAGAACTCGGTGGACTGGCGGTCGTCGTCGGAGAACAGGGAGATGCCCTGCTCGGTCTTGGCGATGACCATGTGCTGGTACGGGGTGTTGGTGTCGACGATGGTTTCCGTCGTGTTCCACACCCGGGTCAGACCCTCGCCGACCGGCTCGTGGATCCGGCGGGCGGTGTGGCCGCGCTGGATGACCTCGATGTTGACCGACCCCGGGGACAGCTCCTGCTGCAACAGTTCGACGGCCTTGGTGGCGCCGGAACCGATGCTGCCGCAAGTGAATACGTCGACGAAGATGTCGCCGGACTCAGGGTAGGTGTGGATCGAGGCGTGCGACTCGGCGAGCAGGGCCAGGATGGTGACACCCTGCGGCTCGAACTTCTTGCGCACGACATCGCAGATGGTCACCCCCGCGGCGACCAACGATTTTCGAAGCGCGGTTTCGAGTCGTTCCAGGTCGTCGCAGAGGCCAGCGTCGACACCACCGAACTCGGCCAGCACGTGCCAGCCGGTGAATTCTGCCGTGATCATGGCTAAAACTCACTCTCGCTCAGCGCCAGTGACATGGACTGTCAGTGGCGGAAAACCGTTGAAGGACACCGACGAATAGCTCGCCGTATAAGCGCCGGTCTCGAGGATCCGAACGGGATCACCGGCTCGCAACGTGGTCGGAAGGAGGACACGCGTGCGTTGATAGAGTACATCGTCGCCATCACACGTAGGACCGGCGACTACCGCCTCGTCCTTCGGATCCGCGTCCCGATCGGTTTCGAATCGGTAGGCGATGTACTCGTTCTCGGTTTCGGCCATGCCGTTGTAGCGGCCGATATCGAGGTATATCCAGCGCCGCCCGTCCGGCGCTCGGCGAACATTCACCACTTCGGCGTGGATCACGCCGGTGTTGCCCACGAGGGCGCGACCGGGCTCCACCACCAGGGCGGTGTGTTCCGGGAGATAGCGGGCCGCCGCATCGGCGATCGCCGCACCCAGCTCCGAGACCCCCGGAGCCGGATCGGCGTACGAAATCGGAAGTCCCCCACCGATATTCACCGCCGTCACTGGAATGTCTTTGACCGCCAACGCTTCCGCGATGGCGCCGGCCTGCTCGATCCCGATGCCCCAGGCCTTCGGGTCCAGCTGCTGCGAGCCGACGTGAAAGTAGGGGCCGACCACCGTCAGGCCCAGATCGTGCGCCCGTACCAGCAGCCGCTTGGCCTCACCCGGCGCGCAGCCGAACTTGGTTCCGAACGGGGTCTGCGACTGCGGGGCCGAGGACAGGAACCGGCACTCGACCTCGGAGCCCGGCGCATGCTCGGCTATGCGCTCCAGATCGTCCTCGGTATCGAAGGCGTAGCGTCGCACGCCCGCCGCGTAGGCGGTGGCGATCTGGGAGGCCTTCTTGATCGGATTGCCGTAGCACATGACGGCCGGATCCACGCCCTGCGCGAGGCAGAGCTCGATCTCACCGACGCTGGCGACGTCGAACTCCGCGCCCTCGTCGTTCAGCAGCCGGATGATCTCCGGCACGGGACTCGCCTTGACGGCGAAGCGAATTCGTGCCGCAGGTAGGGCGGCGTGCAGTGCGCGATAGTTCGCGCGGACCTTGTCGAGGTCGATGACCAGACAGGGCGACTCGGGCATGTTTCGACCGGGCAATCTAAGGGAACTCTTTTCTGTCGGCCAGGGCGGCAGGGACTCAGGCAACCTGCGAGACAATACACGCGTTGAGCCTCGAAAAACGAACCGGTGGACGATCGATTACGTCACTCTAACGCCGGGATTCGTTCATCTGCCCCCGGCGGCTTCTTACGAGAGCGTGTCCTCCGACGGCCGGGGCCCCGCACTCGATCGGCGGCCGCCGGAGTCAGCCCGCGGTGATCGACAGATCGTCGAAGACCACTTCGCCCGCGGCGTCGGACTCGGCCAGATCCACGATGGCGTCGATGGACCACCCGTGATCGCCATTGGGGTCGTCGAGCACCTGGCGGACATCCCAGAATCCCGGCCGCTGCTCGACCCGGAACAGCTGCGGCCCCCGCGCGTTCGGACCGGTCCCGATGGTTTCGTACTCGTCGAAATAGGGCGCGAGTTCGGCCGCCCAGTCCAGGTCGTCGCCCATGTCGTCGAGCGCGTCCCAGTGTCGCAGCGCTGCCAGATCCACCCGCCGGAACATGGCGTTGCGCACCAGGACCCGGAACGCCCGCTCATTGGCGGTGATCGGCCGCACGGACTCCGCGCCGAAGGCCACCTGCTGCTCGTCGGACTCCGCGCCGGGATTGGTGAGCTGCTCCCATTCGTCGAGCAGGCTGGAGTCGACCTGCCGGATCAGCTCGCCCAGCCATTCGGTGATGTCGTCGAGTTCCTCGGTGCGGGCCTGCTCGGGCACGGTCCGCCGCAGCGCCCGGTAGGCGTCGGCCAGATACCGCAGCACCACGCCCTCGGAGCGGGCCAGCTCGTAGCCCGACACCAGTTCGGCGAAGGTCATGGACCGCTCGACCATCTCACGCACCACGGCCTTGGGGGAGGGCTCGAACTCCGACACCCAGGGATGCCCGGCCTTGTAGGTCTCGAACGCGGGCTCGATGAGTTCGGCGGCCAGGGGCTTGGGCCAGGTGACCTCTTCGAGGAGCTCCATGCGCTCCTCGTATTCGATCCCGTCGGCCTTCATCTCCGCGACCGCCGCGCCGCGGGCCTTGTGCTGCTGAGCCATCAGCAGCTGGCGCGGATCCTCGAGGGTGGACTCGATGAGCGAGATCACGTCGAGGGTGTAGGTCGGCGACTCCTTGTCCAGGAGCTCCAGCGCGGCCAGCGCGAACGGCGAGAGCGGCTGATCGAGCGCGAAGTCGCGCTGCAGATCCACCATCAGCCGGGCGTGGCGGCCGTCCGCGTCGGGTTCGTCGAGCTGTTGCACCACGCCCGCGTCGCGCAGCGCCCGGTACAGCCGGATCGCCTTGAGGATGTGCCTGCGCTGCGCCGCGCGCGGCTCGTGGTTCTCCTCCAGCAGATGCCGCATGGCGTAGAAGCAGTTGCCCTTGCGCGCAATCACATTCAGCAGCATCGAGTTGGTCACGTTGAACCGCGACACCATGGGTTCGGGCGAGGCCGCCACCAGCCGGTCGAAGGTCTCCTCCGACCAGGACACGAAACCCTCGGGCGGCTTCTTCTTCTGGACCTTCTTGAGCTTCTTGGGGTCGTCGCCCGCCTTGGCGATCAGGCGCGCGTTCTCCACCTCGTGCTCGGGGGCCTGCACCACGACGGTGCCCATGGTGTCGTACCCCGCGCGCCCTGCGCGGCCAGCGATCTGGTGGAACTCGCGGGCATTGAGCCGCCGCGTGCGCACGCCGTCGTACTTGGTGAGCCCGGTCAGCATGACCGTGCGGATCGGGACATTGATGCCGACGCCGAGGGTGTCGGTGCCGCACACCACCTTCAGCAGCCCGTCCTGCGCCAGCTTCTCGACCAGGCGGCGGTACTTGGGCAGCATGCCCGCGTGGTGCACGCCCACGCCGTGGCGGATGAACCGCGACAGCGTCTTGCCGAAGCCGGTGGCGAAACGGAATTCGCCGATGGCCGCGGCGATCGCCTCCTTCTCCGCCTTGGAGGACATGTTCACGCTCATCAGCGCCTGCGCCCGCTCCATGGCCGCGGCCTGGGTGAAGTGCACGACGTACACCGGCGCGAGGCTGGTGGTCACCAGATCCTCGAGCGTCTCGGTGATGGGGGTTCGCACGTACGAGAAGCTCAGCGGCACCGGCCGTTCCGAACCGGAGACGATGGCGGTCTCGCGGCCGGTGCGCCGGGTCAGGTCCTCGGCGAAGAAGTCGACCTCGCCCAGGGTGGCCGACATGAGCAGGAACTGGGCCTTGGGCAGCTCGATCAGCGGCACCTGCCACGCCCAGCCGCGATCGGGATCGGCGTAGTAGTGGAACTCGTCCATGATGATCTGGCCGACATCGGCCGCCGCGCCCTCGCGCAGCGCCAGATTGGCCAGGATCTCCGCGGTCGCGCAGATGATGGGCGCGTCCGGGTTCACCGCCGCGTCGCCGGTCACCATGCCGACCCGGTCGGCGCCGAACACCTCGCACAGCGCGAAGAACTTCTCGCTCACCAGCGCCTTGATCGGCGCGGTGTAGTAGCTGCGCTCGCCCTTGTTGAGCGCGGCGAAGTGCGCGCCGATCGCGACCAGCGACTTACCCGACCCGGTCGGGGTGTTGAGGATGACGTTGGACCCGGTCACCAGCTCCAGCAGCGCCTCTTCCTGGGCCGGGTAGAGGTTCAGGCCCTCCGAGCCCGCCCAGTCGGCGAAGGTCTCGTACAACCAGTCCGGGTCCACGTCGGAGACGGCACGGTCGGGAACCAATTCGGACAGCTGCACGCCGACAGACGTTACCGGTCGGCGCCGGGTAATCCCGCAACGACCACTACCGCAGCGGCGGGTTCTCCGGTCCGTCGCCGTCGGCGAACCCGGCCTGCTCGGCCAGGAAGCGCTCGAACTCCGCGCCCAGCTCGTCGCCGGTGGGCAGATCGTTCTCGCTGGCCAGCAGGCTGGACTGGCGTTCCTGGGCGGTGACGAAGCTGTCGTACTGGCGCTCGAGCGCGGCGACCACGGTCTCCACCTCGGAATTGCCCGCGATCTGCTCGTTGACCTGTTCGCGCACCCGCGCGGCGGCGTCGGTGAGCGCGGCCAGCGGCAGTTCCAGGCCCGCGTTCTCGGCCACGTTCTCCAGAAGCGTCTGCGCGGCCTCCGGGTAGGCGGTCTGGGTCAGGTAGTGCGGCACGTGCACCGAGAAGCCGACCGACTCGTGTCCGTGCTGGGCCATCCGGAACTCCAGCAGCGAGGACGCGCTGCCGGGCACCTGCAGCTCACCGGGCCAGCGCTGATGCTCGCCGACCAGGTCGGAGTCCGAGGCGTGCGCGGTGACGCCGAGCGGGCGGGTATGCGGGATGGCCATGGGGATCGCGCTCAGGCCGATGGTCCGGCGCACGCCCAGCTGTTCGGCCAGCAGGCGCACGGCGGTGACGAACCGCTCCCAGCGCAGATCCGGTTCCAGCCCGGCCAGCAGCAGGAACGGCGTGCCCGCGGTGTCCTTGAGGGCCCACAGGCTCAGTTCCGGCTCGGAGTAGTCGGAGAAGTGATCGGTCTTGAAGGTCATGAGCGGACGCCGCGACCGGTAGTCGAGCAGCTCGTCCATATCGAACGAGGCGACCAGTTCGTGCTCGAGGCTGTCCTTGAGATGCGAGGTGGCGAGGCGTACCGCGTGTCCGGCGTCGGTGAAACCCTCGAGGCCGTGCACCAGCACCGGGCCCGAGCCGTCGGCAGAGGACAGTTGCGGAGCCGGGAATTCCAGCTCGTACATTCGCGACTCGTAGTCCATCGCGTACTCCTTCCTGCGTGGCCCACTTTCGCGACCAACCCCATTGTCCCTCATGCCCATGACAGGCGCGCAGCACCCGCACTCGCTGTGCAACAAGCCGAACCCGAACCCGCATTCCCGCCGTCCCGGCGCGCGGCGTGGCATTCGGTGTGAACAGCCGATTTTCGGCATAGTGGGCGGAGTGACCGAGCCCTTCGCACCCTCCGTAAGCAGCACCCTCAGGACCGCGCGGATGGTGGGGATCGTCACGCTGGGCACGGTGCTGGCGGCCTGCGGGACCACGGTCACCGGGCATCCGACCGCCGTGCGCAATCCGGCGCCGGTCGCCACCGTCGACCAGACGCTCACCGCGATGCTGCCCGATCCGTCGAAATTCCCGTCGCGCTACACCGCGGTCGTGCTGTCGCCGGAGACCGCGGCACAGGCCGCTGACGACCTCGAGGGGTATCTGCCGGGTGCGCAGGTGGATCCGAGTATCTGCGCGCCGATCGCGCCGAAGACCGGTCCGGCCGTGTCGGTCGGGACCGACGACCACGGCCAGGCGACGCTCACGGTGGTGCTGACCCGCCCGGGCAAGCCGCTGTCGACGCTGCGGGATCAGGTGCAGCAGTGCGGGACCGTGAAGGTCGGGCATGCCGGGGTGACGTCGGTGGTGACCACGCAGCTCGATCCGCCGCCGCCGGTCATCGCCGACGACTCCCTGGCCCTGCGCCGGACGGTCGGACCGGAGAATCGGCCGGGCGGCCCGGAGAACCGCGACGGCCTCACCCGCAGCATGCAGACGCTGATCGGTCAGGTCGGCGAGGTGCGGGTCGCTGTGACGTACATGACTTCCGGGTCCACCTCCGATACCGAGGCGCTCGACACCCTGTTCACCGCGGCCGTCCGCAAGGTGCGCAAGGGCTGAGCGTCCCCGGGGCCCGGGAAGCCGCGGGAAAGGGAGCCGACCCTGCCTGCTCGGCTCCCGGACCCCATCAGCAGGCGGGAAGCGGCTGGTTCGAACCCGAGTTGGAACCGGTGCCGCCCGAGCCGGTGCCCGAGCCGCTGTCGCCGGAGCCGGTGGCCGAGCCGCTGCCGCCGGAACCGGTGCCCGCCGAACCACCCGACGAGCCCGGGATCAGCGAGGAGATCGGCGGGCAGGTTCCGCCCTTGCCGACGATGTAGACGGTCTGCGAGGTGCTCAGCCCCTGGCGGATACCCACGGTGTAGGTGCCGTCATTGGTCGGGTGCCAGGCCAGGTTCGCGGCCGCGCCGGCGCCGTAGGAGACGGGGGTGAGGGTGCCGATGACCGCGCCGTTGACCAGGAAGTCGACCGGGGTCAGCTGGTCGGCGCCGGTCAGCGAGGCTTGGATGACGCAACCGTCGGCGACACTGCACGGCTTGTCGCTGGTGAGGCCCGCGACATTGACGCCCGCGATGGCGGCGCCCGCCGGTGCGGCGAGCATCGAACCGGCCACCACGGCGAGCGCGACGGCCGCCGTCGCACCGGCGGCGGGCCGTCGCAGATCTGGGTAGAGCTGTTTACTCACGGAGAATCCTTTCGGCGCGTTGAAGGGGTCGCGCCGGGCGGACTGTAACAGTGGCGGACTGTGAAAGTTCACGAAATCGCCACTGCTGCAACATCATTCGATTTTCGCATAACAGGGAAGCGGTTACTCGCCGGTACGGTAGCGGGTGACGAGCTCCGCTCCCAGGCGCGCCAGTTCCACACGCACCGATTCCGGCTCCACCACCTCCACGGCCGCGCCCCAGCCCGCCAGCTGCTGGGCGATCATGAGCGCCGTCGGCGCGGTGACCGTGGCGCGGACCCGCCCGTCGCCGGTGGGGCCGCCCAGAACGCAGTGCCGCCCTTGCTGTTTGCGCAGCACCGGGGCCAGCTCGGCGGTGATCAGCACCGTCGCCGCGAGTGAGGAACGCTGCCGTTCGACCTCCTCGACCACCTCCGACCAGGCTGTCGACAGGTTGAAATCCTCCGGCCGGGAGGCGATCTCGCCGGTCGGCTCGGCACTCGCGATCCGGTCCACGCGGAAGGTTCGCTGCCCGTGCTCGGTTCCGGCGACCAGGTACCAGATGCCGTCCTTGTCGACCAGGCCCCACGGATCGACCAGCCGTTCGGTCCGCTGTCCGGCGCGGTCGTAGCGCAGCCGGATTCGGCTGCGGCGCACCACCGCCCGCTGCAGCTCGTCCACCAGCGCCGGTGGCCGGTCGTCGGGTTCGCCCCAGCCGGCCGGGTCCACCACGATCGCGCCCGCCGCCGCCTCCGCGGTGTCGCGGAAGGTGGGCGGCAAGGCGCGCAACAGCTTCCGCAGCGCGGACTTGGTGGCCGGGCCGGCCGTGGCGACCGGGCCCAGCAGTAGGAACAACGCCTGGGCCTCGGGGCCGGTGAGGCCGCTCAGGTCCGTGCGCGCGCCGCCGACCAGCGCCCAGCCGCCGCCGCGTCCGGGCTGCGGGTAGACCGGGATGCCGGCCGTCGACAGGGCTTCCAGGTCCCGGCGCGCGGTCGCCACCGACACCTCGAGCTCGGCCGCCACCTCGGCCGCGGTCACCCGGCCCCGGGTCTGCAGGAACAGCAGGGTCGCCACCAATCGATCCGCGCGCATGGCTGGAATTCTGCCCGGAAAAGTGCTCATTCGGTGAGCACTTTGTGCGCGACGATGGTGTGGTAACCAGCTGAACCGACCGAGGAGAACCGCCATGCTGCGTGGAATGGCCACCGTCAACTACTTCGCCGACGATCTCGAGGCGGCCAAGGACTGGTACAGCGAACTGCTCGGCGTGCAGCCGTATTTCGCCGTGCCGGGCGGGTACTACGAGTTCCGAGTCGGTGACTACCAGGCCGAATTGGGCATCATCGCGGGCAGGTTCGCGCCCTCGCGCCCGGATGTCCCGGGTGGTCAGATCGTGAACTGGCACGTCGATGATGTCGCGGCCACCTTCCGGCGGCTGCTCGACATGGGGGCGACCGTGCACGAGCCGATCATCGAGCGCGGCGAGGGCACCGGCTTCGTGACGGCCTCGGTGGTGGACCCGTTCGGCAATGTCCTGGGGATCATGTCCAATCCGCACTACCTGGCGATCCTGGCCGAGTCCCGGCCCGCCTAGGCGTCTTTCGGTGCACACGGTCTCCTTCCGGCGCTGCCGCGGGGCAGTGCCAGGCGGACACTAGCAGCGGAAACGTGGCCGGGCGGGCAAAATGAAATGATTGCATTTCAGGTTTGCGTCCCGAGGGCTCGGTGCGGGCGTCCGGGCACGGCGGCCGCGCGGGCGGGCGGACGATAACAACGGGCACCGACACAGTCCGCGCTGCGGCTCCCGGGCCACGCCGAGTACTCCACGACGCGCGATCGGGGCGATGAATCATCCACAGCCCCAGCGAAACCCGAGGTCGCCGATCGGGGGCGGGTGGTGGCCGGGCGCACGCTCGACGGCATGAACGCACCCATCGAGCCCACGCCGCCCGTCGAGCCCGCCCTGCCCGTCGAACCGACTCCGCCCGCCGAGTCCGCGCCGCGCCCGGCATCCGGGCTGTCCGATCGCCCGGACACCGCGACCGACCCGCCGTTCGAGGATCCAGGGGAGTGCGGGCTGCGGCTGCGCGAGCCCGGTGACCTGATCGCGGCCGTCCCCGCGATGCTCGGCTTCATGCCCGCGCGGTCCTTGGTGGTAACCGTGCTGCGGGCGGACCCGGAATCGCCGGAGGCCGCGGCGGTCGAGGTGGTGACCCGCATGGATCTCGACGATCGGGGCCGATCCGCGATCGGACTGCTGGTCGAGCGGGTCGCGGGAATCTGTGTGCGGCACCGGGCCGTCGCGGCGCTGGCCCTCGTGATCGACGACCGCGCGACCGAACCCACCGGGCGGGACGCGGGGGTGCGGGCGCGCAAACACGGTGATCTCGTCGCCGCCCTGGAACATCGGCTCGACGCGGCCGCGGTGCCGCTGGCCGGAGCGTGGGCGGTGCAGGCCATCGGGCCGGAACTGCCCTGGTGGACGCTGTCGGGACCGTGGTCGCGCGGGCTCCAGCACGATCCGGCGACCTCGATGGTGACCCTGCGCCACGTCCTCGACGGCCGCCCGGTGCGCCGGTCCCGCCGGGAGTTGACCGACCTGCTCGCGGTCGACCCCGGGGCGCGGGACGCGACAGCCGCCGCCCTCGAGATCGCGGCCGCCGCCGCGGCCCGGCGGCTGGCCGGGCTGGTGCAGCACGGTGATCCGCGGGTGCGACTGCGGCTCGAATTGTGCCGGGTGCTGGGCTATCTCGAACGGGTCGAGGCCGGGGTCCGGCTCACGCCGGTCGAGCTGGCGGATCTGGCCGTGGCACTCCGGGATCCGGCGCTGCGCGACATCATGTTCGGGTTGGCCCCGGGCTCGCACGCCGACGGCGCGGAAGCGTTGTGGACCCAGCTGGCCCGGGCGCTGCCCGATCCGGATCGCGCCGAAGCGGCAGCGCTGCTGGGCTATTGCGCGTACACGCGGGGTGACGGCCCCTTGGCCGGTGTGGCGCTGGATGCCGCGCTGACCGCGGATCCGCAGCACCGCATGGCGAACCTGCTGGAACTGGGCTTGCAGACCGGCATGCCGCCCGAGCGTTTGCGGCGGCTCGCGGACTCCGGCCGCGAGACCGCCGCCGATCTGGGCGTGCGCCTCGGGCCGGAGCCGCGGTGATCACACCGCGGACCCCGGACCGGTTCGGAAGGGCTCAGCGGGCGCTGTGCGCGCGGTCGCCGAGGGAGCGCAGGAATTCCCAGGCGTCGGAGACGATCTCGTCGAGATCGGTGTGCTCGGGCGTCCAGCCGAGTTCGGCGATGGCCTTGGCGCTGGAGGCGATCAGCACGGCCGGGTCACCCGCGCGGCGCGGGGCGTCGACCACGTTGATCGGCAGCCCGGTCACCCGCGCGCAGGCCGAGATGACCTCGCGCACCGAGAAACCGGTGCCGCTGCCCAGATTGAAGATGCGATGCGCACCCGGCTGCGACTGCTCGAGCGCCTTCAGATGCGCCTGCGCCAGATCGCGGATGTGGATGTAGTCGCGCACCGCGGTGCCGTCCGGCGTCGGGTAGTCGGTGCCGAACACCGAGATCGACTCACGATGACCCAGCGCGGTCTGCAATACGAGGGGGATGAGATGGGTTTCCACCACACGGTTCTCGCCGAGCCCGGCGTACGCGCCGGCCACGTTGAAGTAGCGCAGGCTGGTCGCGGCCAGGCCGTGCGCGGCCGCGTACGAGGTGATCGCGTAGTCGATGGACAGCTTCGACGCGCCGTAGGGATTCGTCGGCGCCTTGGGGGCGTCCTCGACGATCGGCACCTGCTCCGGTTCGCCGTACACCGCTGCGGTGGAGGAGAACACCAGCTTCGGCGTGCCCGCCGCCCGCATGGCCTCGAGCAGGGCCAGGGTCTTGACCACATTGCCGTGCCAGTACTTCTCCGGCGCCACCACCGATTCGCCGACCAGCGACTGGGCCGCGAAATGCAGCACCCCGTCGAAGGATTCGGCGGCGATCAGTTCGGTGCCGACGGTGGCGATATCGCCCTCGACGAACTTCGCCCCGGCCGGGACGCCGTCGGCGTTGCCGGTGGACAGATCATCGACGACCACGACCTCGTGGCCGTCCTCGAGCAGAACCTGCGCGCACACGCCACCCACGTAGCCGGCGCCGCCAGTAACCAGAAGCTTCACGGATCAGACCAACTTCACCTGGACGGCGTGCGCCATCTCGTCGGACAGTTCGAATCCCTCGTGCCCGGGCACCGAGATGACCACCGCGCCCGGCTTGTTCTCGACGGTGACGCGGGCGTCCGGCACCACACCGGCCTGGCGGAGCTGGTTGATGGTCTCCGGGTCGGTCTGGATGTGCTCCGACAGCCTGCGCACCACCACGGCTTGGGCCTGCCCGGCGGGCAGGTCGCTGAGCCGGACCAGCTTCTCCTCGGACCCGGCGGCGGGGTCGATGCCCAGTTCGTCCAGGCCCGGGATCGGATTGCCGTAGGGGGAGGTGGTGGGGTGGTTGAGCACCTCGACCAGGCGGCGCTCGACCTCCTCGCTCATCACGTGCTCCCAGCGGCAGGCCTCGGCGTGCACGTTCTCCCACTCGAGACCGATGATGTCGACCAGCAGCCGCTCGGCCAGCCGGTGCTTGCGCATCACGGCGACCGCCATGGCGCGGCCCTTCTCGGTCAGTTCGAGGTGGCGATCACCGGCGACATTCAGCAGACCGTCGCGCTCCATCCGCGCGACCGTCTGGCTCACCGTCGGGCCGCTCTGCTCGAGGCGTTCGGCGATGCGCGCACGCAGCGGCGTGACGCCCTCCTCCTCGAGGTCGTAGATGGTACGGAGGTACATCTCCGTGGTGTCGACCAGATCCTTCACCTGTTAAACCCCTTCGTCGGCACGAATTCTACCCATGCACGGCGGCTGCACCGGGCGACAGCTTATTTCGCGAACGCACGGTCAACAGCCAGGACGGGCAGCGTGTTCCCAGCAGGTTTGCTCGGTGGCAGCCTGCCATCCCGGTACGACAGCCCGGCGGGCACCGCGGTGTGCCAAGCCTACGAACCGGCGCGACGCATTAGCGTGGCAGGTATGCCTGGCCGAGCTGGTGGTGAACCGAACCTCGCAGTGGATGGAACGGTCGTATGGACCGATCGATTCCTCGACTACACCTGGACCCCCGAGCACCCCATGCGCCCGGTGCGCCTGCAGTTCACCATGGCGCTGGCCGAGGGACTCGGCCTGCTCGACGGCGTGGAGCAACTCACACCGGACGCCGCGGGTGAATCGGAGCTCCTGCGCGTGCACACCCACGACTACATCGAGGCCGTCAAGCACGCGCGGCAACCGCTGGGCTCGGTGCCCACCGCCCCGCCCTACGGACTCGGCTCGGCCGACAACCCGATCTTCCCGCACATGCACGAGGCGGCGTCGGTGATCGTGGGCGGCACACTGGCCGCCGCGCAGGCGATCGCGGCCGGGCACACCCGCCGGGCGGTGAGCATCGGTGGTGGTATGCATCACGCCATGCCGGCCTCGGCAGCGGGGTTCTGTGTGTACAACGATGTAGCGGTGGCGATTTCGTGGTTGCTCGACAACGGTTTCGACCGCATCGCCTATCTCGATGTGGACGTGCACCACGGTGACGGGGTGCAGCGGGTGTTCTACGGGGACCCGCGGGTGCTGACGGTGTCCATCCACCAGCACCCGGCGACCCTGTGGCCCAATACCGGCTGGCCGGAGGAGACCGGCATGGGCGCGGCCGAGGGCACCGCCATCAATCTGCCGATCATGCCCGGCACCCGGGATTCGCTGTGGCTGCGCGGATTCCACGCGGTGGTGCCCGGCGCGCTGGCGGCGTTCCGGCCGCAGATCGTGATCAGCCAGTGCGGTGTCGACACTCACCGTGAGGATCCCCTGGCCGATCTGGAACTCAGCATCGACGGTCAGCGCGCCGCCTTCCTGGCCATGCGCGAACTCGCCGACCGGTACGCCGAGGGCCGCTGGCTGGCGGTGGGCGGCGGCGGGTACGGCCTGATCCGGGTGGTGCCGCGGGCCTGGACCCATCTGCTGGCCACCGCCTTGGATCGCACCATCGACCCCACCACCGCGACGCCGCCCGAATGGCGTGAGCTGGTCGGCCGATACGCGCCCACGGTGGCGGTGCCCGAGACCATGGGCGACGGGGCCGACACCGCGTTCGCGCGCTGGGACGGCCCCGGCGGCGGCCGCGACACCGGCGACGAGCGCGTGGACCGCGCCCGCCGGGCCCTGGACACATCCGTATTGGCAACGCGCCGGGCGAGTTTCGGCCTGCTCGGCCTGGATCCGGAGGATCCCCGTGACTGACCCCTCCCACTCCGCCGACCCGGCCGCCGTGTCCGGCAACGGCAGCGTGCCCGCGGTGTCGGCTCCGCCGCTGCCGCCGGACACCCCCGGCACTCCGGTGAATCCGCCTCCGCCGCCGGAGCATTGGTTCGCCGACGTGCTGGCCTCCGACGGCGGTGTGGTCGGGCTGCGGCCCATCACCCCCGACGACGCCGAGGCGCTGGAGCGCTTCCACACCGCGCTCTCCGACCGCACCCGCTACCTGCGCTACTTCGGGCCGTACCCGCGGATGACGCCCAAGGACCTGTACCGGACCACGCACGTGGACTACCGCGACCGGGTCGGGCTGGTGACCGAACTCGGCGACGAGATCATCGCGGTGGGCCGCTACGAGTACCTGGCCGACCGCTCGGGACCACGCGCGGCCGAAGTGGCGTTCGTGGTCGCCGACGAGCATCAGGGCCGCGGGCTGGGCTCGATCCTGCTCGAACACCTGGCGGGCGCGGCCGCGGAGAACGACATCGAGACCTTCGTGGCCGAGGTGCTCGCCGAGAACAACGCCATGGTGCAGGTGTTCCGCGACGCCGGTTATCAGGTACAGCGCAGCCGCGACGGGTCGGTGCTGCACCTGGAATTCGCCATCGACCCCACCGAAGCGCTGCTGTCGGTGCGGGATTCACGCGAGCGCGCCTCGGAGGCGCGCAGCGTCGGGAACCTGTTGTCGCCCAAGTCCATCGCGGTGATCGGAGCCACCCCGTCGACCAGCCGGGTGGGTGGCGCGGTGCTGGCCAACCTGCTCTCGGGGGCCTACCAGGGGCCGGTGTTCCCGGTGAACCGGAACCGCACCGCGGTGCGCGGCGTCCGCGCGTATCCGACCGTGCGCGACATCCCCGACGAGGTCGATCTGGCCGTGATCGCGGTGCCCGCCACCGAGATCGGGTCGGTGCTCGACGACTGCATGGCCAAGGGCGTCAAGGGCCTGGTGGTGCTGACCGCCGGATTCTCCGAGACCGGTCCGCACGGCTATCAGGCCGAACGCGATCTGGTCGACGCCGCGCGGGCGCACGGCATGCGGGTGGTGGGTCCGAGCGCGCTCGGCATCGCCAACACCGATCCGGCGATCGCGTTGAACGCCACCCTCGCTCCGGTGCTGCCCGGGCGCGGGCGGATCGGATTCTTCTGCCAGTCGGGCCCACTCGGCGCGGCCATCCTGGGCGAGGCCGCGGCGCGGCAGCTGGGGCTGTCGACCTTCGTCTCCGCCGGTAACCGCGCCGACGTCTCCGGCAACGACCTGCTGCAGTACTGGGACAGCGACCCGGACACCGATGTGGTGCTGCTGTACCTGGAGACCTTCGGCAATCCGCGCAAGTTCTCCCGCATCGCGCGCCGGGTGGCGCACACCAAACCCATTGTGGCCGTGAACAGCGGCCGCAACGCGGCGCGGGTGGACGGGGATCAGGATCTGGATCGCTCGCTGGTGCGCAACCTGTTCGCGCAGGCCGGGATCATCCAGGTCGATTCCATCACCGAGCTGTTCGACTGCGCCATGCTGCTGGCCTATCAGCCGCTGCCCGACGGTCCTCGGCTGGCGGTGATCGGCAACAGCGCCGCGTTGAGCTGGCTGGCCGTCGACGCGGCGCGCGGTGAGGGCTTGACCGTGGACGAGCCCACCGACCTCGGGCCGCAGGCGGGTCCGGCGGACTACCTGACCGCGGTGGCCGCCGCGACCAGCGATCCCGCGGTGGACGCGGTCATCGTCATCTACTCGCCGCCGGTGCCGGCCGCCGTGGCCTCCTTCGCCGAGGCGATTCGCGCGGGCGCGCAATCGGATCCGGCGACCCCGGTGCTCACCACCTTCGTCGCCGATCAGGGGATGCCGAACCTGCTCGCCACCCGCGGCCTGGGCGGCATCCTCGAACGCGGCTCCATTCCCTCCTACGGCGATCCGGAGCGGGCCGCCCGCGCGCTGGGGCGGGCACGGCGTTATGCCGAGTGGCGCACCCGGCCGCTGTCGCCGATCGCCCGGCCCGGCGGCGCCGACACCGCGCGGGCGCGGGAACTGGTGGCGCGGTGGATGTCCGACGACGCCACCGCGTGGCTCACCGACCTGCAGGCCGCGGAACTGCTGGGCTGCTACGGGATCGACGTGGTCGAGTTCCGGGAGGTCCGTGACGCCGACGCCGCGGTGGCGGCCGCCGACGAACTGGGATTCCCGGTGGCGGCGAAGGCCACGGGCGAGATCTGGCGCAACCGGCCCGATCTCACCGGTGTGCGCCTGGACCTGTGGCGGCCCGACGCCGTGCGGCGGGCCTTCACCGATCTGGCCGAGATCTCTGGCAACCCGGTGCACATTCAGCGCATGGCCACCAAGGGCGTGGGCTGCACCTTCCGGGTGCAGGACGACCCGTCGTTCGGTTCGGTCATCAGTTTCGGCCTGTCGGGCACCATCATCGACCTGCTCGGCGACCGGGTGTACCGGGCGTTGCCGCTGACCGAGGCGGAGTCGGCCGAGCTCATCGACGCGCCCCGGGCGGCCCCGCTGCTGTCGGGCAGCGTCGGCGGGCGCGATCTCGGCAAGCCGGTCGACAAGAGCGCGCTGGCCGAACTGGCGCAACGGATCTCGGCGCTCTGCGACGACTTGCCGGAGGTGCGAGAGTTGCAGTGCGAACCGGTGCTGGCCTCGCCGGAGGGCGCGGCGGTGCTGTACGCGCGGGTGCGAATCGGGCCGGAACCCAACCGGTTCGATATCGGGCCGCGCCGGATGGGTTGAGCAGTAGCCGAACTCGGAGAGGTGAACGTAGTGCAGGCGAATCAGATCGAGACTGCGACCGCGCCGCTGCGCGACGACATCCGGTTTCTCGGGGGCGTTCTCGGGGACACCATTCGCGACCATGAGGGCCCGGAGATCTTCGACCTGATCGAACGGGTCCGGGTGGAGGCGTTCCGGATCCGCCGCTCGGAGGTGGAGCGCAGCGCGGTCGCCGACATGCTGCGCGATGTCGACATCCGCACCGCCATCCCGGTGATCCGCGCGTTCAGTCACTTCCTGCTGTTGGCCAATCTGGCCGAGGACCTGCAGCGCGATCGCCGGCGCGCGGTGCACGTCGCGGCCGGGGAGCCGCCGCAGGACTCCAGCCTGGCCGCCACCTACCAGAAGCTCGACGCCTCCGGGCCCGATGGGGCGGTGGTCGCCGACCTGCTGTCGGACGCGCTGGTGTCACCGGTCATCACCGCGCATCCGACCGAGACACGGCGGCGCACCATTTTCGACGTGCAGGGCAAGATCACCGACCTGATGCGGCAGCGGCAGCGCTACAACAGGTACGAGCCCGAGTTCGCCGAGCTCGAGGTCGACATCCGCCGCCAGGTGCTGCAACTGTGGCGGGCGGCGCTGATCCGATTGGCGCGCTTGCGGATCCAGGATGAGATCGATGTGGGGTTGCGGTACTACGACCTGACGCTGTTCGACGTCATCCCGCGCATCAACGACCAGGTGCGGGCCGCGCTGCGGTCGCGCTGGCCGGGGCACGACCTGCTGGCCCGGCCGATCCTGCGGCCCGGCTCGTGGATCGGCGGCGACCGCGACGGCAACCCCAATGTGACCGCCGAGGTGGTGCACCGCGCCACCCACCGCGCGGGCACGGTCGCGTTCGAGCGGTACCTGAGCGCGCTGGTCGAGCTGGAGAAGACGCTGTCGCAGTCGGCGCGGCTGGTGCCGGTGACGCCGGAACTGGCGGCGCTGGCCGACGCCGGATTCGACGAGTCGCCGCAGCGGGCCGACGAGCCGTATCGGCGGGCCGTGCGCGCGATCCGGGCCCGGCTGAGCGCGACCGCGATCCGGGCGCTGGGCGAGCTCCCCGCGGACGGCATCGATGCCGGGGCGCTGCCCTACGCCGGGCCGGGGGAGTTGCTGGCCGATCTGGACGTCGTCGACGCGTCCATGCGGGCGTCCGGGGACGGCCTGCTGGCCGATGATCAGCTGGCCTCGGTGCGATCGGCCGTGGAGACCTTCGGATTTCACCTCCAGGGCCTGGACATGCGCCAGAACTCCGAGACCCACGAGCAGGTGGTGGCGGAGCTGTTCGCCTGGGCCGGAGTGCATCCCGACTACGCCTCGCTCGACGAGGACCAGCGGGTAGCGCTGCTGTCGGCCGAATTGACCACGCGCCGACCGCTGGTCGGGCCCGCCGCGCGGCTGAGCGACCTGGCCGCCAAGGAACTCGCGGTGGTGCGTGCCGCCAGGAGCGCGCTCGACGATCTGGGCCCGGACACCGTGCCCAACTACATCATCAGCATGTGCACCTCGGTCAGCGACATGCTCGAGGCCGCGCTGCTGCTGAAGGAGGCGGGCATTCTCGATCCGGGCGACGCGGACACCGCGCCCTCCAGCCCGGTCGGCGTGGTGCCGCTGTTCGAGACGATCGATGACCTGCGCCACGGCGCCGACATCCTGTCGGCCGCGCTGGAAGTGCCCGCCTATCACCGCCTGGTGGTCGCGCGCGGCATGCAGCAGGAGGTCATGCTCGGCTACTCCGACTCCAACAAGGACGGCGGGTACCTGGCCGCCAACTGGGCGCTGTACCGCGCCGAGCAGAACCTGGTGGACGTGGCCCGCAAGACCGGAATCCGGTTGCGGCTCTTCCACGGTCGCGGCGGCACCGTCGGCCGCGGCGGCGGCCGCAGCTACGACGCCATCCTGGCCCAGCCGGCCGGGGCGGTGCGCGGCGCGTTGCGGCTGACCGAGCAGGGCGAGGTCATCTCCACCAAGTACGCCGATTCCGGCACCGCGTACCGCAATCTGGAGGCGCTGGTCGCGGGCACCCTGGAATCCACTCTGCTGGATGTGGAGGGGCTGGGCGCCGAGGCCGAACCCGCCTACGAAATCCTCGACGAGCTGGCCGAATCCGCGCGCATCGCGTACTCGAAACTGGTGCACGAGACCCCGGGCTTCGTCGAGTACTTCCGGGCCTCCACCCCGGTGGCCGAGGTCGCGGACCTGAATCTGGGCAGCCGGCCCGCCTCGCGTAAACCCACCGACTCCGTCTACGACCTGCGCGCCATCCCGTGGGTCATGGCCTGGAGTCAGTCGCGGGTCATGCTGCCCGGCTGGTACGGCACCGGGACCGCGTTCGAGCAGTGGATCGGTGACGACCCCGAGCGCCTGGCCACTCTGTCGGACCTGTACCGCCGCTGGCCGTTCTTCAACACGGTCATGTCCAACCTGGCCCAGGTGATGGCCAAGGCGGACATGGACATCGCCGCCCGCTACGCGGACCTGGTGCCCGATGAAGCCTTGCGCGACACCGTCTTCCGCATGATCTGCGACGAGTTCACCCGCACCGCGCGTATGCACGCCGCCATTACCGGCGCCGGCGAACTGCTCGCCGACAACCCGGCCCTGGCCGAGTCCATCCACAATCGCTTCCCGTACCTGGAACCGCTCAACCAACTCCAGGTCGAGCTACTCCGCCGCCGCCGTGCGGGGGACACCTCCGAACTCGTGGAGCGCGGCATCCTGCTCACCATGAACGGCCTCGCCACGGCCCTGCGCAACTCCGGCTAATCGGTCGACCGGCTCTGCCCCGGAAACCTGGGGCAGCCCGGTTGAGTGGAATGTCTGAATTCCGCACTCTGCGAACGCTACTGTTCGTGAACCTCGCGTACGGGGTTCACGAACAGGAGTAGCGCATGAGCACAGGCTATGCGATCGCCCGCGGAATCGGCAGGAGTGCAGTGGTTTTGATGGCGACCGGCGCCTTGGCCGGGCTGGGTACGTCGACCGCGTCGGCGTCGGAAGTCGCCGTGACCCTCAACGCCCCGGCCGGTGGTTATGTGGTGGGTACCGAGGTGTGGATCGACCTGAAGGTCTCGCCCACGCTCTTTCATCTCCCGTGGGAGCGGGTGACCTTGCGGGACAATGGAACCTGCTTCTTCTCGGGCTTCCAAGGCTTCATGACCGGCTTCTACACCACCTGGATCCCGACCACCGCGGGCTCCCACACGATCACCGTGACCCAGGGGCCGCAGTCCGCGTCGCAGACCGTCGCGGTGGCCGCCGCACCGCCCGGCACGCCCACCCCGAACCCGGGGACCTACGGCTGCGACGGCGCCGGAAGCGTCGGTACCGGGAGCTTCGGGTTGTGATCGTGGCTTTCTCTGGGACTGAGGGCTGATGGTGGGGTTTGACGCGTAGGTAATATCCTACCTATCGTGATCGGGTGCCCTACCGCTTGAAATCCGGAGACGCCGATCGTGTGTTCGGCGCGCTGGCCAATCCGACCCGGCGCGACATCCTCGAGCTGCTGCTCGAGGGTGAGCAGTCGGTGCAGGTGATCGCCGAGCGTTTCGATATGGCCCGGCCCAGCGTGTCGGAGCACCTGAAGGTGCTGCGGGACGCGGGCCTGGTGGCCGAGGACAAGCGTGGGCGGCAACGGTTCTACCGCGTGGAACCGGACCCCTTGCACGACGTGCAGTCCTGGCTCGATCCGTTCGAACGGTTCTGGCGGGCCCGGCTGCGTGACCTGGGCGCGGTGCTCGACGCGATGCCCGACGATCCCCACGATCCCGACGATAAGGACCGACGATGACCGACGACACCACCAGAATCGAACTCGACCAGTTCTATCCGCACCCGCCCGCCAAGGTGTGGCGGGCGCTCACCACCCCGGAACTCATGGGGCAGTGGATGATGCGGCCGGTCGGGTTCGAGCCGGTGGTGGGCACGGTCTTCGAGATGACCACCCAGCCCATGCCGGGCCAGAACTTCTCCGGCGAGATCCGCGGCCGGGTGCTCGAGGTCGTCGAGCCGGAACTGCTCACCCTCGCCTGGAACGACGCCAGGGCCGAGCAGGACACGGGCTGGGTGATCAGCTGGACGCTGCGTCCCGAGGGGCATGGCACCCGAGTCCTGTTCAGCCACAGTGGCTTCGACCCCGAGGATCCGGTCATGCAGCGCGCCCGCAGCATCATGGGCGGCGGCTGGCGGGGCATGCACGACCGGCTCGGCTCGGTCCTGGCGGCCGCCTGACCCCGGTTCAGGCCCCGAATTCGGTGCGGTGGTCGCGCACCCAGTCGGCATAGGTGCGGGGCGCGCGGCCCAGGACCTGCTCGACATCGCCGGTGACGATCGCGTTCCCGCCGTCGCGGACGAAGGCCTGACCGGCCAGGGCGCCGTCCGCGTATTCCTCGGACAGGCCCGATTCGAGCATGAACCCGCGGGCCACATCCAGGGGGATGTCGGTGACCTCGACAGCACGGTCGAGCGCCGCCGCCAGCGCGGCGGCCTGATCATGGGTGGTCAGCGCCGCGGGACCGGTGAGGGTGTAGATCCGTCCCGCATGGTCATCGGAGAGCAGGGCTTCGGCCGCCACCGCCGCGACATCGCGCGGATCGACCACGCCCTGCGCGCCGGCGGCGGTCATGTTCGGGACCGGCTGGCCGGCCTGGATGGGCGCGACCCAGCTGCGCGTGTTGGAGGCGAAGCTGCTGGGCCGCAGGATGGTCCAGTCCACCCCGCTCTCGCGCACCGCCTGCTCGCCGGGCATATGCCAGGTGCCGACGCGCCCCAGCTCCGGATCCCCGGTGCCGATGGCGGACAGTTTCACCAGGCGGCGCACCCCGGCCGCGCGCGCCGCCGCGACCAGCGCCCGATCCAGTTCCACGTAGTCGGGGCCCAGCAGCCCGACCAGGAACGCCGCCTCCGCGCCGGAGAAGGCGGCGGCCATGGAGTCGGTGTCGGCGTAGTCGCCGCGCACCACCTCGACTCCCGCCGGAACCCGCGCCTGCTCCGGATTCCGGGTCACCGCACGGACTTTCACGTCCCGCTCGGCCAACAACCGGACGACTTCACTGCCGATGGTGCCAGTGGCACCGGTGATAACGACCATGTCCATCACCCTGCCGCCGGGCCCGGCTCGCGAGATAGGAAAAACCGGCACAGCCGGATCGGCCGATGCTGCCTAGAGTGGATTCGGTGACCACCGCGCAAACCCTGGCCCCCGTCGTGTCCGCCGAGGACCTCGAGCACCGCACGACGCCGCCCGCCGGTCTGCGCCCCTGGATCGCCGAGATCGCCCACATCCCGACCACCGATCCCGGACCGGTCGCCTTCAGCCACCTGCCCCTGGCCGCCACCTCGATCGTGTTGCGCCGCGAGGCATCCGGCCGCCGCGACGCCTGGGTGCTGGGCCCGCGCACCCGCGCCACCTACGCCCACCCGGAGCGGCCCGCGGGCTGCACCCGCATCCGGCTGGCCCCCGGCGCCGCCCAGCCGCTGCTCGGCGTCCCGGCGGCCGAGCTGACCGATCGGGTCACCCTGCTGTCGGCGCTGCCCGGCCCGGCGGCCGAGCTGGCCGACGTGCTGCTCGAGCTCGATCCGGACGAGGTGACGGCCTTCCTGGAAGCCGAACTCCCGCACCGGGTCACCGAGGATCCGGTGCGCCGCGACCACCGCCGACTCCTGAATTCGGTGGTGACCGCGATGGACACCACCGCACCGGTCGGCGAGCTCGCGACCGGTCTGGCGGTCTCGGAACGTCAGCTCCGCAACCTGTTCACCGCCGGAATCGGTGTGTCTCCCAAGCACTACGCGCGCATCACGCGGCTGCGTCAGGTGCTGGCGGCGGGCGGCAATACCCCGTGGTCGGATCTGGCCCACTCCTCGGGCTATTACGACCAGTCCCACCTGAGCGCCGATTTCCGCTCGCTCATGGGTGTCGCGCCGACCGCCTACTTCCGCGGCGACGTCCCGGCCCCGACGCCGTGCCAGGCGCTGACCCGGCGCTAGTTCAGGGCAGGGTGATCAACGGCTGGGTTTCGCTTGCGGGACACGGTGTTTCGATGACCGCGGTGAGCCGGATGCGGGAGTTGCCGAGGCTGCCGGTGAAGACGCGGCGGCCCGCGGCGGCGTCGCGCAGCTCGGTGGCGTCGGTGAGGGCGAGCGCACGCGCCCAGGTGACCAGCTGGATATTCGATTCGGCGGCCGGCAGATCCGGATGAACGATGCCGCAGAACTCGGCTTCCGCGCCGGTGGGGTCCAGCCGGGCGCGGCAGTCCCACATCCAGCTCACTGGCGGGAGCGGCTTACCGGCGATCTGGCTCGCATAGCTGTTCACCTGCATCGACAGGGCGTCGATGGCAATCATCGTCAGCGAATCGGTCACGGGCGACAGATTCCCATCCCCGAGAGCCGGTGCCCCGTAATCCCACTCGTGCCGCGTGTCGACGGCGTCCGGACACGGAAACGCCGGCCGACTCGGCTCGCCCGGAGGGGGACGTACGGGGGAGCGAGTCGGCCGGCGAAATCGGGCCGGCGCCTCGAGACGGCCCGATGACCGGTGTGGAGCCGGGCAGGGGGACCGGCTCCACGGGGTCGGAACCGCGGGAGCGGGACTAGCTGGCGTAGGCGCGCAGGCGGTCGGCGCGCTCGCCCTTGCGGAGCTTGGACATGACCTCGCGCTCGATCTGGCGGACCCGCTCGCGGGAGAGCCCGAAGAGCTTGCCGATCTGGTCGAGGGTGCGCGGCTGGCCGTCGTCGAGGCCGTAGCGCAACCGGATGACCTGCTGTTCGCGCTCGTCCAGGGTGGCGAGCACGACGCGCACGTCGCGGTGCAGCAGCCCGGCGATGACCGCGCTCTCGGCGGAGGTGGCCTCGGAGTCCTCGATGAAGTCGCCCAGCGGAGCCTCTTCGTCATTGCCGACCGGCATGTCCAGCGATACCGGGTCGCGGCTGTGGTCGAGCAGATCGGCGATCTTGTCGACCGGGATACCGGATTCGCGCGAGAGTTCCGCGTCGGTCGCCTCGCGGCCCAGCTGCTGGTGCAGCTCACGCTTGATGCGCGCCAGCTTGTTCACCTGTTCGACCAGGTGGACGGGGAGACGGATGGTGCGGGACTGATCCGCCATGCCGCGGGTGATGGCCTGCCGGATCCACCAGGTCGCGTAGGTCGAGAACTTGAAGCCCTTGGTGTAGTCGAACTTCTCCATCGCGCGGATCAGACCCAGGTTGCCTTCCTGGATGAGGTCCAGCAGCGGCATGCCACGACCGGTGTAGCGCTTGGCCAGCGAGACCACGAGGCGGAGGTTGGCTTCCAGCAGGTGCTGGCGGGCGGCCTGACCTTCGCGAACCAGGATCGCCAGATCCTTCTTCTTCGCGGCGGACAGGCGCTTGCTCGTCTCCAGCAGGTGCTGAGCGTAGAGGCCCGCCTCGATGCGCTTGGCCAGCTCGACCTCGTCGGCCGCCGTGAGCAGCGCCGTCTTGCCGATCCCGTTCAGGTACACGCGTACCAGGTCGGCGGCGGGGCTTGCGGCATCGAGGTCTTGTTCGCTGGTGCGCACGTCAGTGGTGGCGGGGCTTGTCATGACTTGCCTCCTGTCGGTGGTGTCTCGCTCCGTACAACGGGCCCGACTTCAGGAAAGTTCCCCGCCGGAGCCCCGGTAAACCGCATCTGAGCTGCGGTTTTTACGGCGCACGGCTGAGAAGTTCCTGAGAAGCGCGCGGTGCCGGGAACACGCGCCTCCGGCTACGGGACCGCTCGGTGTCCGGGTGGTTGCCATCGCCGAACTCGAACTTCCTGACGCGACAAGCGAATACGTGTGAACGGGCCTTGCCCGGGGTGTCGTCAAGCGAGTACGCGATAAAACGAAACGCGGTTCGACCGCATTCCCGCCACCGACCGGATCGGTATCCGCGCGACATGTGATCGTGACTGACCTCACCGCCCGTCAGCGCGGTTTTCCTGCGGAAACGCCGACGGCCGCCGGGGGATGCCCGGCGGCCGTCGAAGGAAAGCTCTCAGCTGGGATGCACGAGGCCGTGGCGGACCAGCCCGGCCACCACGGTCATCACCGCGGTCTCGAACTCGGGGGTCGCGGCGTCGCCGGTCTCGCTGAAGGCCAGCAGTTCGACGAGTTCCCGCAGCGGGAGGCCGCCCGGTCGCATGCCCGCCAGTAGCGCGGCGGTGGTGTCGTCGACCTCGTGCTGCCAGCGCGGCCCGTCGCCGCGATGCAGCCGGGCCACCGCCTGCGCCCAGCCCTCGTCACCGGGGAGGTAGACCCGCTCGAGCGCGGTGGCCGGATCGACCCGGTAGCGCGAGTCGAGGATGAGGTCCGGGTCGGCAGCCGCGGCCCGCAGCCACGCCGAGCGCTCGAAATAGGCCAGGGCCTCCGGGCCGAGCGGGTCGTCGAAGCCGTGGGTGAGGTCCTCGGCGAGCAGTTCGGTCGGGCCGTCGATGGCACGCAGGTAGACGAAACCGAAGCCGATGCCCTCGACCCCGGATTCGCGGAAGGCGTCGAGCCAGCGTTCGGCGCGGGCCTGGGCGGCGGGCTCGCGCGGGTCCAGTCCGGCATCGCGCAGCCAGGTTCCGACGTAGAGGGCTGGATCGGCGACGTCGCGCTGCACGATCCAGGCGTCGATGCCGTGGTCGGGCAGCCAGCTCGCGACCCGGCTGCGCCAGTCCTGGCCTTCGAGGTGCACCCAGGACGCCAGCAGCGCGGCGGTGCCGCCGGGTGCGAGCAGGTCCGGGATACCGGAGATGACGAGTTCGCTCGCGCCGTCGAGGGCCAGGCCGGAGTCCCGGTATGTGTGCTCGACCCGGGCGGGTCCGACCACGAACGGGGGATTGGCCACCACCTGATCGAAGCGGCGGCCCGCGACCGGCTCGAACCAGGAGCCTTCCAGCAGCTCGATATCGAGGCCGTTGAGCGCGGCGGTGGCCTCGGCCAGCCAGATGGCGCGCTTGTTCACGTCGGTGCCGGTGACGGTGCGTCCGTACGCGGCGGCGTGCACGGCCTGTACGCCGCAACCGGTGCCCAGATCCAGCACTGTGCCGGTCTTGGCGGTCGGGGTGGCGCGCAGCAGCGACAGCGAGGCGTGGCCGACGCCGAGCACGTGGTCGGCGTCGAGGCTGCGCCGGCGCATCGAGTCGTCGAGGTCCGACAGCACCCAGCGGGTGCCATGGCCGAGGTCGATCGGCCGCAGGTCCAGGGCGGCGCGGACCTGGTCGCCGTCGTGTTCGAGGAATCCGGCCGCGACGGCGCGGTCGATGCGCACGGGTGAAAGGGCCGCTGCCGCTTCGTGTTCGGGGACCGCGTCGCCGAGCAGCAGCAGTCGCACCAGGGTGCCCAGGTCGCCGAGTTCGGCGGCCGCGCGCCGGACGGGGACGGGTTCGCCGCGGCCGAGGGCGGCGTGGGCGGTGTCGCCGAGCGCCTCCAGCAGGGTGTCCGCGTCGTAGCGGACGCGGGTCAGCGCCGCGCGTAGGTCGGGCGCGAGGTCGGCGAGCAGGGACGATGTGGTCGTCTGATTCGTCGGCATGCCCGGAACTCTGCCACCGCTAGCTGTGGGCATCCGGCGGCGGGCCCGGTTCGGCGGTCCGGAGCCGGGAAATTCGCGCGCCGGGAACCGGAGAAACCGGTTGGTTGCTGGCGGCCGAGTGCCCCGAATCCCGGCTCACTTTCGGATGAATTCATGATCTCACCTGCGGTTATTCGCCCTTGTTACAACCACTTTCGTTGCTACTGTGACCGGCATCACCAGGAGGTATCGCAGTTGACAACTGAAACCCAGACCGGCGGACCGGATCCCGACTGGCCCCAGGTCTTCGACAGCCCCGAGTTCCAGAGCCTGCGGCGTCGCTTCCGCCGCTTCGTCTTCCCCATGACCGCTCTGTTCCTGGCCTGGTACGCGCTGTACGTGCTGCTCGCCGACTACGCGCACGGCTTCATGTCCCACAAGGTAGGCGGCAATATCACCATCGGCCTGATCTTCGGCCTGCTGCAGTTCGTCTCGACCTTCGTCATCACCGGCCTCTACGTCCGCTACGCCGACCGCACCCTCGACCCGATCGCCGAGGGGATCCGCGCCGAACTGGAAGGGCCGACCCGATGACCACCTATCTGGCCGCCGCCGTCGAGGGCAGCCGTCCCGGCCTCAATATCACCATCTTCGCGATCTTCGTGGCCATCACCCTGGGCATCGTGGTGTGGGCCAGCCGCGACAACCGCACGGCCGCTGATTATTACGCGGCCGGCCGTGCCTTCTCGGGCCCGCAGAACGGCATCGCCATCTCCGGCGACTACCTGTCGGCCGCCAGCTTCCTCGGTATCGCCGGGGCCATCGCGCTGTATGGCTACGACGGGTTCCTCTACTCCATCGGATTCCTGGTGGCCTGGCTGGTGGCGTTGCTGCTGGTGGCCGAGTTTCTGCGCAACACAGGAAAATTCACGCTCGGCGACGTCCTGGCCTTCCGGATGCGGCAGCGCCCGGTGCGAGCCGCGGCGGCCACCTCGACGCTGGCGGTGAGTCTGTTCTATCTGCTCGCGCAGATGGCGGGCGCGGGTGTGCTGATCTCGCTGCTGCTGGGTGTGTCCGGTTCGGCGGGACAGAATCTCGTGATCGCCGTGGTCGGCGCGATCATGATCGTCTACGTGCTCGTCGGCGGTATGAAGGGCACCACCTGGGTGCAGATCGTGAAGGCGGTGCTGCTCATCGGCGCGGCCGCCGCCATGACCGTGTGGGTGCTGGGCCGCTACGACTTCAACTTCTCCAGCCTGTTGCAGGATGCGGTGAACCACGGTGGCAAGACCGGCGCGAAGCTGCTGGAACCGGGCGCGAAGTACGGCAAGACCGGTACCAGCAAGCTCGATTTCCTCTCGCTCGCACTGGCTCTGGTGCTGGGCACCGCCGGACTGCCGCACGTGCTGATGCGGTTCTACACCGTGCCGACGGCCAAGGAGGCGCGCCGCTCGGTGGTGTGGGCGATCGGGCTGATCGGCGTCTTCTACCTGTTCACCCTGGTGCTCGGCTACGGCGCGGGCGCGCTGGTGGGGCCGGAGAAGATCGCCAAGGCGCCGGGCAAGGAGAATGCCGCCGCGCCGCTGCTGGCGTTGGAGCTGGGCGGGCCGGTGCTGCTGGGATTCGTTGCGGCCGTCGCGTTCGCGACGATTCTGGCGGTGGTCGCGGGGCTGACCATCACCGCGTCGGCGTCGTTCGCGCACGACGTGTACGCCAATGTGCTCAGGCGTGGCCGTGGCGAGGGCGCCGATGCGGGGGAGGGCAAGGACGGCGAGGTACGGGTCGCGCGGATCACCGCGGTGGTGATCGGCGCGCTGGCGATCGTGGGCGGCATTCTGGCGAAGAATCAGAATGTGGCGTTCCTGGTGGCGCTGGCGTTCGCGGTAGCAGCCTCGGCAAACCTACCGACCATTTTGTATTCATTGTTCTGGCGGCGCTTCAATACCGCCGGCGCGCTGTGGAGCATCTACGGCGGACTGGCCGTCACCATCGTGTTGATCGTGTTCTCCCCGGCGGTCTCCGGAGCGCCCACCGCCATGATCAAATCCCATGACTTCCATTGGTTCCCGCTCGCCAACCCGGGCCTGGTGTCCATCCCGGTTTCGTTCGCTCTGGGCTGGCTGGGAACCGTGCTGTCGAGGGAGCACGACGACGGCAAGTACGCCGAGATGCAAGTACGGTCGCTGACCGGCGTCGGAGCGGAAAAGGCTATGCAACACTGATGTCCGAATTAATTGGCGGGAAGTTCGCTGAAAAGCGTTTCAGAATTTCAAGATCAACAATTTGAAGATCAAAAATACTGCCCCGCAACGAGGTTGGGCTGTGTATGCTATTGATCATGCACGGCCCCACTACGAGGTGGGATGACGGCGAGGCGGTGTCGTATTGGACCTCAACAGGCTCCGGATGCGGAGAGCGACTGCAATTGCAATCGGTTTCGGCGTACTGGCATTGATGGTCACTGGTGCGTTGGATCGATTGTTGCTGGGTGTTTTCATGGCTACCGGTCTGACGCTCGGCTGGGTTAATGCCCGGCTCACGTGGATGTCCATCGTGCGCATCACGGATGCGGAAACTCTCAGCAAACAGAAGTTGGCGCTGTCCTCGGCGTCTCGATTGATCATTCTGACCGGGCTGTCGATTCTGGTGGCATTCCTGACCCGTCCCTACGGCGTCGGAATCTTCTTCGGGCTGGCGGTCTTTCAGCTGATTCTGGTTCTCCATACGGCTCTGCCCGAGGTGAAAGGGCTTCGACAGCAGTCATGAGCATCTACGCGATACTGGCCGCCGAGGAACCCTCGGGCGAGGCCAAGATCCACGTCGGCGATCACGCCCAGGCGCACCTGCTGGGCATGACCTTCAATGTCGACACCATCGTGTCCACCGCGGTGGCCGCGCTGATCGTGCTGGGCCTGGCCTTCTATCTGCGGGTGAAGATCACCTCGGGCGTGCCCAACGGGGTGCAGCTGTTCTTCGAGACCATTACCGTCCAGATGCGCTCCCAGGTGGAGACCGCCATCGGGATGACGGTCGCGCCGTTCGTGCTGCCGCTGGCGGTCACGCTGTTCACGTTCATCCTGCTGTCGAACTGGTTGTCGGTTCTGCCCGTTCAGTACGGTTCGGGCGAATTGATCGCGCCGCCGGCGTCCGATTTCAACTTCACGCTGGCGCTCGCGCTGTTCGTGTTCCTGCTCTATCACGCCGCGGGCGCGTGGCGGCGCGGGCCGGGCGGGCACGCCAAACAGTTGCTCAAGGGTCACACCGGCTGGGGCCCCATGGTTTTCATCAATGTGGTCGAGGAAATCGCCAAGCCGCTGTCGCTCTCCTTGCGACTTTTCGGCAACATGTTCGCGGGCGGCGTCATGGTTTCGGTGATCACGTTGTTCCCGTTCTGGATCAGCTGGGGGCCGAATGCCGTCTGGAAACTCTTCGACCTGTTCGTCGGGGCGATTCAGGCGTTCATCTTCGCCCTGCTGACCATTCTCTACTTCAGCCAGTCGATGTCGCTGGAGAGTGAAAACCACTGAGCGGCTTCGGTCGTTCGGCGTTGCACCCATTTGGGCTGCAGCTATTTTTCAAAACAAGGAAGTGAACAATGGCAGACCCAGCAACCGCGAGTATCGTTCAAGGCGCCCTCATCGGCGGCGGCATCATTCTGGCGGGCGGTGCCATCGGTGCGGGCATCGGTGACGGTCTGGCCGGCGCGGCGTTGATCAACGGCGTCACCCGGCAGCCGGAGGCGGAAGGCCGCTTGCGCGTGAACTTCTTCCTGACCGTCGGTCTGGTCGAAGCGGCCTACTTCATCAATCTAGCGTTCATGGCACTGTTCGTATTCGCTACTCCCGGTAAGTAGACGTCATCATGTCTCCCAGAACGGATGTGGAGGCCGCGGGGAACTTTCTGGTTCCCAACGGCACCTTCGTCGCCGAGTTATTGATCTTCCTGATCGTGCTCGCAGTCATCTGGTTCTTCGTGGTTCCGCCGATTCGAAAGGTGCTGGTGGAACGGGAGGCACGTGTCGAGGTCACGACGGCGACCGCCAAGGAAGCCAGCGAAACCTTCGCCGAAGCCGAAGCGCGCTACGAGGCAGCCCTCGAGAAGGCCCGACTGGAAGCGGCCGACATCCGCAACCAGGCCCGGGCCGAGGGGCGGGCAATCCTCGAGGGAATGCGCGGCGAGGCCCAGAAAGAGGCCGACCAGATTGTGGCCGAGTCCACGGCGCACCTGCGCGCCGAGGCCGACCAGGTCGCCGCCGAACTACGCGAAGCCGTCGAACCACTCGCTCAGGACCTGGCCGGCCGGGTCCTGGGCGGGAACGATCGTGCCCGGACCAGTGCGGGCCAGCAGAGAGGACGGGGGTCTGCATGATCCTCACCGATACCCATCTCGCCGAGGGTATTTACAACATCACCTTCGATTGGCCCGTCTTCCTCAGTCAGCTGTTCGGCTTCGCCGTCATCGTGTGGTTCATCATGAAATACGTTGTGCCACCGATGAAGAAGATCATGAACAACGCTCAGGACCAGATCCGCCGGCAACTCGAGGAGAGCGAGGCGGCGGCCGATCGGCTGGCAACCGCCAAAGCCGCCTACGACAATGCCGTCGCCGAGGCCCAGGCCGAGCTCGAGCGCATGCGCGAGGAGGCCCGCGCCGACGCCGACCGCATCATTCTCCAGATGCGCGAGGCCGCCGCGGCGGAGGTGGAGCGGGTCCGCAAGCAGGGCCGCGATCAGATTCTGCAGTACCGCAGGCAGATGATCCGGGACCTGGAACAGGATCTGGCGGCCGCCATGCTCGCGCTCACAGAGGAGAAGGTGCGCGAGCAGATCGGGTCACCGCAGTCCCGCGCCGACAGTATCGAGAGATTCCTCGAAGATCTGGAGGCGCTGGCCAATTCCGGTGAGGCGCGGCGCCAGCCGCAGACCGAACGGAAGTAGCACCAACTCTCGGTGGGGTTCTCGGGGATTCCCGAACCCTGTCCGACTCGAGCCCGGCACCCCGGATCCGATCCGGGGTGCCGGGCTCGTTCATGCCGGTTGGCGACTGGTCAGGCAGTAGGGCAGGCCCGAGGGGTCGGCCATGACGAGCCAATGCCTGCCCAGCTCGACGCGGCGCGCGCCCAGACCCTCGTGCCAGGTGGCGGTGGCTTCGATATCGGTGCAGGCGATATCGGGGTGCGCGGAGGTGGGGCGGTCCTCGCCGAGGCGCTGCAGCAGGAGCTCGAGCGGGAGGCCGGGGCGGGCCGAGAGCCGGGAGAACTCCGGCAGGCTGGCCGGTTTCCAGGCCCACCCGGTCAGTTCGGTCCAGAAGCGGGATTCGGTGTCGAAGTCGCTCGCCCCGATGTCGAGGCAGATCTGATCCAGCCGGCTGCGGTCGCCGGAGGGCCCGGTGACGGTGGGCGTGAGCGGGCCGGTGGCGTCGCGGAACGGCGTGAAACAGAACGGCATTCCGGCGGGGGAGCGCAGCACGGCGTAACCGATGCGTTCGGTGAGGATGTAGTCGCCGTCGAGGGTGGCGCCGAGCTGTTCGGCGCGTTCGGTGGCGGCCACGACATTGTCGACATCGAGGTCGAGGTGGATGCGCCCGGGTCCGCCGGTGGACTGCATCTTGAGCGTGGGCGCGCCGGAATCCGGAAGCAGCGTGAGGAATTCGTCGTGTTCACCGCGCGGCGCCGACCGGGTGGTGGCGGTGACCCGAGTCCAGAATTCGGCGCAGTCGTCGAATTTCGCGGCGGGCCGGTCGAGAAAGGCCCATACCCAGCGAATGGTCATGCTGTCTCCAGAGTTTCGCGCTTGCGGAAGGTCTTACGGTAGGTCAACGGCGGCACGCCCAGTTCGGAACGCATGTGATGGCGCAGTGAGGCGGAGGTGCCCAGGCCCGCGTTGCGCGCCACCTCGTCGACAGGCAGGTCGGTGGTCTCGAGCAGATGCCGGGCGTGCCGGACGCGCTGCTGCAGGATCCAGGCGCCCGGCGCCATGCCGGTCTCGGCCTTGAAGCGGCGGGTGAAGGTGCGCACGCTCATATGCGCGTGCGCGGCGAGGGCGTTCAGATCGAGTTCGTCGTCGAGGTGGTGCAGCGCCCAGCGGCGGGTGGGCGCGGTGCCGTCGCTGCCGGCCTCGGGGACCTGCCGTTCGATGAACTGCGATTGGCCGCCTTCCCGCCACGGCGGCACCACGCAGTAGCGGGCCGCGCCATTGGCGGCGGCGGTGCCGTGGTCGGTGCGGATCAGGTGCAGGCACAGGTCGATTCCGGCCGCCAGTCCGGCGGAGGACCAGAGGTTGGCGTCCTGGACGAACAATTGGTTCTCGTCGAGGGCGACCCGCGGATACAGGGCGCGGAACTGGTCGGCGAACCGCCAGTGCGTGGTGGCGCGGTGGCCGTCGAGCAGTCCGGCCGCGCCCAGCACGAACGCTCCCGTGCAGATGGACACGATGCGCGCGCCGGGGCGGATGGTGGCGAGGGCGTCCGCGAGCTCGGGCGGCAGCGTGCCGTCCTGCCGCGGCCCGGGGATGCGGGTGCCGGGCACGATCACGGTGTCGGCGAGCGCGAGCAGTTCCGGCCCGTGCTCGGGGATGACCGTGTATCCGCAGACCGCCGCGATGCCGCCGCTGCCGAGGCCGCAGATGCGCACGTCGTAGAGCGGTTCGCCGTCCTCGCCGGTGGCCGCGCCGAGCACCATGGACGGAATGGTCATGTCGAAGCCGACGGTCGGTTCCAGGACCAGGACGGCGACGAGGTGGGGTGCCTGCACGGTGTCTCCCCTCACGGTTGGCTAGATCTTGACGCATTGTGGCATTCAGGCCACTCGTGCCGGTAGGGGATTTCGGTCACGCTCGATCGGTGAGTGAACTCAGGGACCGCCTCGACGTGGAATCGCCGTCGGGCACAAGCTCGTTGGACGGCGCGTCGGCAGCTCCGCGGGGGCGGGCGCGGCGGGGTCCGCATCCGGCGTGGATCGTCGCCGCGGTCGGGTTCGTGGCGCTGCTGGGCGCGGCCGGATTCCGCTCGGTGCCCGGCGTGCTCATGGATCCGCTGCATCAGGAATTCGGCTGGTCGCACGGCACCATCGGGGCCGCGGTCTCGGTGAATGTGCTGCTGTACGGCCTGATCTCGCCATTCGCGGCGGCGCTCATGGACCGGTTCGGCATCCGCCGGGTGGTGGCGTGCGCGCTGGTGCTGATCGCGGCCGGGGCGGGGTTGACGGTGTTCATGACCCGGCCGTGGCAGCTCATGGCGACCTGGGGCCTGCTGGTGGGCGTCGGGGTCGGGTCGATGTCCATGCCGTTCGTGGCCACCATCACCGGCCGCTGGTTCGTGAAGCAGCGCGGCCTGGTCACCGGTGTGCTGACCGCGGCGGGAGCGACCGGGCAGCTGATCTTCCTGCCGTTGATCGCGAGCCTGGCCCGCGATCACGGCTGGCGCACGCCGTCGATCGTGGTGTCGGTGGCGGCCTTGGCGGTGGTTCCGCTGGTGCTGCTGTTCATTCGCGACTTTCCCAGCGATGTCGGGGTGCGCGCCTACGGCGCCGAGCCGGGCAGCGCGGTGGGGGTGCGGACCGCGGCTCCCGGTGGTGCGGCGCGGGCGCTCACGGTGCTGACGGCCATCGTCCGCAAGCCCGTGTTCTGGATGCTGGCGGGCGGTTTCGCTATTTGCGGGGCGTCGACCAACGGCCTGATCGGCACGCATTTCGTGAGCGCCGCCCACGATCACGGCATGCCCGCGACCACCGCCGCCGGGCTGCTGGCCGTGGTGGGCGCGTTCGATGTCGCGGGCACCATCGCCTCGGGCTGGCTCACCGACCGCCTGGACTCGCGCTACCTGCTGGTCGCCTACTACACGCTGCGCGGGGTCTCGCTGCTGTTCCTGCCAGTGCTGTTCGGGCCGGACGTGCAGCCGAGCATGTGGGCGTTCATCATCTTCTACGGCCTGGACTGGATCGCCACCGTGCCGCCGACGGTCGCGTTGTGCCGCAAGCACTTCGGTGAGGACGGTCCGGTGGCGTTCGGCTGGGTTTTCGCCTCACACCAGATCGGTTCGGCGCTGGCCGCTTTCGGCGCGGGCGTGATCCGGGATGTGCAGGGCAGTTATACGACGGCCTGGTTCGTGGCCGGCGCCCTGTGCGGTCTCGCGGCCTTGTTGTCCGCGGCGATCCCCGCCGACCGGAAGGCCCGGGCGATCGCGGGGAGCTAACCCTGCGAGCCCTGAGAGTTGGGCCGGCCTTCGACGGACTTGTGCGTTCCCGATTCGAGGGCCGTCTGATTCCGTCGCCCGTCCCAGCGGCTCGGTTCGTCGCTGGTGCGGGGCGGACGGTCGTTGGCGATGAGGACCGCGATCCACGGCAGCGGCACCGAGACGCCGATGATCAGCAGCGACAACCACCAGCTGTGCCACAGCCCGTAGGCGGCCGCCGCGCCGATCAGGCAGGGGATGCGGAACGCCATGATGGTGATGTACCGCCGCACGCGATCCCGATGCTGCTGTTCGAGCGAGGTCTGCGCCTCGGTGATCAGGGCAGGATGCTGCTTACCCTCGCCCGGGAAGTACCCCTGGGAGGGCCGGGGCGGTTTCGGGATCGAACCGGCGGGGTGGAACTCGACGTCCGGGCGACCCGCGCCGCTACTGCCGTCGGCCTGGGATTCGCCGTCACGCTGCATACCCCGAGTCTTCCACTACAGCGCGTCGGATGCACACGCCGCCCGCCCGGTGGCAAGCCGACCTGGCATCATTGAAGCCGTGAGCACTGACACCCTGGTCCGTCCGGAAGAGACCACCGACAACTCGACCGACAACGACACCCCCAAGGTCTTCCACTACGTCAAGAAGAACAAGATCGCCGAGAGCGCCGTCATGGGCACTCACGTCGTGGCCCTGTGCGGCGAGGTCTTCCCGGTGACCAAATCCGCCAAGCCCGGCTCCCCTGTCTGCCAGGAGTGCAAGCGCATCTACGAGCAGATGAAGAAGGACTAGCTTCTCCTCATCTCAGCGGGCCGCATTTCACCTGGTCATCGAACTGGGAATAGCCCGTCAGGGGGCGGCGCGGCGGCCGGCGTGGCGGCGCAGCGCGGCATCGTCGTCGAGTTGGGTGTCGTGCGCTCGGTCACCTCGTACCGTGTGAGCCATGAGCGAACGCGTGGTGATCATCGGTGGGGACGCGGCGGGGATGGCGGCGGCGTCGCAGGCGCGCAGGTTGAAGCCGGTGGGGGAGCTGGAGATCGTCGTGTTCGAGCGTGGGCACTTCACCTCGTATTCGGCGTGCGGGATCCCGTATTGGGTGGGCGGGGATGTCAGCGGGCCGGACGACCTGATCGCACGGACTCCCGCCGAGCATCGGGCGCGGGATATCGATCTGCGGCTGCGGACCGAGGTGGTGGAGATCGATGTCGCGGGGCGGCGGGTGCGGGCGCACGGGCTCGACGGCGGGCGCGAGGATTGGATCGAATACGACAAGCTCGTGATCGCCACCGGCGCGACGCCGATCCGGCCGGAACTGCCCGGTATCGATGCGGCCGGGGTGCACGGGGTGCAGACCCTCGATGACGGGCAGGCGCTCATCGACACCCTCGAATCGATCCCGGGACGGCGCGCGGTGGTGGTGGGCGCGGGGTACATCGGCGTGGAGATGGCGGAGGCGCTGATCCGCCGGGGATTCCAGGTCACCATGCTCAACCGGGGCGCCGAGCCGATGTCCACTCTCGATCCGGATATGGGTGCGCTGATCCGGAAGGCCATGCAGGGCATGGGAGTTCAGGTCATCGGCGACACCGAGGTGGCCGCGGTCCGCACCGACGCGCAGGGCCGCGTCACCGCCGTCGAGACCGACGATGCCGAGTATCCCGCCGATGTCGTGATTCTCGGCATCGGAGTCCGCCCGGCCACCGACCTCGCCCGAGCCGCAGGACTCCCGCTCGGGGAATCCGGGGGCCTGCTCACCGATCTCGCGATGCGGGTGCGCGGGCACGAGAACATCTGGGCGGGAGGCGATTGCGTGGAGGTGCTCGACCTGATCTCCGGCTCCGAACGCCATATTCCGCTGGGTACCCACGCCAACAAGCACGGCCAGATCATCGGTTCCGGCGTGGGCGGCGACTACGCCGTGTTCCCCGGCGTGGTGGGTACCGCGGTGAGCAAGGTGTGCGATCTGGAGGTCGCCCGGACCGGCCTGCGTGAGCGGGACGCGCACGCGGCAGGCCTGCAATTCGTCACCGTCACCATCGAATCCACCAGCCGCTCCGGCTATTTCCCGGGCACGGCTCCGATGACAGTGAAAATGCTCGCCGAACGTCGCACCGGCCGCCTGCTCGGCGTCCAGATCGTCGGCCGCGAGGGTGCGGGCAAGCGCATCGACATCGCCGCCGTGGCCCTCACCGCCCGCCTCACCGTGGATCAGATCGTCGCGCTCGACCTCGGCTACGCCCCACCCTTCTCCCCGGTCTGGGACCCGGTCCAGGTCGCCGCCCGCAAAGCAGTCACCGCGGTCCGCCGAGACGCCACGCGGTAGCGCTCCTGACCTGCGTCGCGGGCTGACCCGCGACGCCGGTCCGGTCGGGCACATAGACTGCCGTCATGACCGCGGCGCGTGAGATCCCCGATCCCTGGGCGCTGGGCCGCGCGCGGCCGCACTGGGTCCCTTCGCGGGGATTGAGCAACGGGCTCGACGCGCGAGGCTGGGGAGTACTCGCCGACCTCGACGAGTCCCACGTCTATCGGGTGCTCTTCGCGCTCTCCGATATCGGCGTGGCCGCCTATGTCCTGCCGGTCCGCGTCACCGTGCTCGAGGCCGGAGACCCGGAGGTCCTGTGGCGGCTGTGGGTCGACATCCCGCGGTATCGCGCGGCGGAGGACCTGCTGATGGTCCTGCTGCGGCACGGTCGCAAGCGCCGTTCCGATCGACCCGCCCCGGCTCGTCGCCGCCGTCGGCGCGTGCCGCTGGTCCGCGAACGCTGAGCTCCGGTCAGATGGCGTCGAATTGCGCCAGCACGTCGAACGCGCTTTCGGCGGTGCGGCGTTCCAGTTCGATCTCCGCTTCCACGGCCGGTGCGAGCGACGGATTCGCGAGGGCGAGGCCGTTGGCGAAGATGGTGGTGTTGGCCGCCAGGTCGGCGAACACCAGCATCGGCTTGGTCGCCACACCCTGACCGAGTGCGGCGTCGAGTCCCTCGCCGAGGAAGTAGAAGCGCCACAGCGGGCCCAGCTTCGCGCGGTAGATCCGGTCGGTGCGCTCGGTGATGACGTCGCCGATGCTCGCGATCCCGGCGACGATCGTGAAGTAGTCGCCCGCGTCGGCCGGAGTGGAGCCCGCCGCGGCCACGGCCCGGGGCAGGTCGACCACCAGGTGCGCGTTGTATCCGGCGAGCGCGACGCGGGCGGGGGAGGCCGCGCAGTCGGCGGCCAAGGCGAAGTAGTTGCGCCAGTGCGGTTCCGGCGTGCCGCCGCTGAACTCCGCGTGCACATTGTCGAGGAACCGGCGTAGTAGATCGAAGCTCACCCGATGGGCGTATTCCGGATCGGCGAACGCCCGCGGATTGTGCTGGAGCGGCATCACGGCGAGCTGTTCCACCGTGTCCAGGCCGGTCGCGAAGGTGCCGCGTCGATCGGTGTGGCGTTCGAGGATCTCGGTGAGGCCGTGATCGCGGGCCACCGCGTCGTCGAGCCGCGCGAGCTCGTCATCGCCGGCGAGGGCGCTGGTATCGGAGAGTCGCACGATCTCGTCGATCTCGGCGGGGGACAGGATGGGCGCGCAGTCCGAGGGTTCGGCCGGCGCGGCGAACGCGGTCGCGGGAGTGACGATCGTGGCGGCGGTGACGGACAGTGTGGCCAGGGAACGCGCAAATGCATTGAGCACGATGGATTTCTAGCAGGAGTCCTCGCGCGAGTACAGCCTGACACTCGTGTGCGGCGGGCTGATCTGTCAGGCGAGGCCGGGCAGATGCTCGAGGGGCTCACGTCGCGGGGTGAACAGTTCACGCGGCGGGTGGCTGATCCGGTCGGCCGGCGGCGTTGGGCTGGACCGGGATTCGGCGGGTGGGGCGTCCGCGGGGCGGATGCCGAGGAAGAACTGCATGCTTCCCGGGTAGGACGGGTCGTCGGTGACGCCGTAGAGCTGGGCGTTGATGGTGTACTCGTGGCCGGTCTCGGGGTCACGCAGGCGCATCGCCGGGTCCGGTCGGCCGTAGCTGGCGGGAGCTTCGTCCCACAGTTTCCGGACGATGTCGAAACGGGAGAGTTCGGCGAGGAATTCGCGGGCCCCGTCGGCCGCGCTGTTGTCGGAGAGCATTCCCCGCAATCCTTGGACGGCGAACCGGATCTCGTTGTCCAGGTCCGGGAGTACCCGGCGGGAATTGTCGTCCGTGAGATACCAGTGCAGCAGATTGACGCCGATATCCAGTCCGGGGAAGGCCCGCCGGTAATTCTCGTTGCACGCCAGCACGGTGCCCCGGATATCCAGATAGGCGGCCGGATTGGGTTCGTGCAGAACCAGCGCCTGCCGCATTTCCGGGCTGACCGCAGCCGTCAGCTCCTCGCTGGTCGGGAGCGCGGTGTGGCCGAGTCCGGCCAGGTCCAGCAGGTGCCGTTGTTCGGCGGACGAGATCGGGCTCTGCTGGTCCAGGTATCTGACGATAGCCTCGACCACCTCGTGGCCGGGATGGGTGCGGTACCCCTTCTCCAAATGCACGATGTAACTGGCGCTGGTCCCGATACCGAATGCCAGCCGCTCCCGCGAGATTCTTCGTGCCCGCCGCAATCTGCTCAGCAGCGCCCCGAACGTGGGCGGTCGTAACCGGGGTTCGTCGAGCTCCGGATTCACCTGCAGCATTGCGCCATCCCACCGTGTCGGATCAGCGCGGCAACCTATCCGAGTGACCCACATGTTGCCAAGCCGATCGAATATGCAAATCCGCCCGAACGTAACACCCGGGAAAGGACTTCCGGATATTCGACACGGCCCGAAACCTCACGGTTCGTCAGTGGGCGACCGTAGCAACAGATTTCGCTGCCTCAGCAAATATCCGACATAGGGGACATTGGAAACAATTACCCCACAATGGTATCCGTCGAGCTCAGCGCAGCGAGTAGACGTACCGGCTGGTGGGGATGACGTCGATATCGCGGTCGGCGCCGAAGCGGGAAGTGCTGTCGAGCATGTTGGAGAGGCGGCGTTCCAGTTCGGCGTCGTCGCCGCCGCTGCCCCAGTAGGCGTGCGGGTCGGACATGGCCTCCATGGGGAAGAGTTCCTCGACGATGGCGTCGGCTCGGGCGCCGGCGGTCATGGGAGCCAGGACCGGGTTCTGGATGTAGCCGACGGCGGCCTGATTCTCCAGGGAGACCCGGGTGTGGTCGCCGATCCAGGTCTGCAGCCACTCGTCCCGGGGCATGCCCAGGGGGATGCGCAGGATCGCGATGCGCGCCAAGGCCTCCGCGCGGGTGCCGCTGTCGGTGCGGGGCGGGGTCACCGGCGTGTACTCGTCGACCAGGAAGCCCTCGAGGCGATCGGCGAGCGGTCGCAGCAGTGAGGTGACGAAGTCGGCGTCCTCCACGCCGCGCATGGTCACCACGGCGTCGACGGGCGTGTCATAGGTGCAGAACCAGAGTTCCGCCGCGGCGACGTATTCGTCGCGGATGTTGATCTGCAGTTCGCTGACGCCGGAGCGGGCCAGGGTAATCCGCAGGTCACGGTCGTGCAGATTGGTCTTCAGTTCGGCCCCCCACAACAGATACGTCAGTTTCATAGCGTCACTTACTGTTGTGTGATGTGGATCATCCTGCGTACTGGACAGTAACCCAGACAATCCGCCGATGACCAGGTGATCTCGGTCACTGGGACTGGTGACCGGCGCGGGAGCGTGAGCTGGTGAAACGCTTCCCGGCCGGTGTCGTCCGTGACGCGGTGAGGCGGAACCGGCGAACTCAGCAGTCGGAGACGATGGGCCAGATGGTGCCGACATTGGACTGCGAGACCCAGCCCTTGTGGCCCGCGCTGTTCTTGATGTAGACCCAGAGGTTGCCCGCGTTGTTCTTCTCGGTGCACACCACCTTGATCGCGGCGCCCTCGGTCACGGTGTATCCGGTGTGGTCGCAGCTCGAGGAGTTTCCGGTGTACAGGTTGTAGGTGTTGTAGGGGCCGTCCATCACCGAATCGCCGTAGATCGCGTGGCCCACATCGCTGGGATAACAGTTGCACGCCTGCCCCGCCTGCGCGGCGGGCGCGGCGAACACCGACAGGCCCGTCGATCCGATCGTCACCGCTGCCGCCAGCAGAAGTCTCGCCCTCATTGCAGTTCCTTTCCCTTCCCGCGCACGACAATCCGTGCGCGAGTCAGGAGAACGTAAGGGGCGCAGATCTTTTGGCTCAACCGGATCAGGCTGGCAACTAATTGTCAGCGTTCGGCGAGCGGCGATGTCAGGTCGGCGAAATCCTCGGTCCGGGCCAGCGCTCGCAGCAGCTGGAACAAGTCCTCGGGCGGGGTGGTGAGCCGTCGGCGGGTGAGGTCGAGCCAGCCTCCGGTCGAGGTGACCGTGGCCGCGACTCTGCCGTCGGCGCGGGTGAAGGTATTGCGCAGCACGAAACGCGCGCCGTCGGGCGCCAATCCGGCCAGTTCCAGGGTGAGTTCGGCGGGGTCGAGAAGGCGCAGTTCGGCGCGGTAGTGCAGCTGGTCGGTCTGGATGACCGGTCCGAGGCCGCGGCGCGCGAATTCGGCCGCGGAGAAGCCGGATCCGGTGAAGTACTGCATCCGGCTGTTCTCCGCGGCCGCCAGATAGGCATTGGTGCGCATGTGGCCGTTCTGGTCCATATCCGACCATTGCGGGTGAAACGGGATCGCGAAGATGTTTCGCTGCTGGGTGTTAGCTAGCTGATCGCTCATGCGATCCATGCTCGGACCACGGGCTCGTACGATCCAGTTCAATCTTTGAACCACGGTCGGCGACGGGCCGGGATTACGCTGGCCGGATGAGTGGTTACGGTCAGTTCTGCGCGGTCGCGCGCGCCCTGGAGGTGCTGGGCGAGCGATGGACGCTGCTCGTCGTGCGGGAATTGCTGATGGGCGCGTCCTCGTTCGGCGATATTCGCCGGGGCTTGCCGCGCATCCCGAAGGCCACGCTGTCGGCGCGATTGCGGGCGCTGCGGGCCGCCGGAATCGTCGACGCCGACTACCGGCTCACCGAGACCGGCTCGGCGCTCGCACCGGTCGTGCGGGAGCTGGCCCGGTGGGCGGTCACCACCGACGCCGTCGCCCTGTCCGAGCACGACCTCGACACCGCCGCGCTGACCTGGGACATGCAGCGCCGCATCGATATCGACGCGCTCCCCGCGCAACCGGTCGTGCTCGCGCTGGAATTCTCCGATCGCCCACCCGCCGACCGCCGCTTCTGGCTGCACCTGTCCCGCCGCGGCGTCGACCTCTGCCGTGACGACACCGGCGCCCCGGTCGACCTCTGGCTGACCGCGCCGACCGAGACCCTGACCCGATGGTGGCTCGGCGAAAGCCGGTGGACCGATGTCCTCGGCCATCCCGAGGTCCACCTGCACGGCGACCTCGCCCTGCAACGCCGCCTGCCCGCCTGGTTCCGGCGCTACGCATTCACCCCGGACGCTCTGGCAGCCGCGAGCGGCTGAAGGCCTCGGGCGCGCACCGATTCCGGCTACTCGTCGTCGAGCCGTTCGGGGTCGGCCTCACCCAGCAGCTCGTCCTGGACGACCTCGAGCATGCAGGTGTTGTTGTCGAGCAACCCCAGCATTTCGTCCAGGCGGTCGTTCTTCATTCAGCTATCGTCGCGCGCCCGGGTTCGGGAGACAAGGGAAGGGCCGCGGGCCGCACTCTCGTGGACGACCCGCGGCCCCGGTCGTTGCCCCGGGCGTCCGCGGTTACCTGCGGCGCCGGCTCCGGGCGACGAGGACCGTGATGAGCACGCCGCCGATGACGACGATGGCGGCCCCGACCCCCGCGGCGATCAGGAGCAGCGTCGAATTCGACTGCGAATCCGTGGAATCCGCCGCGACCGGCGCGCCCGGCGCCCTGCCCGACGGGGACGTGCGGCTCACGCTCGGCCCGGAGTGCTCACCGAAGACGTCGGCGGTACTCGTGTAGCGCGGACCGCTTTCCTCGGTGCCGCTGACGGTCAGATCCAATCGCACCGGGACGGGTGTGTTCGAACCCATGGTGGTGTGGTTCGAACCGACCTTGACCGAGATGTAGTACCAGCCCGCCAGCGCTTCCTTGTGCGACTCGTACCGGTCGGCGGTGCGGTTGGTGTATCGGATCGGCGTGGTCGCCAGCGCCTTGTTCGAGGGCAACACCGTATCGCTGCCGGTGTAGGCGCCGGTGTCCGAGCCGATCTCCTCGCGGATCGGGTTGTAGAGCGCGGTGCGGATATTGGAGACATTGTCCGATCCGCGCGCACCGTTCCCGCCGTACTCGACTCGGTACGACAGCGCCTGACCCCAGTCCAGATGCACCCGGTAGAACACGAATTCGCCCGGCCGCACCACATCGGTGTAGCGCCCGCCGCCCGGTAGGTCGGCGGCGACGGTGAACGACGCGCCGCCCGAGACCGGTGTGCCCGGCCCACTCTGCTCGACGAAGGTCGTGGGCTTGGCGGCCGCCGCGGGCCCCGGATCGGTCACGCCCGGTTCGATCGCGAAGAGCAGCTCGATCGGAAGCCGTTCCGGCGCACCGGTGGCCACCGCGTCCCACTCCAGCTGGAAGAAGTACTTGCCGCCGCCCTTGCAGGTGTCGGAGGGGTTCTCGCGTTTCTGGGTCGCCCGCTCGAACGACTTCGCCACCGTCATGGCCACGCCGTCACTGGAACTGGTGCTCTGCTGGAACTCGTAGAGATTGCAGTCCTTGCCGTCCGCGCCGAAGGCGCGCATCCGGATGACATTGATGTCTTCGACGACGCCGACACCCGCTACGCGCGGAAACGACACGGTGCCACTGAAATACGCGGTCGCGCCGTCCGGGATGTCGATACCCCAGTAGCGCTTCTCCTTCTGGCCGATGGTGTCCAGGTACAGCCCGGGCGTCGCTACCGGCGCGGTGTCATAGCCGCCGGTGCCAGCGATCGGCGTGCCCACGGCCTTGTAGTTGCGCAGTGCGGCGGCGGTGACGCGCGGCAGGGTGCGCTGCAACGCGGCCCCGTCGGCGGCGTCGGTGTAGGTGCCGCCGGTGGCCTGGGCCATGCAGGTCAACTGCGCTCGCGCCTTGCCGTCCACGGCGAAACCGATGGTGTGCAGCACCAGATCCAGTCCGCGCTGCTTCAATTCGGCCGCCACCTCACACGGGTCGGGCGGGGAGCAGGTGTCGTCGCCGTCGGAGACCAGCACGATCGAGCGCGGTCCCGAGTTCGGCAGTGCCGCGGCGGCCTGCCGCAGCGAGGTACCCATGGGCGTCCAGCCGCGAGCCTTGACGCCGTCGACGGCGCTGCCGAGCGCGGCCCGGTCGAGGGTCTCGGGCTTGTGCAGGACCTGTACGTCCTGGCACCCGGCGGCCTTGTCCGCCTCGGTGTTTCCGGTGCCGGTGCCGTACACGGCCAGCCCGACCCGCGACTGCGCGGGCGCGGAGTCGACGAACGAGTGCACGGCGATCTTGGCGGCGTCCATCATGGTGCCCGCCGGATCGGGCCGTTCCATCGATCCCGAAGCGTCCAGGATCAGCATTGTCGGTGCGTAGTCCGGTGTTTCCTCCGCCGCCGCGGGCACCGTGACCCCGGCCATTGCGATGAAACCTGCGGCGGCAGCGGCCGCCCAGTGTCGGAGTCTTTCAGTGGTATTCGACATCGTCCTCGTCTATGGGTCGAGATTCAGAACGAAACAGACATTACGGACATTGAATGGATGGTGGGACACCTGAATTCGCGGGGCCTACAATCCCGGCGTGAGTCTCACCCCCGCCGACCTGGTCGGCTATATCGATCGCGACCTCGACAACGACCTGGCGCGCTGGTTCCCCGATGCCGAGCCGGTGCGAGTCCCGGAGGAATCCCGTCCCGTCGCACCGTTTCTCGCCCGCCTGGACGACGAGCACGCGGCAGCGCTGGGCGCGTTCGACGACCGCGTGCGATCGGGTCGCATGCCGCAGTTCCTCGACATCTTCGACTGGTCCTACGCCTTCGATTTCGCCGGAAACGACTGCGGCATCCTCGATTCGGACTACTCGACCGAGCTGACCGATGACGACGTGTACTCCGTCGGCGCCGACGGCGGCGGCAACCTGTACGTGGTGCTCACCAATGGTCAAGTGGCCGTGTGGTTTCACGAGGAAGAGGTGGTCGAGGGCGGCACCCGCTTCGACAACCTCGACGTCTTCGTCTGGTCCTTCGTCCGCTACCGAGCCGTGCGGGCGGGAGTGCTGGAGCGCTCGGCGGTGGAGGCGGATTTCCTCGCCCTGGGCCAGGACGGCGCGCTCGAGCCGGAACTCGGGCTGCTGCGCCTGATGAAGTAGCCCGAATCAGGCGCTCGGCCGCGTCCCGAAGGTGCCGAGCAAGGCGTCGGCCTCCGCGTGCACCCGGGCGCGCAGGGCCTCGACCACCGCGGCCACCTCGGGGCGGCGCAGTGTCTCGGCGCGCGAGACCAGCCAGTAGGTGAGGCGGACGCCGACCTGGTCGGGCAGTACGCGCACCAGGTCGGCGTGGCGGTCGGCCATGAAACACGGCAGCAGGCCCAGGCCCGCGGCGGCCCGGGTGGCCTCCACGTGGACGAAAACATTGGTGGAGGAGATGGATTCGCGCATGGCCGGGGCGAATCCGGAGGCCAGGTCCAGGTCGTCGACCTGGAGCATGGAGTCGATGAAGTAGATCAGGGGATGGTCCGGCAGGTCCGCGACCGAGGCGGGAGCGCCGTGCTCGGCCAGGTAGGCCCGGGACCCGTACAGGCCCAGCACGTAATCGCCGAGACGCAGCGCCTCGGCGCGGCGGAGCCGGGGTTCGCCGACCACGATCTCGAGATCCAGGCCCGAGCGCTGCGGGGACGCGCGCCGGGTGCCGGTGACGATCTCGACGCTGATCCGAGGGTGCAGACGCTGGATGTCCGCGATCGCCGGGGCGGCCAGGTAGGCGCTGAAACCGTCGGTCGCCGACATGCGGACCACGCCTTCGAGCACGCGCTCGCCGCGCGCGCCGGTGAGGGATTTGACCGCGGATTCGACGGATTCGGCGGCCCGCAGTGCCGCACGGCCCAGATCGGTGAGTTCCCATCCGCCCGAGCCGCGGTCCAGGACCCGTCCGCCGAGCGCCCGTTCGAGCGCGGCGATGCGGCGCGAGATCGTGGTGTGGTTGATGCCGAGTTCGTCGGCCGCGGAGACGTATCGACCGCTGCGGCCGACCGCGAGCAGCACCAGCAGATCATCGGGGCTCGGGGTGGCGGAGGTCGCGCTCATTTCTGCATATTTGCAGATATCGGTTGCGAAAGTGGTCATTGCAGCGACTTCGGTCTGCACGAATACTCTCCTTCAGTGCTGTGGGCTGCGTCACAACGCGGCCCGTGTGTGAAGGAGATCAGGCATGAGCGTCCGAGAAGCGGTGCGGCAGGCGGGAACCGGTCCCGCCGCACTCCGGAGGGTGGTGGCGGCCTCCATGGCCGGCACCGTCGTGGAGTGGTACGAGTTCTTCCTCTACGGCACCGCGGCGACGCTGGTGTTCAACAAGGTGTTCTTCGCCAAGGGCACCAGCGATCTGGATGCCATCCTCGCCGCGTTCATCACCTACGCGGTCGGCTTCGCGGCGCGCCCGATCGGCGGAATCGTGTTCGGGCACTTCGGCGATCGGCACGGCCGCAAGAAGCTGCTGCAGCTGAGCCTGGTGCTGGTCGGCGCGGCCACCTTCTTGATGGGCTGCCTGCCCACCTTCGCTCAGGTCGGCTACCTGGCTCCGGTGCTGCTGGTGACGCTGCGGTTCATCCAGGGCTTCGCCATCGGCGGCGAATGGGGCGGCGCGGTGCTGCTCGTGGCCGAGCACAGCCCGAGCCGGGGGCGCGCGTTCTGGGCGTCGTGGCCACAGGCGGCGGTGCCGCTCGGGAACATGACCGCCACCGTCGTGCTGCTCGTGCTGACCTCGTCGCTGTCGGACGCGGCGTTCCTGTCCTGGGGCTGGCGGGTCGCCTTCTGGCTCTCGGCGGTGGTGGTGCTGATCGGCTACTACGTGCGGAGCAAGATCACCGACGCGCCCATTTTCCTTGCGGCGCAACAGCAGGCGGAGCGGGAGAAGGCCGATTCGTTCAGCCCGTTCGAGGTGCTGAAGCGGTACCCGCGCGGTGTGTTCACGGCGATGGGCCTGCGCTTCGGCGAGAACATCATGTACTACCTGGTCGTCACGTTCTCCATCACCTATCTCAAGGTGCATGTCGGCGCGAACACCAAGGTGATCCTGTGGTGGCTGCTGGCCGCGCACGCCGTGCATTTCGTGGTCATCCCGCTGGCGGGGCGGCTCAGCGATCGATACGGGCGCAAGCCGATCTATCTCATCGGCGCACTGGCGGCGGGGACCTGGGGCTTCTTCGGATTCGCGCTGATGGACTCCAAGCACAATGCCCTGATCCTGCTCGCCGTCATCATCGGGTTGGTGTTCCACGCCCTCATGTACGCGGCGCAGCCGGCGATCATGGCCGAGATGTTCCCCACCCGCATGCGGTATTCCGGTGTGTCCCTGGGCTATCAGGTGACCTCCATCGTGGCCGGTTCGCTCGCGCCGATCATCGCGGTGAAGCTGCTGGACGTCTACAAGTCCGCGGTGCCGATCGCCGTGTACCTCGCCGCCGCGTGCGCGGTGACCGTGATCGCGGTGCTGTGCGCGAAGGAGACGAAGGGCCTCGACCTCGAGGCCGTCGACCGCGCCGACGCGGAAGAGACCGCGACGCAGGCTGATTCGAAGACGGTGAGCGCATGAGCCCGGGCGATCGCGGCGAGGGTGCCCTGCACGGGCGGACGGTGCTGGTCACCGGCGGCGGGAGCGGGATCGGCGCGGCGTGCGCGCGGGAGCTGGCCCGGCGCGGCGCGGCGGTGCGGGTCGCCGACATCGACGGGGTGGCCGCCAAGACGGTGGCCACCGAGATCGGCGGCACCGCATGGGAAGTCGACCTGTCCGACGTCGCCGCCCTGGAGAACCTGGAACTGGACGTCGACATCCTGGTCAACAATGCCGGCGTCCAAACCGTCGCTCCCATCACCGAATTCCCGCCCGAACGGTTCCGGACCATGCTCGCGCTCATGGTGGAGGCGCCGTTCCTGCTCACCCGCGCCGCGCTGCCGCATATGCAGCGGCGGCGGTTCGGGCGGATCGTCAACGTCTCCTCCGTGCACGGCCTGCGCGCCTCGGCCTTCAAGTCCGCGTATGTGACGGCCAAGCACGCCCTCGAAGGTCTGTCGAAGGTGACGGCGTTGGAGGGCGGGCCGTTCGGGATCACCAGCAACTGCGTCGATCCGGGCTACGTGCGGACCCCCTTGGTGGACAAACAGATCGCCGATCAGGCCAAGGCGCACGGGATCGCCGAGCAGGAGGTGGTGCGGACCGTCATGCTGACCGAGAGCGCGATCAAACGGCTCGTCGAACCGGAGGAGGTCGCCTCGCTGGTCGGCTGGCTCACCTCCGATATGGCGGGCATGGTGACCGGAGCTTCGTACACCATGGACGGTGGATGGAGCGCACGATGACAGGGATCTTCGCACCGGCGGCCGGCCACGAGCCGCAGTGGACACCGGGCCTCGACGTCATCGAGGACGCGCGGATCACGCGGTTCGCGCGGTTCGCCGCCGAGCGCACCGGCGTGCGCCTGCCCGACTATCAAGCGCTGTGGCAGTGGTCGGTCGATGATCTGCCCGGCTTCTGGCGAGCGGTGTGGGACTGGTTCGAGCTCGGCGACGTGCCCGGTGCGGTGCTGGCCGACGACTCCATGCCGGGAGCCCGCTGGTTCCCCGGCGCCACGGTCAATTACGTCGATCAGGTGGTGCGGCAAGCGCGCACCGACCGGCCCGCCATCGTGACGCTGCGTGAGGACGCCCCGCCGGGTGAGCTGTCCTGGCCGGAATTGCTCACCCGCACAGGCGCGCTCGCCCGATCGCTGCGCACCCTGGGTGTCGGATCCGGGGATCGGGTGGCCGGGTACCTGCCCGATATCGCCGAGACGGTCATCGCCTTCCTCGCCACCGCGAGCATCGGCGCGATCTGGAGTGTCTGCGGGCAGGACTATTCGGCCCAGGCCGCGCTCGACCGGCTCGGGCAGCTGGAGCCGACCGTGCTGATCACCGCGGACGGCTACCGGTACGCGGGCAGAGCGCACGACAAGCGCGACGAGATCGCGGCGTTGCGCGCCGGATTGCCCACACTGCGGGCGACCGTGGCCATCTCCCGGCTCGGGCTCGCGGTGAACGGAGCCCTGACCTGGGACAGCGTCGCCTCGATGGAGTACGAGGGGTCCGGAATCGACACGGTGGCAGTGGATTTCGACCATCCGCTGTGGGTCCTGTACTCCTCGGGCACCACCGGAAAACCGAAGGGAATCGTGCACGGGCACGGCGGCGTGCTGCTAGAACACCTGAAATCGCTGTCCCTGCAATCGGATATCGGGCCCGAGGACACCTTCTTCTGGTACACCAGTCCGTCCTGGATGATGTGGAACTACCAGGTCGCCGGCTTGCTCGTCGGAGCCACCATCGTCTGCTACGACGGCAGCCCCGCCCACCCCGCGCCGGACGAGTTGTGGCGGTTGGCGGCCCGCACCCGCGCGACCGTGGTGGGCACCAGCCCCGGATACCTGCTCGCCTGCGAGAAGGCCGGCGCGGCGCCGGGCCGTGACCATGACCTGTCAGCCCTGCGGTCGGTCGGCGTCACGGGCGCTGCACTGCCGCCATCGTCCTCGCTCTGGGTGCGCGACGCCGTGGGTGAGCACGTGTCGGTGTCCTCGATCAGCGGCGGCACCGACGTGGTGTCGGCCTTCGCCGGCGGCGTGCGGACGGTGCCGGTCTGGCCCGGGGAGCTGTCCGCCCCCTATCTCGGTGTGGCGCTGGACTCCTGGGACGAACACGGCCGCCCCACCCGGGGCGACGTGGGGGAGCTGGTGATCACCGCGCCCATGCCGTCGATGCCGCTGCGATTCTGGAACGACCCCGACGGCGCCCGATACCGCGAGGCGTACTTCGACGCCTACCCCGGTGTGTGGCGGCACGGCGACTGGATCACCCGCACCGAGCGCGGCAGCGTGATCGTGCACGGCCGTTCGGACTCCACCCTCAACCGCAACGGGATTCGCATGGGTAGCGCCGACATCTACCGGGCCGTGAGCGCCCTGCCCGAGATCGACGACGCGCTGGTACTCGGCGTCGAGCAGCCCGGCGGCGGTTACTGGATGCCGTTGTTCGTGGTGCTCGCCGAGGACGCCGAGTTGACCGACGAGGTGCGCCACCGGGTGAATACGGCCATCCGCAGCGAACTCTCGGCGCGGCACGTACCCGACGAGATCATCGCCGCCCCGGGCATCCCGCACACGCGGACCGGCAAGAAACTCGAAGTCCCGCTGAAGAAGCTCTTCCAGGGCAGCGATCCCGGCGAGGTCGTCGCCCGCGGAGCCGTCGACCGCCCCGAACTACTGGACTGGTTCGCGGCGCTGCGGCCCGGCTGACCCGCCCGGCTCAGGTGATCGCCCGGGCTCCGGATCACTCGATTCCGGCGCGGGCGGTCTGCGCGACTGCCACCAGTGGCGGAGCTGATCCCAGCGGGTGGCGCGGGCGGGCCAGAACTCCTCGACGCTGGCATTGAACTCCGCGCCGAGGATGATCGCGAAGCCCAGGAAGAAGGTGAACAGCAGGAAGGCGATCGGGGCGGCGAGCGCGCCGTAGGAGATGCCGGTGCGGGTGATCCAGGCCAGATAGCGGCGCAGGCCCTCACTGGCGGCCATGAAGAAGACGCCCGCGACCAGCGCCCCGCCGAAGAGGCGATGCCACGGCAGGGTGCGGTGCAGCGCGGTCTTGTAGAGGAAGGTCAGCCCGACGATGAGCAGCAGACCGGTCGCCGGGTAGTAGAAGGCGTCGATCAGGCGCAGGCCCGGTTCCCGCCACCCGTGCGGGAGGACCCGGCCCATCAGGGTCGGGCCCAGCGCGATCAGCGGCAGGATCAGCACTGCCACGACCAGGAAGCCGACGTAGAGCAGCAGCGCGAAGATGCGCTGCCAGACCGGGTGGCGGGCGGTGGCCTGGCCGTGCGCGGCGGTGATGGCGTCGACGAAGGTCGCCATGGCCGAGGACCCGGCCCACAGCGACAGCACGAAACCCACCGACACCACACCGCCGTGACCGCGTTGCAGCACGTCGTTCACGGTCGGCTGGACCAGGGTGTCGACCACACTGGGGCTGAACGCCTTCCGCGCGAAGCTCACGATCTTGGACTGCACGATGTTCACCGTGTTCGGCCCGAACCAGTGTCCGACATAGCCGAGGCTGCCGAGCAGACCCAGCAGCAACGGGGCCAGCGACAGCGTCTGCCAGAAGGCGGCCGCCGCGGATTTGGCGAAGATGGAGTCGCCCCACGCCTTGACCGCGACGTGCGTCACGAGCTGCCGGGAGCGGCCCCAGCGGGTGTCGGCGAGCACGACGGGGATGCCGGGCGGGGACGCGTCGGCGTGTTGCGGAGATTCGTCGTGCGCGTTCATCGTGGTCCAAGCATCGCCTACCAGGGCTTCGAATGGGATGGGACCCGCAATGTGTCGTGCGGCACTCGGAGGGGCTGTGTCGGATTGGAAAGCAGTCGGTCGCACTCGCTAATCTCTTCCGAGTGACTTCGGGTGGTGGCGGTTCGCTACGTGCATGGCAACGCAGGGCGCTGACGAAGTATCTGACTGCCAAGCCACGGGACTTCCTCGCCGTCGCCACGCCCGGCGCGGGTAAGACGACCTTCGCGTTGCGGGTGGCCGCCGAGCTGCTCAACGATCGCACGGTCGACCAGGTGACGGTGGTCGCGCCCACCGAGCACCTCAAGCACCAGTGGGCGGCCTCGGCCGCGCGCACCGGCATCCAGCTGGATTCGAACTTCTCCAACTCGACCGGTTCCACTTCGTCGGACTATCACGGCGTGGTCGTCACCTACGCGCAGATCGCCTCGCATCCGTTCAAGCACCGGGTGCGCACCGAGAACCGCAAGACGCTGGTGATCATGGATGAGATCCATCACGCCGGCGACGCCAAGAGCTGGGGTGAGGCGGTCGAGGAGGCGTTCAGCGACGCCACCCGCCGCCTGCACCTCACCGGAACCCCGTTCCGCAGCGACGACTCCAAGATCCCGTTCATCACCTACGAGGCCGACGAGTCCGGGTTCGAGAAGTCGCGCGCCGACCACACCTACGGCTACTCCGAGGCGCTCGCCGACGGGGTCGTCCGACCCGTGGTGTTCCTCGCCTACTCCGGCGAGGCGCATTGGCGCGACAGCGCGGGCGAGGAGTACTCGGCGCGCCTGGGCGAACCGTTGAACGCGGAACAGACCGCGCGGGCCTGGCGCACCGCCCTGGACCCGGCCGGTGACTGGATGTCGAAGGTGCTCACCGCGGCCGACACCCGGCTGCGGCAGTTGCGCGCCACCGGCATGCCCGACGCGGGCGGCCTGGTGATCGCCACCGACCAGGAGAAGGCGCGCGACTACGCCGAACTGCTGGAACACATCTCGGGCACCAAGCCGACCATCGTGTTGTCCGACGATCCGGACTCCTCCGACCGCATCGGCGAGTTCAGCAACAACACCGACCCGTGGATGGTCGCGGTGCGCATGGTGTCCGAGGGCGTCGACGTCCCGCGGCTCGCGGTCGGCGTGTACGCCACCAGCGCCTCCACTCCGCTGTACTTCGCGCAGGCCATCGGCCGTTTCGTGCGCGCCCGCAAGGCCGGTGAGACCGCGAGCGTGTTCCTGCCGTCGGTGCCGGTGCTACTGGACCTGGCCGCGCAGCTGGAACTGCAGCGCGACCACGTCATCGGCAAACCGCACCGCGAGGCCAACGGCCTCGAGGACGAACTGCTCATCGACGCCAACAAGCAGAAGGACGAGCCGGGCGAGGAGGAGAAGAAGTTCATCGCCCTCGCCGCCGACGCCGAACTCGACCAGGTCATCTACGACGGCGACTCCTTCGGCACCGCGACCTTCTCCGGCAGCGACGAGGAAGCCGACTACCTCGGCATCCCGGGCCTGCTCGACGCCGACCAGATGCGCGCGCTGCTGCGCGAACGCCAGTCCCGCCAACTCCAGGACCGCAGTGCCGCCGCCGAGGCCCGCCCGTCCGGCGCCGGGGTGGAGGCGGCCGCCGAACGCGCCGCCACCGCCGACCGCCTGGGTGAATTGCGCCGCGAACTCAACAGCCTGGTCGCCATGCACCACCACCGCACCGGCAAACCGCACGGCGTCATCCACGGCGACCTGCGCCGCGAATGCGGCGGCCCGCCCACCGCGCTGGCCACCGCCGACCAACTCTCGCAGCGCATCGCTGCCCTGCGTCGGGTCTGACCGGGGGCGTCCCGCGCCCGACATGGACGAGAGCGACTGTCGCCGGCCGCGTCCCGACACGTCTGTGACCATGCCGTATACGGTCATCGCAGCGCGATCTCGGTCGGCATCCACCGCGTGTGCGGGCCCCGCCGATCTCGGTGACGGTGTTCGTCGCCGGCTGATCGAGACATCGGCGCGCAGTCGGGCGACGCGTCGGGCCGAGCCGGATGGGACGAGCGGCAACGCCGGCGTGAACGTGGCGCGCGGGGTAGGTGAGGCTGAAGCCGTCCCAGGGAGAGGGCCGGGCGAGAACTGCCGGTCCGTGACGAGAGCGCTTGTCGCGGACCGCATCCCCGCCGTGGCGGCGTCGCTAGGCGATCTGTAGTTCGACGACGACGGGGTCGCCCGCGGCGAGCCCTTCGGCGGTGCGCACCGCCTTCTTCATCGGCAGTACATAGGTGCCGCGCTTGCTGTCGGGGAAGATCGAGGTGGACCAGCGGCTGGTGCCGACGGTGACTTTCACCTTGACCGAACCGAATCCGGCGGCGGTGTGGCCGTAGAGTTCGTCGATCTCGTCGGTGATGGCCTCGGGCAGGCTCACGAAGTGCCACGCGGCCTGGGCTTCCCATTCCCAGAGCTCGGCGGTGAACGTGTACGTGGACTTCGCCATGCCCCGACGATAGCCGCGAGGGCCGACAGGTTCGGGTTCGACGGTCAGCGGGTGAAGTAGCGGGCCGGGGAGACGCCGACCTCGCGGTGGAAGGCGGCGACGTAGGCGCTCGGGGTGGAGTACCCGACCCGGGCCGCGATCCGGGCGACCGGCAGACCCGAGGCCAGCAAGGGCAGCGAGGCGGCCAGGCGGAGCTGGGTTCGCCACTGGCCGAAGGTGATTCCGGTCCCGGCGAGGAAGCCCCGGGCCAGCGTGCGGGGACTGGTGGCGACCGCGTCCGCCAGTTCGGCCAGGGTGCGCTGGTCGGCCGGGTCGGCGCGCAGCAGCTCGGCGACGCGGCGGGTGCGCGGCTCCTCGGGGGTGCGCGCGCCGATGGGGATCACCTCCACCGGATCGAGCAGGTCGAACACCACCGCCTCGGTGCGCTCGCGCTGGGCATCGGTGGTGGTGGTCGCGGTCAGGTGCAAGAACAGTTCGTGCAGGAGCCGATCCACACGCAGCATCACCGGGTCCGGATAGTGCACCGGTGACCGATCGGGGGTCAGGAAGATGCCGTGCATGATCGCGCCCTCGAGGGTGCCGGTCCGGTGGACCGTCCCGCCGGGGATCCACAGTGCGCGCGTCGGCGGCAGCACCCAGTGCCCGCCCGGTGTCTCGACGGTCAGCACTCCCTGTGCGGCCCAGGCGATCTGGTGCTGTTCGTGCTCGTGTTCGTCGAACCAGTACCCGGCGGGCAGCGTGCCGAGGCCGAACACCATGGCGGTCGGCCCCGATGGCGGGGCCAGCACCCGGGTCTGACCGTTTGGCGACATAATCTGTCACTGTAGTCTCTCGCGGCCATACACGCCCCGTCCTAGCGTTATGGCCATGGGGATGAACTACTTTCACCAGCTACTCTGCCGCTCGAACACCTGGGAGCGGGCCAGCGCGAACCAGATCGTCCCGTGGGTGTTGCGGGACATCGACCTCGGCGACAACGCCCTCGAGATCGGACCCGGCTACGGCGCGAACGTCGACACCCTGCGCGCCCGCGTCCCCGCCCTCACCGGCCTCGAGATCGACCCGGCCCTGGCCGCCCGCCTGCGTACCCGTAAGGCCGGCGCGATGCGGATCATCGAGGGCGACGCCACCGCGATGCCGTTGCCCGGCACCGAGTTCAGCTCCGTGGTCAGCTTCACCATGCTCCACCACGTCCCCACCCCCGCCTTGCAGGACGAGCTCTTCGCCGAGGCTTTCCGGGTCCTGCGCCCCGGCGGCGTCTTCGCGGGCAGCGACGGCATCGACCGCCTCACCTTCCGCCTCATCCACCTCGGCGACACCTGCGTCCCGGTCCCGCCCGAGACGATGCGGGCCCGCCTCACCCGCGTCGGTTTCACCGATATCGAAGTCCACAGCGCGGCAACCTACTTCCGCTTCCGCGCCCGCCGCCCCGAGTAGGCCGGACTGCCGCCGCTGACCGGCCCGTCAGGTCCGAAGCGCGGTTGGGCCGGCCACCCCGGCCGGCGCTGGTGAACCCGTTGCCGCGCAGCGCGCTCGGGCCCGCCGGGTGGCGCGGCGACGCGCCGGCCCCATCGACACGTCGTGCCGCGCTCAGTGCGGGAGGGCTGATTGCTCAGCCGAAGAACACCGCCGGGTCCAGGGCGTCGATGGGCGTCCAGCGAGGAATCGATATCGGGGCTTCGGCGTCGGCGTCGGCGGCCGGCGGGGCGAGGCGGTAGCCCTGGAGATCCAAGGCGAGCCAGGGGTTTTCGTCGATCAGCCGGACGACCGCGTAGCAGGCGGCCAGCATGTGCAGGCAGCGGGCGTTGCGGGCGCGGCAGGAGCAGTCGGTGGCCGCGAGGATCGGGGTGACCGAGATGCCCGCGGCGAGGACCGCGGTGTGCAGATCGTCGCTGAGGGTGAGGCTGTCGGCGGGGACCACGGCGGCGATGGCGTCGATGGTGGAGCGCGGGAACGAGGTCAGTTCCAGGTGGGTCACCGAGGCTTCGGAGCCGCGGTGGATGTGGGCCCGGACCACGGTGCCCTCGATCTCGGTGCGGACGCCGTTGTTGCGGGCGATGCTGCGGGCGCGGGGGAGCAGCGGCTCGGGTTTGGTGAGGTTCAACGGTTCCGCGAGCCGGACCCAGTCCTTGCCCCAGGCGGTGTATCCGAATTCGTTGTCGGCCATGTCAGTTCCCCCGCTTCCGGCGCAGCAGTTCCAGTAGTCGTTCATCGTCGAGGCGGGCGAGTTCGGCGACACCGGCCGCGTCGGTGAGGTCGGTGAGCGCGGACTTGCGGTCGTGCATGCCCGCGATGTGCTCCTCGATGGTGGTGCCCGAGGTGAGGGTGGTGATGGTGACGGTGCGGGTCTGCCCGATGCGGTGCGCGCGATCGGAGGCCTGGGCCTCCACGGCCGGATTCCACCAGCGGTCGTAGTGCACGACGTCGGCGGCCCGGGTGAGGGTCAGGCCGGTGCCCGCGGCGCGCAGGCTCAGCACCAGGATCGGTGGGCCGTCGGGGGATTGGAAGCCGGAGACGATCTCGGCGCGCTGCTCGGCGTTCAGTCCGCCGTGGAAGAACGGCGCCGCCACCCCGAACTCCTCGGCGCAGTGCCGGACCAGCAGTTCGCCGGTCTTGCGGTACTGGGTGAACACCAGGGTGGGGGAGTCGTTGTCGAGGTTGCCGGCCAGGATGTCGGAGCAGACGTCGAATTTGCCGGAGCGCCCGGCCAATTCGCTCAGATCTCCGGTGATCAGCCCGGGGTGGTTGCACACCTGCTTGAGTTCGGTCAGCACGGCCAGCACCCGGGTGTGCCGTTGCGCGCCGCTGCCGAAGCCCTGGGCCTCGGCGCGGTCCAGCAGCTGGTCGTAGATCCGTTCCTGTTCCGCGGTCAGGTCGCACACCAGGTCGGTGTGGATCTTGGGCGGCAGGGTCGCGGCGACCTGGGTCTTGCGGCGCCCCAGCACAATCGGCTCGAGGGTGTCGCGCAAGCGCAGCACCGCATTCGCCGAGCCTTCGCTGATGGGCCGCACGAACCGCCGCCGGAACTGCGCTTTGTGGGTGAACTCGCCGGGCACGACCAGGTTCAGCAGCGCCCACAGTTCGTCGAGGTGGTTCTCCACCGGTGTGCCGGTCAACGCGATGCGCGCGTCGGCGGGAATCGCCCGCGCCGCCTTGGCGACCTGGGTGCGCGGATTCTTGAGCACCTGTGCCTCGTCGAAAACGACGCTCGCCCAGCGTTGCCCGGCCAGGGCCTCGCCGTGCCCGCGCAGGGTCGGGTAGCCGGTCACCACGATGGCGCCCGCGTCCGCGTCCGGGGCGTCGCCGCCGCGCCAGGCCACGGCCCGCAGTCCGGGCGCGAATCGCTCGATCTCATGCGCCCAGTTGCCGACGAGTGATGTTGGACACACCACGAGTTGTGGCCCGTCTCCGGCCTTCCCGAGGAGATAGCCGATGGCCTGCACGGTCTTGCCGAGGCCCATCTCGTCGGCCAGTACCGCGCCGCCGTGTGTGGCGGTCGTCTCACGCAGCCAGGTGATGCCGCGCGCCTGATACGGCCGCAGCTCGGCCTTCAGTCCGGAGCGCAGCTCGGCGCTCAGCGCGACGGTGTCGCGCAGTGCCCGCAGGGTCCGGGCCGCGGATGCCACGGCCGTTCCGGTGGCGTTGGGGACGGCGTGCGCGGCCGTGGGCAGCAGGCGGGTCTCGAGGTCGGCGTCGAGGGCTTCACGTAACCGGTGTATTGATTCGCCGGGATTTTCGATAGCCAGAGTGCATAACCGGTCCGGTTCCACCAGAGCGCATTCCACGTCGGCGACCGCGATGGCGTCGCGGTCCGGGACGGCCAGGGCGAGGGTCTGTACCTCGCCCAGTTCGCGCGGCGCGCGTCCGGGACCGTGGCCGGTCCACGTCCAGAGCGCGACCATATGGCGATCCTGCAGGTAGGTGGCTTGCGAGGTCTGCGGCACCCATCCGTTGTACCCGGCTGGACTCGCCGGGCGCACATGACGCTTCTCGCGTTGCGCGCAATACTTTTCACGTGTCCTCGGCCACAGTTGTGACCGCCACCACGTTTTATAGCAGTCATGCATAGCGAAAGCGGGCGACCTGCCGGTCGCCCGCTTTCGGGGTTTTCTGTTGGGAAGATGGAATTGTCGTGAGTTGGGAGGAGCTGTTACAGCGCCGGTGCCGACTCCGAGTCGATCACGGCCTCGAGCTCACGAAGACGGTCCATGTGCTCATTGGCGTGATGCTGGCAGAAGAGCAACTCTCCACCCGCGGGCAAGGTCGCGCGCACGCGCGCAGCCGCCCCGCAGCGGTCGCAACGATCGACCGCGGTCAGTGGGGTGCTAGTCAGGGTTCCTGGCATGACTCCTCCGTCCTGGCTCTGGGTGTTCACGCACCGTTCGCCTGGTGTGGGGGCCCGCGGACCATTCCGCGAACCTCGCTACCGCTACTTCCCAGCAGTGGCTTGTTGACTACTCTGTCAGACGTTCGGCGAGAGGGCTTTGTTCCCGTGCAGTTTCCCGTGTGTTTTCAGTAACACGACCTGGGATTTCGCTGAAAGCGAACAGGTCCTGGTGACTGCCCGTCAGGACGGAGGAACCTCCCGTTCGAACACGCTGATCGAGTTGTCTATCGGGAGACTACCCGGGCGCACCGACACTCACACTCCGATTGGCTGTCGTGCCCTGCGCGCCAGCAAACCGTAATCAAGGCGGCTGAATCGGAGACCCGGCCGCGACCGGCGCGACCTCGGGTTCACCTGGGGCTTCGATACCATCAGGGGGTATGCCCTGCCTGCATCGTTCGCCCGTCGCGAACGGCCGCGCCGCTCGGCGTGTTCAGAACCAGGATTCGTCGAGTTCCGCGGTGGTGCGATCGCCGGAGTCGAGCAGGTCGAATTGCGGTGCGGTGCGGGGGAGTTCCCAGCGGAAGAAGTACCGGGCGGCCAGTCGCTTGCCGTGGCCGAAGGCCGACTCGGGTAGGGCGTGGGCGGCCACCGCCTGCTCGAGCCAGATCCAGGCCAGCACCACATGGCCGAACGCCTCCAGATAGACCGCCGAATTGGTCAGCGCCGCTTCGGGGTTGCCCGTGCCCCACAGGCCCGCCGTGGTGGCGGCCAGCCGGCCCATGGCGGCCTCGAGGGCATCGGCGAATCCGGTCAGCTCGGCGTCGCCGGCGCCGCGAGCCGTGGCGACGGTGGCCGCCATCGTCTCCAGCAGGGCCGCCAGGGCGGCGCCGTTGTCGAGGGTGACCTGCCGGCCGAGCAGATCCATGCTCTGAATGCCGTGGGTGCCTTCGTGAATCGGGTTGAGGCGATTGTCGCGGTAGTGCTGTTCCACGTCGTAGTCGCGGGTGTAGCCGGCGCCGCCGTGGATCTGGATGGCCAGGTCGTTGGCGGTCAGGCACCACTGGCTGGGCCAGGACTTGGCGATCGGTGTCAGGATGCGCAGCAGCGCGCCCGCCCGCTCGCGGCCGGATTCGGTTGCCGCGGTGCGGTGCTCGTCGACCAGCTTGCCGCAGTAGAGCTGCAGTGCGAGCGCCCCTTCGGCATAGGCCTTCTGCGCCAGCAGCATGCGCCGCACGTCCGGGTGCTCGATGATCGGGACCTGCGCGCCGCCGCGGGCGCTGACCGGTCGGCCCTGCGGGCGGGTGCGCGCGTAGTCGAGCGACTTCAGGTAGCCGGTGTAGCCGAGCGCCGTGGACGCCAGGCCGACGCCGATGCGGGCCTCGTTCATCATCGTGAACATCTGCGCCAGACCGTGATTCGGCTCGCCCACCAGATAGCCGACGGCGCCCGGCTCGCCGCCGGGGGTGAAGTTGCCGTCGCCGAACACCGGTGCGGTGTTCACGGTGCCGCGCCAGCCCATCTTGTGGTTGATGCCCGACAACACGACGTCGTTGTGCACGGTCGGTTTGCCGTCTGCGTCGGGCAGGAACTTCGGCACCACGAACAGCGAGATGCCGCGGGTGCCCTCCGGCGCGCCCGGGATCCGGGCCAGCACCAGGTGCACGATGTTCTCCGACAGCTCGTGGTCGCCGCCGGAGATCCACATCTTGTGTCCGAACACGCGGTAGGAGCCGTCCGCCGCGGGCGCCGCCCGGGTGGTGATGTCGGCCAGGCTGGACCCGGCCTGCGGCTCCGACAATGCCATGGTGCCGAAGCTGCGGCCCTCCAGCATGGGGCGCACGTAGGCGTCGATCTGCTCCGGGCTGCCGTGCGCGGCAAGCAGATTCGCGTTGCCGGTGGTGAGCAGCGCGTAGGCGGCGGTGCCGACATTGGCCGCGTGGAACCACGACATGCACGCGGTGTAGACCGAGTGCGGCAACTGCATCCCGCCGACCTCGTAATCCATTGCCGCGCCGATCATTCCGGCGTCGGCAAAGGCCTGCAGCGCTTTACCGACGGCGGGGATGATGTGCACGCGCTCGCCGTCGAAGGTGGGCTCGTGCAGATCGCTCTCACGATTGTGCGGGGCGAAGTAGGCCGTGGCCAGGTCCTGGCACAGCCGCAGTACCTGGTCGAAGGTGTCGCGGGAGTGGTCGGCGAAGCGGTCCCGGGTGGTCAGGGACTCCACGTCGAGCCACTCGTAGAGCAGGAACTCGAGGTCGCGCGCGGACATGATGGTGGACGGGTTCATGGTTCCTCGGACGGTCGGGTACGTGAAGTCGTACCTGCCGGTCTACCAGATGACCTACGCGCTCCGCTGACCAGCGTCGACGCGTCGAAACCTACCGAACCTGGTTCAGGGTCGGTAGGGGGTTCCGGTAACTCCGCGCTCGGATGCCCGAACCATCACCCGTGCGCCGCGCGCACTGTCACGACCGCACCGCCGCGCGTGCCGCGTGCATTGTCACGACCGCACCGCGTGGCGGCCGCGGTGGGCGCGGCCGAAGTGTCCGGGCGACTGGCCCTTCCAAGTGCGGAAGGCGGAGGCGAACGCGGACACGCTGGCATAGCCGAGTCGGTCGGCGGCCTGCTCGACGGTGAGGCCGGCGATGAGCAGTTCCTCGGCGAGCATGCCGACGGTCTCCAGGCTGAGTTCGCGGAAGGTGGTGCCCTCCTCGGCGAGGCGGCGGCGCAGGGTGCGGACGCTGACGTCGAGGTCGGCGGCGATGCGGGTCTGGTCGGCGGAGCCGCCGTGGCGGATGAGGAGCTGGCGGACCCGGCCGCTGAGGCCGCCGCGGCTCTGCCGGGACTCCATCAGGTCGGCGCACTGCTGCTCGTAGAAGCGGGCGGTGGACAGGTTCGCCTGGGGGAGTGGGGTTTCCAGGGTGGCCGCCTGGAATTCCATGCGGGACCGCGGCATCGAGAAGCGCACATCCTCGACGCCGAAGACCGCGCCGAACATCTCGTAAATCGAGTGGGCGGCGATAGAGAGCTCGACGCGCACGGCGGGGATGCGGATCGGAATGAGGTCCTGCTGGACGGTGGCGATGGCCGCCAGATCCCGTTCCAGGGCGAAGCGCCGGATCTCGGCGGGTAGCGCGCTGTCGTCGCGCTGGATCCAGACCTGGGTGTCGCGGGTGTCGATGGAGTGGCGGGCGGTGGTGAACGACAGGTCCGCGTAGCGCAGGGCGATGTCCATCGCATGCCGCAGGCTGGCGCTGCTCATCAGCGCGAAGCCGAGTACGCCCATGGACGGCGGGTGGCACAGCAGTCCGGCGAGCAGTCCCATGCCGGGTTCGTCGTCGGTGGCGGTGACGACATTGGCCAGGACGGAGTACTCCTGCGCCATGGTGATTTCGGTCGACGGATCGTGCAGGGCGGGTTCGCGGATGCCGCTGCCGCGCAGCACGTCGGCCAGTGGAATGCCGCGGCCCACAGCGAAATCGGCCAGCAGCGCGGTGCTGGTGATGGAACGAATCTGCGCCAACTCTTCCGTCACTCGGGAAGTCTTGCAAACTTCGGGCGTCCGCAATGCCGTTACCGGTTGGTAAGTTGCCTGGGTGCGGCTCATATTCGCCGATTCCTGGCCGATTGTGAGCTGGTCGCCCGAAAACCGCACCCATACGGTGAGATTCATGCGCACCACGCGGTACCCGCCGTATCGGGTGCCGGATGCCGGAAAGGTCCGTCCGCTCATGCTCACCGTGATCGCACCCGCCGACGGCCGTGTCGTGGACACCATCGCCGCCGAGACGCCCGATCGGGTGCGCGCCGCCGTCGAGCGGTTGCGCGACCACGCCGTGCTCTGGCACTCGCTGGGGGTGGTGGGCCGCGTCCACTGGCTCACCGTCTTCCGAAACTGGTTGCTGGACAACCGGACCGATCTGGTGGCGCTGCTGGGCCGGGAGACCGGCAAGACCGCGACGGAGGCCGATGCCGAGTTCGGCCTGGCCGTCGACACTCTCGACCACTATCGCGCGCACGGCGCGGAGTTCCTGGGCGGGCGGCACCCCCCAGGTCGCCATACGTCCCGGAGCGGCCATACAGCAGGTCGTGTCCCGGCCCGCGGGCGCGGTGGTCAGGCCCTCGGCGGGCTGGCGAACAATGAGCAAAGCTGTAATAGCGTGGAACGCGTCATCGTCGAGTCATCGGTCCACGACACCTTTCTGGACAGACTGACCGCCGAGGCCGCCGCCTTCGGACCCGTCCTCGCGACGAGATCGCGGCCGGGTGATGACCTCGGCCTCGCACGTCGGCCGGGTCGATGACCAGGTGCGCGCGGCGCTGGCCACGGGCGCGACCCTGCGCTGCGGCGGCCGCGCCACGGATGTCGGATTCGAACCCACCGTGCTCGGGGAGGTCGGCCCGGCCATGGCCGTGTTCACCCAGCAGACCCTCGGTCCGGTGCTGCCCGTGGTCCGGGTGGGGGACGCGGGCGCGGCCTTCGACCTCGCGGGCCGCACCCCGGCCGGACCCTGCGTGAGCGTGTGGACCGGAGACACGGTCGCCGCGGGCCGCGCCGCCGCCCGTCTCGCCCCCGCCCTGGGTCGCCGTCAACGACGTCGGCCCGCACGTGGCCCGGCCCCAGCCGTACTGAGCCGCCGGGCCGCGCCGAGCCGATGCGGATCGGCCGCCCTCGCCTAGATTGGACGGGTGGGAATCGAACAGGACACGACACCGGCCACCCTGCTGCACATCTGCTCCCGCGACGAGTGGGAGAACGCCCGCGCCGCAGGCGAATACCGCGCGCCCTCGCTGGCCGAGGCCGGATTCATCCATCTGTCCGCCCCGTACCAGGCGCATCTGCCCGCGAATCGCCTCTTCGCCGGCCGTACCGATCTGGTGCTGCTGCACCTGGATCCCGCCGCGCTCGGTTCACCGGTGAAATGGGAGCCGGGTGTGCCCACCGATCCGGATTCCATGCTGTTCCCCCACCTGTACGGTCCGCTGCCGCTGACAGCCGTCACCGCGGTGACCGATTTCGCGCCCGGACCCGACGGCGGCTTCGCCCCGCTGGAAGCGAACTGATCACGCCCCGGACGTAGCTCCCCGCGATTCGCGCGGGTTGTCCTAATCTGGACGCGTGAACGTCGATGTGACTGCCCTGCCCGGTATCGGTGTCCGCAAGGACTTCGAAGTCAGATCGGGTCGGCGGATCGGAGTCGTCGCGCACCGGGACGGCGGAATCGACCTCATCGTCTCCCAGCGCGACGACCCGGACGCCTGCATCGCGCAGGTGCCGCTGACCCCGGACGAGGCCGCGGTGCTGGCCAACCTGCTGGGCGCACCGCAGCTGGTGCAGCAGCTCAGGGAAGAACACTCCGACCTACCCGGGATCACCACCCGGCAGCTCAGCGTCAGCGGGAGCTCGCCGTATCGAGGGCGCATGCTGGGGGAGACCGCCATGCGGACCCGCACCAAGGCGTCCATCGTCGCGATCATGCGGGCGGGGCAGGTGCAACCGTCGCCGGGGCCGGATCAGGTGCTCGACTCCGGGGACATCCTGGTCGTGGTCGGAACTCCGCACGGGCTGGACGCGGCCGCTCGCATCCTGGCCGACGGCTGAGCCCGGTGGACTCGACCGGCCTAGCCCTGTTCGAACTCGGCGCGATCTTGTTCGCGCTCGGCATGCTGGGCCGCCTGGCCGCCCGCTTCGGCATGTCGCCGATCCCGCTCTATCTGCTGGGCGGCCTGGCCTTCGGTCAGGGCGGCATCGTGAAGATGAAGGCCGCCACCGAATTCGGGCACATGGCCGGCGAGATCGGCGTGGTGCTGCTGCTCCTGCTGCTCGGATTGGAATACACCGCCGCCGAATTGGTGACCGGGCTGCGCCGCTCCTGGGTGGCGGGTCTGCTCGACATCGTCGCCAATGCCACGCCCGGCGTGGTGGTCGCGCTCATGCTCGGGTGGGGCCCGGTCGGCGCCGTCACCATGGGCGGCGTCACCTACATCTCGTCCTCGGGCATCGTCGCCAAGGTGCTCAACGACCTCGGGCGGCTCGGTAACCGCGAGACGCCGGTGGTGTTGTCCATCCTGGTGTTCGAGGATCTGGCGATGGCGGTGTATCTGCCGATCCTCACCATGATGCTGGCCGGGCTGAGCTTCGCCAGCGGACTTCGATCGCTGGCCATCGCGCTGGTGGCGATCACCGTGGTGCTCATCGTGGCGCTGCGCTACGGCCGCTACGTGTCGGCCATCGTGGACAGCAACGACCGGGAAGTGTTCCTGCTCAAGCTGCTCGGCGCGGCGCTGCTGGTGGCGGGCGCGGCCTCGGCGCTGAAGGTGTCGGCGGCGGTCGGGGCGTTCCTGCTCGGCATCGCCATCTCCGGATCCACCGCCCAGGAGGCGGCCAAACTCCTCGAACCCCTGCGAGACCTCTTCGCGGCGATCTTCTTCGTGGCCTTCGGGCTCAATACCGATCCCACCGCGATTCCGCCGGTCCTGGGCTGGGCGGTGCTGCTGGCGGTCGTGACCGCGCTGACCAAGATCGGCACCGGGTGGTGGGCGGCTTCGCGGCAGGGGATCCGGCGGATGGGCCGGGCGCGCGCGGGCGCGGCGTTGGTGGCGCGCGGCGAATTCTCCATCGTCATTGCCGGGCTGGCGGTTTCGGTGGGCGGGGTGGATCCGCGGCTGGCGGCGCTGGCCTCGGCCTACGTGCTAATGATGGCCGTGCTCGGCCCGATCGCGGCCCGCGTCGTCGAGCCCGCCATCCGGCTGGTCCAACGCGACCGCGGGCGGATCGATCCCGTCCCCAGCTGAATTCGCGCTGTTTCCGCCCGCATCGGTGGGTTGCGCCCCACCGGTGACGGCCGGATTCCGCTTCGCCGCCTTGCGCTCGCGCACCGCGATCAACCGGTGCGAGAGCGCCACCGCGACCGCGCCCACCGCGAAACCGATGAGCAGCGCGAAGAAATGGCCGTAGTCGGTGAACGTGCGCCCGTGCCACACCCCGTACCCGTACCAGACCGCCATGGCCAGCGCCCACACCCAACGGGCCGGACCCCGCAACCGGAAGGCCAGCACCGCCAGCATGGCCGAGATGCCGTAACTGGGGCCGACGTCCGAGGCGAACGCCACCCGGGTCGGGATCAGCTGCTTGTCCAATTTGTGCGCGATGCCGAGCACCGTGATCAGGGTCGCCCCGACATGGCCGATGGCCACCACCACGATCCAGCGCAGCGACCCCAGCCACCGTTCGGCCAGCGCCATCAAGGTGATCAGGATGACGATCTCGCCCCAGGGGAAGCCGCCATCGGTCCAGAAGGCCGAGGCCACCAGCACCTGGATCGGATCCCGCTGCATATTGCGCAGATTCGTCGAGGCCGAGAAGATCAGCCGCCGGCCCACGATGTCGCTCGCCCCGCGCAGCGTCCACCAGGTGATGAACAAGGTGAACGCGTAGGCGATACACGCCGGGGTGACCGCGAGCAGATCGCGATAGGCCTGGATCCCGCGCCGCACCCGATGCGGCTGCGCCCACCACTGGACGAGGGCGCGGACCTGCTCACCGAGGTCAACGGTCCGCAGCCAGGGCGGCTGATAGGTGCCCAATGCCATTGCGTCATGCTAACCCGAGGTCAGGGCCCGGTCAGTGCATCGCCGCGACCCGCCTGTGCACCGGGATCTGCGCGATCGAGCCGTATTCGGCCACGTCACGGGCGAGCCCACGCCCAATACTCGATCCATGACCAGGGTCGCGGTCGCCGCGAGCCGCGCTCATGGGTCATGAGCACCTGCGCGGATCGTGCTCGGCCCCGGGGCGACGGCGGCGCGGCGGCGGGGGACTACCGTCGATGCGGTGCGCGGGCATTCGATCGAGCTGCGCGTGAGCATTCGATGCTGGAGCCGTTGTCAGGAGGTGTGACCGGGTGCGGATGTGTCGGGGCGTCATGCTGTGGGCCGGGGCCGCGGTGGTGGCGCCGTTCCTCGGATTCACCGGATACACCCTCGGGCGGGCGCGGCGGGCGCCGCGGCCGGGCGCGGAGGTGGTGGTCGTGCTCGGCTGCCGACTGCGCGGCAACCGGGTCTCGCCCATGCTGGCCCGGCGGCTGGATCGGGCGCTCGAGGTGATCCGGGACGAGCGGGAGCGCAGGCCGCTCGTGGTCGTGTCCGGCGGGCAGAGCGGCCGCGAAACCGTGCCGGAGGCGATGGCGATGGCTGATTACCTTGTGGCGCACACGATTCCGGCGACGGGCATCGTCGCGGAGAATCGGTCCCGGAACACCGAGGAGAATCTGCGGTTCACCGCCGAGGAATTGCACTCGCTCGGCATCGACCCGCGCACCGCGCGGATCACGGTGGTCACCAGTGATTTTCACGTATTGCGGACGCAACGGCTGGCTCGGCGGCTGGGGTTGCGGGCCGAAGTCACCGGGGCGCGGACCACCCGTCTGCTGACCCGCAAGTCGTTCGCGCGCGAATTCGTGGCCGTCCTCGTGTCGCTGGGCCGGAACGGATAGTCGCGCGATCAGGTGTGCCGGTCTGCGGCGGGGGAGCGGCTCAGTTGGCCGCGCCGCGCAGGTCCAGACGGCGCATCACCCGGTCCACCACATCCGGCGGGACGCCGGGTTCGCGGCGGGCGGCCAGAGCTTCGGCGCGGCCGGCTTCCAGTACGTCGTTGGTGATGGCCCGCATCTTCGCGGTGAAGGCGATCGCGCGATCGGTGGCCATGCGGGCATTGCTGTCGGCGGCCTCGGGGTCGGCGTGGGCGAGGCGGCGTTCGAAGCCGGACCGCAGCCGGTCGTAGACCTCGTCGGGTAGGTGCTCGGTCTGTGAGATCTCCTCCAGGCGTGCGAGTTCGGCCTGCAGCACCCGGGTCCAGAGCTCGCGTTCGATGACGCGTTCCGCGCCGGTGTCGGCTCGCACGCCGGTGGCGCGCACCACCGCGGGCAGGGTCGGGCCTTGCAGCAGCAGCGTGAACAGCACGACCGCGAAGGCCGTGAACAGGATTTCGGTGCGGCCCGGGAACGGTTTCCCGGTGTCGGTGGTGAACGGGATGGCCAGCGCGAGTGCGACGGTCGCCACCCCGCGCATACCGGCCCACCAGGTGACCAGGGTCTCGCGCCAGTTGTAGGGCTCGTCGCGATCGCGGGCGCGCCACCAGGATTGGAAGAGCTTGGTGGTGATCAGCAGCCAGATCAGCCGCAACCCCACCACCACCGCGATGACGACGGCGGCCCCGCCGAGGAAACGCGGCCAGTCCGGTCCGGAGTCGCGCAGCACCGTGCTCAGTTCCAGTCCGATCAGCCCGAACGCGAACCCGGTGACCAGCATTTCGGTGATCTCCCAGAAGGAGTCGCCGACCAGGCGGTAATCGCTGTCGCCGAAGTCGGTGGCGGCGTCGGTCAGGTACATCGAGCACACCAGCACCGCCAGAACCGCCGACCCGCCGCGCGATTCCGAGAACCCGTACGCCGCGAACGGCAGCAGCAGCCCGAGCGCGACCCGCCACGGGGCCTCGTCGAGCCGGTGCATGAGTTTGCTTCCGGCCCAGCCGAACAGCAGCCCCACCGCCGCCCCGACCAGCGCCGACACCCCGAAGTCGAGCACTGCGCCCCACGCGGAGAAGGTGCCCGACACCACCGCCTGCACCGCGACCGTGTACAGCACGATCGCGGTCACGTCATTGAACAGCCCCTCGCCCTCGAGCACCGCGACCAGTCGCCGCGGCAGCCCCAGCCTGCCGGCCAGCGCCGACACCGCCACCGGATCCGGCGGCGCCACCAGCGCGCCCAGCGCGACCGCCGCCGCGATCGGGATGGCCGGATACCAGAGGTGGAAGGCCCAGGCCACGGCCACGGTGGTGACGATGACCAGTACCACGGCACGCAGGCTGATGGCTACCCAGTTCTCGGCGAACTGCCGCCACGAGGTGCGTCGCGCGGCCGCGTACAGCAGCGGCGGGAGGACCAGCGGCAGAATCAGTTTCGGTTCGATCTGGATATTGGGGACCTGCGGGATGAGCGCGAGCACCACGCCGAAGGCGGTCATCAGGACCGCCGGGGCCTGGCCCAGCCGTCGTCCGAGCGGCTGCGCGAGGATGGTCGCGAACAGGACCGCGAAGATCAACTCCAGCTGATGGTGGTCCACGGCCCTCAGTTTGCTGTGGCTGCGCCCGAAAGTCGAACACCGCGGACCGATTCTCAGCGAACGCGACCCGTGATTCTCAGGCTGCCGGGCAGGTGGTTCTCAGCCTGCCCGGCCGGGCTCAGCCCGCGCGGTAGCGGTCCGAATGCCAGTTGCCGGGGACGGCCATCTCGTGGCGGCCGGGCGCCTGATAGTCGGCGGCGGGCGGATACAGCCCCGCCGTCCGGTAGTCGTGCGGTACGGGTTCGTCCTGGCCCGAGCCGTGCGCGGCGGCCGCCGAGCCGGCTTGCAGCGACCAGCCGGGCCGGTGTTCGGGGGCGGGCCGGGTTTCCGGCATGGGCCGTGTGGGACCGGGCATCATCGACCGCTCGTCCACCTCGGTGAGACCGACGTGGATGAGCAGCACCAGCGTCACCATGCTGACGCTGATCATCAGTGGCGCCAGCAGCTCCATCGCGCCCGCGCCGTGCGGGGTCTCGGCGTGGTCCATGTGGTGGGCGTTCATCGACGCCATGCCGGTGTAATGCATGCCGCACACCGCCACACCCATGATCAGGGCCGCGCCGATGGTCGCCCAGATGCCGGTGATGACCAGGGTGAACCACAGCGCGACGGTCGCCGCGACCACCGCGATCACCATCGACAGGGTGACGATCCAGACGTCGTAGCCGATCATGGCGTCCGACTTCATGGCGTACATGCCCGAATAGTGCATCGCGCCGACGCCCAGGCCGGTGACCGCGCCGCCCGCGAACAGCGAATAGCGGCCGAACGGCTCGCGCGCCACCACGAACAACCCGGCCCACACCACCAGGATCGAGATCAGGGCGCTGAGCAGGGTGAGCGGTACGTCGTAGCGGATCACGGCACCGCGAATGCTGAAGCCGAGCATCGCGATGAAATGCATGACCCAGATGCCGGTGCCGCCGATCGCGATCGCCGCCGAGATGAGCCAGCCGCCGCGCCCGTCCCCTGCCCGAGCACGCGCCGTACACCGCAGACCGAGCAGCGATCCGGTGACGGACATGATGTAGGCCAGGATGGGGGTGATCCATCCATAGCTGAAGTGGTGAATTTCCAGCACTCGAACTCCATTGCCAGAACAGGGGTTTCGCAATCGCAGTCGCGACGGGGGCACACTACCGGGCATGATTCGAATTGGGAAATTGAAAGGGAATGTTTCATCTAAATTAATTCCGGCTGGGACGTTTCCGGGTGGGCAGCAACCTACTGGTTGCCGGAATGTCATGTCCCCGTGCGACTTTGACTGGTGCGACAGATTCGAATCATGCGCCATACGCATGACGACTGGGCAAATTCTGTGGCGTAGTTATCATTCGGCAGCATTGTCGGCGAACAGCTTTCACCGCGACGCCGCATCGCGTCGCGTAGCGTGCCGATCAGGTAACCCTTCGTTCACCGCCCGGGGGCCACCATCGCGCCGACGCGGCGCGGCTATTCGCCCCCGGCCCGGCCGCGCGGCCAGTCCGCCGCCCTCACCTCCGATTACATGGCGGCGCCGTTCACCTGCGAGATCCTCGACGCCACCCACGGGATCCCCGAGGAACGCCCCGCCGAACTCGCGGCCCTCATCGCCGCGCGCGCCGCCACCGCCTGAACCGGCAGCCCCCGCACGCGTGTCGCTGTCCGATGCCGGTGGCGCGCAACGGTCATCATGAGGGGGACCGTGCCGGGTGCGCACCCGGCCGGAACCGATCAGGAGGCTGTAGTGAGCGACCACGAAGTGAAGATGATCATCCTGTCCACCGATGACCTGGACGAGTCGATCAGCTTCTACACCGAGACCCTGGGCATGCCGTTGAAGTTCCGCGACGGCGCGCATTTCGCGGCGATCGACGGCGGGCCCATCACCCTGGCGCTGGCCACCGCCGTCGACCACCCGATCCACGGGCAGGTGGTCGTGGGCATCAAGACCGCGGACGTGGACGCCGCGGCCAAGGCGATCGAGGCCGGTGGCGGCGGCATCGTGACCGCGCCCTACAACGACGCGCACGAGCGTCGCGCGGTCGTCTACGACAACAAGGGCAACGGTCTGGTCTTCTACAGCCCGCTGCCGAAGTGACCGCCGACCACCGCACCGAACTACTCCGTCGCCTCGCCTGACTCGGGCGCGGTCTTGCCGCGCGAGGCGAGGGAGGCCGCCGCCGCGACGGTCGGCCAGGGCTTGGGTCGCGGCGGCCTGGTGACGTCGGCCCGAATCAGATGGTCGCCGTAGGGTTTCGCGGCCTCCTCGTCGAGGCCGTGATCGGTGATGAGGGTGTGGATCTCGTCGAGCCCGGCGACCCGGGCCAGGGCGCGGTGGCCGAACTTCGAACTGTCGACGACCACGGCGGTGGAGCGCGCGGTCGCGATCATCGCCCGCTTGACCGGAACCTCGAGGGTGTTCGTATTGGTGATCCCGGCGTCCACGTCCACCGCGTCCGCGCCCAGGAATGCCCAGTCCGCCACGTAGTCGCGCAAGAACTCGACCGTGCGGTCACCGGCGAGGGTGTAGACCGAGCCGAGCAGTTCGCCGCCCGCGACCAGCAGCCGGAAGCGTTGCAGGCCCGCGACATACTCGGCGATGCGCAGATCATTGGTGATGACGGTGAGATTCTCGCGGCGGCTCAAGGCGACCGCGACCTCGTAGGTGGTCGAGCCGCTGTCGAGGATCACCGTGTCGCCGTCGGTGACCAGGCCCGCGGCCACGCGCGCGATGGCCGACTTCTCCTGCAGCCGTGAGTTTCTCTTCGCCGAATACGGCAGATCCGAGGTGACGCCCGGGATGGGCCGCGCGCCGCCGTGGGTGCGCTGGATCTGGCCGTCGCGTTCGAGCGCTTCCAGGTCGCGGCGGATGGTCGAGGTGTCCACTCCGAGCTCGCGGGCGAATTCCTTCGCCTCGACGTAGCCGTCGGTGGTCAGCCTGTCGAGGATCTGACGCCGGCGGGTGCTGGAGAGCAACGGACCTCCTGAAGGGTTGTCGAGCCATCGTCGCCGTCTCGGATGGTACGCGATCCTGCGCGAAACATTGACAGTAATCAGCCCCGGCTGCATGATTTCGTGCAACATCTGCTCGAAAACGAGCAATCGCAGACTGTGTATGGCAGAGGTATTCGTATGAGTGATCCGTTGCAGCTCCTCGCCCGAGAAGGTGTCTCCCTCTGGCTGGACGACCTGAGCCGCGGCCGGATCGAATCCGGTGGACTGGCCGAATGGGTCGAGCGGGGCATCACCGGCGTGACCACCAACCCGGCGATCTTCGAGGCCGCACTGCGCGGGTCCGAGCAGTACGGCACGCAGCTGCGTGAATTCGCGCAACTCGGTCTGGGCACCGCGGACGCCGCACGCATCCTCACCAGCTGGGACGTGCGGGCCGCCTGTGACGTGCTGCGGCCGGTGTACACCGCGACCGACGGTCTCGACGGCTACGTCTCCCTCGAAGTCGATCCGGCGTGGGCGCACGACACCGATCACACGGTGAGCGAAGCGGTGCTGCTGTCATGGCTGGTCGACCGGCCCAATCTGATGATCAAGGTTCCGGCCACACCCGCCGGACTGCCCGCGATCACCGCCATCCTGGGGCGCGGGATCAGCGTCAACGTGACACTCATCTTCTCGCTCGGGCGGTATCGGGATGTGCTCGATGCCTTCCAGGCCGGGCTGGAGCTGGCGCGCGAGAACGGGCACGACATCGCCCGGATCGCCTCTGTCGCATCGTTCTTCATCTCACGAGTGGACTCCGAGGTCGATGTCCGGCTCGACGCGCTGGGCACTGATGCGGCGCGGGCGGTGCGTGGCCGTGCCGCGATCGCGAACGCGGTGCTCGCCTACGAGGCGTTCGAGCAGACGCTGCGCGGGGAGCGCTGGGCGGCGCTGGCCGCGGCGGGGGCGCGGCCGCAGCGGCCGTTGTGGGCATCGACCGGGGTGAAGGATCCCGCCTACGACGACACCCGGTACGTGGTGGATCTGGTCGCGCCCGGGACTGTGAACACCGTGCCCGAGCCGACTCTCGCGGCCGTCATCGATCACGGCAAGGTGGTCGGAGACCAGGTCACCGGCCGCTACGACGACGCGCACCGGGTGTTCGGTGAGCTCGACGCGCTCGGCATCGACATGAACGACATCTCCGCCAAGCTGGAGCGGGAGGGCATCGCCAAGTTCCAGCAGGCGTGGCGTGAGCTGATCGCCGGCGTCGAATCGGCGCTGGCCGACCGCGGTGCCGCGGTGCGGGGATGACCGGCTCCCCGGCGTGGGCGCGGCTGGCCGCGCACCGCGAAGAGCTTGCGGGAGAGCGGATCTCGGAGCTGTTCGGGCGGACGCCCGATCGGGGTCCGGCGATGACCGTCGAGCACGACGGGATCGTATTGGACTATTCGAAGAATCTGGTCACCGGTGAAACCATCGACCTACTGGTCGAACTCGCCGCCGAACGTGACCTGCCCGCGGGTATCGAGGCGATGTTCACCGGCGCGCCGATCAATGTCACCGAGCGGCGCGCGGTGCTGCACACGGCGTTGCGTGCGCCCGCGGACGCGGTGGTGAAGGTCGACGGCGTCGATGTCGTGCCCGCCGTGCAGCGCACCCTCGAGCGGATGGCGGGATTCGCGCAGGCCGTTCGGTCGGGGGAGTGGCGTGGGGCGACAGGGGAGCCCATTCAGGCGGTGGTCAATATCGGGATCGGAGGTTCGGATCTCGGACCGGCGATGGCGTGCCTGGCGCTGCGTGAATACGGCACGGGCACACTGGAATCGCGATTCGTCGCCAATGTGGACGGGCATGATCTGACCCGGGCGCTGCACGATCTCGACCCGGCGACCACGCTTTTCGTGGTGTCGTCGAAGACGTTCACCACGGTCGAGACGCTCGCCAATGCGCGGGCGGCCCGGGATTGGCTGATCGACGCGCTCGACGATCCTGCCGCTGTGGCCAAGCATTTCGTCGCGGTGTCGGTGAACGCCTCGGAGGTATCGTCCTTCGGCATCGATCCGGCCAATATGTTCGAGTTCTGGGATTGGGTCGGCGGCCGCTACTCGCTGAGCTCGGCGATCGGACTGTCGGTGATGATCGCGATCGGCGCCGAGCGGTTCCGGTCGTTCCTCGCGGGCGCGCATTCGATGGACGTCCACTTCCGCACCGCGCCGGCGCATCGCAACCTGCCGATCCTGCTCGGGCTGCTCGGGATCTGGTATCGCAACTTCTGGGACGCCCAGACGCACGCGGTGCTGCCCTACGATCAGCGGCTCGCGCGGCTGCCCGCGTATCTGCAGCAGCTCGAGATGGAGAGCAACGGCAAGTCTGCCGATCGTGACGGGAATCCGGTCGGTGTCGGCACCGCGCCGATCGTGTGGGGCGAGCCCGGCACCAATGGCCAGCACGCCTTCTTCCAACTGCTGCATCAGGGAACCATCACGGTCCCTTGCGATTTCATCGGCGTCCTCACGCCCGCCCATGACCTGACCGGGCATCACGACCTGTTGATGGCGAACCTGTTCGCCCAGTCGCAGGCGCTGGCCTTCGGTCGCGCCGGCGACGACGCGGGGGAGTACCGCGCGTTTCCCGGCAACCGGCCGAGCAGCACCCTGCTGCTGGATGAACTGACCCCCTATTCGCTGGGCGCGCTCGTCGCCCTGTACGAGCACAAGGTGTTCACGCAGGGATGGATCTGGAACATCAACTCGTTCGACCAGTGGGGCGTCGAACTCGGAAAGATCCTCGCGACACGCCTTGTCGACGACATCGAGTCCGGATCCGCACTGTCACATGACAGTTCGACCAATGCCCTCATCGAACGCTACCGCCGCCTGCGCAAGGCGGCCGATCACCCTGAGAAAGCGGTACAGCGATGACCCTGAAGATCGGCTACAAGGCCTCCGCCGAGCAGTTCGGCCCCCGCGACCTCGTCGAATATGCCGTGCGCGCCGAGGAATTGGGCCTCGACAGCGTGGTCGTGTCCGACCACTTCCTGCCCTGGCGGCACAATGGCGGGCACGCGCCGTTCGCGTTGTCGTGGATGTCGGCCGTCACCGAGCGCACCAGCCGTGTCCAGATCGGCACCAGCGTCCTCACCCCGACATTCCGCTACAACCCCGCCGTCATCGCCCAGGCCTTCGCCACCATGTCGCTGCTGTCCAACGGGCGCGTCATGCTGGGTGTCGGCACCGGTGAGGCGCTCAACGAGATCGCGGTCTCCGGCCGGGAATGGCCGGAATTCAAGGAACGCTTCGCCCGCCTGCGCGAAGCCGTCACCCTGATGCGCAAGCTCTGGACCGAATCCGACGTGTCGTTCGAGGGTGAGCACTTCACCACCGTGAAGGCCAATATCTACGACCGCCCCGAGCAGCCGGTCCCCGTGTACATCGCCGCGGGCGGCCCGGTCGTCGCCAAGTACGCGGGCCGCACCGGCGACGGCTTCATCTGCACCTCTGGCAAAGGTATGGAGCTCTACAACGACAAGCTCATGCCCGCCGTCGCCGAAGGCGCGGCCGCCGCCCAGCGCGACCCCTCGACCATCGACAAGATGATCGAGATCAAACTCTCCTACGACCGCGACCCCGAACTGGCCCTGGCCAATACGCGTTTCTGGGCCCCGCTGTCGCTGACCCCCGAGCAGAAGCGCAGCGTCGACTCCGCCGTCGAAATGGAAGCCCTCGCCGACCAGCTCCCCATCGAGCAGGTCGCCAAGCGCTGGATCGTCGCCTCCGATCCGGACGAGGCGATCGCCGGCATCAAGCCGTACCTCGACGCGGGCCTGAACCACCTCGTCTTCCACGGCCCCGGCCACGACCAGGAACGGTTCCTCACCCAGTTCGCCACCGATCTTCTTCCGCGCCTGCGCGAACTCGGCTGAGCCACCACCGATCTCCGCCCCGAAGGATCTCACCATGCATATCGGAATGGTCGGCGCGGGCCGAATAGGCTCCGGCCTGGCCCGTCGGCTGGTCCGCGCGGGCCACACCTGCACGGTCTACGACCCCAACCCCGCCGCCGTCGCTACCCTGGCCGCCGACGGCATCCCCGCCGCCGCCTCCCTCCCGGAACTGGTTGCGGTCCTGCCGAAACCGTGCGTGGTCTGGATCATGGTCCCCGCCGAGCTGACCGGCACGGTCGTTGACGACCTGACGCCGCTGCTCACCGAAGGTGATGTCGTCATCGACGGCGGCAACTCCTTCTACCGAGACGCCGTCGCCCGCTCTGAATCCCTGGCCACCCACGGCATCCACTACCTCGATGTGGGCACCAGCGGCGGCACCTCCGGCCTCGACCGTGGCTTCTGCCTCATGATCGGCGGCCCTGCCGAAGCGGTCGAACGCCTCGACCCCGTCTTCCGCACCCTCGTCCCCGGCATCGACGCCGCCCCACGCACCCCCGGCCGTGACGGCATTCCCACCCCCGCCGAACAGGGCTACCTCCACTGCGGCCCGTCCGGCGCGGGTCACTTCGCGAAGATGATCCACAACGGCATCGAATACGGCCAGATGGCGGCCTTGGCCGAGGGCATGTCCATCCTGCGCGCCGCCGGAACCGGTATAGCCGAACCCGATTCGTCCACCGACCCCTCCTACGCCTTCGACGTCCCCGAGCTCCTCGAACTCTGGCGCCGAGGCAGCGTCATCACCTCCTGGCTCCTCGACCTCACCGCCACCGCCCTCCACACCGACCCCGACCTCACCGAATTCACCGGCCACGTCCCCGACTCCGGCGAAGGCCGCTGGACCGCCCGGACCGCGATCGACCTGGCCGTCCCCGTCCCCGTCCTCACCACCGCCCTGTACTCCCGCTTCGCCTCCCGCGACGGAGGTTCGTACGCCAACAAATCCTTGTCCGCCATGCGAAAAGCCTTCGGCGGCCACACTGAACGCGTATTCGCCGAATGACGGCGGCTGGAAGCGAGATTTCGGCTGGTCGCCGCTGAACCAGCCCCGAGGCGATGCACGGACGTGGTCAGAAGCTCAGGGTTCAGCCGAATCCGACCCGCGTCCTGGCAGAGTTCTCACGACAGCACCTCGATAGTTCGGGTGCTCAGAGGTGGAGGGCCACCTGACCGGAGTCGGTCTTCCAGTACTTGCGGTTCAGCTGGGCTTTGCCGGTGCCTTCGGTGTACGGCACGAGCACGGGCAGACCATTGGTCGGCTTCAGCGTCACGGACCAGGTCTCGACCCGACCCGAGCATTGCAGGGTCACTCCCGGCGGCGAGCTGGTCAGCTGGATCGTGCCGCTGCCGCTGGTGCCCATCTGCGCGGAAACATCGAGATATCCGATTCCGCCGTCGCACATATAGGTTCCGGTGGCATTCAAGCCATCGGGTGTGGAAGTCACCACGGAATTCAGCGTGATGAACTCGTCCTCCTGGGCGGCACTCGCCGGGCCCGATCCCAGCAGCGTCATCGCGGCCCCCACGACCGCGACCGCCGCACACCTGGTGACTAACATCGCTCAACCTCCTGAAACATCAACTGCCACGGGAAGAATCGCTCTTGATGGTAGCCAGCCGCAGCTCAGGCCACGCAGAATTCGTTCCCTTCGGGATCGGCCATCGTCACCCACGTGAACGGTCCCTGCCTCCCATCATGCAGCACCTTCGCGCCCAGACCGATCAGCCGCTCAACCTCCGCCGCCCGCTTCTCCTCGCCGACCCGGATGTCCAGATGCATCCGGTTCTTCACCGTCTTCGCCTCGGGCACAAGCTGAAACAGCACCCGCGGCCGCTCCGGATGCCGAATCGCCCCACCGACCTTCCACACCAGCTTCCCCCGATGCGTGGTCGTCTCCTCCTCGGTCGCATGTCCCTGCTCGACCATGCTCCGAATGAACCCCTCATCCTGCGGCTCGACCTCCCACCCGAGCACCTCCGCCCACCAGTCGGCCTGCGTGTGCGGATCGGAACAGTCCACGACGACCTGAAACTCGTATCCCATGCCCGGCACCCTAACCGCGTACTCCGACACCGAGCGTCACCTTCTCAACGCGGGTAACCGATGTCGGCGATATCGGCGTCGAGATCGGCCAGTTCGACCTCGGGATTGAGACGAGCCACCACAGCCGGCGTCAACGGTCGCAGCGCATACACGTGCTCTACCTCGGAAAGGCCCACGGTGGTTTCGTAATAGTCCTCAGCCCATCGCTGGTATGCCTGCGGCGTCCCTTCGATCAGCAGCTCGAACAAGCCTTCCCCGCCCCGATCGGACACCGCCGCACCCCACTCGGAGTCGGCAGCCTCACGCCAGAAGCACACGGTCGCACGCGGTGCCCCGTCATGAGCGGCGAAAGCAGGTTCCGTCACGTAGCTTTCGAAGACTCTCGGAACCGCCTGCAGCACCTCCGGCGCGTCGGGGGCTTCGTGATCGAACCCGCGCCCATAAGCCCCCGCACCACTGAAGACTATGAACCAGTCATCCCCCGATCCGTTCCGCATCGACGCGACCTCCTCGCCCTCACCCCATCTGGAGTCGAAGGAGTAGTACCGGTACTCCCACTCCGGGCTGAGGATCGCATCGAGCATCGCCATGGCCCGGCAACGGTCACGAAGCACCTGAATCTCGGGCAGCCGCCGCATCATCTCGCTCACCTCACCATCCAAACGCACCCCTACGACACATCCGTCCTGCTGCCTCACCGGCTACGCTGCAACTGAAATGGCTCGCGGCAAGAACGAAGGACCGAGACAGGTCGAACTCATCGGCCCCTACGCCGGCGTATTCACCTACACCACCGGCGCCGCCCTCACGCTGATAGGCCCCATCCTCGGACTGACCGGCGACGGGTGGGCCGACGGCCTATGTGCCGGCGTCTTCACCTTCCCGATCGGCCTGGTTCTGGTCGCCAGCACCTACGAATGGCGCCGAGCAGAGCGACGATTCCAAACAGTCGGAGTCCCCGGCACCGGAGAAGTCCTCTCCGTCAACGAGATTCACCCCGGCGGCGAGAACCCGGACACAGCCGACCTGACAATCCGCATCACCGGACCCACCTTCGACCCCTTCACCGCGGATTGCACCCTCGACAACCACTCCGGCCTGACGCGAGGCCACACCTTCGACCTCATGGTCGACCCCACCGACAACTCCTTCGCCATCGGCTTCGACCACCTCTTTCCCCAGGGCGACGACAAGGAAACACCGCCGAAGGACTGAGTCATTCGCTTCATGGCAAATGGCTCGACCGAGATGGGTTCGGCTGCGTACGGTGCCGGCATGTGCATCTACCCGAGCCGGACACATCGCGTCTGCCTGCACTGCCGGGTCTCCTATAAGGGGTCAATCGGAGTCGATTCGGGCTGGTGTGTGCGATGTGCCGGGGAGCTCATCGACGCGGGGCCGCACCTCGAGGTGCCCAGAAGAGCCGACACGGCCGGGTGGCGAGCCCTCACCGCTGTCCTCGACTCCGGTCTGACCTTCTACGGCGGTTGCTGCGGCACCGGTCCCGGCTACCGCCCGCGTACTCCGCGTGAGGTTCGCGAGCGGCTGAGGCTGGCCGAACGCCGGGGCATCCCGGTCGCCGACGCGTTGGCCACCGCCGACCCCGCGGACTCCAGAACCCTTGCGGCGATGAGGCGCTGACCCGAGCCGATATGTCGGTGCGCCATGCGACCATGCCCGCATGTCACTGGAGTTCTTCAACGGGTTGTCCGGAACGCTGTCGATCGAGCTGTCCGAGCCGACGATAGACATCGCGGCGAACCTCTCGAATCAGCGGGCGAAAGCGACCGCGGAGATCAAAGAGCTCTCGTTCGCGCTGGAGGTATTCGAGGACAACAACTTTCGTGACATGACCGCTGATGAGCTCGACCGTGTGGTTCTGGAATCGGCCATGCTGAATCTGCAGGGTGAGGGTGAACCCGTCGCCCACCGGGCGCCGAACGGCAAGTGGTTCACCGTCCGTGACCTGGTGGCCGCTATCACCGAAACGGAACGGCGTACTCGCCCCCAGTCGCAGTGGTTCGGCGGCATCGACGTGCATCACGTCTTCTTCGAAGGCATCGACCAGGAGGAAGGCGGAACCTGGAGAATCTTCTGGGGATCGTGAGGCTGGGTGGTCGAGCATCGAGGTATGCAAGACTCAATGGGTGAGTTGTGCTGTGCTACACAGCAATCGGGATCGAATAGAACGCGAGGAGTCAGGTGTCCTTCGAACAATGGTCCACACGTTGGGAATCGGTACCGCTGTCCGAGGCGGCGGAGCGCTACGACATCGGCGAAGCCAGTGACACCCGCGTGGAGGACCTGGAGGAAGTCTTCGGAGAAGAACCGGAGTGCTTCTTCGTCCACCAGGGTGACCTCACCATCGACGGGCCCTTGTCGATCGGGAACGACCCCGATCTGGCACCGGACACCGTGTACGTGATCGACGGCGACCTGACGGTCAACGGTCCGATGCGCATGCTGAACGGAGACGTCTACACGCCGCTCTATGTCACCGGTTCGGTCACCGCACAGCACCTCATGTGCCTCATGGACAGCAATCTGTTCATCGGCGGCTCACTCACCATCGGGGGCCTGCTGATGACGGAACTCTCCGACATGGGGCTACTCGTCGTCCACGGCGCGACATCCGCGGGCGCCTGGCTCGAAACCTGGGACAGGGGCGAAGTCGCGTTCAACGGGGATCTGAAGGCCCGGCGTCTGCGCGTGTCCGACGGCGACTACCTCGAGGACGCGGACGCGGATGACGCGGCCGACATCCTGCTGCCCGAGTTCCTGGATGGTGACGCCGAAGATGCCGCGAAGACGCTCTGGGCAGCCGCGCTCGAAGGGCGTCCTCTGCTACGTCACTGACCTCTGGTCGGCGGATCGGCATCCCGCTGCGCTTCTTTGGTTCACCGAGCACGGAGCCCTCCGCGCCTGGCCCTGGATCCGACCGGCTCGCGCCGCATGCGATCGTGGTGTGAGTCGGCGAAAGGGGTTGCTGGAGAATATATCCACGCTCAGGGGTGCGGCGGCGTGCCGCCCATACCGGTCTCCGGCGGATTGCCGTCGGGACCTCGCACGCCACGCTGTTCCGGGCCATTACTCGGCGGCTGCCCGGAACCATTGCCGGACTGGGCATGCTGCGACTTCGCGGCAACGCCGACCGTGATCGAGACCTTCAGCCCCGAGAAGGGGGTGCCTGTCACCGTAGCGAGTTCGGCATCCCAGCCGTCGCCGAAGACATTGTCGGACGACAGCGATACACCGCTCATATTGGAGATGCTGCGCGAGTAGCCGGAGTCGGAGGCGTAGACCGAGGTACACACGTCCTGTGGCAATGCGATCTGCGAAGTGAGACGGGCATTTTCGCCCGCGACCGCGCTGCTCAGCGAGTCGTAGACCTCGAAGTGGATGTGCGGCCAGCGGCCCGAGTAGCAGGCGGGGAAGATCGAGGTGAAGGTGACGGCGCCGCTCGCGTCGGCCACTTGCACACCGCGCAGATAGTTCTGATCGGTGACTCCACTGCTGTACAGCGAGTAGTTGCCGTCGCGGTCGCAGTGCCAGACGTAGACGGCCATGCCCGCCCCGGCCGCCCCGCTCTTGGTCAGGTCCTTCAGATTCAGCGTCAGCGTCATCGGAACACCGTTGGCCACACCGGAATACGAGCCGAAACTGGTCGTGATATCCGAACGCGCCACCCCGGACTCGATCAGCACGTTCGGCCCGTTCGAGCCGTCACCCGGATAAGGCCCCGCGGTCTCCTGCGGCGCGGCGGCGGTTCCACCGGAGCCGCTCGTCACCGACGTGGTGGCGCTCGTCGCCGACGCGTCCGATCCGGCGCTGCGCGAGCAACCGGCCGCCACCGCCGCGACACCCGCGGCCCCGACCGCCCACAACGCGCGCCGCCGATTCATCACCCGCATATCGTGCGCCAGCCCGAGATCGTGCTCATGCCGCTCGTGACCACCGTCGGAATGCTGTTCCACCGCAGACCTCTTTCGTCGTCCTCACTGTTCGATGTCGAACCGTATGGAGCCCCGCGCCGCCTCGACCTCGGGCGAAACTGTGAAGTAGCCGAGAGCTGCCGTAGCTCTCGGATCAGGTGCACCACCCGCTCTCGGCCGGAACCTCGTACAGAGTGCTCGAAGCGGGTGGGCGGCGGTCGAGGGCGCATCCTATGCGGGTCGGCCGAACGATCAGCCGTCGCACACAGGCGTCGACGCCCGCACCAACGCCGCAGCATGCAGCGCGTCGAGCCGCTTGCTCCCGGCGATGTCGACCACTCCCGCCGCGACCCGCGCCGGACAATCGACCGCAGCCAATTCCATTCGTTCAGACGCTAATTCGGCGAGTATCGCGGTATTCAGCCCATCGATCACCGGCCGCACATCCGCGAGATCCATACCCGGGACCCCAGCCACCGCCAGCCCATACCGCCACTCCGTCACCAACCCCCGCTGCACAAACTTGTTGGCCTCGATCTGCCCCTGAAAAACCTGCCGCACCAGACCCCCGGGCAGCCCCCGCTCCGCCCCCGCCTGAGCCATCGCGTCATAGATCGCCGCCTCCCGCCCCGGATCATCGATCGCCGGCTCACCCCCATCCCGAACCGCGGCCTCCCATTTGATCACCGCGACGGTGTCCGCGGTAGCGAGCCGCTCCGCAAGCAACCCCACCAGCCGCTCCGCACTCCCGGCGTCCGCCTCGGCCACACCGCCTTGCCCCGCCAACAGAACTATCGCCGCGGCAGCCGCAGTCGCCAGATTCCTCATAGCCCTGGTGCTTCTCACGCGCCCACGCTACCCGGGCGACAAGAAGCACCTGGTCGATGACAGGGTCGGCGTGGTGAGTCTTGGTTCGCGATAGCTCGAGTTCGTCCCGTTCGTCGGCTAGCCTCGGCATCCGTGCCGATGTTCTTTCCCCCGATCGACCCGTACGCCGACGGACTGCTCGAGGTCGGCGACGGAAACCAGGTGTACTGGTGTGCCAGCGGCAACCCGGCGGGTAGGCCGGCGCTGGTGGTGCACGGCGGGCCTGGCAGTGGAAGCAGCCCGGGGCCGCGGAAATCGTTCGATCCGAACATTTTTCGGATCGTGCAGTTCGATCAGCGCGTTTGCGGACGGAGCATTCCGAGCGCCGCCGACCCGGGCACCGATATGGCGGTGAACACCACCGAACACCTGATCACCGACATGGAGCGGCTTCGTACCCACCTCGGCATCGACCGCTGGCTCCTCTACGGCGGCTCCTGGGGCTCGACGCTCGTCCTCGCCTACGCCGAGCGATACCCGGAACGGGTCACCGGGATCGTGCTGGTCGGCGTCACCAGCACCCGCCGCCGCGAGATCGACTGGCTGTACCGCGATCTCGCGCGGCTGCTGCCCGCCGAGTGGGAGCGATTCCGGGCCACGGTGCCCGGCGACGGTGACCTGGTCGAGGGCTACCGCCGGCTGCTGGAAGACCCGGACCCGGAGACGCGTCGCAGCGCCGCGATCGAGTGGTGTCGCTGGGAGGACGCGGTGATCGCGCACGAATCCCTGGGCAGCCCAGGGCAGTACAGCGCCAAGCCGGACGACGCCACGCTCGCCTTCGTCCGGATCTGCACGCACTACTTCGCGCACGCGGCGTGGCTCGACGAGGGTGTGCTGCTGCGCGAGGCCTGGCGGCTGGCCGGGATCCCCGGCGAACTGATCCATGGCCGCCTCGATCTCAGCGCCCCGGTCGAAACGGCGTGGGAACTCGCGAAGGTCTGGCCGGACGCCCGCCTACGAATCATCGACGACTCCGGCCACACCGGGAGCCCCGCCATGGGCGAGGCACTCGCCCACGCCATCTCCCGCTTCGCGCAGCCCGACGCCGATCCGATCAGCTAGGCCGAGGGAATGGCACCGTCACCGGTCCGGCTGTGTGCTGAACAGGTGGTCCACTTGGACCGCCGCTGGTGCGTCGGGCGTGCTGATCTCGAAGTACTGTTCGGGCGAGACACGGTGCAGTGAAGCCACTATGGCGGCGGGGATGGATTGAATTCTCGTGTTCAGGGCGCGGACGTTCGCGTTGTAGAGCCGCCTGGCAATTCGACGTCGACCTGCTGCTGCCCGACCGCTCGAATCGCTCATGATTTCCCCTACCCAACCCACTGCTGGCTAGGGACAGCCTCGGCGATCGAGTCGTGCATAGGCAAAGCCTTTTCGTCTGGCCTGCGCGCGTCGCGATATGAGAAAGGGCCGCCGAGCAGCAGCTCAGCAGCCCTTTCTCAGAACTGGACTAGTCCAGGTAGTCGCGCAGAACCTGCGAGCGGCTGGGGTGGCGCAGCTTCGACATGGTCTTGGACTCGATCTGGCGGATGCGTTCGCGGGTGACGCCGTAGACCTGGCCGATTTCGTCCAGGGTTCGGGGCTGGCCGTCGGTCAGGCCGAAGCGGAGGCGGACCACGCCTGCTTCACGCTCGGAGAGCGTTTCGAGGACCGACTGGAGCTGGTCCTGTAGCAGGGTGAAGGACACCGCGTCGACGGCGACGACTGCTTCGGAGTCTTCGATGAAGTCACCGAGCTGGGAGTCGCCCTCGTCGCCGATGGTCTGGTCCAGGGAGATCGGCTCACGCGCGTACTGCTGGATCTCCAGCACCTTCTCCGGCGTGATGTCCATTTCCTTGGCGAGCTCTTCCGGGGTGGGCTCGCGGCCCAGGTCCTGGAGGAGTTCGCGCTGGATGCGGCCGAGCTTGTTGATGACCTCGACCATGTGCACGGGGATGCGGATGGTGCGGGCCTGGTCGGCCATGGCGCGGGTGATGGCCTGACGGATCCACCAGGTGGCGTACGTCGAGAACTTGTAGCCCTTGGTGTAGTCGAACTTCTCGACCGCGCGGATCAGACCCAGGTTGCCTTCCTGGATGAGGTCCAGGAACGCCATGCCGCGGCCGGTGTAGCGCTTGGCCAGCGAGACCACGAGGCGGAGGTTGGCCTCCAGCAGGTGGTTCTTGGCGCGGTTGCCGTCACGCATGATCCACTGCAGGTCGCGGCGCGACTGCACGGGTAGCTTCTCGCCCTTGTCGGCGAACTCGCGCAGCTTCTCGGTGGCGTAGAGGCCGGCCTCGATGCGCTTGGCTAGCTCGACCTCCTCCTCGGCGTTGAGCAGCGCGACCTTACCGATCTGCTTCAGGTAGGCGCGGACCGAGTCGGCGGAAGCGGTGAGCTCGGCGTCCTTGCGGGCCTGGCGCAGCGCCTCGGATTCCTCTTCGTCCCAGACGAAGTCACCGGACGCCTTGTCCTTCGCGGACGGCTCGTCGGCCTCCTCGGAGTCGTCGGCCTCGGCGGCGGCGGCAGGCGCGGCGGCCGCCTCGCCCTCCTCCTCGTCGTCGGACTCGTCGACGATCTCCTCGTCCTCGAGCTCGTCCTCGTCGAGCTCGATGTCACCCAGGTCGTCGAGTTCCAACGACTCGTCGTCGATGGCCTCGTCGCCCTCACCCTCGGCACCGGGCTCGGCCGCCTTCTTCGGCGACGCCTTCTTGGCGGCCGTCTTCTTGGCGGTCGCCTTCGTGGCCTTCTTGGCCGCGGTCTTCTTGGCCGCGACCTTCTTCGCAGCGGCCTTCTTGGCCGGAGCCTTCTTGGCTGCGGCCTTCTTGACCGCGGGTGCTGCGGTGGTGTCTGCTGAGTCGGCGGCTGCTGCCGAATCGGCGGTGTCCTGGGTATTCGTGGCTACCACGTACGCCCTTTCGTGACGGTCTCGTGCGGCGTCACGCCAGAGTGATCATCCGGCGGAGCGGTTCTGTCGGGGGGATAAGCCGGCTCTCGTGCCGGTGTCGGTTTCCGGCTCACCGCCGGGCATGCGTTCCATTGTAACGATCGAACCAGCTTACTTACGGTGCGATACCGGCTGACACCGCCATGGCGGCTCCGACGATGCCCGCGGTGTTGCGCAGAGCGGCCGGCACCACGGGGGTTCTGTTGGTGAGCAACGGAATCCACTCCTGGTGATCGCGGCTGATGCCGCCACCGGCGACGAACACGTTCGGCCAGAACAGGTTCTCCAAGGTGACCAGCACCTTGGACACCTCCACCGCCCACTCCGGGTAGGTCATGCCGACCCGATCCTTGACCGACGCGGCCGCCCGATGCTCGGCCTCGCGGCCGTCCACCTCGATGTGCCCCAGCTCGCTGTTGGGCATGAGCACACCGTTGTACATGACCGCCGAACCGATGCCGGTGCCGAAGGTGAGCAGCATTACCAGACCGCTGAGATCCTTTGCCGCGCCGTAGCGGTCCTCGGCCATCCCCGCGGCGTCCGCGTCGTTGAGCACCGTCACGTCGCGGCCGCCGAGCGCCACCGAGAACAGGTGCCGGGCGTCGATGCCGACCCAGGTCTTGTCGATATTGGCGGCCGTGCGCACCTGGCCGTGCAGCACCACGCTGGGCATGGTGATGCCGACCGGGCCCTCCCAGCCGGCCTGTGCGACCAGCTTGGCCACCGCCTCGGCGACCGCGTTCGGGGTGGCCGGGTGCGGCGTCGCGATCTTGATGCGCTCGTAGATCAGCTCACCGGTCGCGAGATCGACCTCGGCGCCCTTCACACCGCTGCCACCGATATCGATGCCGAACGCGTGCCCGGGATCGGACATGGACCACACCTCGTACTCTCCCTCGACCTGCACCTTGTGTCGTGCACGACAAGCCTAATGCGCGCGATGCCGGATCTGTGCTGCGATGGAGCTCGTGCCGGAATCGAATTTCACTTCCATCGCCCCCGCCGACGCCACGAACACCGACACTTCAGACGTAGCCGAACTGCGCCGGGTCGCGGTGCATCTCGCCGAGACCGCCGCCGCCCACGTCCGCGAGCGCCGCCCGCAGGTCTTCGGGCCGGGCGCGCACGCCACCGACGCCGTGCAGTCCAAGTCCACCCCCACGGACCCCGTCACCATCGTCGACACCGAGACCGAGCAGCTGGTCCGCAAGCTGGTCGCCGACCTGCGCCCCGGCGACCGGGTGGTCGGCGAGGAGGACGGCGGCACCATCACCGACGACCCGGACCTGGTGCACTGGGTGGTCGACCCCATCGACGGCACCGTCAACTTCGTCTACGGCATCCCGTCCTACTCGGTGTCGGTGGCCGCGGTCCGCGGCGGCCGACCGGTCGCGGGCGCGGTCGCCGACGTCGCGCACGCCGTCACCTACAGCGCCGGGCTGGGCCTGGGCGCGCACCGCGCCGACTCCAGCCCCGACGGCGCCGCCCCCGGCGGCGACCTGGTTGCGTTGCGCGCCAACCCGGTCGACACGGCGTCCATGGCCCTGGTGGCCACCGGCTTCGCCTATGCCACCCCGCGCCGCACCCGCCAGGGTGAACTGATCGGCAAGGTGCTGCCGCACATTCGCGACCTCCGCCGCTTCGGTTCGGCCGCCCTGGACCTGTGCGCGGTGGCCGAGGGCCGCACCGATGCCTACTTCGAGCACGGCCTGAACCTGTGGGACTGGGCCGCGGGCGCGCTGATCGCCACCGAGGCGGGCGCACGGCTGATCCTGCCGCCGGAGCTCGACTCGCCGGGCGCGGCAGGTGATTTGGTGTCGGCGGCGGCGCCCGGCATCGCTGACGAACTGTTCGGCCTGTTCGAACGGTTCGATGTCACCACCCCTATCCCGATTCCCTGACAGAGGGCTGGACAGCCGATCGCCGCGACCGAGGCGGTCGCGGCGATCGTTTCGTCCCCGGGGCATCGGGCCCCGGGGCATCTATTCGACTGTGACGGCGCGAGTTTCGCGGACGGCGCGAACGGTCAGAGCCGAGCCGTCACGAAAGAGATTCTCAACACTTCGCGTGGCGCGCGGCGTCGAGCAGCTTCTGGTCCACCGCGGGCGCGGTGCCCGGCGTCGGGTTCTTCAGCGCCCGCAGCACCTCTTCGGCATCGGTACTGGGCCGGATATCGCGGAACAGCGAGCCCAGCACCATGTCGACGGTCTCGTCCTGGCGCTGATCCTCGATCAGCTCGGCGCACGGCACGACCAGCTGGACCGCGGCCGCGGCGGGCCGGCCCTTCACGCCGAAGCGGATCTGCCCGGTGCACTCCAGATCGCCGTTCACATAGACCGGGTCATTGCCGATCTGCACGTCCGGGGCGCTGGCGAAGCCGAGATCGCCCAGCTGGGAGGCCACATGCGCGGCCTGGCCGCGCTGTCCGTTGGCGTTGAACACCCGCACCTTGGAGGCGGCGAGCGCGGCGGGCTGGACATCGCGCAGCCGCGAATTGCCGACGCGTTCGCCGAGCTGCGCGGGCTTGGCCGCGGCGGTGCTCGACGCGGGGCTGGGGGAGTTGCAGGCCATCGCGCCCTGGTCACCCTCGCTCGTCGTCAGCGCCTTGAACCACACGACGACGCAGATCAGGGCGATGACGCCGACCATGGCGGCCCAGGGCTCCCAGCGTCGGCGAATGAAGTTCCGCCCGCTCGGATCGGTCGCTTTACCTTGGGTGATCAGTGAAACCACGCCCACACTCTACGAAAACGTCGGGATTGTCGTGTGAACGGCTGCGGCAAGTCGGGCACCGGTGTGGCGCGCGGGGTGTCGCGAAGGTGGAGGGGAGGTCTCGAGGAGGTGCGGAAGATCTCGGACAGTTCCCTCGGCGGTGACGATTGCCCCTCAGTTTCAACTCGCGCGGGTTTTGATTGCGACTTTGGTCCCGGGGTCCGCTATTGTCTGGCGGCCCAGATCGTACAACCCAGGTGAATCTGGGGTTCGATTTCGGGAACAACAAGGGCATGTCCTGCGTTGACCGAGCGCGATCCGGTGCGGATGAGGAACTATCCGGCCCGGATCTGTGACCGGTGTACGCGTGACGTACACCACGGGCGGGGCGGTACCGCGGCCCGATCAGGCTCCGGAAGGAGGCGGTCGGACGGGTGCCGGTCCGGGATATACGGAGTGAGGACGAGGGGAAGACGACATGGCAACCGACTATGACGCACCGCGGCGCAATGAATCCGACGACGTTTCGGAGGACTCGCTGGAGGAGCTGAAGGCTCGCCGCAACGAAGCCGCGTCCGCCGTCGTGGATATCGACGAATCCGATACCGCGGAGTCGTTCGAGCTTCCCGGCGCGGACCTTTCCGAGGAAGTGCTCTCGGTCCGGGTCATCCCGAAGCAGGCGGACGAATTCACGTGTTCGAGCTGCTTCCTGGTGCACCACCGCAGCCGCTTGGCCAGCGAGGCCGGCGGTCAGCTGATCTGCATGGACTGCGCCGCCTAAGGCTCGGTCCCTCGGAGCGTGTCCGGCCAGCCCGCGCTCGGTTCACCGAGCGCGGGCCGGGCCGGATCGCGCAGTACTTCTCAGGGAAAGTGATCGAAGGGGATCAGGCCGATTCGGCCGCGTTCTCCAGGCCGAGCGCTGCGATCACACGTTCCGGATGACGCGTACTGACCAGCCAGTACGGCGTCGGATCCTCGGGATCGTCGAGGACGAGCAACACCATGGGCCCGATCCAGGCCCGATGCTGGACGAAGGCGGCGGGGTCGAGTTGTCGACCCAACGCCGCACTCTTCGCGCTGGTCGGAACCGGCGCCGCCCGCTTGACGAAGGTCGCGGGCAGATGCGCGCGGCCGGTGCGCAGTTCTGGGACGCCGTCCGCGTCCGGGGCCACTTCCAGGCGATGACGCGAGAACCACAGCAGCACCCACACCGCGACCGGGAACAGCAGCACATAAGGCAGCCAGGCCCGCACACCCGGTGCGCCCATGTGGATTTCGGCTGCCAGCAGCCCGGTCACGACGAGCGCGGCCGGCCACCACCACAGCGGCACCCAGAGGCGCTCGGTGTAGAGGGGCTTGGTCTGCGGCTGAGGTTTCACCTGAGGGGGCTGGTCGGACACGACCTCAGACTAGGTCAATGACTGAGCGGTCGAACGCGTAGGCTCGGCGCACGTGACCGGTATTCCACCTATTCCCCTGCTGCGGCTCGATCCCGGCATCCCCGTACCGACGCGTGCTCACGAGGGCGACGCGGGCGTGGACCTGTGCACCACCGAGGACGTCATCATCGAACCGGGGGAGCGGGTGCTGGTCGGTACCGGCATCGCGGTGGCCCTCCCGATCGGCACGGTGGGGCTGATCCATCCGCGCTCCGGGCTGGCGGCCAAGGCGGGCCTGTCGGTTGTCAACACCCCCGGCACGGTCGACGCGGGATACCGCGGTGAGATCAAGGTGTGCCTGATCAACCACGATCCGCGTACGGCGGTCGAGCTCCGGCGGGGTGACCGCATCGCACAATTATTGGTGCAGAAGGTCGAGTTGGTGGACTTCGTCGAGGTGGAGGCGCTCGACGACACCGCGCGCGGCGCGGGAGGATACGGATCCAGCGGTGGGCATGCCAGCCTCGCGCAGTCCGGTGGGGCGGGTCAGGCGACCGGCAAGGAGGCATGACGATGGTGTTCGGACGCAAGAAGAGCAAGGGCGGCGACAGAGACGACGCGCCGCAGTACGACGACGAGTACACCGAGTACGACGAGTACGAGGACGAATACGACGAAACCGCTGACGCGGCAGACGAATACGATGACGAGCCGGCGCCCGCGCGCGGCCCCGAGATCGGCCCGTACGACTACGAGGATGTCGCCGACCGGCTCGAGGCCATCGCCGAACAGCGCCTGGACCTGGGCTCGGTCATCGTGCCGGTGCCGCCGGGCGGGCAGCTGCAGGTCGAGATGACCCCCGACGGCACCCCGCAGGCGGTGCACCTGGCCACCCAGCACGGCCGCATCACCGTGGCGGCCTACGCCGCGCCCAAGTCGGCGGGCCAATGGCGTTCGGTGGCAGCCGATCTGGCGGAGACGCTGCGCAAGGACGGCGCGCAGGTGTCGGTGGTGCAGGGCCCGTGGGGCCGCGAGCTGCACGCCATCACCCAGGGCGCGGATCTGCGGTTCATCGGCGTGGACGGTCACCGCTGGATGGTTCGCCTTGTCGCGGCCGGTCCGACCGGCGCGGCGGACGAGAACACGCCGCTGGTCGCGGCCGCTCGCGCGGTCATGGGTGAGACCGTGGTCCGCCGCGGCGACGAGCCGCTACCGGTCCGCGAACCCCTCCCCGTGGTCCTACCCCAGGAGCTGGCCGACCAATTGGCCGCCGCCCACCAGCAGCAGCTGGCGGCCCAGCAGCAGGCCATGCAGGCCCAGATGGACGCCATGCAGGGCGGTCCGGCCTTCCAGCCCGAGCAGGCCCCGACCGAGCCGCGGCGCGGCGCGGAGGGCTCGGCCATGCAGCAGCTGGGTCTGAACTGACCGTAGAGGTCCGCACCGAGCTGTCCGGGTCGCGATCACCGACCCGGATTCGGCTCTGACACACGACGAAACGGGGCATCGCCACACGGGCGGTGCCCCGTTTCGCTGTCGGCTGAATGGGCGTCCGCGCGGCGGACGGCCGGGCCTCGGACCCGACGAACGTGGTCGGCCGAGCCGGAGTTGTGCTGCGGTGGGCCGGAATTCGGTCAGGGGGCGGTGACGCGGCGAGGGAAGAGGGCATTGATGCCACGGGTACCCAGAATCGAGGGGTCCGAACCCAACTCGTCGAGGGTGATCCTGTGCAGCGTGGCGTGGGGGAGGTACGCGGCCCACTGCTCGGCCACCGCCAGCGGGTGCACCGGATCGTCTACCGCGGCGATGATCTCGACGGGTGCGCTGACCCGGCTGAGCAGCCCGGGTTCGGGCCAGGCGTAGGCGGCGGCCTCCTCCAGCGCGGACGGCAGTTCGGGCCACTGGGAGGTCCAGGAGCGGGTCAGAGCGTCGGCCAGCCAGGCGGGGCTGGATGCGCGCATCCGGTCGATGACGGCGTCGAGGCCGTCGGCGCGCAGCTGGGCGGCGGTGGCGGCCGCGGACAGGGCCGCGGGGCAGCCGGTGGTGTCGGCGCCGGTCCAGGCGGGCAGCGCGGCGACCACGCCGAAGACCGAGTCGGGGTGCTCGGCGGCCCAGTCCACCGCGACGGCCGCGCCCAGCGAGATCCCGGTGACCAGGACGGGTCCGGAGCGGGCGGCGGCGTCGAGGGCGGCCCGGTAGCTCTCGATCACGGCGCGCGGGTCCGGGTCGACCGCGAGGAATGGCAGATCCAATGCGGCGCAGGCGGATCCGAAGGCGCGGCGGGCGAAATGGGCGTCGGAGCCGGTTCCGGGCAGGGCGACGGCGACCGCCGGACGGGGAAGATCGGGCACCGGCCGACTGTAGCGGGGACGGGCGCGCGTGGCGGGTGCAGCCCGTCCCATCTACAGTGGCGGAGGTACGGCCACGAGCGGTCGGGTGGCAAACCGCCCGGTCGACGTGGAAGGAACGAACGACGTGAGATCCACGCCGTCCGAGCTCTACAGGAGAGCGTGCGAGATGCCATCCGCGGGTGGGAAGGACACCCCGTCAGGCTATTTCCGGCGGCTCGGCCGCAGACTGACGGAGGACCTGGATCGTTTGGATGCCGAGGAGCTCGCCGAGACGTCGGAGGCGTCGGGCGCATCCCGGGCATCGGAATGCCGGCGTGGTGAGGAAGTCACCATGGTCGGCCGGCTCCGCAGTGTCGAGGCCTGTCCCAAGGCCCGCGGGGCGGAGGTCGCCGCGGAATTCTTCGACGGCACCGACAGTGTGGCCCTGGTGTTCATCGGACGGCGTCGTATCCCGGGAATCGAACCGGGCCGTCGTATTCTGGTCCGCGGCCGCGTCGGTGAACGCGATGGCGGCAAGGTCATCTACAACCCCTACTACGAACTGCGCGGGAATTCCTGACACTCATGCCGAACCCCACCAGCAGCGGCGACGAGGGCCGCGGCCCCGCCGAGCCCTATGGCGCGCCCGCCTTCGATCCGCCCACGGTCCAGCTCAACGCGGTACCGGAGGCCGGTGAGATCCCGTGGCGGCTGGACAAGGCGCTGCTGGACGAGGACATGCAGGCGATGGTCGACGCCGAACGTGCCGCCGACCAGGACCACGAGGGCGCCGAGGACGGCCCCGAGCCCACCCTGCTCGAGCAGATGGGCGGCCTGTCGGGCCTGATCTACTCCTCGCTGCCGGTACTGGTGTTCGTGCCGGTGAATTCGCTGCGCGGCCTGACCGCCGCGATCTGGGCGTCGCTGGCGGTGGCCGCGGCGATCCTGGTGTGGCGCTTGGTGCGTCGCGGTCCGATCCAGCCCGCCATCTCCGGTTTCCTGGGGGTGGGCGTGTGCGCGTTCATCGCCTACCGGATGGGTGAGGCGAAGGGCTTCTTCCTGTTCGGCATCTACGCGAGCCTGGTGTACGGCGGGGCGTTCCTGCTGTCGCTGGTGGTGCGCTGGCCGCTGGCGGGCGTGATCTGGGGCGCCCTGAACGGGCACGGCACCGGGTGGCGTTCGGACAAGCGCGCCATGCGGCTCTACGACATCGCGACCGCGGTGTGGGCGCTGGTGTTCGTGGCCCGGTACCTGGTGCAGAACCATCTGTACGCGGCCAACAGCACCGGTCTGCTCGCGGTGGCGCGCATCGCCATGGGGTGGCCGTTGACCGCGGTGGCGGCGTTGGTGACCTTCTGGGCGGTCCGCAAGGCCGGTCATCTGCCCTCTGCCAGGGCGAATGCGGCCGGGGCCTCGGACTCCGCCGTCTAGCTCAATCGTCCATTTCGGGCACTTATCGCGCTAAATCCGCGTCGCGCAACACCTTCGGGGCCGTCGGGGGACGGAAGGGGGTGACCAACCCACCCCTGGGGTACCTATTTCGGCGGCCTCCCGGCGAGCACGATCTTTCTCAGAAGCTCTCACAGGCTACGGAGAAAGGAACGCGGTGTTGAGTACCGACGGCAAGGCAGTGGCAGCGCAGGAACGGGGCGAGGGGCTCGGGACCGCGGTGCAGATTGCAGCCTCGCGCCGGCACCCGGCGGGGCGGGGAGGCAGCAAGACCGGCAGTGTGGCGACCTCGGAGTCCCGGCGCGCCGCAGCGGAATTGGAGAAGCTGATCGGCCCGGCCGCCGCCGGTGACCGCGCCGCCGTCTCCGAGATCCTCAAGATCGTGTACCCGCTGGTGCGCCGCTACTGCGCGGCTCGCATGAGCGGCGCGGGCCACCTGCACGTGACCGCGGACGATGTGGCGCAGGAGATCTGCCTGGCGACGGTGCAGGCCATCCCGCGCTACCGCGACCAGGGCAAGTCCTTCCTGGCCTTCGTCTACGGCATCTCGGCGAACAAGGTGGCCGACGCGTTCCGGCGGGCGCAGCTGCACCCGGCCTACCCGGTCGCGGAGTTCCCCGACGCCCCGAACACCGAGGCGGGACCGGAGGAGCGGGCGCTGGCGATGGAGACCCGTCGCGCCACCCGCGACCTCATGCAGGTGCTGTCCTCGACCCACCGTGAGGTGCTGGTCATGCGGATCGTGCTGGGCTGGACCGCGGCCGAGACCGCCGAGGCCATCGGCACCAGCCCGGGCGTGGTCCGGGTCATGCAGCACCGCGCGCTGAACCGGCTGCGCGCCGAACTGCGGGAGGCGTCCTGAGGGTTCGGGGGGTGAAGACGGCGAATGGGCCGGGCGCAGGGGGTGCGCCCGGCCCATCGCCGTATACGGGGGTCGCGGGTCAGGCGGTGGCTTCGGCCGAGCCGAGCCCGTTGACCCCATAGACGCCGAGCGTCTTGCGCAGCTCGTCCTCGGCCTCGATGGAAGTGACGAACAGCAGTTCGTCCTCGCCTTCCAGCGGATCGTCGGCCTGCGGGACGATGACGCGCCCGCCGCGCAGGATGGTGACCAGGGCGGCGTCGCGGGGCAGGGTGAGGGTGCGAACGGCCTTGCCCGCCAAGGGGGTATCGGTGGGCAGGGTGATCTCGACCAGGTTGGCCTGACCCTGGCGCAGCGTCATCAGGCGCACCAGGTCGCCGACCGAGACCGCCTCCTCGACGAGCGAGGCCAGCAGCCGCGGCGTGGACACCGCGACATCGACGCCCCAGGAGGAGTCGAACAGCCACTCGTTGCGCGGGTCGTTGACCCGGGCCACCACCCGCTGCACCCCGAATTCGGTCTTGGCGAGCAGGCTGAACACCAGGTTCACCTTGTCGTCGCCGGTGGCGGCGATGACCACGTCGTAGGTCTCGAGTCCGGCTTCCTCGAGCGTCTCCAGCTCGCAGGCGTCGGCGTGGGTCCAGACGGCGGCGGGCGCGCTGGTGGGGTCGATGTGGTCGAGGCGGCGCTCGAGCAGCATGACCTGGTGACCGCCGCGTAGCAGTTCCTGGGCGATGGAGCGTCCGACGGCTCCGGCCCCGGCGATGGCTACCTTCATCGGGATTCCTTCACGATCAGTGCTCAGGAGCAGGGGGATTGGCGGCGAGGGCGACGGCTTCGCCCACGGTGCCGGAGGTGGCGGCGATGTAGACCAGGTCGTCGGCCTGCAGCATGGACTTGCCGGTGGGCAGGACGCCTTGTCCGAAGCGGATGACGAAGGCCACGCGGGCGCCGATGGCCTCCTCGAGCTCGTGTACCGAACGCCCGTACCAGTTCTCGTGCACGTCGAGTTCGGTGACCGCGACGGTCCCGGTGGGGTCGCGCCAGGTGGTGGTGGACTGGTCGGCGACCAGGGTGCGCAGGAACCGGTCGGTGGTCCAGGGCACGGTGGCGATGGTGGGAATGCCGAGGCGCTCGTAGACGGCGGCGCGTTTGGCGTCGTAGATGCGGGCGACCACGCGCTCCACGCCGAAGGTCTCGCGGGCGACGCGCGCGGAGATGATGTTGGAGTTGTCGCCGGAGGAGACGGCGGCGAAGGCGCCGGCGCGTTCGATTCCGGCCCGGGTCAGCACATCTCGATCGAAGCCGACACCGGTGATGCACAGGCCCGGGAAATCGCGGCCCAGGCGCAGGAAGGCGCTCGAGTTCTGATCGATCACCGCGACCTCGTGGCCGATGCGGACGAGGGCGCGGGCGAGCGAGGATCCGACCCGCCCACATCCCATGATCACGACGTACACCGTACGAACCCCATTCCCGAAAACCGTGGTGTGCGGTCTGGTTGCTTGATCGAAATATCGGCCGGGTGGCAACCGTACCGCTCGAGTTTCACTGCGGGCACTTTCCCCCTCCGGAACATGTTCAAACCGGAACCGGAAAAACCTCACAGCGCCCGAGGTCACCCTACGGCCGCGGACCGCCCACGTCGCGCCGCGAACACGGTCCCTCGCGGACTGACCTATGCTGCCAGGAGTGTCGAAGTTGACGACGGCCGCCAAGCGCATGCTGGTGGGCCGCCCATTCCGCAGCGATTCTCTCGGTCATACGCTGCTGCCCAAGCGGATCGCGCTCCCGGTCTTCGCCTCGGACGCGCTGTCTTCGGTGGCATACGCGCCCGAGGAGATCTTCCTGGTGCTGTCGGTGGCCGGTCTGTCCGCCTACGTCTACGCACCCTGGATCGGTCTGGCGGTCGCGCTGGTGATGGCGGTCGTGGTGGCCAGCTATCGGCAGAACGTGCACGCCTATCCCTCCGGCGGCGGCGACTACGAGGTCGCCACCAAGAATCTGGGACCCACCGCGGGGTTGACGGTCGGCAGCGCGCTGCTGGTCGACTACGTGCTCACGGTGGCGGTGTCGATCTCCTCGGCGGCGTCCAATATCGGGTCGGCGGTGCCGTTCGTCTCGACGCACAAGGTGCTGTTCGCGGTGTCGGCGATTGTGATCCTCACCGCGATCAATCTGCGTGGTGTGCGCGAGTCCGGCACGGCGTTCGCGATTCCCACCTATGCCTTCATGATCGGCATGTTCGTCATGCTGATCTGGGGTTTCGTCCGGATCTTCCTGGGTCAGACCGTGCACGCCGAGTCGTACGGGTTCGGGCTCAAAGCCGAGGACGAGCATCTGTTCGGCCTGGCGTTCGTGTTCCTCATCGCCCGCGCCTTCTCCTCCGGCTGTGCGGCGCTGACCGGTGTCGAGGCCATCTCCAACGGTGTGCCGGCCTTCCGCAAACCCAAGTCGCGCAATGCCGCGACCACCCTGCTGCTGCTGGGCTGCATCGCGGTCACGCTGTTCATGGGCATGATCGTGCTCACCCAGAAGGTCGGCATCGTCTACGCCCACGACACCTCGGACCTGATCGGCGCGCCCGCGGGCTACGAGCAGAAGACCCTGGTGGCGCAGCTGGCGGGGGCGGTGTTCTCCGGCTTCCCGGCCGGGTTCTACTTCATCACCATCGTCACCGCGCTGATCCTGGTGCTGGCGGCCAACACCGCCTTCAACGGTTTCCCGGTGCTGGGTTCGATTCTGGCGCAGGACCGTTTCCTGCCGCGTCAGCTGCACACCCGTGGTGACCGGCTGGCGTTCAGCAACGGCATCTTGTTCCTGGCGGGCGCGGCCATCGCGTTCGTGGTGTTGTTCGGCGCGGAGGTGACGCGCCTGATCCAGCTCTACATCGTCGGCGTGTTCGTGTCGTTCGTGCTGAGTCAGACCGGCATGTTGCGGCACTGGACCCGGTTGCTGCGCACCGAGACCGATCCCACTCAGCGGATGCGGATGAAGCGGTCGCGGGTGATCAACGCCATCGGCCTGACCATGACCGCGACCGTCCTGATCATCGTGCTGGTCACCAAGTTCCTGGCGGGCGCCTGGATCGCGATCATCACCATGGCGGCGATCTTCGGCCTGATGAAACTCATTCGCCGCCACTACGACTCCGTGTCGCGGGAGCTGGACGAGGCCGATTGGGACGCGGTGCTGCCCAGCCGCACCCACTCCATCGTGCTGGTGTCCAAGCTGCACATGCCGACCCGGCGCGCCCTGGCCTACGCCCGCGCCACCCGGCCCGACACCATCGAGGCCATCACGGTCAATGTCGACGAACCCGACACCCGAGCGCTGGTGCGCGCATGGGAGTCCAGCGATATCGCGGTGCCGCTCAAGGTGATCGAATCGCCGTACCGTGAGATCACCAAGCCCGTGGTGGATTACGTGAAGCGGGTGCGCAAGACCTCGCCGCGCGACGTGGTCACCGTGTTCATCCCCGAATACGTGGTGGGCCACTGGTGGGAGCAGCTGCTGCACAACCAGAGCGCGCTGCGCCTGAAGGGGCGTCTGCTGTTCGAGCCCGGTGTCATGGTGACGAGCGTCCCCTGGCAGCTGTCCTCGTCGGCGGGGCGGGCCCACCCCAGCCGTGTGGTCAACGCGCCCGGTTCGGTGCGTCGTGGTTTCGGGGACGAATCGTGAGCGGACCCGACTGGTACGGCGAGGTCTTCGAGGTTCGTCTCGGACCGCCCGGCCACGGCGGGTTCTGCGTGGCCCGCCACGAGGGCCGCGTGCTGTTCGTCCGCCACGGGCTACCGGGCGAGCTGGTTCGGGCCCTGGTCACCGAGGATCGTGGCGGCTCGTTCTGCCGTGCCGACGCCATCGACATCCTCGACCCGTCGCCCGACCGCGTCCCCGCCACCTGCCCGGTCTCGGGCCCCGGCGGCGCGGGCTGCTGCGACTTCACCTTCGCTACTCCCGAGGCGCAGCGCGCCCTCAAGCATCAGGTCGTCGCCGACCAGCTGCGCCGCCTCGCCGACTGGGAGCCCGACTTCACGGTCGAGCCCATCCCGGCGCCCTCCGGCCTGCCGACCGGTGCGGTGGCGCAGCCGGACTCTCGCACCGGGCTGATCGCCCTGCCGGGCAGTTCCGGACGGACCGGTGGTGTGACCACGAGTCTCGGCGCGACCCTGCTGGCGGGCTCGCGCCCCGAATCGCAGCCGACTGCGGGTGCCTCCGAGGTGCCAGAGCCTGCCGTGCCCGCGAAGTCTCGGTCAGGACCGGAATCCGAATCGCGCGCCGGGGGACGCCCGGACACGACCACGGTCACCGGTGTCGCGCCGGGCCGGATCGGGGGAGTGGCCACGCATGTCGCGAGCGCCCTCATCGGCAGTCCGGCGACACACGACGCCGGGCCCGGGCGCGGCGTGCGGTTGGTCGGGCCGCCGGCGGCGGACGCGTATGCCGGTGGCTGGCGCAGCCGGGTGCGGCTGGTCGTGGACGCCGACGGCCGTGCCGGGGTGCACCGCTATCGCAGCACCGAGGTGATCGCGGATCTGCGATGCCCGCAGCCGATGGCGGGAGCCATGGAGGGCATCGCCGAACGGAAATGGACGCCCGGGGCGGATCTCGTGGTGGCCGTCGACGGTGACGGGATGCGGCATCTGGTCGAGGTCGCGCCCGCCGGGGACGAACGCGGCGGCCAGCGGGAGCTGCGTGACCGGGGCGGTCGCGCCGGGGGTTCCGCGCGCGACACCGGTCGTGGCGGGGATCGGCGCAGTACCGCCGCACGGCGGGCGGCGGCGCACAGCGCCCGGACCGAGCGGGTCGTGGATGGCACCGGGCGGGCGGTGCAGTATGTCGCCGAGCGCCGGTGGGAGCTGTCGGCGACCGGGTTCTGGCAGCCGCATTACGGTGCGGCGCAGTGCTATTCGGATGTGGTGGCCGAGTGGGCCGATGCCGCGCCGGGCGCGCTGGTGTGGGACCTGTACTGCGGTGTGGGCGTGTTCGCGGCGCGCCTGGCCGGGCAGGTCGGCGACGCCGGTTTCGTGCACGGTGTGGAGTTCGCGCGGACCGCGGTCACCGAAGGCCGGGCCGCGCTGCGGGATATGCCGTGGGTGGATCTGACCGCGGAGCGGGTCGAGCGCTGGATTCACGAACAGTCCGGCGTCGCACCGGATGTCGTGGTCCTGGATCCGCCGCGCGCGGGTGCGGGCAAGGACGTGATCAACGCCCTGAGCGAGCATTCCCCGCGCCGCATCATCCATATCGGCTGCGACCCCGCCTCTTTCGCCCGCGACGTGGGCCTCTACCGCTCCGCCGGGTACCACCCCGTGGCCCTGCGCGTCTTCGACGCCTTCCCCGGCACTCACCACGTCGAGTGCATCGCCGCCTTCGAACGCTGACCTGCGAGATCAGGGAGCTGTCACCGCGGGATTCCGTCCGATTCCCCCCGCGTCGACCGCTCTCTGATCTTGTTGTGGCGCAGGTGGGTTGGCGGGCGGCGGTTTCGGGGGCTGCGCCAAAGATGTTGCCCATGAGTACGTTGTCGGATCCGACGGTGGCGTCGGTCCTGGAGCTGATCTACGGGGATCAGTCGAAGTTCCACTCGCTCGAGGCGCTGCTGCTGGGGGTGGATCTCGAGCGGCCGGAGTACGGGGTCCCGATGTGGGTGAACGCCGACAGCTACTGGGGGCGGCTGGTGAGTCCGGTGTACGGGGCGCGGGTCGCGGCGCAGGGCGGGAACGCAAAGGCCGATCGGGCGCTGCTGGATCTGGTCGAGGTGACGGTGTCACGCTTCCTGCAGGGGGAGTCGTTGCAGCGCAAGAGTCTTCCGGCGTGGATGCCGGAGCTGCTCCGGGCGCTGCTGGCCGACGGGTATCGCATGAAGATCGACCGGGTGACGGGGGAGGGCCCCGACGGAACCGTGCGCTGCCGCCTCAAACCCACCGGCGAGCTGCCGGTGCGGCTCGCCGACCGGGTCACCCTGCCGGAGACCGAGTTGGAGGTGCGCGGCCAGCAGACGGCCCTCGACCATCTGCGCGCCGCCGTCAAACACTATGGGCGCGGCCGTTTTCCGGCGTGTGAGAAGCGCTGCGTGCGGCCCTGCTCCAGGTGACCGCCTACGCCACAGGCACCGGCGACCTCGACGGTACCCGCAATGTCCGCCACCTCGTCGACACCGGCCGGCTCACCATCGCCGAGGGCACCCGCCTGCTGCACGACCTGCGCGGCCTGACCGACGAGGACCCGTTCCCGCACCGGACCAGGGCCGACGCCACCAGATTCCGCGTCCAGCTGACCATCGTCCACGCCACCGCATTGCTGGCTCAGGTCCAGCACTGACTCGGCGGCGGGTCGATGCCGGAGTGGGTCCGGCCACAGCGGGCGGCGAGCCTTGTCGAGGGAGGCGTTGCCGGGCCGGCGGTGAAGGGAAGCCGAGAATTGTCGAACGCGTCAAGGATGAGGCCTGGCCGTATCTCGACGCCGAGCGGTAGCCCAGGCTCGGCGCGGGACCGCGAACCGTGTCGTCACCGGACCGCTCGGGCCCGGTCGGGTGGTTCCGGTTCGGTGGCTCCGACTCCCGGCTAGGCGAGCTGCCAGGTGACGCGGATGCTGGTGGAGATCTCGCTCTCGCCCAGCTCCACCGGCATGGCCGGGGCCCCTCCGGCTTTCGCGGCGGCGGCGAAGGCGACGCGCGGGGCCGGGATCGGTCCCGAGATGTTCTCGGTGATCTCGACGACCGGCCCCAGCGTGCGGCCTGCCCGCGACACGTACTGTTCCGCCTTGCTGACCGCGTGATCCCACGCCTCGTCGCGAGCGCGGACCATCAGCGCTTCCTCGTCGGCCACGGTCAGTGTCAGTCCGCCCAGCCGCACATCGTCACCTCCGGCGGCGACGGCGTGGGCGATGATCGCGGCGGGCCCATCGTCCTTGCCGGACTTGGCTTCCCCGTCGGGCCCGGCGATGTCGCGCAGTGTCACCGTCAGCGATGTCCCCGCCGAATACCCGACCAGTTTCTCCCGATTGCCGTCGGTCCATACGGTGTCCGCCCGCACGGTCAGCCCGCTGGTGGAGATGTCGCGCCCGTGCACTCCGTCCCCGCGCAGCGACTGGATCACCGCGTCGGCCCGCTCCCCGGCGCGGGCGTAGGCCGCGGCCACGGTGTCGGCGCGGGTGTCCACGGAGATGGCTACCCGCATGATGTCCGGTGTCGCACTGGCGCTCCCGGATCCGATCATCGTGATGGTGCCGACGGCGTCGCTGGTCACGCGGTCCTCCTCGGTCGATGCGGGCGCAACCCAGCCGATGCTACCGACGGCGGGTGACCCGTCGCCCGTGCCGCGCGGACGGCCCGCCTCAGGCGACCGGATGTCCGGTGCCGGTGGCCTCGGCGAGGGTGTCGGCGAGTGAGCGTGCGCCCGTGGCGATCTCGCTCGCCGCGGCCAGATCGAGCCGCAGGTCCAGGTCGGGGGTGTCGGCCGGTCCGTCGTGGTGGGTGAGGCCGGTCTCGGTGATCACGTAGTGGAAGACGGTGTCGCCGATGCGGACCGTGACCGTGCCCGCGGGGACGAGTTCGGCGACGGCCCGCCCGAGGGGGAGCGCGAACCAGTGGGCACGGACGGCGTCGGTGGCGCGCTGCTCGCCGAGCTGGGCGGTGCCCCAGGCCGAGAGGGTGTCGAGGACCGGCCGCAGCGCCGCGCCGGAGTCGGTGAGTTCGTAGAGCGCGGTACCCGCCCGCGGCCCGGTGCGGCGTTTGGTGAGAATCCCGTCACGCTCGAGGTCCTTGAGCCGGGCGGCCAGCACGTCGGTGCTGATGCCGGGCAGGTCGGCGAACAGGTCGCTGTAGCGGCGCGGGCCCGAACAGAGTTCGCGGACCACCAGCAGATTCCACCGGTCGCCGACGATGTCGAGGGCGCGGCTCACGGTGCAGTAGTGGTCGTAGCTTCGGCGTGGCACGATCCCACTGTAACCAACAACTTGGAAATACCAAGTGCAAACTTGGAAATTCCAAGTAGAGTGTGCGGCAACCACACCGAGAAGAGGTCGTTCATGCAGGTGAAGCAGTCGAGCAAGCTGTCGGGCGTGTCCTACGAGATCCGTGGACCGGTCGCCGAGCATGCCGCACGGCTGGAAGCCGAGGGGCATCACGTCGTGAAGCTCAATACCGGTAACCCGCTGCCCTTCGGCTTCGAAGCGCCCGCCGAACTGCTCCAGGACATGGTCCGCAACCTGCCGCAGTCCAGCGGCTACTCCTCGTCGAAGGGCCTGCTCTCGGCGCGCCGCGCGGTGGTGCAGTACTACCAGACCCTGGGTCTGAGCGAGATCGACGTCGAGCAGGTCTTCCTCGGCAACGGCGTCTCCGAACTGATCATGATGGCCATGACCGCACTGCTGGAGAACGGCGACGAAGTCCTGGTTCCCGCACCCGATTTCCCGCTCTGGACCGCCGCCACCGCGCTCAACGGCGGCCGTCCGGTGCATTACATCTGTGACGAGCAGGCCGACTGGATGCCGGACCTGGCCGATATCGAAGCCAAGATCACCGACCGCACCCGCGCCCTGGTCATCATCAACCCGAACAACCCCACCGGCGCGGTGTATTCGCCAGAGGTGGTGCGGCAGATGCTCGAGATCGCGCGCCGCCACAACCTGGTGGTGTTCTCCGACGAGATCTACGACAAGATCCTCTACGACGACCTCACCCACACCGCCACCGCGGCCCTGGCCCCGGACGTGCTGTGCCTGACCTTCTCCGGACTCTCGAAGTCCTACCGCGCCGCCGGTTTCCGCGGCGGCTGGCTGGTGGTCTCCGGCCCGGTCGAGCACGCCGAGAACTACCTCGAGGGCCTGACCATGCTGTCGGGTCTGCGTCTGTGCGCGAATGTGCCCGCGCAGCAGGCGATCCAGGCCGCGCTCGGCGGCCACCAGAGCATCTACGACCTGACCCTGCCCGGCGGCCGCCTGCGCGAGCAGCGCGACCGCGCGTGGGAGGCGCTCAACGCGATCCCGGGCATCTCGTGCGTGAAGCCCAAGGGCGCGCTGTACGCCTTCCCGCGCATCGATCTCGACATGTACAAGATCCACGACGACGAACAGTTCGTCCTGGATCTGCTGCTGCGCGAGAAGATCCACATCGTGCAGGGCACCGGCTTCAACTGGCCGCGCCCCGACCACTTCCGAATCGTGACGCTGCCACACGCCGACGAACTCGAAGCCATCATCGAGCGCATCGGCCGCTTCCTGGCCACCTACAAGCAGTGACAATTCGCCGAGTGGCACATCCTGGAGGGGATATGTCCGATTCCGCCTCCAGCATGTGCCACTCGGTGGATCAGACGGGGCGGCCGGCTGTCATGCCGCCGTCTACGACGAATTCGGCGGCGTTGCAGTAGCTGGATTCTTGGCTGGCCAGGAAGACGACCACGTCGGTGACTTCCTGGGGGGTGCCGAGGCGGGCCAGGGGGTTGGCCGCGCGATCGGCGGTGGTGCCCTCGGCGACCCCGATCATCGGGGTCAGGATCCCGCCCGGGTGCACGGAGTTCACCCGAACCCCGTGCGGGGCAAGCTCGATCGCCGCGGACTTGGTCAGTCCGCGCACCCCGAACTTGGAGGCGGTGTAGCCGTGCGCGCCCGGCACGCCCTGGATTCCGGCGGCCGAGGAGATGTTCACCACCGACGCGGGCCGTGCCGCCACGAGGGCGTCACGGGCGGCGGTCAAACCCAGGAACGGGCCCGTCAGATTGATGGAAAGCGCGCGCTGCCACTGTTCTTCGGTGTATTCGCCGAGCGGTCCGAAGTCGAGGATGCCGGCATTGTTGATCAGCACGTTCAGCTTGCCGAACCGTTCGACGGCCGCGTCCACCGCGGCCCGCCAGTCCGCGGCGCTGGTCACGTCGAGGTGGATGAACGCCGCCGCGTCACCGAGTTCGGCGGCCAGCTTCGCCCCCGCCTCGTCGGAGATGTCGCCGATGAGCACCGAGGCGCCCTCGGCCACGAACGCGCGCGCGTGCGACGCGCCCATTCCCGATGCGCCGCCACTGATCAGGGCTACCCGCCCGTCGAGCCGTCCACGCCTGCCGTGCTCGGTCGAGCCCGAGCGGAGCCCTCCGTGGTTACGCTCCGCTGCCGCCTCCGGGCTTGCCCCGCTCATGCTCGTTGCCTTCCGTCGAAATCGATGATGGTCCGCTCCGGCCGGAACACGCAGCGGGTGGAGGTGTAGATGGTGGGCATGCACTTGTTGCAGTGCACGCAGGCGGACTGGGTGCCCGCCTCGGATTGGATGCGCCGCAACAGGTCCGGTTCGCGCAGCAGCGCCCGGCCCATTGCGACGAACTCGAAGCCCTCGGTGCGGGCCAGGTTCATGGTGTCGAGATTGGTGATGCCGCCCAGCAGGATCAGCGGCATGGACAGTTCCCGGCGGAACTGGCGGGCCCGCTCCAGCAGATACGCCTCCTGGTACGGGTACTCCTTGAGGAAGGCGCGCCCGACCACCTTGAAGCCAAGCCGCGCCGGACCGGGCAGGACCTCGGCGAATTCCTTGCGCGGCGCGTCGCCGTGGAACAGCAGCATCGGGTTGAGCAGGGAACTGCCCGCGGTCAATTCCAGCGCGTCGAGGGCGCCGTCGGCTTCGAGCCAGGCGGCCACCTGCACGCTCTCGGGGATGGTGAGCCCGCCGCGGCGGCCGTCCTCCATATTGAGTTTGGCGGTCACCGCGAGCCGGTCACCGACGGCTTCGCGGACGGCGCAGGCGATTTCGCGGGCCAGCCGGGCCCGGTTGACCAGCGGCCCGCCCCAGCGGTCGCCACGCCGGTTGAGCAGCGGGCTCAGGAACGAGCTGACCAGATAGTTGTGGCCGAAATGGATTTCGACGGCGTCGAATCCGGCTTGCTCGGCGAGCAGGGCGGCCTGTGCGTGCGCGGTGATGAGTTCGCGGATCTCGGCGTCGCCGGGCACCTTCATGGCCTTCATGCTCAGCGGGCTGAACAGGGGGCTCGGCGCGAGCGCGGGCACTCGGTTGGAGGCGGCATTGGCGACCGGTCCGGCGTGCCCGATCTGCGCGCTGGCGGCCGCGCCCTCGGCGTGTACGGCGTCGGTCAACTCCCGCAGTCCGGCAACGGCTTCGGGTCGCATCCAGATCTGGTGCCGGTCGGTGCGCCCGCCCGGCGCGACCGCGCAGTAGGCGACCGTGGTCATACCGACCCCGCCCGCGGCGACCTCGCGATGGAAGTCGATGAGTTCGGGGGTGACCAGCGCCTCGGGGGTGCGGCCCTCGAAGGTGGCGGCCTTGATCACCCTGTTGCGCAGGGTGATCGGGCCGAGTTTCGCCGGTGCGAAGATGTCGTTCATGGTTGTTCTCCCGATGCGGTGAGTCCGGCCACCACGAAGGTGCGCAGGGCCGTGAGCGCCGATTCCGGCATGCCGTGATCCTCGATCTCGGGTGCGCCGAATCGCATGATGATCAGGTCGAAGGCCAGCATCCAGCGCTGCGCGGCCTGGCCCCGTGACAGTTCGGGCAGTAGCGGTGCCCAGGAATCCATCTGGAACCACGGCCCTCGCCAGGTAGTCAGATGCCGTCCCAGGACGAAGCGGGCCAGCAGCCGTAAGTGCAAGCGCCCCAGCGGATCCGCCGCCAGCGTGACGAACGGCGCGAGGATGGCGTCCACCACCGTGGGCACCGAATCGCGCCCGCCCCGCGCTCCGGCGAGTCCCTCGGCCCACAGCGGTCCGAGCCGATCCTCGATGAGCGCGCCGACCAGCGCCTCCTTGGACCCGAAGTGGTAGTGCACGGCCGCCGGATTGGCCCCGGCCGCCGCGCACACCGCCCGCACCGAGACCTCGTCGTACGGCTCGGTCAGCAGCAGTTGCTCCGCTGCGGCGATCAGCCGTTCCCGCGTTCCCGCGGACACCTTCTCGACCATGCCAAGCAGTCAAACACGGTTCAATCAGTATTTCAATCAGTGATTGAAATACTGATGGAAGAGGTCCCGGTGAGCGGCTACTCGGTCTGCGCCCACGCGGCGACGGGCAGTGTCAGATAGACGCCGATCGTGGCGTCGACGAACTTCTCTATATCGGCCAGCAGCCGGTCACAGCGCTCCTGCCGGTTGTCGGCGCGGCTCGCGAAGTACTTCGACCGGATCTCGATCACCACGTCCAGTCCGGACCGGTCGAACTTGCCCAACGGCCGGAAACGGATCTCCACGTCCCCCGGCTGCAGATCCCCGTCGTAGGGCTCCTCGGGGCACTCGACCGCCTGCGACACCAGGTGGGGCAGCCATTTACCCAATTCCCGCAGGACCGTCTCGGGCAGTTCCGCCTTGTGGGTCACCTCGACGAGGGGCATCGCCCCAGTCTATGGATCGCGATTCAGCGGGCGTCGAGGGCGCGCGCGATGATCTCCTCGATGACGTCGCTCTTGGCATTGGCGTAATGCTGGACGTACTTCCATCGGCGTTGCGCGAGTTCGCGTTTGGCGCGCTCGTAGTGGGCGCGCTCGTCGTCGTGGGTGCGCAGGCGGTCGCGGAAGGCGAGGATGCGCTCGATTTCGACGGCGGCGCGGTCGGGGGAGAGGACGTGCAGGTTGACGCTGTGGGGTGCGCCGTCCTCGACCCGCCGGACCAGGCAGCGGTGCTCGAGCCAGTCCGGTTCGCGCACGCGCAGGGTGAAACCGAGGGCTTCGAGGGCCGGGACGTAGGCGGCTTCGTCGGCGGTGTCGGCGACCAGCAGCAGCATGTCGATGACGGGCTTGGCGGCCAGACCCGGGACGGACGTGGAACCGGTGTGCTCGAGGCGCAACACCTTCGCGCCCAGCGCTTCCCGGATCGCCGTCGCCTCGGCCTCGTACCGGGCGGGCCACCGCTGGTCGTACTCCTCGAGGATCACCGGCACCGAGTAGGGCCGCACCTCGACGAGGAAGGCGTCGGCGATGGCGTCGTCGTCCATGGTGGCCATGGAGTCAGCCTAGGGGTCAGGAGGTGCGGACGCTGGCGATGATCTGCTTGGCCTGGTCGGCGGCGAGCTCGCCGGTGGTACCGCGGTCGGCCAGGATCGCCAGCACCAGCAGGGCGTTCTTGGGGCCGGTGAAGGCGAAGGTGTAGATCGAGTAGGTGGTCGTGGTGCAGCCGGCCGGCTCGGGCTTCCAGCTGCCGGACGTCTCCACCTGCTGGCCGGCGATGCCGCTCTTGGTGGTCACCGCGGTGGGCGCGCCCGCGGCGCCGCCGGACTTGTCCATGTAGCCGCCCTGGGCGGAGATCTTCGCGACTTTCAGCGCGGCCGCGGCCGGATCGCTGCCGTCGGCGCGGGTGACGTAGGCGAGCGACCGGTACGCCGAGCCGGGGCAGTAGCCGCCGCCCTCGGTGGCCTTGCCGTGCCCGGTGAACGTGCCGTCGGTCCCGGACTGCGGCACGGTGTCGGACGGGTCGCCGACCGACCAACCGCTCGGCACGTCGAAGCTGACGCCGTAGGCCGGAACGGCCACCGTCCCCGCGCCCGGCTTGGGCGCACCGGACTTGGACGGCCCGGTCGACGGTCCTCCGGAGCGGCTGGTGGGAGCCGGGCCCGCGGTGGTACTCGGCGCGGCGGTGGTGGGGCTCGACGAGTCCCGGGTCAGCGCGTACGCGGCGATCCCGCCGCCGACGACCACGATCACGGCCACGAGGGCGGCCAGCACGATCCAGGTGCGATTGCCTCCGCCGCCCGGCATGGGCCGCGACGGTCCGTACCCCGGAACGGCCTGCTGGCCAAGGTAATTCGGTGCCGACTGCTGACCCTGGTACGCACCGGACGGATAGCCGGGAACGGGCTGACCGGGGTAGATCGCCGTCGGATCCTGTCCCGGGTATCCCGGAATCGGCTGCTGCCCGGTGTATACCGCCGTCGGTTCGTACCCGGGCTGGTTCGGGATCGGCGCCTGCCCGGGGTAGACGGCGGTGGGCTCATAGCCGGGATGGTTCGGGATCGGTGCTTGCCCGGGGTAGACGGCGGTCGGCTCGTATCCGGGCTGGCTCGGAACCGGCGCTTGCCCCGGATAGACCGCAGTCGGTTCGTACCCAGGATGATTCGGTGCCGGTGTGTGGCCGGGGTGCACTGCCGTGGGCTCGTATCCGGGCTGGTCGGTCACCGGGTTCTGGCCGGGGTACACGGCGGTCGGCTCGTAGCCGGGATGATTAGGGACAGGCGCTTGTCCCGGGTGGACGGCCGTCGGGTCGTAGCCCGGGTGGACCATGGTCGGGTCCGGCGTTATCGGCTGGTGCCCAGGGTAATTCGTGGTCGGCTGCTCGCCCCAGGCGCGGTTCGGGTCCTGCGGGGAGTGCGCGGGCGTCGCCGGGCTGTCGGGGTTGCGCCACTGATCATGGTTGTCCGTCACGGTGTTTCGCCCCTCGTCCCCGGCTCGTCGCCTGTCGGGGCCCACCCTAGCGGCTGGGTATCAGGCGTGCTCGGCGGGCGCGTCCGGGTCGGCCGGGGGTGCGGGCGGGGTCGCGGGGGACACGCGGATGACTCCCGCGTCCAGGTCGAGGCTCACGCGCGGCTGGTGCAGCTGGCCGCCGCCGTCCTCGCTGCCGTCGTCCTCGAGCTTCTTGCCGGGGAACAGTTCACCGAATACACCCACGGATCCACCATAGCCGTCAGCCGCGGTGGTAGCGCGGACCGTGATAGCCGTAGCCGCGCCGGCCCCGCGCGAACACGAAGAACAACACCGGGAACAGGAAGAACGGGAAGATGTGGGTGACGATCGCGAACACCAGCGCGAGCACCACCAGCGCACCCGCCCCGACCGGCACCAGCGGCAGTGGGCGGCGCGGCGCGGGCGGCGCGGCCTGGACCCGCGGTGCCGGGGGTTGCGGCCGGGGTAGATCGCCGAACAGGACAGCCAGCTCGCCCGCGGTTTTCGCGGCGTAGGCGCGTCCTACGCGATCGTCGTATTCGGCGAGGTCGAGGCGGCCGGCCGCGAAATGCTCACCCAGCGCGGCGGCCGCCTGCTCGCGTTCCGCGGTGCCGACACGCACGGTGGGAGGTCCGTAGACCGCGGGATCGAAATCGGTCATGACATCCGCCTCGGTGGAGGGAAGGAATTTCGTTGTCCGCCAGCGTAGGCGTGTTCCCGGCGGCGCGCCTGCACGCGTTGGCGTAATCGGGCGTACGCCCGCCGACGTACCCGGCGCCCGTGTCGACGGTGGCCCGGTCGCGGGGGCCACCGAGAGTGCGGCCCCGATGATCGGCCGCGCGAGCACTCGCAATCGCACCGTCCCGCGAGCAGTGGCGGTCGCATCGTCGAGCCAGTTCCGGGTGTCGCGCACGGTCGGCGTATGAGCCCTCGCGCCGGCGGGGGTCGCCGGAGTGCGTCCGTGGTCAGACCCCGTTGTGTGCCGAGACCGCGCGCACGGCCGCGTCGGCCTGGGCGTACGCCGCGGCGGCCAGCCGTTCCAACAGCGCGAGCTTGATCTGCGGGGCCTGGTCGGTCAGCTTGTCGAAGCGGGCGGGCGGCGGCACGGCCAGCCGGACGGTGGTCTCGGCGTACACGTCGTTGGCGTAGCGCATGTCCGCCAGCATCGAGGTCTCGCCGAACGACATGCCCGGGGTGAGGGTGATCAGCCGGTGCCGGCGGTGGTCACGGTCGGTGAAGGTGAACCGCACCCGTCCGCCGAGGATCAGGAACAGCCCGCAGCGTTCGCTGTCGCGCGGCACGATGAGTTCGCCGCGCGCGATGGTGCGGGTCTCGAATTCCTTTGCCAGCCGCTCCCGCTCGTCGGCGGGCATGTCGGCGAGCGCGGGATGCTGGTCGACGGTGAGGGCGGCGGGCTGTTGCTGCCCGGCGGGCCGATGCTTGTCGAGCACGAGTTGTTCGCACCATTCGGTGGCGGCGTCGCGGTCGATGAACACCCGCCCGTGCACGTCGGTGGGGTCCAGGCTGGAGGCGAGCTGTCCGAGTTTGGCGGCCGGATCGACCAGTCCCACAGGGCAACCGGCGGCGGCCAGCTCGGTGCGCAGGTCCTCGAGCATGCGGACGGCGATGGGGCTGACGTCGCCGACCTCCTTCAGATCCAGGGCCCGGGTCACGTGCAGGAAGTGCAGTCCCAGCCGGGTCGACAATTCCCGGCACGCCTTGACCCCGCGCACGCTGCTGCTGTTCGCGTCCAATCGCGGTGAGTACACCGCGATTCCGATCTGTCCCGGCAGTACCGCCAGGATGCCGCCGCCCACACCGCTTTTGGCGGGCAGTCCGACGGCGGTCACCCAGTCCCCGGCCGCGTCGTACATGCCGCAGGTGGTCATGACCGAGAGCACCTGTTGGACGAGCGGTCCGGTCAGGGCCCGTTCCCGGGTGAGCGGGTTGACGCCGTTGTTGGCGAGGGTGGCGGCCATGACGGCCAGATCGCGGCAGGTGACGTCGATCGAGCACTGCCGGAAGTAGCGGTCGACCGCCTCGTCCGGGTCGACGTCGATGATGTCGGCCCCGCGCAGCAGGTATCCGATGGCGCGATTGCGGTATCCGGTGCGCGCCTCGGAGGCGTACACATCCTCGTTCATGGTGAGTTCGCGTCCGGCGAATCGGCTGTAACTGCGCCTGATTCGGGCGAATCGGTCGGCGGCGTCGATCCCCGTGACGAGTCCGGCCGCCGCGATGGCCCCGGCGTTGATCATCGGATTGCGCGGCCGCTGGGTCTGCGGATCGAGGCTGATCTCGTTGAACGGCTCGCCGGTCGGCTCCACGTCGATGCGCCGAGCCACTTCGGCCGGACCCTGATCGGCGAGGGCGAGCGCGTAGGTGAAGGGCTTGGAGATCGATTGAATGGTGAAGGCGGCGTCCAGATCTCCGCTGCCGTAGATACGCCCGTCCGCGGTTGCCAGGCAGATGCCGAACGAATCGGGTTGCACGGCGGCGAGTTCGGGAATGTAGTCGGCGAGCGTTCCCGACGTGTCGGCGCGACACAGCTCGTACACTTCCTCGATGATGCGGGCCACGCCGCCGCCGGTGGGGACCACAGGCCCAGCGTAACGGGCGTAATCTGTGTTGAGCCTCACATCTGGCACGGATGTCGCAGGTGGTGTTTCGTTCCTGGCATCGGGGGCCGGAAAGGGCTCCGTAGACTGTTGCAAACACAGGAGACATCCGGAGGGAGCAATAGCCGTGGGAGTGCTTTCCCGGGTCGACATGCCCGAGGATCTGCGCCGGCTGTCGGTACCGGAGTTGCAGGAGCTGGCCGAGGAGATTCGCGAGTTCCTGGTGCGCAAGGTCGCCGTCACCGGCGGGCACCTCGGGCCGAATCTCGGCGTCGTGGAGCTGACCATCGCGTTGCACCGGGTCTTCGACTCGCCTGCCGACCCGATCATCTTCGACACCGGGCATCAGGCCTACGTGCACAAGATCCTCACCGGCCGCAAGGACGGGTTCGACACGCTGCGCAAGGAAGGCGGGCTGTCGGGGTATCCGTGCCGCGCCGAGAGCGCCCACGACTGGGTGGAGTCCTCGCATGCGTCGGCCTCGCTGTCCTACGCGGACGGGCTGGCCAAGGCGTTCGCGCTGACCCGGCAGAAGCGGCACGTGGTCGCGGTGGTCGGTGACGGCGCGCTCACCGGCGGCATGTGCTGGGAGGCGTTGAACAATATCGCCGCCGGGCAGGAGCGCTCGGTCATCGTGGTGGTCAACGACAACGGCCGTTCCTACGCGCCGACCATCGGCGGTCTGGCCGAGCGGCTCGCGGGTCTGCGCACCCAGCCCGCCTACGAGCACGCGCTCGACGCCACCAAGCGGATCGTGCAGAGCATTCCGCGCGTGGGCGATTCGGCGTACTCGATGCTGCACGCCATCAAGACCGGCATCAAGGACGCGGTCGCCCCGCAGGAGCTGTTCAGCGATCTCGGGGTGAAGTATGTGGGCCCGGTCGACGGGCACGATCAGGTCCAGCTGGAGGCGGCGCTGCGTCGCGCCAAGGACTTCGGCGGTCCGGTCATCGTGCACGCGGTGACGCAGAAGGGTCGCGGGTACAAACCGGCCGAGGATCACGAGGCCGATCAGATGCACGCCATCAACCGGATCGATCCGGAGACCGGTGTGCCGGTGGGCGGCCCGTCCGGGCCGAGCTGGACCTCGGTGTTCTCCTCGGAGCTGATCGCACAGGCCGAGCAGCGGGACGACATCGTGGCGATCACCGCCGCCATGCCCGGACCGACCGGTTTGACCCCGTTCGGAAACCGCTTCCCGGACCGCATGTTCGACGTCGGCATCGCCGAACAGCACGCCATGACCTCCGCGGCCGGCATGGCCCTGGGTGGTCTGCACCCGGTGGTGGCCATCTACTCCACCTTCCTCAACCGCGCCTTCGACCAGCTGCTCATGGATGTGGCGCTGCTCAAGCTCCCGGTGACGCTGGTGCTCGACCGCGCCGGCATCACCGGTGACGACGGCGCCTCGCACAACGGCATGTGGGACCTGTCGGTGCTGGGCATCGTGCCCGGCATCCGGGTCGCGGCGCCGCGTGACGCGGTGCGCCTGCGCGAGGAGCTGGGGGAGGCCCTGCACATCAGTGACGGGCCCACCGCGATCCGCTTCCCCAAGGGCGCTGCCGTCGAGGAGATCGAGGCGGTCGAACGGTTCGAGGGTGTCGACGTGCTGCGCCTGCCCGAGACGGGTGACGACGCGTACACGGTGCACGCCGATGTGCTGCTGGTGGCGGTCGGCGCGTTCGCCGGGCTCGCCCTGGAGGTCGCGGATCTGCTGGCGGCCGAGGGTGTTTCGGTGACGGTGGTCGACCCGCGCTGGGTGCTGCCGGTCTCGGACACGCTGGTGAAGCTGGCCGGGAACCACCGGCTCGTGGTCACCCTGGAGGATTCGGGTCTGCACGGCGGTATCGGTTCGACGGTGTCCGCGCGGCTGCGCGGCGCGGGTGTCGACGTGCCCGCCCGCGATCTCGGTGTGCCGCAGCTCTTCCTGGACCATTCCGCGCGCGGCAAGATCCACCAGGATCTGGGCTTGGTGCCCGGTGAGGTGGCGCAGCGCGTGCACGGCTGGCTCGGTGCGGTGTCGACAGGCGACCTGACGGCCTCCGGTGATGATCTCGCCGAAGCGCTGTTGCCGGCCGTCGAGTAGCCGGGCGGACCGACGCCGGGTGACCGGCTCGCAGCTCACGGACCCGCGATCCTCGGATCGCGGGTCCGTTTTTCTAGGCGGAGCTGGACTACTCGCGTAGATTCTGTAACAGGTTACAGTTTTCTGGTCAGGAGTTCGGATGTCGTTTGTGCTGGTCGAGAAGCCGCGTCCCCAGATCGCGCTGGTCACGTTGAATCGGCCGGAGCGGATGAACGCCATGGCGTTCGATGTCATGGTGCCGCTGCGCGAGGCCCTCGAGGAGGTCTCCGCCGACAACGAGGTGCGCGTGGTCGTGCTCACCGGCGCCGGGCACGGCTTCTGCTCGGGCGCGGATCTGCAGCACGCGGGCAAGGTGCCGGGTGTAGAGGGCTTGACGCGCACCACCATCGGCCGCCGCTCGATGGAACTGCTCGACAATGTGATGCTCACGATCAAGCGCATGCACCAGCCGGTGATCAGCGCCATCAACGGCGCGGCCATCGGCGGCGGCTTCTGCCTGGCCATGGGGACCGATATCCGGATCGCCTCGGAGGACGCGTACTTCCGCGCCGCGGGCATCAACAACGGTCTCACCGCCGCCGAACTCGGCATCAGCTACACGCTTCCGCGCGCCATCGGCTCGACCCGCGCCTTCGAGATCATGCTGACCGGTCGCGACGTCGACGCCGCCGAAGCCGAGCGCATCGGCATCGTCTCCCGTGTCGTCCCCGGCGACAAACTCCTCGAGGCCGCCTACGACACCGCCGACCAGATCCTGCGCTGGAGCCGCAGCGGCGGCGAACTCACCAAGCGCCTGCTGTGGAGCGGCCTGGAGGCGGGCAGCTTCGAATCCCACATGCAGACCGAGGGCATGGCCCAGCTCTACGTCCGTCTCACCACCGAGAACTTCGACGAGGCCGTCCGCGCCCGCCGCGACCGCCGCCCACCCAACTTCCTGGACTGAGAACTCCCCGGAAATCGGTGAGCGGCGGCGGTCCCTCAGCGCCCTGCCGAGAGGGACTGGATCAGGGGCGCGATGACCGAGCTGCCGGTGTGGGCCAAGCCGCTGCCGGTTCCGATCAGTCCCGCGCCGCTGCAATCACCGTGCGGCGGCTCCGGTGCGGGACCCGGCGTGGTGGCGGCGACCACGGTCACCGTCACGTCCGAGGACTCGATGCCCTGCTGCACGGTGATCTTGTGAGTGCCGGTGGTGGCCGGAACCCAGTTGAGGTAGGCCCCGCCGCCACCGAGGGTCCCTTGGCCGCTGGGCGTGGGGGTATGGCCGATGCACTGCCCGTTGTCGTAGAAGTACACATCGACGCTCCCGTACAGGCCGTCGTTGACCGGCGACCAGATCATGTACGTATCGCCGACGTGGTAGGACGTCACGCAGGTCGGCCCGGGGCAGCCACCGACCTGGATCGGGCCGACCTCTGCCGCCTCGGCGGGCGCGGCCAGCGCGCTGATGGTCGCGGCCAGGGCCAGAGTGGTTGCGCCCCAGCGGATGTGGCGCAGGGTACGTGGTGTGATGTGCATGCGTGGACTCCTGGTTCGAACCCCGGTCTCGGGGTCGACAGAATCTAACGCGCACCAAATATGGAAGCCGTTCATTTCAGAAAACAGCTGTGCCCCGACTTCTCAGGGCCGCAGTGCTGGGGTCAGGCCTTCGGGTAGAGCGCGTCGCTCAACCGTGGCACCGCCAGGGCTCCGACTTCGACGAGGCCGTCCGCGCCCGCCGCGACCGCCGCCCACCCAACTTCCTGGACTGAGCGACGGCCGGATCCCTCGGCTCCCTGCCGAGCCGAGGGACGGATCACCGGCGGCTGGCGCTACCGGTCGGGAACAGCTGCGAGCTGCCCGAGCTGGGACCGATGACGATCTTGGGGAGCGCCGCGCTGCCGGAGATCGTGCCGTCCCCGTGGCAAGCGGCCTGCGCGGGCGGCGTGACGCTGGTCGAACCTGGCGGCGCGGCGACGACGGTCACGGTGGTGTCGGCGAAGTCGGAGCCCTGAACCACGCGGATCTTGTGCGTTCCCGGGGTGGCCGGAACCCAGGTGATGTGCGTGTAGTTGTGGATCCCGTCGATGTCGGTCGCCGTGGTGCCCGCGACGCACGCTCCGTTGTCGAAGGCATCCACGAAGGTGTTGGTCTGCACCCCGTCCCATCCGTAGGAGATCCCGTACGACGTAGAAATCGTGTAGGCCTGTCCCACGACATACGACCCCGGTGTCACGCATGGTGTCGATGCCACCGGGTCCGACGGACAAGCCAGCACCCGCACCGGACCGACGTCCGCCGCGGCGCTGGGCGCGGTCAGCGCGGTGACCGTAGCGCCGATTACCAAAGTCGTTGCGCCCCAGCCGATATGTCGCAGGGTCCGGTTCTTGTTCGCCATTCGTGAGCTCCTTCTGCATCCCCTGGGTGTGGGGTCGGCAGAATCTATCCCGCGCGCCCTAGGCGATGAGAAGGAAGCGGAAAACCGATGTGCCCCAACTTCTTTGGGCCACAGGGCCGGGGGCGGGGAGGCGGCTCGGCCGCGGCCGCCGCTACGCCTTCGGGTAGAGGGCTTCGCTGAGGCGCGGCACGGTCAGGGCGCGCTGCCAGGGGCGGGCGCCGCCGGCGGACAGGAAGTCCTCGATGAGGGTCGGGGCCTCGCCGTTGGTGACGGATTTGGGGAGGCCGTCCCAGCACATGCGGCGGAGCAGGTCGGGGGTGAGGAGGTTCTCGACGGGGACCGCGACCTCGGTGGAGAGTTCGGTCATGGCGGCGCGGGCGCGTTGCAGGCGGGCGGCGGCGGCCGGGTCGCGGCGTTCCCAGCGGTTGACCGGGGGCGGCCCGTCGAAGGGCTGGGTGAGCGGGGGGAGCTCGGTGTCGGGGAGGGCGCGGGCGCGTTCGACGGCGCCGAGCCATTCGCGGGAGTAGCGGCGCTGGCGGGGGCCGCCGAAGATCGGCAGGGCGCGCAGGGCGGCGATGGTCTTGGGCTCGCTGGTGGCGGCGGAGACGATGGCCGAGTCGGGGAGGATGCGGGCCGGGGCCACGTCGCGCAGGCGGGCCAGGCGGTCGCGGGTCGTCCATAGTTCGCGGACGATGGCGAGCTGGCGGGTGCGGCGCAGGGTGTGGATGCCGGAGGTGCGCCGCCAGCGGTCGGCCTTGGGGCCGGCGGGCTCGGCGGTGCGGACATGCTCGAATTCCTGTGCGGCCCACTCGGATTTGCCCTGGTCGGACAGGTCGGCGGCGACGGCGGCGCGCAGTTCGAGCAGTAACTCGACGTCGAGGGCGGCGTAGTTCAGCCAGTCGTCGGGCAGCGGGCGGGTGGACCAGTCGGCCGCGCCGTGGCCCTTCTTCAGTTCGCGGCCCAGCAGCTTCTCCACCATGGCGGCCAGCCCGACCCGCTCGTATCCGGCCAGGCGTCCGCCCAGTTCGGTGTCGAACAGTTCGGCCGGGTACAGCCCCAGCTCGGCGAGCCCGGGCAGGTCCTGGTCGGCGGAGTGCAGCACCCATTCCAGGCCGTTGATGGCGTCCGCGAGCGGGGCCAGGTCGCCGTCGACCGGGATGGGGTCGATGAGGAAGCTCCCGGCGCCCTCGCGGCGCAGCTGGATCAGGTAGGCGCGATTGGAGTAGCGGAAGCCGGAGGCACGCTCGGCGTCGACCGCGAGCGGGCCGGTGCCGGCGGCGAGGCGGCGGGCGGCCGCGGCTACTTCGGCGGCAGAGTCCAGTACCGGCGGTACACCGTCCACTGGCGCGAGCAACGGTACCGCGGCAGTGGCTTCGGGTTCATCTGGTACGGACATGGTCTTGAACTCTACGGGTTGGGCAAGGGCGAGCCGCGTCACGTCGGTGAAACGACCGGCCGTGACACTGCGTCGGGCCATGGGGAATCGTACTCACCGGCTGTCGATTTCGTTGCAGTACAGATGTTCTCGCAGGCGAGAGGGGGTTTCCCGCCCCGACGGGCGGGAATTCGGCGATCGGTGGGCGCGACCGGGGCCGCAATTACTCGGTGCCCTCGCCCCGGCGCACGTCCAGACGGGTGACCCCGGCGGGCGGCAGCCCGGCCGCGTAGGCCAGCACCTCGCAGAACGCCTCCACGTGCGGGCGCAGGTTGGTGTCGGTGACGGTCCAGGAGGCCCGTACCTCGAGCTGGTGGGCGCGCGGCGGCCCGGCGATGTCGCCGTAGCGGACCGAGCTGGTGGCGGTCACCGTGCCGCCCAGGGCGGTGAACGGGGTGCGCGAGTCGAGCGCGTCGACCAGCCAGCTCCACGCCACCTCGGGCAGCAGGGGGTCGGCGGCGAGGGCGGAGTCGATATCGGCCTGGCAGTACGCGACCAAGCGGAACACGCCGTGCCAGGCGTCCTGCCCGGCCGGGTCGTGCAGCAGGATCAGGCGGCCGAACGCGTCGCCGTCGGAGTCGACGGGCACCACATTGCTGTCGGGTCGCGTGACTTCCGCGCCGAGGGCGTAGGAGTACGGCGCCAGGCGCTGGGGCGGGCGGATCGGTGCGAGTTCGATGCGGGGATGCACTGATGCGGTTCCCATGGCCTCGACCGCGGCGCGGAACCGGGCTGGTTCTTCGGGCTCCGGGGTCGGGGCAGCGCCATCGCGGAAGTCGAGCGGTGTCACGAAACGCAACCGTAGACCTCTCGGGCACCCAGCAGTGCGAGGCGCGCCGCCGCGCCCCTTTACGATGGGCGGCGATGACTACTCACGCCCGCCGCCAGCTGACCGATGCCCCGTTCCTCGCCGCCGCCACCGGTGGCGTGCCGCATCGGCGTCCGGTGTGGTTCATGCGACAGGCCGGTCGGTCCCTCCCCGAGTACCGGGAGGTGCGTGCCGGAATCGGCATGCTGGAATCGTGTTTCGACCCGGAACTGGTGTGTGAGATCACCATGCAGCCGGTCCGCCGCCATCAGGTCGACGCGGCAATCCTGTTCTCCGACATCGTGGTTCCGCTCAAGGCCGCGGGCATCGACCTCGACATCGTGGCCGGTGTCGGCCCCGTCGTGGCCGACCCGGTGCGCACCGTCGCCGACGTGCGCGCCCTGCCGCGGCTGCGCCCCGAGGACGTGGGCGCGGTCACCGCGGGCGTGAAGCTGCTGCTCGACGCCCTGGGCGAGACCCCGCTCATCGGATTCGCCGGTGCCCCGTTCACTTTGGCGTCGTACCTGGTCGAGGGCGGGCCCAGCAAGAACCACGAGCGCACCAAGGCGATGATGCTCGCCGATCCCGACACCTGGCACCAGCTGCTGGGCGTGCTCACCGACATCACCATCGAATTCCTGCGCGCGCAGATCGCCGCGGGCGTGGACGCGGTGCAGCTGTTCGACTCGTGGGCGGGCGCGCTGTCGCTGGCCCAGTACCGCGAATACGTTATGCCGCACTCGGAACGGGTCTTCACCGAGATCGCCGACGCCGGCGTGCCGCGCATCCACTTCGGTGTCGGCACCGGAGAACTGCTGGGCGCCATGGGCGAAGCGGGCGCCGATGTGGTCGGCGTCGACTGGCGGATCCCGCTGAACGAGGCCGCCCGCCGTGTCGGCCCCGGAAAAGCTTTGCAGGGCAACCTGGATCCGGCCGTCCTCTTCTCCGGACCGGCGGCCATCGACGCCGAGGTCCGCCGCATCGCCCGCGAGGCCGACGAGGCGATCACCCTCGGTGCGAAGGGTCACATCTTCAACCTGGGCCACGGCGTCCTCCCCAACACCGACCCGTCGGTCATCACCGACACCGTCGCCCTGATCCACAGCCTCCCCACCCCGCTCTGACGCCGGCGGCGCGGGCCTGAGTGCTGCTCTCGGGCGGCGCGGGCGCGGCACCCACGAGCGTGTGGGCGAGCCGGTCCGGCCGCTGTCGCCATACGCCGTCGTCGTGTCGAAGATCCGTCCGGCGAGATCGCTCGGGCGTGCTCGTACGGTCACAGCGGGCCGGTCGGGTGGATGATCCGTCGGACGCTCCCGCGCGATGACGAGGCCCGGTCCTGGTTGGCGCGTACGGGTCCGCCAGGGCACGGGAACAGGCTCGCGGACGTGGCACCGACGCGGGGCGGGCCGGGCGGCGGGAGTAGGTTTGGCGTCGGAGCGGCTCGACGTCGAGGTCCGGGTCGCGCGCTGCGAGCCGTGTGTTCGCGGCGGTGACGAGCGGACGAGGAGTGGTCGATGCGGGTCGCGGTGGTCGGTGGCGGGATCAGCGGGCTGGTGGCCGCGTACCGGCTGCGGCAGGCCCTGGGGGAGTCGGCGGAACTGGTGCTCGTCGAGGAGCGCGACCGCGTCGGGGGGATTCTGCGGACCGTCGACATCGACGGGGACCCGGTGGATCTGGGGGCCGAGGCGTTCGTGGGACGACGGCCCGAGATCCCCGAATTGATGCGGGAATTGGGGATCGAGGATCAGCTCGTGTTCCCGGCCGGGAAGCGGCCCCTGGTGTGGTCGGAGGGGACCGGGCATCGCCTGCCCGAACGCACCCTGATGGGCATCCCCGCCACACCGGAATCGCTTGCGGGGCTGGTGGATGCGGACACCCTGGCCCAGGTCGAGGCGGAGCCCTCGCGGCCGCTGCGCTGGAAGCCGGGCGCGGATGTCTCGGTGGGGGACCTGGTCGGTGACCGTTTCGGCGAGCAGGTGGTGCGTCGCAGCGTCGACCCGCTGCTCGGCGGAGTCTATGCGGGCCTGGCGAATTCGATCGGCGTGCGCGCCGCCCTGCCCACCCTGGCCGCGGCCCTGGATCGGGGCGCGACCAGCCTGACCCAGGCCGTCTCCGCGGCCCTCCCGCCCCCGAGCACCGCCCCGGTGTTCGGCGGCATCCGTGACGGCTACCGCGTCCTGCTCGACGCCCTGCGCGCCGCCGCCGACGTGAAGTCCGAAACCGGCACCGCCGCAACCCGTCTCACCCGCACCGCGACCGGCTGGCAGCTGGACCCGATCGGCGAGGTGGACGCGGTCGTGCTCGCGACCCCCGCCCCCGTGACCGCGCGCCTCCTGCGCGAGGTGGCCCCCGACGCCGCCGACCTGGCCGCCGGTATCGAACTCGCCTCCTCGGCCGTGGTCGCCCTGGCCCTCCCCGCCGACACGGCTCTGCCGGACAACTCCGGCATTCTCGTCGCCACCGGTGAACCCTTGCGCGCCAAGGCCTTCACCCTCTCCAGTCGCAAATGGCCCCACCTCGCCACCCGGGAGGTGGCCCTGGTCCGCGCCTCCTTCGGCCGCTTCGGCGACGACTCCACCCAGTCCTGGTCCGACGCCGCCCTCACCACCGCCGCCGTCGAGGACCTCGCCACCGTCACCGGCGCCGACATCCGCCCCCTGCACGCGGTCGTCCAACGCTGGCCCGGCGGCCTGCCGCAGTACGCCCCCGGCCACGTCACCCGCATCCTCGACCTGCGTTCCACCACAACGGATCTCCCCGGCCTGGCCCTCGCGGGCGCCTACCTCGACGGCGTCGGTGTCCCGGCCTGCGCCGCCAGCGGCAGCAAGGCCGCCGCCCGCATCGCCGCCCACCTGGCCTGAGGCGCGCCCTGATCCTCGGCGGCTGGATCCCCGCTCGGCCGTACCGGCGCGCCGCTGAGAATGGCCTGCGCCACTGGATATCCGCCGAGCGCGCCCGGTGGTGCGCCGGCGGTGTCAGCGCCGGTCGAATGTCATCATGCGACGAGGTCGGCCGGGTCGGTGTTCGCGCCGCACACGACGACCGCCACCTTCTCGCCGGGCGAGGGGACGTAGGCGCCGGAGTGCAGCGCGGCCAGGGCGGTCGCGGCGCCGTGTTCGACGGCGAGTCGCCGAGTGTCCCACAGGGTTTGGCGGGCGGAGGCGATCTGCTCGTCGGTGACCAGGACCGACCGGACGTCGCCTGCGGCGGCGGCGGACAGGGCGATGGGGGTGACGCGGCGCGCGCCCAGGGAGTCGGCGGCGACGGAGTCGATGTCGACGTCGACGGGTGCCCCGGCGGCGAGGGCGGCGTTGAAGGCGCGGCAGTTCTCGGGTTCGACGGCGACCACCCGCACGCCGTGATGGTTGGCGGACACCGTGATTCCGGCGAGCAGCCCGCCTCCACCGACCGCGACCAGCACGGTGTCGAGGTCCGGGAGCTGGGCGATGATCTCCTCCAGGAGCGTCCCCGCGCCCGCCGCGATGTACGGGTCGTCGTAGGCGTGGGAGCGTAGCGCCCCGCTGACCGCCGCGAACCGCTCGCATTCGGCGGCCGCCTCGGCGTATCCGCCGTTGCCGCACAGCACCTGCGCGCCGTGTGTCCGGAGTCGAGCCAGTTTGACGGCGGGGGTGGCGTCGGGCAGGAACACCGTGGCGCTGGAGTCCACCAGTCGCGCCGCCCACGCTCCCGCCACGCCCGCGTTCCCGCCGGAGGCCAGGGTGATGCCGACCCTCGGCAGCAGACCCTGCGCCCGGTGCGCCAGCACGAAATTCGCGGCTCCCCGCGCCTTGAAACTGCCCGTGTACTGCATGTGTTCGAGCGCCAGCCAGATGTCCCCGGCCACCGGCACCGTCTCGGTGTCCGCCCGGGCCAGCACGACGGGCCGGGTGTGTCCGGCGATCCGTTCGGCCGCGGCTGTCACGTCGGCATGGGTCAACTGCACGTGCGCTCTTTTCGCTCGATCTGGTCGGATTTGCGGTCGGGCACGTCGTTCCGCGCGCACGGCCTGCGGGAACCCCCGGGCCGATCGACCCCCTTGTTACACTGTAACTTACGATGGATATATGCCCAGGAACTCCCAGTCGCTGGCCGAGGCGACTCCCGAGGCGATCGCCCGCGCGGGGCTGGAGATCATCGAATCCCGAGGCGCGAGCGAGCTGAGTTTCCGCACCATCGCCGCGCATCTGCGGGTCTCGCACACTACCGTGGTGCGCCGCGGCGGCGGCGATTTCAGCGGCCTGGTCGAACTCGTGGCGGACGTCCTGGCCCTGGACCTACCCGAGGTTGCGCCCGGCTCCGGCGACTGGTCGGAGTCCACCGAGCGCCGTTTCTCGGCCTGGTACGACCTGCTCACCGCCTATCCGGGCCTGATCATGCTGCGCGGCCCGCGCCCGTGGGTGGGCAGGCGCATCCTGGCCCGGCTCACCGAACCGCAACTGGCCGACAACATCTCGCTCGGCCTGACCCCGGAGCAGTCGTTCTTCGCCTACCGCGAGTGCTACCTCTACACGCTGGGCTGCGCGAGCCTGGTCGAGTTCCGCGACCGCAAACCCACCCAGCTCGCCACCCGGGGCCGTCTGGCCGCCCTGGATCCCGATGAATTCCCGATCATGACAACCCATCTGGACACCGTCACCGAATTGCTCACCAGTGACGCCGTCTTCCATGACGGCCTGCGCCGCATGATCGCCTCCTGGGCGGCTACCGCCCGCTGAATCCGCTGTCCGTCCTGCCCGATTCCGGGCCGTCGGAGGTGCAGTGGCACGATGGGGGCCATGGCGCGACTCGACTTCAAGGCCCTCAACGACACCATCCGCTACCTCATGTTCTCGGTGTTCCAGGTGGAGCCCGGCGAGCTCGGTGAGAACCGGGCGGCGGCGATCAAGGAGGCCACGGCCTTCTTCGAGTCGCTCGAGGAGCGCGGTGTCGTGGTGCGCGGCATCTACGACGTCGCCGGTCTGCGCGCCGACGCCGACTTCATGATCTGGTGGCACGCGGAGAAGATCGAGGATCTGCAGGCCGCGTACTCCGATTTCCGTCGTGTCACCGAGCTGGGCCAGATCTCGAACCCGGTGTGGAGCCAGGCCGCCCTGCACCGCCCGGCCGAGTTCAACAAGTCCCACATCCCCGCGTTCCTGGCGGGCGAGGAGGCGGGCAACTACATCTGCGTGTACCCGTTCGTGCGCTCCTACGACTGGTACCTGCTGCCCGACGAGGAGCGTCGCAAGATGCTCGCCGACCACGGCAAGGCCGCCCGTGACTACCCGGACGTGCGCGCCAATACGGTCGCGTCCTTCGCCCTGGGCGACTACGAGTGGATTCTCGCGTTCGAGGCCCCGGAGCTGCACCGCATCGTGGACCTGATGCGCGATCTGCGCGCCACCGAGGCGCGCCGGCATGTGCGCGAGGAGATTCCGTTCTTCACCGGTCCGCGCGTGGAGCTCGAGCAGCTGATCAACGCGCTGCCCTGACGTGTTCGGCGGGTTGCCGCGGCGGTTGTTGCCGCACGGTAACCCGCTGCCTGCCCGCAGAATTCGGGGCATGCGCGACATCGGGCCCGCCCCATAGAGTTTCTGCGACCCGATCCGCCTGTGCCGCCCGAGGGGTGTGGCCCGCGCGGCGTCGGTTCGACGCGGTAGCGCTTGTTTGCGGGCGCGGGACACCCCTCGCCCTCGAACACGTGCTCCCCGCGGCACATCGCGACTGGCCGGGCTCGAGAAGCCACATCCGGCAGTTGCCGGTCGATAGCCTCAATGGGTGGACACCCTCGACTCCGCGATCGTCGACAGCAATGACGCCTTCAAGGTGCGCGATCGCGTTCCGCGGCGGCCCCGCGTACCTGGTGCGGTCGCTGGGCGTCTTCTTCGACACGCTGCTGATCTGCTCGATCACCGCGTTCATCATCCTCACCACGAATCCGGAGTTGTCGGAGCGCCGCGGCGCCGACCTCACCCAGAGCGCGCTCGAGGACACCCGCGGCGCGTGGTCGGGTCACGCGTTGACGGTGATCGTGGCGATGCTCGTGTTCGGTTCCCTGATCGGCAATTACTACTACGGGGAGGCCGATGTCGAATTCCTGACCACCAGCCGGCCGGTGCTGCCCGGTTATCGAATGCTGGTGCTGCTGGCCGTATTCGGCGGTGCGCTGGGGTCACTGACCCTGGTGTGGAATCTCGCCGATGTGTTCATGGGCGTGATGGCGCTGGTCAATCTGGCCGCGATCATTCCGCTGTCCGCCATCGCGTTCCGGCTCCTGGACGACTATCAGCGGCGGCGGCGGGCCGGGAAAGATCCGGTATATGTGCACAACTCGGATATAGCGGACCCGTCGGGTGTCGAATGCTGGCAGGACTCGCCGATGCGGCAGTCGGTATTGGAGCCCGACAGACTACTGTGAGCGCGTTCGATTGGTCTGCAAGTTTGTCTCTACCGACATCGGAGGGCTTTGCATGGCGAAAGAATTGACGCAACTCGAGCTGCTGACCGAATTGGAACCGGTCGTCGGCCAGAATATCGATCGGCACCTTGCCATCGCCAAGGAGTGGAATCCGCACGATTACATTCCGTGGGACGAGGGCTACAACTTCGCCGCGATGGGCGGAACCGATTGGGAGCCCGGGCAATCCAGGCTCTCGGAGGTCGCCAAGGTCGCGATGATCACCAATCTGCTCACCGAGGACAATCTTCCGTCCTACCACCGCACCATCGCCGAGAACTTCTCGATGGACGGCGCGTGGGGCACCTGGGTGGGCCGCTGGACGGCCGAGGAGAACCGCCACGGCATCGCCATGCGCGACTACCTGGTCGTCACCCGTGCGGTCGATCCGGTGGCGCTCGAGCACGACCGGATGGTGCACATGACCCGCGGCGTGCACGCGCCCCAGGGCTTCGGCGGGGTGATGGACCAGGTCGCCTATGTCACCTTCCAGGAGCTCGCCACCCGCGTCAGCCACCGCAGCACCGGCCGCGTGTGCGAAGACCCGGTCTGTGACCGCCTGCTCGCCCGCATCGCCGCGGACGAGAACCTGCACATGATCTTCTACCGCAATGTCGCGGGGGCCGCGATCGACCTCGCCCCGGATCAGGCCATCGAATGCATCAACTCGGTGGTGATGAACTTCGCGATGCCGGGCCACGGCATGCCGAACTGGCGTCGCAACGGCGTACTCATGGTCAAGCACGGCATCTACGACTTACGGCAGCACCTCGACGAGGTCCTGTGGCCCGTGCTGAAGATCTGGAAGATCTTCGAGCGCGACGACTTCACCGCGCGCGGCGAGAAGGCCCGGGAGGAACTGGGCCTGTACATGGAGAACCTCGAGAAGGACGTCATCCGTTTCGAGGAACAGCGGGCCCGCATCCTGGCGCGGGAAGCGGCCAAGGCCGAGAGCAGTCTCGCCGCCAGCCGGTGAGTTCAGCTGGTGGAGCCCTCCGCGGGCTGCAGTCGCAGTGAGAGGGAGTTGATGCAGTAGCGCTTGTCCGTGGGCGTGGGGTAACCCTCGCCCTCGAACACGTGCCCCAGGTGACTGTGGCAGTTGGCGCACAGCACCTCGACGCGCCGCATGCCCAGAGAGTCGTCCTCCACCAGCACCACCGCGTCCGACTCGGCCGGGTCGAAGAACGACGGCCAGCCGCAGTGCGAATGGAATTTCTCGGTGCTGCGGAACAATTCGGCCCCGCAGGCCCGGCAGGAGTAGACGCCCTCGGTCTCGGTGTCGGTGTATTCGCCCGTGAACGCCCGCTCGGTGCCCGCTTCGCGCAGGACGCGGTATTCGTCGGGGGTCAGTTTGGTGCGCCATTCCTGCGGGGTGAGCTGGATGCGCGGGACCGGCAGGGCGGTCGGGGTGGGTTCGGCGTCGGAACTCATGGCTCCACGCTAGTACGCCGCGCCCGCCTTGGTCCGTGGCGCGACGACCGGTTCCGGTTCGGTGGCGACCCACTCGGGGTGCATCCAGGCCGGGTCCAGGGACTTGCCGACCCGCAGCCGGCCCTCGCGCTTGGCGGCCAGGTAGCGATCACCGAGGACGCAGAACGCGACGATGAGCAGCAGGCCCCAGCCGAAGGTGGTGCGCAGGTACTCGACCACGCGGCCGGGGTGCTGCCAGCGGTCGGAGAGCCACTTGTCGTAGGACATGAACCCGAACACCGCGACCCACGCGGGCCAGTTGCGCATCACCGAGTTGGGGAGCACCACGGTCATCAGCAGCGGGAACAGGTACATCGAGTAGTACATCTGGCCCAGCGAGCCGAGCAGCAGGGTCGCGGTGATCATGATGCCCGCCGAGGTGCACACGAAGAACACCTCGTCCTCGCGGTAGTAGCGGTACAACAGCCACAGGGTGAGCGCCACGATGGCGGCCATGGCGATCCGGATGACCCAGACCAGCCAGTCGGCGACGCCGTAGTAGGCGCCGTTGCCGACGATCGCGCTGTTGAAGTAGTCGCGCGACTCGGTCAGGTAGGGCAGCGTGTGCGACCAGAACTGGTCGAAGTCGACGATCAGCGGCCACGCGATCAGATTGAGCGCGACCGGGATTCCGAGCGCGGTGATGAACACCTTCCACTGCCCGCGGGCCAGCGCGATCAGCAGCAGCGGCGCCAGCAGCGGCCCCTTGACCGCGATCGCCAGGCCGAGCGCCACGCCCGCCCACAGGTCTTGGCGCTTCAGGATCAGGTGGATGAACACCATCATCGACAGGAACAGGCAACCGTTGACGTTGGTGAACACCAGCGTGTTCGTGACCGTCTCGGAGGCGAACATGCCCAGCAGCAGCGCGGGCGCGGCCACCGACTTCAGCGAGTAGTCGAACAGCTTGAGCAGCAGGTACCAGGCCAGCAGGATCGCGATCGCGTTGACCAGGATGAACCCCCACCGCGACTTCTCCGGGTCCAGGATGGCCAGCGGCGAGATCAGCAGCGTCCCGCTCGGCGGGTACAGGTAGTGGGGGTCGGTGGTGTCGTAGTTCTCACCGTAGATGGCGTGGTGGTTGAGGAACGCCAGCGAGGCGTTGTACACCGGACGGAAGTCGTCGGTGATGAACCCGTTGACAGCCTTGATGAACACCCGGTTCAGCACCGTGAGTATCGCGAACGGCCACAGGGCGAAGTTCAGTACTTCGGATGTGGTGCGAGCGGTGCGGGGCTCGAGCTGGCGAAGGAACACTCGGGCACGGTACACCGAATCCCCGCGTCACACATGCGCCGACTCCCCCGCCTCCCCGAATATTCAGCGGGCGGCTCGGGTCCCGTCGCCGGTTTCGCATCCGTGCCGGCGGCTGGGAGCCGAACCGATTCTGGGCGTACCCGGGGAGTTACCCCGACCGTTGCGAGATCAGTGGTCGCGTTGGCCTACGGAGGGACAGCTCGACGCAGCCATCGTCGCGAAGGTCGGCCTTGCCGGACCAGGGTGTCGGCCGCCGCTGAGGGACAGCCGCCGGGTCGTCGCCGGCGCGGTCGGCCCTGGTCGATGGAGGTTGCCGGTCCCTGTTCTCGAGCCCGCGAAGGCGCGCGGCCGCGGTGTCAGGCGGGGCACGCGGTGCCGTCGGCGGGGAGCTTTCCTTCCTTCAGGTAGTCGGCGAGGGACTGCTGGGCGCAGCCGGAGTGGGCGAAGGTCGGGTGGCCCCAGCCCTGCCAGACGACGGTGGCGGTGCGGGCTCCCGCGGTGCCGAGGGCACCGGTCACGGTGGGGCGCCCGTCCTGGCCGGTGACCGGGTCGGCGCTGCCGCCGATGACCAGCACCGGAAGGGTGAGCTTGTCGGGCAGTGCCATGGGGGTGGCGGCGGGCCAGGCCGAGCAGGCCATCAGGTCGATGGCCGCGACCTTGCCGAACACCGGATAGTGGGTGGCCCAAGCGGTTTCGAGTTCCTTGGCCTTGCCAGGGGTGGAGGGCTCGTGATTGTCGGTGCAGCGGTTGACGAATTCGCCGTCGGTGGCGATCGCGGCGGTGGCGCGCAGCACGAACGGGGTGATCGGGCCGCGGTCGCCCTTGCCGAGGGCGGTCAGGGCGTCGGCGAATTCGGTGATCTGCTGGTTGCCCTGGGCGCGGGAGTCGCCGAGGTAACCACTCAGCGTGGTCACGAACGCGGAGGCGGACAGATCGGGCAGCTGCCCGGCGGCGGCCCGGTTGGCGAGGTCGACGACCGTCGCGCGCGGATCGGTGCCGAGCGAGCAGTTCAGGGAGGCGCAACGCTGCGCGTAGGCGGTGAGCGCGGCCTCCTGGCCCTTCACCTTCTGCTCGGCGCGCCCATTGGCGTCGAGCCCGACGGCCTGGGGTGAGTCGAGGATCAGACGGCCCAGTTTCGGTCCGTACTTGCGCGCGTAGTTCAGCGCCACGTTCGCGCCGGTGCCGGTGCCCAGCAGCGCGATGTGGTCGACCTGCAACTGCTTGCGCAGCTGTTCGATGTCGTCGGCGGCGTGCGGCGCGTCGTAGAGGCCCTGGCCCGGGGCCAGGAAGTCCAGGCAGGCCACGGTGGCCTCGCGGCCGGCGGTGGCCATGGCGTCCACGGGATCGGTTGTGCCGCGCGTGAATTGGGCCTGGTCGGCCAGCACCCGGCGTTGCGGGTCGGTCATGCAGCTGACCGGCACCGAGCTGCCGATGCCGCGCCGGTCCACCGCGATGATGGGCCGCGCGGCCAGCAGCGCGCTGGCGGGCCCGGCCGCGAGTCCGGCCAGGGTGGAGGTGGAGGACCGGTCGGATCCGGAGGTCAGCACCAGCGGCGCCACGTCCTTGGGTGTCCGGTCGTAGCGGGCGCGCATCACCGCGTTCTTGAAGATGCCCGACACATTGCCCGCGATATCGATCTGCGCGGTGTACTCGGCGCATTCGAGCACCAGACCCTGCGGCGGCGCGCCGAGCGAGAGCAGGCTGAACGTCGGTGCGGTGCAGTCCTTCCACTGCAATTCCGCCTTGGGCACCTCGGGTGTGGGCGGGGGCGTGTCGGCGGGCGCGGTGGTGGGGGCGTTTCCGGCCTGGTGCGGGTGTTCCACGGCGACGGCGGGCCGGTTGGACGGCCCGGCCCCGCAGGCGGTGGTCACCAATACCGTCAGTGTCGACGCCAGCAGAGCGGCCCGAGTCCAGCGCATGCGCTACAGCCTGCCAGGTCGGGCACGCGGTTTCAGCCTCGGGTGCGGGCGCGTTGGCCATCGGATGCAATCCGCGTCGGGTACGGGATGCAATCCGCGTCGGGTGCGGGATGCGATCCGGGTGCGGGCACGGATGGGTTCTGTGAGCTGAATCGCATTCGGCACATGCTGCATAAAGCCCCACGTGGGCCCGGATCTACGCTGACGCAGTGCAGAAACGCCTCGTCGACAGCCACCCGGAGGTTCCGGCCGACCAGCTCGTGGCCCAGATGGTTCCGCCGCCCACCTTCGACGAGGTGAGCTTCGGTTCCTACATCCCGGATCCCAAGGAACCGTCGCAGGCCGCGGCCGTGCTGAAGGCCGAACTGTTCGCCGATCAGGTCACCAAGCTGCGCAAGGCCGCGGACAAGAAGAGCCTGTTCGGCAAGAAGAAGCCGGTGCAGGGCATCGGCCTGTATCTCGACGGCGGCTTCGGTGTGGGCAAGACCCACCTGCTGGCCTCGATCTTCCACAGCGTGCCGAACCCGAAGTCGTTCGGCACCTTCGGTGAGCTCACCAATCTGGTTGGCGCGCTGGGCTTCAACAACGCGGTGGAGCGGCTGTCGGCCAACAGCGTGCTGTGCATCGACGAGTTCGAGCTCGACGATCCGGGCGACACCATGCTGGTCTCGCGGCTGCTGACCGAGCTGACCGCGCGTGGCGTGTCGGTGGTGGCGACCTCCAACACCCTGCCGGGCCAGCTGGGCGAGGGCCGTTTCGCGGCGCAGGACTTCCTGCGCGAGATCAAGAAGCTGGGTTCGCTGTTCGAGCCGATCCGCGTGGACGGCCCCGACTACCGGCACCGCGATCTGCCGCCCGCCCCGGAGCCGACCTCGCAGGAGCTGCTGGTCGAACGGGCCGCGGCCACACCGGATTCCACGCTCGACAACTACGACGAGCTGCTGAAGCACCTGAGCACCCTGCACCCGTCGCGTTACGGCGCGCTGATCGACGGCGTGTCGGCGGTCTACATCTCGGGCGTGCACCCGGTCACCGATCAGGCCGTGGCGTTGCGCATCGTGGTGCTCGCCGACCGGCTCTACGACGCCGGGACCCCGGTGACGGTGTCGGGCGCGAAGCTGGACGAGATCTTCACCCAGGAGATGCTCGACGGCGGCTACCGCAAGAAGTACCTGCGCGCGATCTCGCGTCTGCTGGCGCTGTCGCGTTTCGAGGCTCCGGCGCACGCCTGATCCGATTCCGGTGGGCTCGGGATTTCCAGGGGAGATCCCGGGCTTGCGCACCCCGGTGGCTCTCATAGTTTGCGCGGGTAATAAGTTTCGGTGGTCAGCCAAAACCGGGCCGAAGACGGTTTTCGGCCCCGGAAGGGAGAACCACCTTGCGTAAACGTGCTGTTCAGGCCGCCGCGGCGGTCACCATCGCCCTGTCCGCGAGCCTCGGTTCGGTGGCGCCCGCCTTCGCCGCCGACCCGCCGGCCGTCACCAGCAGCGTGCTGGTCAACACCGACAGCCGGGCCCTCGGCCTGACCGGTGTGCTCAATGTCCGGGACGCGGGCGGCTACCGCACCACCGACGGCCACAGCGTGCGCACCGGCCTGGTCTTCCGTACCGGCGAGCTGAGCAAGGCCGCCGACGCCGATCTGGCGAAACTCGCCGCCGGCAATGTGGTCTCCATCCACGACCTGCGCACCGGCTACGAGCAGTTGATGGGTCGGGACAAGGTGCCCGCCGGGGCCACCGAGCACCACGACGACATCATCGGCCAGGCCCCGCCGCAGGTGATGGCCTCGACCCTGTCCGCGGGCACCGATCTGTACCGCGCCTTCATCACCGCGCCCGGCGCGAACGAGGGTTTCGCGAACGTGCTGCGCGACATCGCCTACAACCCGGGCGGCGTGCTGTTCCACTGCACCGCGGGCAAGGACCGCACCGGCTGGACCTCGGCGGTGCTGCTGACCCTCCTGGGCGTGGACAAGGACACGGTCTACTACGACTACCTGCTGTCGAACTACTACCGCGGCGCCAAGGACGGCGACATGCTCAACGGCGTGACCGCCTCGGCGCTGGACTCGGCCTTCGACCAGGCGACCAAGAGCTACGGCAGCTTCGACGGCTACGTGCGCGACGGGCTGAAGCTGACCGACGCGGACATCGCCGCGCTGAAGGTGAAACTGCTGGCCTGACAAGGCGTTTCACACTTCGAGAGCAGTACGGTCGAGCGCTGGGCGGGTGATCCCGCCCGGCGCTCGCCGTCTGTGATCCACATCAAAGTGGTTGACGACCCCGCCGCGTCACCGCTACCGTTCGAGTCCTCATGGGTTTCGGTTTCCTTTTCTTGTGATCGCGTCGCGGCGTTGAGCACCTGCTCCGCCGCGACTCCCTCCCCACGCGTATCCGCTGGTCAGCGGCTCGTATTCGCCTGTCGGCGATCGATTCTCGCGTGGGTTCCCCAACGATCCGGCTCGTGCGCGAGCCAGAACAGGAGACCCCTGTGCTTACCCTCCAACCCTCCGCGGTATCCCAGCTGAGCCTGTCCGGCGTCACCAAGCGCTACGCCGATCGCGTGGTGCTCGACGAGGTGAGCCTGTCCATCCGGCCCGGTGAGAAGGTCGGCATCGTCGGCGACAACGGGGCCGGGAAGTCGACTCTGTTGCGGTTCATCGCCGGTCGTGACCTGCCCGACAACGGTGATGTCGTCGTGCGGGCGGCGGGCGGTATCGGCTACCTGGCGCAAACCTTGGAGCTCCCGCCCACCGCGACCGTCGCCGATGCGATCGACTTGGCGCTCAGCGATTTTCGGGACCTGGAGTCCCGGATGCGCACGGCCGAAGCCGATCTCGTCGCCCCGGGTCCGCTCGGCAAGCGGCTCGACGCGTACACCGATCTGGTGGCCCGCTTCGAGGCGCGTGGCGGCTACACCGTCGACGCCCGGGTGGACGCGGCCCTGCACGGCCTCGGCCTGCCGGACCTGGACCGAAATCGATTGCTGGGCACGCTGTCCGGCGGTCAGCGGCGGCGGCTGGCGCTGGCGGCCACCCTGGCCTCGTCGCCGGAACTGCTGCTGCTCGACGAGCCCGCCAACGACCTCGACGACAGCGCGGTCGAATGGCTGGAACGTCACCTGCGGGAGCATTCCGGCACGGTGGTCGCGGTGACCCACGACCGCGTCTTCCTCGAGCGCATCACCAAGATCGTGCTCGAGGTGGACGCGGGCGCTGTCACCCGCCACGGCAACGGCTACGCCGGCTACCTCACCGCCAAGGCCGCCGAACGCCACCGCCGGCAACAGGAGCACGACCGCTGGCGTGCCGAACTGTCCCGCAACCGCCGCCTCGCGGATTCGAATGTCGCACGCCTGGACGCGATTCCGCGCAAGCTCCCTCTGGCGGTCTTCGCCGCGGGTCCCTTCCGGACCCGCAGCCGCGGCCACGGCGCGCAATCCCGCATCCGCAACGCCAAGGAAAGGGTGTCCCGCCTGACGACGAATCCCATCGCCCCACCCCCGGATCCACTCCGCTTCACCGCCGATCTCGCCCTCCCGGGTGCGCCGGCCGCGCCGCAGCCGCAGGAGGCGGTGCTGCCGGCGGGGTCCGTGCTGCCGCGGGAGTCTGTGCTGCCGGTTGATCCGGCGGCGTCGCAGGAGCCGGTGTCGTCGGTAGATCCGGTGGTGCTGCAAGAGTCCGTGGCGTCACCGGATCCAGCGGTGCCGCAGCAGTCCCTGGCGTCGTTCGATCCAGCGGTGTCGCAGGAAGCGGCGCGGGCACGCGGCGCTGCGGCGCTGCCGGGTCGGGCGCTGCCACCGGTCGCTGAGGTGAGTTCGGTTGTGGTGCAGGGCCGCCTGCGCCTGGACGGGCTGCGGATCGGCGCGGCCGATCGTCTGCTGGTGACCGGGCCCAATGGCGCGGGCAAGACCACGCTGCTGCGGCTGCTGGCCGGTGAGCTGGCCGCCGACTCGGGCCTGGTCACGGTCCGCGGCCGGGTCGGGCATCTGCGGCAGGAGGACACGGCGGGTCCGGCGGCTCGAACGGTGCTGGAGGCGTTCGCGTCCGGCCGTACCGGCTATCCGGACGAGCATGCCGACACGCTGCTGGCACTGGGCCTGTTCCGCCCGGCCGACCTGGGCCTGCGGCTGGGCGAGCTGTCCTACGGTCAGCGGCGCCGCGTCGAATTGGCTCGGCTGGTCACCGATCCGGTGGATCTGCTCCTGCTCGACGAGCCGACCAACCACCTGTCCCCGAGCCTGGTCGAGGATCTGGAACAGGCGCTGGACGGCTACACCGGCGCGGTGGTCCTGGTCACCCACGACCGCCGTATGCGGCAGCGGTTCCGGGGCCGCCACGTCGAATTGGTCACGGGCGATACCGAATCGGCGGTTACCGGTACGGGCGCCGCTCGCGGGCGGCGGGTCAGAACCGGTGCAGCATGACGTAGTCGTGGTGGAGCCGGCTCCCGACGGTGAAGGTCTTGGTGCCCGCCACGGTGAAGCCGTGTTTGGTGTAGAAGCGCTGGGCGCGCACGTTCTCCTGGTTCACGCCCAGCCACACCGCGATGTCGCCGGCGGTGCGCGCCGTCTCCAGGGCGGCGCGCATCAGGGCCGCGGACACCCCGTTGCCGTGCTGGCCCGGCAGCACGTACATCTTGCTGAGCTCGGTCACCGGGCGATGTGTGACGACGGCTGCGACGTCGGGGTTCGCGGGCGGCATCGCGTTGAGCAGCGCGTAGCCGACGATCTTCTCGTCCAGGACCGCCTTGAGCACCGACCGCTCCCCGTCGTCGTGGTACTCGCGGAACCGGTCCGCCGACAGCACCTCGGCGATGAACGCCGCCATGTCCTCCGGTGTCGATCCGGGCGGGCAGGCCAGCGGGAAGGTCACGGCGGCCACGGCGGCAAGCTCGTCGGCATCGTCCGCGACCGCCGGTTCGATTGCTACGGCGTCGCTCATGCGTCCAGTCAAGCAGGCTCCGCCGCGGGTTCGGTGGGCGAGGGGGCGGTGGTGGCGCGCGGGTGGAAGACGCGGGCGAACCCGATCAGCAGCACCGCGAATGCGAGCGGAATCGCGAATCCGGCCCGCATGTTCACGGCGTCGGCGAGCACGCCCACCACCGCGCCGCCGACCAGGGTGCCCGCGTAGTTGAACAGGTTGAGCCGCGCGATGAGCGCGTCGAGGTCGCGGCCACTGGTGAGTTGCCCGGCTTCGCTGAAGCACAACGGCGCGATCACCGGCAAGCCGATTCCGGCGACCAGGAATCCGAGGATCGCCACCGCCGGTCCCGGCGCGGACACCACGATCACCAGGCCGATCGAGCCGACCGCGGCGGCGGTCCGCACCACGGTGCGCGGGCCGAAGCGGCGCACCCACAGGTCGCCGGTCAGGCGGCCGAGCATCGAAGCGCCCTGATAGGCGGCCAGTGCGAGCGCGGCGGTCCGGGAGGACGACAGCAGTTCGTCCTTCAGGTACAGCGCCGACCAGTTGCCGACCGCGAGGTCGATGGCGAAGGCGAGTGCGATCACCGTGCCGAAGATCCAGAAGATGCGCACTGGCACCGAACTGGTCGTTTCCTGTTCGGCCGGACCGGCTTCGGCCTCGTCGGTGCCCAGCAGGCGCGGCCCGGCGGCCAGGCACCCGGCCAGCACCACCGCTGCGGCGATCAGGATGGAGATCGTCAGCGGCACGTGCAGCGTCTCGAACGCCGATACCAGCAGCGCGCCCGCGATCGATCCCGCGCTCCAGGCCGCGTAGAACGAGACGAGCACGAAGCGGCCATAGCCGTGCTGAATGAACACCGCCTGCATGTTCGTTCCGGCGTCGACGATGCCCAGTGCGATGCCGTACACCGCGAGCGCCGCGAAGAGCGCGATCTTGTTCGGCGAAACCGCGATCGCCACGCCCGCCACCGCGATCAATGCCAGCCCGATCCGCAGCGCGGTCCGGCTCGACCAGCGCAGCGCGATCCGCTCGGCGGTGATGCTGCCGGCCCCGGCGAGCAGCGAGATCATCGCGACCGAGGCCACGATCAGGCCGTCGGTGAGCCCGAATTTGTCCTTCTGCTGCGGAAGTTCGGTGAGGATGACGGCCAGGAAGAACCCCTGCAGCGCGAACGCCACCGAGTTGGCGGCGCGCGCCGCCCTCAGGGTGGGGTGTAGTGCGCTGAGCTGCGGGTTCGGGGACTGCGGCGGGAGCATTTCGAAAGAGTAGCGGCGGGGGCGTGAGCGGGCATCCCGGACAGCGCCGGGGGCATCGCGGACGGACCGATCGGGGCGTGGCCGGTCACGACTATGGTCATGGCGTGAAGATCGGTCTCGGCATTGCGGTCGACGGTTACGAACCGCGACGCGCTTGATCACACGCGGCTCGCGGTTGCGTAACGAATCTGGTCGCTTTGCTGCCGGTAGGTGCATGCGCTGCGGCACTCTGGAAGTGACAGCTAGGGCTGGTGGTTTCCGATGAGGCGGGAGCGGCCCCTGCGGTGAGTGTGGTGGCTGGGGTGATCTTGTGAGCATGAGGCGAGCGGATGGTCCGCGCGACCGGGCGGTGGCTCTGGCCGACCCGGTCTTGCGCGTGAATCCCGCGGCGGCGGTATCGGATTCGCCGGCCGCGGCGGGTAAGGGTCGTGCCGCGGGCAAGGGTCATGCGGCGGGGGAGCGGTGCCGGGAATCCGACTGCGCGGACTGCCGTCAGGATGTACGACGGCTGGAGTTCTGGTTGCGCGGGCAGCTGCTCGCGGCCGGAGCCGAGGAGGTGCGCCTGGGTACGATGGTCGGCGCGCATACCGTGGATGTGTTGTGGCGCAAGGGTGATCGCACCTGTGCCATCGAGGTATCCAGTGCGCCACCGGAATTGACGCGTGCCCGGTTGATCACGGCCGAGCTGCGGACCGGCGGGTGCGGTGAAGTCCTCTGGATCTGCCCCCCGGGGTTCTGGACCGCGCAGCTGCCCGCGCTGGGCCTCGACGATTTCGCGGCTGAGGGCCGCGAGTACCGGGTGACCGGCGGGTTGCTGACCGCCGGGCCGGGCGGTGTAGTGTCGGCCCGCCAAACCTCATGCGAACTGGACGAATTCGTGACGGGCTGGGTGGCCGCCGAGATAGCGTTCGGCTGCCGTGACGAACACACGGGAGGATGGGCGACAGTGACCGACTGGGAGCGCCACACCCGCACGCAGGCCGCGGTCATCGCACGCCAGCGTCAGGAACTCACCAATCAGCGCACCGCGCTGGCGCTGGCCCGCAAGGCCACCCGCGACAAGTCCAAACAGCTGCTGCGCCTGACCCACCGCCTGGAGCGCGCCGAGATCGCGGCTCAGCAGCAGGCCGACGACCTGGCTCAGACCCGTCGCCGCATCGCCGACCACAATCGTGTGGACGCCACCTTGCGCTTGACGGTCGCGGCCCAGAAGTCGGCGATCATGCACTGGCAGCTGATCACCTGGTTCGCGGTCATGGTGATCGTGACGTTCATCGCCGCGGGACTCGTCCTGAAGTAGACGATCGCGTTCGAATTTCCCTCCCCCTTCAACGTATATCGCAGTGGGGGGCTTGCGGCAAGGCCCCGGGTATACCGCAGAATCGTCGACCGTAAGGCGATGACCTGCGGAAATCAGGAGGGCGTTCATGGTCGATGTGACTATTGTCGGGGCCGGGCCGACGGGGTTGATGCTGGCCGCGGAGCTGCGGTTGCGCGGGGTCGCGGTGGTCGTGCTGGAGCGCGATCCGGAGCCGACCAAGGTGGTGCGGGCGATGGGGATGCACGCGCGCAGTCTGGAGGTGCTCGATCAGCGCGGGGTCGCGGATCGGTTCGTGGCGCTGGGCAAGCAGCACGACCCGAGCGCGTTCTTCGCCGGGATCGTCCCGTCGAAGCCGTTGACATTGGACAGCTCGTTCCCGTTCGTTGTCGGCCTGCCGCAGCCGATCACCGATCGCCTGCTGGCCGAGTGGGCGGTCGAGCTCGGCGCCGAGATCCGCTACGGCGCGCTGGTGACCGGGCTGACCCAGGACGCCACGGGTGTCACGGCCGAACTGGCTGACGGTTCCACAGTGCGCTCGCGCTACCTGGTCGGCAGTGACGGCGGCCGCTCCACCATCCGCAAACTGGTGGGCGTCGACTTCCCGGGCGAAGCGGCCCGCTTCGAAACCCTGCTCGGTGAGGTCGAACTCACCGCCCCGCAGGACGAGGTGATGGCGACGGTCATGGAGGTCCACAAGACCCACCGCCGTTTCGGCGCGGTCCCGCTCGGCAATGGCGTCTACCGCCTCGGAGCCCCCGCTGACGGCATCGCCGAGGACGGTGACACCCCGCCCACCCTCGACGACCTCACCCGCCAGGTTCGCGCTCTGGCGGGCACCGATTTCGGAGCCCATTCCCCGCGCTGGCTGTCCCGTTTCGGCGATGCCACCCGCCTCGCCGACCGCTATCGCGTGGACCGCGTCTTCCTCGCGGGCGACGCCGCCCACATCCACCCCCCGAACGGTGGCCAGGGCCTGAACCTGGGCGTCCAGGACGCGGTGAACCTCGGCTGGAAACTGGCCGCCGCCGTATCCGGCTGGGCCCCGGCCGATCTCCTCGACACCTACGAATCCGAACGCCGCCCCGTGGCCGCCGACGTCCTCACCACCGCCCGCGCCTCCAGCGAACTGACCTCGCTCGAACCCGGCCAGCAAGCCATCCGCCGCATCCTGACCGAACTCATGGAGATCGAGGACGTCCACCGCTACCTGATCGAAAAGGTCACCGCCCTCAACATCCGCTACGACCTCGGCTCCGCCGACGACCTGATCGGCCGTCGCCAACGCGACGTGCCCCTGAAGAACGGCCGCCTCTACGAACACATGCACCAGGCCCGCGGCCTCCTCCTCGACCAAACCGGCACGCTCTCGATCACCGGCTGGTCCGACCGAGTCGACCACGTGGTCGACATCAGCGACCAACTCGCCGCGCCGGCCCTCCTGCTCCGCCCCGACGGCCACATAGCCTGGGCGGGCTCGGACCAACAAGACCTCCTGATGGCGCTGTCCCGCTGGTTCGGGACCGCCACCCCGTGATCGCGCACCTGCTCGCCGCCGTCGAGACATCCGATCAGCGTTCTGGAGGCGCGCGGTTATCGGCGAGAGGTGTGCTGATACCGGCCGGGGCGTCGGGAGCCGCTGCCGTCAAGCCCGTCCGACCTGCCAGGTTCACGATCACTCGGGCGGCCTCATGCCCTCGGCTGCCGCCGTGACCAGGCGCGGGTTGCATCCGCTTGATCACGGTGCGCCGCTTCGTGTTTCCGTACCGGCAGCGGTCACAGTTGCGACCGGCGCGGTCCGTACCAAGATCACGGAGCGGTCCTGGCCGGGAATCGGGCGAGATTCCTCGGTGAATGCTCCCTGATCTCGGTGGTCAGCGGGTGAGACGGAAGGGGCCTCGGTGCCACTGCCAGTCGTGGCGGTGGACCAGGGCGGCGAGGTCGAGGAGGGTGAGTCCGCTCTCGGTGCGGAAGGTGTCGAGGGCGGGCCAGGTGAGAGGGCCTTGGGAGAGGCGGCTCAGCAGGGTGGACTCGTGGTGGGTGTCCACCTTGCGGGACAGCAGTTCTGGGAGGCCCTGGCGGCTACCGGTCCAGGTGAGCCAGCCCCAGCCGCGGGTGAAGGCGGCCGCGCGGGAGGCGGCGGCTCGGGTGCGCTGAGGGTGCAAGGCCGTGTGGGCGAGGGGGGAGACGTCGATGAGGACGGTGCGGCCGTCGGTGAAGGTGGCTGCGGCCGTGGGGTAGTGGACGCGCTCGCTGCCGTCGAGGTCGTAGGTGACGGCGACCGGGAGTTCGCGGAAGGTCTCGACTACCGGGCTGGTGTCGAGTAGGCGCAGCAGGCGGGCCTGCAACGCGGTGTCGAAAGTGACTTCGCGGCCGAGCTTTTCGGAGAACATGTGGCCGCGGCTGTCGTCGTCGTAGTCGAGGCGGCCCGCCGGGAGGGTGGGCAGCGGCTCGGAGCTCCCGCCCTCGGGCCATTCGACGCGGCGCAGCCACGGAGCCCAGATGTCGTCTCCCGCATCGGCGGTCGTGACCGCGGCGGCCCCGTCGGCGCCGGGGACCCGTCGCGTGGCAACCGTGGCCGAGGGATCCGCCGAGGTGCCCGATGCGCGTCGTGCGGCCGGGGTGATCGCGGGATCGCCTGCGGCGCTGGTTGTGTGGCGGTCGGTTACGTCGGCCGTGGCATCGCCCGCGGTGCCGGGTGCGTGGCGCGCTACGCCGGCCCCGTCCTGCCCCGACGTGGGCAGCAGGTGCCAGCGCCCCTTCTGCTGCCAGCCCGCGATGCGCTGGAACACGAAGCCCGCCAGGCGTTTCGCGTCCTGGAGGTCGTGTCCGGCGAGGCGGAGTTTCAGGTAGGCCCAGTCCTGGGCGGCGATATCGCCGTCGGTGGCATAGGTTTCGGCGAGCAGGGCGCGCACGAGGCGTTCGTCGCCGTGGCCGACGGGGTAGCGCTGTGCGAATACCGACAGGTCGGGCTGGCCGGTGGCGAGGGTCTGACGCAGCATGGCGCCGACCGCGCGGGTGTAGAGCTGGCGGGCCCGGTCGCGCGAGACCCCGAAGCGCGCGCCGAGCAGGGTCAGCGTTTCGGGGTTCTCGCCGTCGAGTCCGAGTCGGCAGGTGATGAGTTCGGCATCGCGGGGCCGGTCGGCCGCCACCTCGGCGGCGAGGCCCGCCAGGACTTCGTGGACGTGCTCCAGCCCGAAGTCGACCCCGTCTGCCGGGTCGTCGCGCAACAAGGTGCGCGCGGTGCGTGTGTCGCTCGTCGTCAAGGCGGCCCCTACCCGTGTTCGCCAGTCTGTTCGACGAGCGTAGCCGGGGCCACCGACAGTCGGCGCTGTACGCGCGGGAGGGTCAGAGGACGGCGTTCATGATGGTGCCCGCGCTGGTGGCGACGATGCCGCCGATCATCGCGCCGGCCACCATCTTCGGCGAGGCGAGCCCGCTGCCCGACCACTTCTCCCAGGCGAACCGGCCGCCGGCGTAGGTGATGGCCATGACGCCCGACAGCAGCACGAACCAGGTGAAGTAGCGAACCAGCTTCATGAGTTTGTCCGCGACCGGGGGAGTCTCCGGGGTCGGGTTACCGAGCTGGGCGAGTGGGGCAGACACGAGGTCATACTGGGAGAGCACAGTGTCGTGGAAGGCGCTGAGCAACATGGTCACCCTGCAAAGGTACCGCGAATTCGCGCCGACATGCCCGGGAATGTGCGCCAGATCTACTGCGCGAGAACAACTTTCGTTGTCATGTTGAGCGGATGACGAGATTCGAACTCGCGACCCTCACCTTGGCAAGGTGATGCGCTACCAGCTGCGCTACATCCGCATCGCTTCCGTTCCGGCGTCTCCGCCCGTCCGGCTGCGAGAGAGAACATTAGCCCACCGGCGCGCCAATTCCAAAACGCCGTGGCAAACCCTGAGTACCCCTGCGTGCCACCTCGCCTTCCGGGCCGGGTCGTACCGGCTATTTCGGGGTGTCCTCGCTCATCGGGACCAGTGCCGAGATGAGGGTCGCGCCGCCGAACTGCGTGGTGATGACCAGTTGCGGGGCCCAGGTGCGTTTGGTGGCGTCGGGATGCTGCTCGGTGACGACCATGACGTGCTGGCCGTCGAACGGCCCGGGCATGATCTGCACGCAGTAGGTGGTGCCGACCGGTATGGAGTCGATGCCCGCCTGGATCTGTTCGATGGACGGCGCGGGTGCGTCGGGTGCGTACATCTCGCGCACGGCCTTGCCGGATCGGTCGACGTAATACCGGTTCTGGAGTGCGAGGATCGCCTCCGGTCCGGACCGCGTGCTGCCCGGCCCGTTGCCGCGGACGGTGCCGCCCTTGGCCTCGTTGGGGCACAGGTTGGCGGGGAGCCCGGACACGGGTTGATCGGTGGCGGCGGTCGTGGCGGGAGCGTCGGCGACCGGTGCCGCCGCGGGCGTGGTGGCCGCGGCCTTCGCGCGCTGGTCGTCGCCCTCGCCGACCTTGGCGATCTGCACGGCGATCGCCGCCGTGACCACGATCGCGGCCAGTGCGCCCAGCACCGGGACCGCCCACCCGCGTTCGCCGGTGGCGGGGAACCGGAATCGCGGCCCCGATCGGGTCGGGTGGGGCGCTCGCTTCAGCGGTCGGCGTTCGTCCGGGAACCCCCATTCCGAGGATCCGCGCTCGCGGGGTGGGGTGAAGTCACTCGACGCCCGATCCTGCAGGGAGTCGTACACCGCCTGGGCACGAGGGGAATCGTGTGCGGTCCGGGTGCGGTGCGCGGCGGCCTCACGGGACGACGGTGTCGGATGCGTTGACGGCTGGTGTGCTGACGACGCCGGGTGCGCGGACGGCTGGTGTACCTGCGATGCCGGGTGCGCCGCCCGGTACCGCGAGGCAGGCTCGCTCTCCCAGGTCCGTGGCGGCTCCGCACTCCTCGCGTGCGACGGCCCACCGCCTGTCCGCGCCGGGGAGACGTCGTCCGCGGTCCAGACATCGGATCGTCCATGGGCTGAACGGTTGTCGGTCATGCTGTGTTCGGCTCGGTGCCGCGCCTCGTATTCCGCGGCCTCGTAGTCCCCGGTCTCGTCGTCGTAGAACTCGTCGTATCCGTCGTCGGGATCGTCGTCGTAGGCGTTGTAGACGTCGTGCCCGCGCGTCGACCCCGCATACTCGTCCCGCGGCGGCGGCCCGCTCGCGCCGGTGATCCAGTCGGCCCAGCTGCCGGTGTACGCGCCCTCGGTCGCGGGGGTGGGCGGTTCCGCCCCCGGACCCATTGTCCGCGATCCTGATTCGGTGGTGCTCATGGCGTCGCCTGCGGGATGAGGTTGGGAATCAGTGGAGCCCCGCTGCTCGGCGTCGTGGTGAGCAGGCCGCTCGGCACGGTGGTGGCCGCCCCGCTCGACGGCGTGGTGGCCCCGCCGAGCGGGAACTGCCCGCCCGGCGCGACCGCGGTGGTCGCGGTGGTGGTGCCCGCGAAATCCATTCCCACGCTGGGTTTGTCGCTACCGCCGCGCGGTGTGGCCCCGGGTGTCGCGGCTCCGGACAGATCGTGCGCGACGGCAGCGAACCACCGTCCCACCCAGTCGGTCGGGCTGGCCCCGAATCCCGCGCCCTGGGCGTGGGTGTAGTCGTGCTTCTGCGCGGTGTCCCAGTACCGCACCCACGTGGTGATGTCGAGCAGATCCTTGTTGTCGGTGACGTTCTGGGTGACGGCGGAGAACGCCTGCGTGGTGAGTCTGCTGATGGTGGTGGGCGGCACCAGGTTGGCCGCGGCCCCGACCAGTTTCGCCCCGAACACGGCCAGTCCGGCGATCGGATTCGCGAGTCCGGCGGTGGCGATCTCGGCGATATTGCCCGGCGTGAGAATGTCTTTCACCACGGCCACGATGGAGTTGATGGCGATGGTGCCGACCTTCAGCAGCGCCTGGAACGCGCCGGGGATGTCGACCTGGGTGTTAGGGTTGGAGGCGTCGGCGATGCGCTGTGAGATGGATTTCTGCGGCTGGTACGACATATCGGTGAGCGAGGTCCCCGACAGGTCTTTGTTCACCACGGAGGTGGCGGTCTTGATGGAGGTGAAGGCCAGCGCCTCCGCGATCGACTTCAGCGATCCGATCGGGTCTCCGGCCGAAAGCTCCACCTGCCCGGCGATATTGGCGACGGTCCGCACCAGCGGCGCGCCGACGGGTGTGTCGCAGGCCAGGTCGCCTTCGGTGCAGAATTCGGCGACCCGCCCGACCAGCGACCCGAAGTTCTCCAGGGTGCCGGAGTCGGGTGCGATGCCCGCACCGGAGGCGGTCTTGGTGGCGGGCGGATCACCCAGCCCGGCAACCGTTTTCCCGTCGGTTCCGGGTGCGGCGGTGGGCAGTTTCTGATCCGGTTTGCCGGGGAACAGCGGCGCGTTGGCGTTGCGGTTCGGGTCGCCGAACAGGGCGACGGCCGCGACCTTCTCGGCGGGCACGGTCCCCTTGCCCGCCCCGACCTCCTGCGCGAACACCGAGGCCACGTGCGCGCCCTGCGAGTATCCGGCGATGGCGAGCCGCGTGTTCGGGCACCGGTCGGTGATCTGTTTCGCCATGGACCGCAGTCGTTCCAGGCCGCCGGTCACCGACTGGCTGTAGGTGGTCTTGGAGACGGCGACCACGCCGCCGAAGGACGCCTCGTAGGGCACGTAGGCGCGGTCGGCGAGGCCGTCCCCGGCGTCGGCCATCATGGGCCGGAACACTTCCGACAGCATCCCGGTGTCGGTGGTGACGGCGGCGTCGGGGGAGGATTCGCCGGTGCCCTGGATGCCGAGCGCGTACAGGGCCGGGCATTTGTCGATGGGCACCGTGGTGTCGGGCGGGCCGCCGTGGGCCACGGCGAGGTCGAACACGCCGGGCACGGCGGCCGCGCTCCCCACCACGCAGACGGCGGCGGTGAGCAGCGCCGCGCTTCGGAACCATCGGGTGGACAGCAGTTGTCGATGCACGACGCACCTCGTTCAGGTTATGGGCCGACTGGGTCCGCGCCGTGTTGCGCGCGTTCGGTGATCCGGGTCCCGGCTATGCGTGCCGCGGTGAGGATCTGCTCGGCCAGGAGCCGAACCGGTTGCGGGGGAGTGCGGGTGGGATCGCCTTCTTCCATCGGCGACACCCCGGCGGCGGGATCCCAGGCCGCCATCTCGTACGGTTCCAGCGCCCGCCATGGTTCGAGCCACCCGAGCCGCCAGGTGCGGGCGCCCAGCTCGATGGCCAGTCCTTCCATCTCCTCGCGCCGTTGCACGACCGGAACCGGCAGCGGCCGAGCCGAATCCGCCACCGTCAGCACCCCGACGACCGCGCTCCCGGCGGGCGTCGCCCGCGCCTGATGCGCGAGCAGCGCGCGGTGCAACGCGTTGACCCCGCGCAGATGACTCCGCCCGACCAGCACCACCAGCGGCGAATCCATGTCCGCGCCGGCGCCGATCCGTGCGGGCCACCGCTGCCCGGCATCCCCGGCCCAGCGCAGACTGGCCGCGAGACTGCTGACTCCCGCCCCGCCGTGCACGCCGACCAGCCACAGCAGCGGTGGCCGGGGCGGCCGGTTCGGTACGGCCCGATGCCACATCGCGACCGGGGGCACGCCTGTCGGCAGGGGAGTCTGATCGACAGCCTCGAAGAGCATGTCGCGGCCGCGCGATCGCTCGCTGACGTCGCCCTGGGGATGGTGTTGTCCGTCGTCCGGTTCCGATGGGTTCGCGCTGCCCGGGATTGTCCTACTTGCGTTGCCTGGAATTGTCAGGCTCGCGGTGCGCGGAGTCGTCGTCCTCGTGCCGGTCGGAGCCGTCGTCCTCGTGCCGCTCGGAGTCGTCGTGCTCGTGCTGCTCGGAATAGTTGGAGTTGTGGCGTTCGGAACTGTTGGAGGCGTGCCGCTGGCAACGATTGGAGTCGCGCCATCCGGGGGCGGTGGGTTGGTGCTGACCAGGGTTGTTCGCGGTGTGCGGCTCGTGGGTGTCTGGATCGGTTCGCTCGGGGGCCGCTCGGCCGGGCTACTTGCGGCCGGTTGGTTTGTGCCGGAGGGTGTTTGCGGCCGGTTCGGGTCGGCTGGGGGCGTGGCGGCTGTGCGCCAGGCTCCGGCCCCTCGGGGTTGCCACGAGGCGGACGGTCGGGGTGTCGCCGGTCCTGGGAGCTGGGTGCTGGTCATCGCAGCGCTCCCAGCAGGGTGAGGTAGGCGTCGCGGGTTTCGGCGGCGAGCCGGTGCCAGGAGATGGGGCCGCCGGTGGCGAGGTGCAGGTCGAAGGGGATCTGGATGACGGCGCGCACCCAGGAGCCCAGGTGGGTGCGGACGTGGTCGATGACGGTGGCGGCGGAGCCGGGCACCTGTTCGGTGAGCACGATGACGGCGTCACCGACGACGAATTCGCTGTAGTTCTCGTCCAGCCAGGCGAGCGCGGGCTGCAATCGGTTGATGGCGTCGGGCCGTGCGGCCACCGTGATCACCAGCCCGACGCGGGGATCGGACAGCAGGGGAGCGGCCAACCGGCTGGTGACCGGCGCGCCGGCGTCGAAAACACCCAGTAGTCCGGCATTTTCGAGATATCTGGCCACCGAGGTCAGGGATTCCCTGCGCGGCAACGGGTCCGGCGTCCGGGTCAGCACCCGTACGCCGGTGGAGGTCTGTCCCGAGCAGGCCCCGACGCTGGCGGCCGTCCCCGGATCGCGGGTGCCGAGCCAATTCTGGAGTGAGCTCACGGGTGCGGCGGTATCGCATCCCCGCAAGGCCACGTCCCCGCCGCCGAGCGTGGCGTCCACCACGACCGGCCACACGTCGCCGTCGCTGTCCACCGCGGCCGCGGCGGCCAATCCGAGCGCGGTGGTGCTGGCTCCCGACGCCCCGGATCCGCCCAGCACCAGCGCCGCGGGCACCGCGGCTCGCACGAGTCGGCCGCGCCCGCCGTGCAGTGGCACCGCATCGGTGGGTGACCCGGCCGGGCCGGGCCGCATCAGGTCACTGTCGTACGACTCCCCGTCGCCGCCGGGGCCGGGCGGTGGCCGGAGCCGGTCGTCGATATCGACCATGGCTCACCGGCTTCCGGCGATGATCGAGGTGATGTTGGTGCGTCCGTCGCGGGTGGCGGTGGTGATGACCTGCTGCCACGAGGTCTGGGTGCCGTCGGGGTGTTTCTCGTCGACGGTGACGTTCCACCGGTCGGCGTCGGCCTCGGTGATGGTCACGCAGTGCCGGGTCCCGGCCGGTGTCGCCGAGATCGCGTCGCGCGTGGCCTGTTCCGGCGCGACGCGGGCATCGGCGCTGAGCACCGACCGCACCGCCGCCGCGTCTCGCAAGACGTACCACGCGTATTCGAGCCGCATGATCACCCCGGGCCCGCTGTCGAGGTTCCCGGCCCCGGCCCCGCTCACCCGCTGCGGCGTATCCGACTCCCGGCACCACACGGCCAGCCCCGGCTGATTCCCGCTCGCCGTACTGGTCCCCGCCGGGCCCCCGGGCGTGCTGCCCGCACTGTTCCCCGGAACGGCCTGCGGCTCACTCGAATCCCCGGCCGACGACACCAGCCACGCGATCCCCGCCAACACCACGAGCGCCAGCGAAACCCCGGCAATCGCCAGGGCGCGTGCCCGGATCCGCATCCGTCGCTGCGTCTGTACCGACCGCCGCCGCGCCTCGTCCACCAGCGCCGCCATCGGATCCTCGGCCCGCAGATCCTCCACGGCCCGCCACTCGTCGTCCCACCTGGAATCCCGCCCCACCGAAACCGGCCCCGCGACGGCACCTTCCGTCAGCCACGAGGCCCACCCCGCCACCTCCACCGGCTGTGTCCGGGCCTCCGGCAGGCCCCCGACCGGCACGATCTCCGGCATCACCGGCCGCCGCCCAACCCCTTCACCCGCCACCGATTCCCCACGGACCGCAGGTTCGGTCACCGGCTCCTGATCCTGGGACGGCTCCGGTTCGCGTCGATGCCGCGATGCGCCGGGCTTGGGCACCCGCCGCGTGGCCGCGGATTCGGCTCGGTGTGCAACGGGCGTGGCCGCGGATTCGGTCTGGTCTGAACCGGGCGTGGTCGCGGATTCGGCCTGGTGCGCAACGGATTCAGTTCGGTGCGGACCGGATTCGGTCTGATCCGTTCCGGATTCCGCTTGCCGCGAGCCGGATTCTGCCCCATAGGCGGTCTCGGCCCGCGATTGGTGAGTCCCAGCTGGTCCCGATCCCGCCTGCTGAGCGGTGGGTTCGGCTCGGGGTGTGGTGGTTTCTGGACGTGCGTGGGTGCCTGGCTGCGCGGTCGAGACCGGTTGGAGCTCGGGCGCGCTGGCCTCGAGCCTCAGGAAATCGCTGTCCGGCCGGTCCGGGCCGGGCTCGTGGTGGTGCGCCGCGGCGGCCGGGTCGGCGGCGCGGGGTTCATGCTGGGCGGGTAGGGGGCCGGGGGCGCAGTCGCTGCCGGCGTTGTCGTCTGCGGTCACGGCGTCATCCGTGTCGTTGCGGTCACGCGCCCAGCGGGGCGGGCTGCAGGGCGGCGATGAAGGCTTCCGGGGTGATCGCGGGCATCTGCGCCACCGCGGCCCGGAACGAATCGACTTGCGCGTTCACACCTTCCACCACCTGCTCCATCACGGGCGCGGCCTGCGGCACCGCCGCCACAACCTGCTGTCCCGCATCGGCCACCACCTGCTGCACCACCGGCGCGGCCTGCACCACCGGCTGCTCCAGCACCGGAGCCACCGCCTGCGCGACCGGCGTCCCCTGCTGCTGGATCGCGGCCCCGACCGCCTGCACCGCGGGCACCGCCTGCTGCGCCACCGGCGCAACCTGCTCGATCGCCGTGGCGACCTGCCGCACAACCGGAGCCGCCCCCTGAGCCATCGGCGCGACCTGGTCGATCGCCGCCCCGAGCTGCTGCAACGCGGGCGCGAGCACCTGCGCGATCGGCGCGGGAATGCCGGGCAGTGCGACGACAGCCGAAACCGGCTGCATCCCAGGCGAACTCACGGCAGGTTCCGAACCCGGCACCTGTGCGGCGGTGTCGATCAGCGGCGGCGGGGCAGCAGGTTCGGGCTGCTTCGCGTTGCCTCCGCCCAATGCTCCGGCCAGGACCGCGCCGAGCGTTCCGACAACGCCTACTGCAGGAATTCCGACGACAGCCGCACCTGTGAGGCAGCCGGTGACTCCGCCCACCAGCGCACCTGCGGGTGCGCCGACTCCGGCGGTTGGCACACCGGCGATGACTCCGCCCGCGACAGCTCCCACGACCGCGCCGACAGCGCAACCCGCAGGTACCAAGGCGACCGTCGCCGCGCCACCTGCGGCCAGTCCGAGCCCGGCCCCAACGACGCTCGATGCGGCCAAGCGATCCGACTCGGCCTCCGAATACCCCAGGCGGTCGAAGGCGGCGGCAATCTGCCACTCGGCCATGTCGGCGTACGCCTGGACTTTGTTGCGGGTCTTCGTATCAACCCAGTCGGGAAGCTGGACATTGTTATTGCCCAACCGAAGCTGATGCGGATCAGCAGGCATGACCTCGGGCGCATTGGCCGAGGGCTGTTCTGCCTGAGGCGGTGTCACCTGCGGCTCGTCGCCCTGCGGCTGTGTGGCCTGCGGCTGAATGATCGTGTTCTGCTGCGGCGAGGGCGTCGTCTGCTGCTTGGGCCGCGGCCGGTTCGGGGCTGGGATGGGCGGGTCGGGAATGTAATCCGCCGGGCTGGGCGCCGCGGGCGGTGGGGGCTGGGTGCTCAATCCCGGCTGCCCGTCTCCGGGCACGGCGAGCCCCGGTTGCCCCGGCGCTGCGACGGCGACCCCTTGGCCCGCGACCAGCGCGATGGGCAGCATCGACAACAGGATCGACGTTCGTTTGGTCTTCATCTCCCCAGTTCCCCTTCCCCGAACGGACAGCAGCGGGCTCGCGACCCGATTCCCCCGAACGCCAGGGCATTACGCACCACTGGCAGATGACACAGGCGGCCCACCGGAACCAGGTCCCGATGATCCAACATCAACCCCACCACCTGCGATGATCATGTTGCGGCCCTGATGTTACCCGGATCGTGGGTCCCCGCAACCGGTTCCGTGACAGGAGTGACGAATTGTTAAACCGAACGGATCAACACTGCTAGACCCTCCGCCCGGCCCGCCCGCGTCATAGAGTGAGCCCGACCGCGCGGCCGCCGAACTCGCGTCCCCGCAACGCTTCTCGACCGTACTCGGGTTGTCCGGGAGGAATCATCGTGCGCGCCAATTCAGCACACCACGCGCAAACTTTCGCCGCCGCAGTGGTGGCCCTGCTCGTCTCGGCGACCGCCGTCACCGTCTCTGCCTGCGGTCTGAGTGACGAACCCGCCGCCAAATCGACCACCGCGGCGGCGGATCCGTCTCGCCCGCCCGCCGACGTGCGCTGGGAAAACTACCAGGGCGTCCAACTCCCCATCGGTGGCCACGACGGCCCCAGCAAACTCGGTACCACCGCCGCGGGCTACACCCGCACGCCCCAGGGCGCGGCCTTGGCTGCCATCAACCACAGCACTCGCCTGTCCCTGGCTCCCGACGGCGTCTGGCCCCAGGTGGCCGCGATATCCCTGATCCCCGGCGCCGCCAAGGATTCCTGGGTCCTGGCCCGAGCCCAGATCTCGATCACCGCCCCCGCCAACCAGACCGTGGCCCCCCACATCGCCGCCTACGAACTCACCGCCTACACCCCCGACCGCGCCGACCTCACCGTCTACGCCACTTACTCCGACGCCAGCATCACCGCGTCCGCCGAAACCGTCGTCTGGGTCTCCGACGACTGGCGACTTCAACTGCCCGACCCCGCCGCCAAAACCCAGACGGTCCAATCGGTCCCCGCCATCCCCGCCGACGCGGTGAAACTGGCCCCCGCCAAATAGCCGTCTACCCGACCAACTTCAACCCCATCACGCAGGCGACGATCCCGCCGAGCAGCACCAGCTTGACCGCGCTGACAGCGGCCTCCCCAGTGGCCATCGAGTACACGACCGTCAGCACGGCCCCGATACCCACCCAGACGGCATAAGCGGTCCCCACGGGCAGCCCGCGCATCGCGTACGCCAGCCCCGCCATACTCACCACCAGGGCGACGCCGAACACGGCGGTCGGCCCGAGCCGGGTGAACCCCTCCGACTTCCCGAGCGCGGTAGCCCACACGGCTTCGAAAATCCCGGACACCACCAGCACCAGCCACGACATGACAACCTCCGAAGGCCGTCTTGTCGCACGCCGGGTACGGCTCCCTCGTCCGGGCCCCCTGATCGGGACTACCTACACCATGGCAAACGCCCAGCGATGCGGGCAAATTTCCAGATGGTGATATCGGCCTCCACCCCGAGTCCGCACAGCTCACACCTATTGGTTCTGCACGGCCAGCCGTCCCGCGAGTGCGATGAACGAGACCCCGAACACGCGGCGCATCCACGTCATGACCGCCGGGCGGGAAATGATGCGGCCGCGCACCCCCGCCGCGAAGGCGCCGTACACGGCGAACACCACGAATGTCGCGAGCATGAACAGCCCGCTCAGTTCGAGCATGCGCACGGTGGCGCCGGTCGAACCGTTCGGCACGAACTGCGGCAGGAACGCGAAGAAGAAGATCGTCAGCTTCGGGTTCAGCACATTGAGCAGAACGGCGGACACGATCACCCGCCCGGCGGTGGGCGCGGCCTCCGCACCCTCCTCCGAGATGGCGAGAACTTCCTTGTCCCGCAGCGTATTCCAGGCCATATAGAGCAGGTACGCCACGCCCAGGTACTTCAAGGTCTGAAACGCCACGGCACTGGCGTTGAGCAGCGCCGCCAGCCCGGTGATGGCCGCCACCATATGCGGCACGATCCCCAGTGTGCACCCGAAGGCCGCGATCACACTGGCCCGCACGCCCCGCGCCAACCCCGCGGCCAGCGTGAACAGCACCCCGGTACCCGGCGTCGCCACAATGACAAGCGTCGTCAACAGAAACTCGATGCTCATCTCCCGCACAGTAACCGAGCGCCGAGCCCAGCGCCGCGACTAACGACGCCAGACTTCGCTGCCCAGGAACCGATCCCACTGCTGGCCGGAGAAGGTGAGGATCGGGCCCGACGGATCCTTGGAATCCCGCACCCCGACGGCGGTGGCGCTGTCATCGAGGAATGCGACCTCGACGCACTCGTTGGCGTCGGCCGAGTGGGACGACTTGAACCATCTGGCATTCGACTGATCGGTTATCACGCCGCGTACTCCTTCGCGATGTCCGACATCAGAGCTCTGGTGTCATTCTCGCTCAACGCTACTCGCTGGAGGCTCGAGATCGCGGTCCTGAACCGCTCGATGACGCGGTCGCTCTCGAGGTAGAGCGCACCTTCCGCGCCGTCGATGTAGACGCATGGCGGCTCCTTCAAATGGCATGACAGGGGCGGGAATTCGAGCAACGTGAACGACAGGATCCCGTGGCCCGCATGTGAGTCCGAACTGAACGGCACGACGCGGATCGAGACGTTGTCCCTCGTACCGATCTGGGCGAGGTAGCGCAATTGGGCGGCCATGACGGATGGGCCGCCGAGTCGGTGGCGCAGCACCGCCTCCGACAGGATCGCGTCCATGCGGAATCCCGGTTCGGCGCTGCGTTCCTGCCGTCGAGCCGCGAGTTCCAACCGTCGCTCGATATCGCTCTCGGCCAGGTTCGGGTGCGCGGCTCTGATAATATTCCGGCGATATTCGGCAGTCTGCAACAGACCCGGCACGTGTACGAGCTGGTGGCTTATCCAGTGATTACTGGTCGCTTCGAGTCGCAGGTAATGGTCGAAATGTGAAGCGTACTGATCGGCGTACGCCTGCCACCACCCCTTGTAGGTGCCCTGTAGCTTGGCGGCCTTGTCCTGTTGCCGCACCTCCTGCCACATCTCGAGCGCTTCGAATCTGACCTCGGGACTGACTTCGTACAGATCCAGGAGTGATTTGAGCTGTGGCGTAGTGATTTTGGTCGGCAGCCCATCCTCCAACCGAACCACCGTTTGCTTGGAGGTGTCTATTTGCAGGCTGGCGGTTAGCAATGAGGCCCCGACATGCTCGCGAAGTCCGCGCAGAAATCGACCGAATGCCCTTTTGGGGATGGTGGATCCGACCATTTCGTTAGCCTCTCTATCTGGGGAGTGCCTTTCGTGGGGCGGCCCGCCGTGGAACGCCGGCGCAATTCGTTGAAGCTCTTCCGCAATGGTGGCTGCGCGATCACAGTTGAGTCAACCAAGAATTCGCTACAAGGAGGTCGAAATGCCCTGGGACGCATGGGCCCTGCTCGCCATCATCGCCCTCTGCACCGCGATCACCGCCCGCACCGCCGTGGACTCCTACCGTCTGTCGCGGGAGTCCCGCACCGACACCGTCCGCCTGTCCCTCACCGGCGGCGGCCATCTCGACATCCCTTGCCCACTCGGCCATCTCACCGGCCGCCACCGCACTCACACCCCGAGGTGACCCCGTGACCCCCGCCGAAATAGCGGTCCTCACCGCTCTGCACCCGGACCGCACCCTCACCGCTCCGCAAATCCAGCAGTCGGCCACCCTCACCGGCCATCGCACCCGAACCGCCCTGTCCCACCTCGAATCCCGGGGCCTCATCACCCCCAGCCGCCCCCGGGGCCGCTACCGGATCACCCCTCGGGGTCGGGCCGCCCTCGCCACCAAGGCCCGCAGGTTCTCCTGATGCCGCGCCGGAACTGGGTCAGAGTTCGATGGCGTCGTGCACTCCATCCGGCCGGTCGCGAGCGGGCTGCGCCTTGGTTCTGAACGCGGTGGCGAGCAGTACCAACGCCGTGACGATCAGGACGTGGGCGGTGAGCATCACCGCCATGGGGAGGGCGAAGCCCTCGTTGGTGAGAATGCCGTGGTCGCCCACGCAGTACAGGGTGTAGTTGGTCGAGGTGCCTTCGGAGTCGTGGAAGGTGTCGGAGACGACCAAGGGTTCGGTGGCCGGGGCCGAACAGAACAGGGGAGCGGTGAGTTTCGCTTCGCCGGGCCAGATGGCGACGGGCACGACGATGCTGAAAGCGCCGACGACGAGGCCGGTCGACAGGGCTGCCATCACACGGGGCATCGCCTACACCTACTGGGCTCGGAGGAATACGCCGGCGCGGTCGAACTCGACGACCACCTCCGAGCGCGCGGAGACGACATTGGCGACCATGCGGATGTCCCGGCCGAAGCGGCTCACCAGGACGGCGGTGACCTGCCCGTCGGGGATCTCGCTGCGCGTGCGGGCCGTTTCGACGATGTCTTCGATCCGCGAGAGCCCCGGCACCTCGCTGACCCTGAAGTTCTCGCCGTCCAGGTCGTCGAAGGAGGAAGCCCGCACCGGGCGTGGGTCACTCAGGTCGCCGAGCGTGAACGAGTAGTCGTCCAGCACGCGAGGGGGTCCGGGCGGCCGGACCCGCACCCGAACCGTGGGTTCCGCGGCGATATGGAAATTGACCATATCGGCGGATGCGGTGGGCACGCCGGTCGTGATGGCGGCTGCGACTACTGCGGTAATGCCCCAGCCGATTTGGCGGGCGCGGCGCTCATGCGTGGTCATCGTTCTCCTGTTGAGGGCGCCCGTGGTGCCGGGTCGCCGAACCCTACCGACCTCAGTAAGTGAAACGTAGTGATTTCACTACTGTGGGTTGCCCCAACTTTCAGGGGCGCCGGGTCAATTCGACACCGTAGGCGCAGGAGTCGAAGGTGCAGCTGATCCCGGTGGTTCGGCACCAGGGCTGACGGGGCCGGTGCGTCAACTGATAGTTGACGATGGACTGTTGGTCAACTATTAGTTGACGCATGGCGAGAGTTCTCAAATGGTTTCGCCGACAGCACATCGAACCGAGGAGTCGCAATGGAACCCTTCGAAAGCGCTGCGCGCCGGCAAGCTGAGTCATCGGGCAGGCGGGCGACGGTCGTCGGCGCAGGGATAGCCGGCTTGGCTGCCGCGTTGCGATTGCATCAGCAGGGCTGGGACGTCGTCGTGGTCGAACACGCGCCGAGTCGCCGCAGTAGCGGTTACCTGCTGAACCTGCACGGACCCGGATATGCCGCTGCGGAGCGGCTCGGGCTGCTACCGGCGTTGACCCCGCGCGATATCGGATTCTTCACCTCGGTCCTCGTCCACGCCGACGGCCGCGAGAAACTCAGGATTCCCGCCGCTGTCACCGAGGCCGCCGTCGGGAGTCGGACCTTGAGCTTGTTCCGCGGCGATCTGGAGTCAGCACTGTACGACGCCGTCGCCGAGTTCGCCGATATCCGTTTCGGCACCACGGTGCGGGCCATTACCCAGACCCCTGAGGAGGTCGAAGTCACCCTCAGCGACGACACCCACCTCCACACCGAACTCCTCGTCGGCGCCGACGGCGTGCACTCCCGGGTTCGAGAGCTCGTATTCGGTGCCGAGTCCGAGTATTTCGTGGACCTGGGCCATATGGTCGGCGCATTTCCACTGGAAACACCTCCCGCCCACATGCCCGATGGACTCGGCACCACGTATATCGGCCCCGGACGTACAGCCGCGGTGATGAACCTGGGACCAGAACGGTCCTCGGCGTTCTTCGCCTACCGCTGCCCCGACCCTGACACCGAACTCTCTCTCGGTGCCGCACCCGCCCTCACCCGAGCGTTCGGGGATCTCGGCGGCGGTGTCGCCGACGCACTCCGTCAGCTCGACGCCGAGCCCGGCACCGCGTACTTCGACTCGGTAGGCCAGATCGTGATGGACCGCTGGAGCCAGGGCCGAGTCGTCCTGCTCGGCGACGCGGCCTGGTGCGTAACGGTATTCGCCGGTTACGGCGCCGCCCTCGCCCTCGACGGCGCCGACCGCCTCGGCACCGCGCTAGCGGCACACGGCGACGACATTCCCGCCGCCCTCGACCACTGGGAGACGACATTGCGGCCGGAGGTGAACAAACGAAAGGCCTTGGCGCGGAAGGGAATCAGCCGATTCGCCCCGCCGTCACGCACACATGTGTGGGCGGGCGAACTAATGCTCCGCGCAGTCCAACTCCCCGGCATCCGCAGCCTGGTCCGCCGCTCCATCCAACGCGCCAACAACTAGCCGCCGATCCGCCGATCGGCCGGGCTCAACGGACTACTCGACGGCGAGCCCGGCACAGGAGGCCGCAGACCATCTCCGCGACTCGGCCAGGTCGTGCCCACCAAGGCCCGATCTACCGAACCCACTATTCTGCCGCATGCCGCGCTGACCGAACCGGCCAACGCGGGGCAACGCCAGTCGGAACCTAGTGCACCACAGACCATCCGCTGCTGCCGAATTCAGTGCAGTGAGCGGTTCATGGTGCCAGAGATTGCCAGGTTGTGAACTTGGCATCTTGAACGCGGTAGGTAATCTGTCGATTTCGCTGCTTCGGAGTCCATCCGTTGCGGAGAGCCTTGCGAATGATCTCCGCGACCACACCGGGCGTGATGACTGTGCCGTGGTCGACCCAGGTGACCATGCGTTGTCCCTGGCCTTCGGCGATCTCGACGACGATGGCGAGACCAGGTTCGTCGTCAGGTGCGACGACCCATCTGAAGCG